>NZ_JBMYIX010000002.1:0-1106864 GCF_049629585.1 Flagellimonas algicida | reverse complement strand
GATCAAACTCTTCATTGTATTTCCTTGAATGTCTGTCCGACACCCGGAAACCAGAGTCCCCGCATCAAAATGGTTCTTAATTCTCTTTACGCTGTCGTTACAATATGTATATGAACTTCTTTATTCTTTTTCCTTCCGTTTCCGGCCTCTCGACCTCTCAGAAGCGCCCTGCCTTATCAGCTAAGCGGGTGCAAATATACGCACGTTATTTTCTTTCCACAAAATGTTTTGAGGTATTTTTTTTCAAAAAAATGCATTAAAAATGTAAGCTGCTGTTTTTCAGATACCATTATTTTCAATTTACTTTTTCTTTTACGAAAAGAAATTCCAAACCAGTCCAAAACGGATAACAAAATCCCTATATGGATAGTTAGGGGCCGAATAATAATTGGGTTCCGAAAAGATTGAATTGAGATGCTCCGCCTTTAGGTATATGCGTGTCTGCCTTACCTTCGCATTAATAAAAAGGTCCAGCAACGGATAGCCCCCAAATTCTTCATTGTTCTGTATATAAAATTCCCCTAAAAGAGGATTATACGCATTCATGTTGTATGCCGTAAAGTATTTGAACGTGACCCCGGTCTGGATATACATTGCTTTCTTAAAAACATCACTTGAAAAATACAGACTGTTCCTTGTCAATAGTTGGGGAAGGTTCAAAACTTGATTGTCCTGCGTAACCTCTTGATACAATACCGTATTGGCCAGTGCCCATTTTCTCCATTTGAATTCCTTGGTATATTTTGCCCGCAGATGGTTTATGGTGGATGACTCTTGGAAAGGTTTTACAAAAGCGGTCTCCTGTGCATCATCTATTTGTTCTTGGGTGGCGGTCGACATGAAATAGGTATAGTTATCAATGGCGCTGAACTCAGCTTCAAGCCTTCCGAATAGTTTTGAATCAAACCCGGCCTTTATACTTTGCACTTGCTGCTTTTCAAAAGTGCCCGTGTTTTGCCAGTTGTAGTTCCTGTAATCACTCTGATACAATAGATAATTGAAATCCGGCATTCGGGACGACATGTGGATACCTCCAAACACTGTATTGTTTTTGCTCAACCGATAACCAACCCCGGCATTTAATGTATTCCCCGTAAGATCACCTACCACCGTATAGTTTAAATCGCCATACAAAGACAGCGGACCAATACGTTTTGAATACACCCCACCTACGGCAATTTCCTGTCCATCCAATTTATTTTGGATGGTTCCTTCCTCTGTTATTATAATTCTATTGAAGTAATAGTTGTAATTGTACAAGCTGGCGCTCCCCGTCAACTTACCCAAAGTCCTATTGGAAAACTCCACACTACCCTTATTGAACATGGTCTTCAACCTTGCCCTGTCCTCAATGGGAACCAAGAATGGGTCATCCCCAAATGCATCGTTCTGGGCTGATTGTTCAAAATCGTACAGCTTGGTTTCATAGGTAAATTCGTGGCCGATGGTCAAAGTCGTCGGGTTGGTGTCGGTGGAATCCTTTTTATGGTTGACCAATTTGTAACGCTGGTCAAAGAAATACCGCTTCCCTAAAACCCTATTGTTGGCATTGGTATACCGCACATCAATTTTAGATCTATCTTGAAAATCGGGCAAATCTTCTTCAAACTGATTTCGGTTCAACAATCCCCCATTTTCCTGTCCTTCCAATTCCTGTGCCGCAATATGGCCCCGAACCGCATACCTGCCATTTTTAGTGATATAATTAAAGGTTGTCCTAAAATTTCCTGATCGGGCCTGCTCATACCTATACTTCCCCAAGGATCTAAAACCATTGAACGCCAACGAAGCATTGAACCGCTTGGAGGTATTAAAAGTCAACATGGCATCCAAGAACTGCCCTTGCTCCATGGATGTCTTGAACATGAGCTCGGTCATGGGCGTTGCCACGTTATAATAATCCACATCTTCCACCTCAAAATATCTGGCGTGTTTGGCGGTTGCACCCATACGGGGGTAGTAAGATCCTTTAGAAAAGGTTTTTCCCAATTCATTATAGGGTTGCCCCATATTGGCAAAAGGCATCAACTCAAAATCGTCCTCCCTTATATAATTGTATTTGTACTCTTTATATATAGTAAGGGTCGTATCCAAAATGGTAGTATCCCTAGCGTAGGAAATGATTTTGTAATCAGCAATGGAAACAGAGTCTGCCTCCACTATTTTCTTCTCCATCCGTATAAACCTGCTCCTTTTTTCAGGATCAACCTGTAACGAAGAATCTTTTTGTTCTGTTTTTGGGGGGCCTTTCTTTGCCACCTTTATAGAATCCATCTGCTGAACCAGCAAAGAATCCTTCTCGGCAATTTTTAAAGAGTCTGTCTCCTTTTGCGGGGGTATGGAATCCTGCTGTGCAAAAAGAACCTGTCCCAAAAAAAAGAGTAGGGCAAAAAATAGAAATCTCATTCCATGGTATTGGTCTGACAAAGGTATATGTTTTGTTTCTAAAGAAATGTGAAAAATTTCCCAGCAAGTAATACCAGCGTACAGTGCGAAGTCCAACATTTGGTGTTGAACAAATGAGCCCTTATCTTTCACCTTCATTGACCAACATGCTACAGGCACTATATAAACATCCGAACGAAGCGGGAACCGATGAAGCGGGAAGAGGCTGTTTGGCCGGACCCGTGACCGCGGCCGCCATTATCCTTCCCGAAGGTTTCTCCAACAACGTTCTAAACGATTCCAAACAGCTTACCGAAACCAAGAGGGATGCCCTCCGACCCATTTTGGAGCAGGAAGCCGTTTCTTTCTCGGTATGCCATGTTTTTCAGGGTGAAATTGATGAAATCAATATTCTCAACGCATCCTTCTTGGCCATGCACCGGGCCCTTGACAGCATGCCCCATAAACCCAGCTTTATTTTAGTGGATGGGAATCGGTTTAAACCCTACCCTTCCATTGCCCATGAATGCATCATCAAAGGTGATGGCAAATATATGAGTATTGCCGCCGCTTCGGTATTGGCAAAAACATATCGGGACGAATACATGGCGCAAATCCATGAGGAATTCCCCATGTACAATTGGAAAAAGAACAAAGGATATCCCACCAAAGAACACCGAGAGGCCATAAAAAAATACGGATTGACGCCATATCACAGAAAAAGCTTCAGACAGCTACCCGAACAATTGACTCTGGATATTTAAAAATTCTAACTTTGTTCCAAACTTCAAAAATGAGACGTAAGGTACTTTTTTGCTTGCTCCCACTTTTCATCCTATCCTGCAAAACCGAGGTAAAGACCAAAGATTCGTTATTGGACCACCTGCCTCCCAACGCCGCTTTGATCATTAAGATCAACAATCTGGCCAATTTTAAGAGCGAACTCAAGAACAATGCCTTCTTGGGGAAGACCAAAGGTTTTTCCATCCATGACGAGCTTATGGACAAACTGGATGGGATGGAACATGTATCCACGGACCAACCATGCGTTCTTGCTTTTTATGAAATGGGCAAGGACAATTACGATTTTGTCCTGATAACCAGCAAAAACCCAGGCCTCTTCAATGTGCAAGAGGGAACCGACAAAACCGTTGAGACCCTTTCCTATGAAGGCAGAGACCTAACAAAATACAGTTTGGACAGTTACGAGGTGTTCGCCATGGCCCACGATGGCGATATGATCCTTGGCTCTTCACAGATGCTTATGGAAAACATGATACGGGCCAAGGGCAGTACTCCCATCAACCCTACTTTGGAGAAGCTTTATGAAACTTCGGGCATTAACAAATCGGCCACATTGTTTTTGAACTTGGACGGAAACCCATCGCTTCTGTCCTTGAACGACAATAATAAAAATGGTAAGCCTTTTTCGGAATGGGTATCCCTTGATTTTACGGCCAATTCGGACGAGGTGAGCCTCAACGGCATCGCCATGGCCCCGGATTCCACCAAAAATTTCATCAATCTGTTCAAGGGTACGGCGCCACTTGCCAATAAAACCCCACTGTATGCCCCATTGAACGCGCAAGCCATTCTTTCTTATACGTTTGATGATTATCAGGTTTTTGCCAAGAACCAGAACACCTATTTGGACCGCATAAAACCAGTGGATTCTCTTTTTAATACCATAGAGGAAGTGGGCATTATTTACTTGAACAACCAAAAGGTGGTACTCTTGAATTCGTATGGCACCGAAAGTCTCTCGGACTTTTTGGATCGGGACAAGGCTTCATCACAATCCTACCAAGGCAGCGAAATCATTGAACTGCAAAAGAAAAATTTATTGATAGAGGGCTTTGCCCCGTTGGTTTCCGGATTTGAGGCCAACTATTGCACCATCTTGGAAAACAGCTTTGTTTTTTCCGAGAACAAAGAGGCTTTGCAGACCATCATTAACAATCACAGTAGTGGTACCTCGTTTAGCAACAGCCCCATATTCCAAACCGCAAAGGCCCCTTTGGCCAACGAATCCAGTATGTTGTTTGTCTCAACGGATTCCGGTATTGATTTCTTTGCCGAACAAGAACTGGCCCCCAAGCTTTTTGAACCTATCCAGAAAACGAATTTGGACGAATATGCCTTTGCTTCGCAGATTGTGGGCGACAGCGATTTTGCCCATCTCAATCTATTGGTATCCAAAGTGGGAAAAAAGGTAACCTCCAATACAGTGACCCCATTGTTCACCTTGGAATTGGATACGGACCTGGCCATTGACCCCCAATTTGTAAAAAACCACAGGACCAATAAGCAAGAAATTGTGGTGCAGGACCGCAACAATGTCCTTTACTTGATCTCCACCGAAGGCAAAGTACTATGGACCAAACAACTGGACAGTAGAATCCGTGGTCCCATCCAACAAGTTGATATTTACAAAAACGGAAGGCTTCAGTTGGCCTTTTGCACCAGCAATCAATTCATGATCATAGATCGAAATGGCGAGGATGTCCCTCCGTTCAAGATCAATTTTGAAGGGGGCAACCTAAATCCATTGGCTATCTTCGATTACGATGGAAGAAAAGACTACCGGTTTGTAATTACCCAAGGCAGAAAGGTCCATATGTATAACAACAAGGCAAAGGTTGTGGGCGGATTCACTTTTACCGAAGCTTCCAGTCCCATCATTGCCGCCCCAAAACATTTTAGGATGGCCAATAGGGATTATCTGGTGTTCCAATTGGAGGACCAGACCCTAAAAATCCTACACAGGACCGGAAAGGATCGTATAAAAGTTGCAGAAAAGATAGATTTTTCCAGCAACGAAGTGTTTCTGTACAAGAATAAGTTTTCCATGACCAACAAAAAAGGGGTGCTCCACCAAATTGACACCAATGGCAAACTCACCGCTACCAATTTTAACCTCAACAAAGACCATGGCATGTATGCCACAAGCAACACCTTGGTGTTCATGGATGACAATATCCTTAGCATTAAAGGCAAAAAAGTAGAGTTGGACCTAGGTGTGTATTCAAAACCCAAGATTTTCTACATCTACGATAAGATTTATGTGAGCGTGACCGATATCCAAAACCAAAAAATATATTTGTTCGATAGCCAAGCCGAGCCCATTCCCAATTTTCCCGTGTTCGGAAACTCCCTTATTGACCTAACGGACATGGATAACGACCGAAAATTGGAGTTGGTGGCCAAAGATCAAGAGAATTCATTGATCGTATATAAAATGAATTAAGAATAGCTTCACTACGGCTTATACATTGGTTTGTACGAGTTACACATTTTAACCCTCATTGAGGAATGTTATTTAGTACTTTAGATGGAATTATTTTTCATCAAAACCACAACTAAAGTACACTGTAATGAAAACCTCAAGCAAAACCTTCCTCAGTTTGCTGATTGCTCTGGTGATTGGCTCCAGCGTCAATGCCCAATTCTTAAAAAAACTAGGTAAAAAAGCCGAAAAAGCCGCACAGCGCACCATTGAACGAAGGGTTGAAAAAGAAACAAGCGAAAAGACCGACCAGGCCTTGGACAGTATTTTGGAACCGGGCTCTGGCGAAAAGCAAGGTCCCAACACTCCCCAAGGAAACGATTCGCCCACCAATACTACGGGTAACAATTCCGGCAATAACACTAATACCGGAGGAGCCTCAGCCCCACAAGCCAAGAGCATTACCGTATATAGTAAGTTCGATTATGTCCCGGGCGACAAACTCATGTTCTTCGACGACTATTCCAAAGACTTTATAGGGGACTTCCCTTCCAAATGGAACACCAACGGTAGTGGCGAGGTTGTCACCATAGATGATTCCCCACAGCGCTGGATGGAGCTTGTTCCGGGATACGGCATCCATTATATTCCCAACATGCCCGCACTACCCGAGGAATATACCATTGAGTTCGACTTGCTGACCTACGGTATGGACAACCAGACATCATCCACAGCAGGCATTGAAGTCAGCCTAAGTGATGATGCCAACTTCAAGGCTGGCAACCATTATGTCGAAGTTTGGCTCCCCGTAGGTCAGTATGCCGCATTCGGAATACGGGCAAGAAACTACGTCTACGGAGAGGGAACTGCAATCAATAGTGAGGTCCGATCCGATATACGGCAAGCCGTGCTCAACCAGCCCCATATCTCCATTGCGGTAAACAAGGCCCGCTTCCGCCTTTGGGTGAACGAGGAAAAATATGTGGACATTCCCCGTTTGGTTCCACAAAACAAATTGACCACCCTTAAGTTCAATGTCAACGGACTTAAAGATGGAAAGGAGAAAATCTTCATCTCCAATCTTAAAGTGGCCGAAGGAGGGGTAGACCTTCGCAGAAAACTCCTTTCCGATGGCAAGGTATCCACCAATGGGATCCTTTTCGATGTAGGTTCGGCCAACATACAACCGCAATCCATGGGCATCATCCGCCAAATATCACAAGTACTGGTCCAAGAAGCTTCCATGAAGCTAAAGATTGTGGGCCACACCGATGCAGACGGTTCCGATGAGAGCAACTTAAAACTATCCAAGAACAGGGCCGATGCTGTAAAAAATGCCCTTGTATCCGTTTATGGGGTGTCCGCAGACCGATTGACTTCCGAAGGAAAAGGGGAAAGCGAACCCGTAGGGGACAACAATACCCCAGATGGCAAAGCACAGAATAGAAGGGTTGAATTCATAAAACAATAAGAACACAATATCATGAAACACTATTTTCTTGCATTCCTCACTACAATGTTCTCCATGGGCATTGCATTGGGACAATCCAACTGTAGCCACTATTATCCTTTAGTGGAAGGTGCAAACTTTGAATATACCAGCTACGACAAAAAAGGAAAGGAAGAAGGAAAAATCAATTACAAGGTCACCAATGTAAATGGGTCGGGAGACAACGTCACCGCAACCATGGTGATGCAATTGGAGGACAGAAAAGGCAATACCTACGACTCCGAATACAAGGTTACCTGTGACGGGGATAGAGTGAAAATTGACTTTAAATCCCTAATGAACGAGCAAATGTTGCGGCAGATGGGCGACATGGAAGTGGAAGTTTCGGGAACGGATGTGGAACTCCCTGGTAATCTTGGAGTGGGCCAAGAGCTCCCCGATGGCAACGTGAACGTACAGATGAAAATGGGCGGGGCCATGAACATGAACATGAACGTGGAGACCATCAACCGAAAAGTGGAAAAAGAAGAAACCGTGACCACCCCAGCGGGCACCTTTGACTGTTTTGTCATATACAGCGAGACCCGCACCAAAATGATGATGGCCAACCAGACCATGCCTTCAAGGGTGTGGCTTGCCAAAGGCGTAGGGATGGTAAAACAGGAATCCTACAATAAAAAGGGAACGCTCATCGCAAGTATGGAGCTGACGGCTTACAACCAATAAGCAAAATAAAGAACCGAGGCCAGCCTCGGTTTTTTTATTGTAAAACGAAAACGTCCAAATCTAATTGGATTACCCCAATCTTAATCCTTTATTCTCTCCGCAAGCCTAACCAAATCACTATCATCAGCCCTTTCACAATCATGAGAAGATATATATCCCTCGTACTTATCAAAATATTTTGTTTGATTTGAGATAAACGGAGTCCATTCTTCAATTTTTGCAGTTCCATGCATTGGAAACAGCTTAACATGTGCATGGTCAACCCCAAACCCCTCCATCATTAAAGCTGTACGACCTACCCCTTCCAGTTTTGCATCCAAAAGCTTTCCAACTTTTTTAGCTGCAATGGTCAATTTTGTGAGATCCTCATTGCTTAGATCAAAACAATAGCTCGGTAGATGCCTTTTTGTGGCAACAACAGTAAACCCTTCAGTGTTGGGGAATATTGATAGAAATGCGACATGCTCTTCATCTTCCCATATTTTATGGGCTGGTGACTCATTATTTACAATGTCACAAAAAATACACTTATCCATACCTTCTTATTAATAGGATCCTACACCTCACTTTTTTGAAAAATCAACTCTGCTTCAAAAAGGGTTACAAAATGTTTAAGTAGTTTTTGCTTCACCTCTTCCATATCCACTTCCTTTTTCCCGAGTTCCACATTAAGGGAAGTCACGGCCTTGTCTTTTATCCCACAGGGAATCATAAGGTCAAAATACCCTAGGTCGGCATTGACGTTCAGGGCAAAACCGTGCATGGTGACCCACCGGCTGGCCCGTACGCCCATGGCACATATTTTTCGGGCAAAGGGAGTGCCCACATCCAGCCAAACGCCGGTCTCCCCTTCGGAGCGTTCGGCTTTTAGGCCATATTCGGCCAAGGTCAAGATGACCATCTCTTCCAAAAATCGAAGGTATTTGTGGATATCCGTAAAGAAATTATCCAAATCCAAAATGGGATAGCCCACTACTTGCCCCGGGCCGTGATAAGTGATGTCCCCTCCCCTATTGATCTTGTAAAAAGTGGCCCCTTTTGCCTTCAGCACCTGTTCATCCACCAAAAGGTTGCCTATATCCCCGCTTTTGCCCAAGGTGTAGACATGGGGATGCTCCACAAACAAAAAATGGTTGGGGGTATCCACATCGGTGTCTTCCCTTCGATTCTTGACCTTTAGGTCAACAATATCCTTGAAAAGTGCTTCTTGATAATCCCACGTTTCCTTGTAATCCTTATGTCCAAGGTCCTGAACCCTTACTTTCTTGTTCATCGCACAAAGATACGAAGGCTTGGGCGGAAATCTATTTTTCCAGCTCCACTTGAAGGTCCAACGCGGTAGGGTCTTTCATCAGGTCCAAAAAGGGCATTTCATAAATGAGTGTCTTGCCATCGGCACTGAACGTGGCCTCTTCCAAGTTCGTAGATTTTACTCTTTTTGGAAAATGGTATTTAATGGTATAGGTAGAGCCAGAAAGGAACATCTCTGCCCCCGCCAAACTGTCCAAGCTCTGTTGGAACAATTCCTCATCCACAATTTTGGCTTTTCGCGAAAAGGTATTTCCCTTAAAGGTATAATTGACTTCCGTGGCCTGGTCAGAACCTGCCATGGGTGCCGGTTGTTGTTGGGCCTTCCCTGCATTCATCATACCGGCCTCCTTGAACGTATTGAAGGCATCATTCACCTCATTGACGTTTTTGAATTCGCTGAACAGATCAAACTTCATGATTTTCTCCTCGGGATTCATGACCATATGCAGGTTAAAATGCTCCAAACGCTTTAGCTTGGCCTGCTCTTCTGGGGTAAGCTCAGCAATACTATCACGCTTTTCTTCCAATAATTCTTTGAATGAAATAATACTATCAACGGGCTTTTCATTGGTCTGCGCCATTTCATCCCCTGCCATTTGCATAAGTTCGGAGCCGTCAAAATTAATGGACAGTTTCCCCGATCCATCTTCCTTGATATGGATCTCTTCGGTAAAATTACAGGAACAGGTAAAAATGGCCACGAGGGCACAAACCAAGATTTGGGTACGCTTCATACTGATTTCAGTTAGTGTTATTAAGAATGACCAATGCTCCTATAACTCCCGGAACCCAGCCACATAGGGTCAAAAGTAACACAATTAAAAAAGAGCCACAACCTTTCCCGATTACGGAAAGGGGTGGAAAAAAAATAGCCAATACTACTCTCCAAAAACTCATGATCTTGATTTTGATTGATGATACCTATTAGTATCCAAATCGGAGTATTTGTTACACAAAACCCTTACTTTTAAACCTTATTGATTTTGATATGCGGCTTTTGGTGTTCTTACTGGTCTTGTTGGCCTCCCCCACGCTAAGGGGACAGTACCAGTTTTCGGGGGAGCTTTCCCAAAACCACTCTGGACAAACGGTCTATTTATCTTTGGTGGAAAACTACCGAAAGTCATCCCGTATTTATCTAGATCAAATCATCAAAAAGGCCCAGGTGGACTCACTGGGGCATTTTCAATTTGAAGGGGATAATTTGCCCATAAAAAATAGGGTTTACCGAATTCACATGGATGGGTGCACCAATGAAGGTGAAGCCTTGCACTATTTGGGCGAATGCAACAACAGCCAAAGTGTAGTCTTTATCGCCAATAACCAGGATACCCTATATTTCCCTACTTCTTTTGATGACCAACCGCTTTGCACCATTACCTCTACCAATCCAAAATCCAACCTGCTGTTGGAAGTGGAAGCCTTGAAAGAGGAAATGGCGTATGATTTTATGGGATACCCCAGTGCCACCAACCAAAACCTCAATACAAAAAAGTGGTTCAAGACTTTGCATACCTTCGGACAAAACTCCAATGAGCCTTTAGTGGAGCTCTTTATTTATGATTTTCTTTCGGACAAAAGAAATGAAACCTACACCCACTACCTCAAAGATGTTGCCTCAAACCCATACTATACATCACTTTCCAAACGGTTGCAGACCACCTATCCCGATGCAGGGTTCACAGAGGAATTTGTAACCGAAATTGCAATGGACAGCCAATTGGGAAGTGCGGACACCTCCAAATTTTGGCCATGGAAATGGGTGCTATTGACCCTTTTGATCCTATCCCTATTGGCCAATGTGTACTTCTTGGCCACACGAAAAATGCAGATGCAAAAAAAAACGCAATCCCATTATCAACAACTCACCCCACAAGAGCGGAAAATTGCACAGGGCATTCTTCAGGACAAGAGCAACAAAGAGATTGCCACAGAATTGTTCATAAGCCTGAGCACGGTGAAAACCCACATCAATAATCTCTACAAAAAATTGGGGGTCTCCACCCGCGAGGAGATTTCACATCTCCTCAAGAAATAAAATTTCAACCCGGGGTCTAGTCCCCATTTCCATCCCATAAAATCAGCCTTGGGCGTTGTTTTTATAGAATTTTCGATTCCAATCCATAATCAAAAGAACTATGAAAAACATCATTCTTACAACATGTATGCTACTCTGTACCGCAATGCTATTTGCCCAAGAATTCAATCAGGAAATTGTCCAAGAGGACGGGAAACGGTTTCTCGTCGGTAAAATCAATTTGGAAGGCTTCCGAAGTCAACCCTACCAACAATGGTACCTTCAAGGCCATCAAGATTATCGTGTGGACAGTACAATCGTGAACCTTTTCAAGGAAAAACTGTCCGATTATACCATTACCCTATTCTTGGGCACCTGGTGCGGGGACAGCAAAAGGGAAACACCCCGCTTCATTAAAATCTTGGAGACCGCAGGGTTTCCCATGGACCAATTGCATATCATTGCCTTGGACCGAAGGAGGGAGCATTACAAGAAAAGTCCCACCGGTGAGGAAAAAGGGCTCAACATCATAAAAGTCCCTACCATGGTCTTCTATAAAAATGGCAAGGAGGTAAACCGCATTGTGGAACGACCCTTGGAAAATTTGGAGGAAGACATCGCCCAAATCGTCCACGAAAGACCCTACATCCCCAATTATACACATTAAGACCGGGACAAGGCAAGATATTAAAGCGCAAAAGTGTAATTTTGCGCTTTAATTTTTTATAGACTATGCAACTATCGGAACAAGAAATCGTTCGAAGGGAAAAATTGACCAAACTCAAGGAAATGGGAATCAACCCCTATCCTGCAGCATTATATCCTGTTGATGCCACCTCCAAGAGCATCAAGAATGATTTTGAAGAAGGGAAGAAAGTAGTGATTTCCGGTAGATTGATGTCGCGTAGAATCCAAGGGAAGGCCTCGTTTGCCGAACTTCAGGATAGCGATGGCCGTATCCAGGTCTACTTTAACCGGGACGAAATATGCCCCGATGACGACAAGACCCTCTACAACGAGGTCTATAAAAAACTATTGGACATTGGTGATATCATAGGGGTTGAAGGTGAATTGTTCAAGACCCAAGTAGGTGAAAAAACCGTGATGGTAAAAAACTTTAGCCTGCTGAGCAAAGCCTTGCGACCCTTGCCTTTACCAAAGGTAAATGACGAAGGAAAGGTATACGACGCCTTCAATGATCCGGAACTGAGGTACCGCCAACGTTATGTGGATTTGGTGGTAAATCCGCAGGTAAAGGAAACCTTCATCAAAAGGACCAAGATTACCAATAGTATCCGTGAATTTTACAACGAAAAGGGATATTTGGAAGTGGAAACCCCCATTTTGCAGCCCATTCCCGGTGGAGCGGCCGCACGTCCGTTTTTGACCCACCACAATGCCTTGAACATCCCATTGTACCTACGGATTGCCAACGAGCTGTATCTAAAACGATTGATCGTAGGTGGTTTTGATGGTGTCTATGAGTTTGCAAAGGATTTCCGTAACGAAGGAATGGACCGTACCCACAATCCAGAGTTTACCGTAATGGAGCTTTATGTGGCCTACAAGGATTACAACTGGATGATGGACACTACTGAAGAGTTACTCGAAAAAGTGGCCATGGATGCCACGGGAAGCACCAAGGTAAAAGTTGGTGAAAACGACATAGAATTTAAAGCACCCTATCCCAGGGTTCCCATTTTGGAGGCCATAAAAATCCATACCGGCTATGATGTGGCGGGCATGGGCGAGGATGAACTTCGTGAAGTGGCCAAAAAATTGGGCATTGAAGTGGACGAGACCATGGGTGTGGGCAAACTCATTGATGAAATCTTCGGGGAAAAATGTGAGCACCATTACATACAGCCTACATTTATTATTGACTACCCCAAGGAAATGAGTCCTTTGACCAAGGAACATCGCAGCAATCCAGCGCTTACCGAGCGTTTTGAGTTGATGGTGAACGGTAAGGAACTCGCCAATGCCTACTCGGAGCTCAATGATCCCATTGATCAACGGGAGCGTTTTGAAGATCAGCTCAAACTTTCCGAAAAAGGGGATGATGAGGCCATGTTCATAGACCAGGATTTTCTCCGTGCCTTGGAATATGGTATGCCACCAACCTCTGGAATCGGGATCGGGATAGACCGTTTGGTCATGTTGATGACCAACAATTCCTCTATCCAAGAAGTGTTGTTCTTCCCACAAATGCGACCCGAAAAGAAAAAAGTGGAGCTTACTGAGGAGGAAAAAATCATCATGGACCTCCTCAAACCTCTAGGCGAAATGCCCTTGGCAGAACTCAAGGAAAAAGCCGGTCTCAGTGGAAAAAAATGGGATAAAAGCACCAAAGGCCTATCCAAACATGGGCTCTTAAAAATTGAGAAAGTAGACGATACCCTTTTAGCCAAATTTACTGGATAAAATAGTATTCTTTCACGGCTGATTGAACTAAAAAATCCAGTTGGTTGAGTCAATATTTAACGCTATTTACAATCTAGCAATTTCATAGATAAAAGGCCCATTTAGGGCCTTTGTTTTTTCATTAAAGTACTGTGCCTCAATACCCATATTAAAAAAAACCTTTACCTTAATGGGTAATTCCTTCGAAATATGAAAGGAATTTCAGCAGCCCCCATCATAATATCTAACTTAAAAACTAATGACATGAAAAAATTGAAACTACCATTTTTTCTGGCCTTCTTGGCTACATTAACCACCATGGCACAAGAAATTACCGGAACGGTTTATGATGACCAAAACATTCCTTTGCCAGGCGTATCCATTTTATTAAAAGGTACAACTACGGGAACCATTACGGATTTCGATGGGAAATATACCATAGAGGCAGATTCTGGCGATATCCTTGTATTTTCCTATGTTGGCTTCAATACTCAAGAAAAAACTGTGGACGGTCCCCTACTCAATGTCACCCTACAAGCAGGACTCGAATTGGAAAATGTAGTGGTCGTAGGTTCACGGAATGCCAATAGGACCGCCACGGACACCCCGGTACCTGTGGATGTTCTGGACGTTACCGAATTGGTACAATCCGCTCCCCAAGTATCCGTTACGGAAATCCTGAACTATGCAGCCCCTTCATTTTCATCCAATCCGCAAAGTATTTCGGATGGGACCGACCACATCGCTCCAGCCTCGCTACGTGGACTTGGGCCAGATCAAGTATTGGTGCTCATCAATGGAAAAAGAAGGCACAAAACTGGCCTTGTCAATGTAAATGGGACCTTTGGTCGCGGTAGCGTGGGAACCGATATGACGACCATACCATCCAACTCCATCTCCCGCATTGAAATTTTGAGGGACGGTGCAGCGGCACAATACGGTTCTGATGCCATTGCAGGAGTCATTAACATTGTGCTTAAAAAGAGTGTGAACGAACTGCAGGTAGACTTGACCACTGGGGCCAATTTCACCAGTGAACATGGCCCTGATAAAAGTGTAGACGGTGAAAAGGTAAACCTAGGGCTCAACTACGGTCTCCCCATTGGCGAGGATGGAGGATACATCAATTTCACAGGAAACTTTAATTACAGAGGTTCCACCAATCGCATGCAGGAATGGGAGGGCACCATTTTTAATGCATACAACAGCATTGAACGGGTTGCTTCCAATGATAATTATGATATTTCCTTGCTTTTGGATGACGATTTGGATGATATTTTCCAGTACGCCGGAAGTGCAGGAATCACCCTTAATGGCGATGAGACCAAGGAGGAACTTCAAGGTATTCTCAGTGCAGATGCCACGGATTCCGAGCTCTCCGCCAGAGGCCTCCAACGAAGCGATTTCAATATGCAGGTAGGACAGTCCGAAATACGCGGGGCACAGTTCTTTGCCAATCTTTCCATCCCATTGGGTGAAAATTTGGAACTGTACAGTTTTGGGGGACTTAGCTTTAAAACTGGTACTGCCGCAGGGTTTTACCGATTGCCCAACCAATCCAGAACCTATACCCCTGCCTATCTCAATGGATTTCTACCAGAGATCAACTCAAACATCTCCGATCAATCAGTGGCATTTGGGATAAAAGGTATGTTGGGCGATTGGAATGTTGATTTTAGTAACTCCTACGGAAGAAATGAATTTTTGTATCGCATCACCAATTCCAACAATGCCTCTTTGGCCAACTCCACTCCTTTTGAAGCAGATTCGGGAGGTTTCAACTACAGTGAAAACACCACCAATTTTGATATGAGTCAGTTTTTCGATGATATTTTGGCCGGTCTCAACATTGCCTTTGGTGCAGAATATCGAGTAGAGAACTATGCCATTGTAGCTGGAGAAGAAGTGTCTTATGCACAATACAACACCCTAGGAAATGTGCATGATCCCACGGACCCCGATTCTATGGTTCCTACAGACTTTTTTGGTTCTTCCCGTCCCGGCGGCATCCAAGTGTTCCCTGGTTTTAAACCTGACAATGAAGTGGATGCTTTTAGAAATGCCATTGCTGGTTATTTTGATGTGGAGGCAGATTTTACAGAAAGTATTTTGGTGAGCGGAGCCGTCCGTTATGAAAATTTCTCCGACTTCGGGGGAACCTTGAACTTTAAGCTGGCTTCCCGGATAAAAGCCTCGGAAAATTTCAATATCAGAGGTGGATTACAAACTGGGTTCAGGGCACCTTCCCTGCACCAAATCCACTACAGTTCTACATCCACATTGTTTGTTGACGGTATACCCAATGAGGTGGGGATTTTCTCCAACACATCAAGGGTGGCCCGCCTTTTGGGCATAGAAACCCTAAAGGAAGAGACTTCTTTTGGGGGAACGGTTGGTTTCACGGCCAGAGTGCCCAGTGCCAACCTTAAAATCACCTTGGACGGGTACTTGGTCAACATAGATGACCGGGTCATATTGACCGGGCAATTTGATGACAATGGAAATGCGGAACTGGCCAACCTGTTTCAGCAAGCCAATGCAACCCAAGCTGCGTTCTTTGCCAATTCGGTGGATACCCAAACCAAGGGGATAGACCTTGTAATTGACCACAAGGCAACCCTTTCAGACGAAATTTCATTGACCAATACCTTGGCCTTTACCTTTTCAGAAACTACGGTAGAAAAAGTAAAGGTTCCCGAGGCTGTTGCCAATGCAGGATTAAGTGACACCTATTTTGACCCCACCAGTCGAATTTATTTGGAATCTGCGGTTCCTACCACCAAAGGAAATCTCTCCCATAACCTAAAGGTAGGAGACCACTGGAACTTCTTTTTACGAAATGGATATTTTGGTGAAGTCGAGGAAGCTACCAACAACGATGACCCAACCATAGACACCACCTTTGGTGGAAAAATCATCACCGATCTTACTGTGGGTTATAATTTTTCAAGCAATCTAAGGCTTACGGTTGGGGCCAATAATCTCCTTGATGTGTATCCAGACGAAAACGACCCAGCCTTTAGATCCGATGGAAGGTTTATCTACTCAAGACGGTCGGTGCAGTTCGGCACAAATGGGCGACACGTTTTTGGAAGGCTCACGTTTAAAATAAGATAATTGTTATATCACCCTCCATATAAAGCCCCACATTTGTTGGGGCTTTTTTTGAAATGAAAACTGAATTTTCAAGTTTTCCTAAAAAAGCATAGCTTAGGACCTCAATGGAACTAAGCAAAAAACTAGGGCTCTTTCTTGGGCCTATCGCCTTTCTTATTCTTGTTAATTTGCCCGTGGAACTGGTTTCGGAAAAAGGGGATGCCGTAATTTCCGTTGCCGTATGGATGCTGATTTGGTGGATTACCGAAGCGGTCTCCATTTCAGTCACAGCACTTCTCCCCTTGCTGTTGTTGCCCATACTTAAAATATTGCCCATTGCCGAAGTGGGGGCCAATTATGGGAGCCCCATTGTATTTCTCTTCTTTGGAGGGTTTGTCATGGCCTTGGCCCTGGAAAAGGTAAATCTGCATCGGCGCATAGCGCTCAACATCATAAAATTGACAGGTACCACACCCAACAAGGTAATCTTGGGCTTTATGATCGCCACGGGCTCGCTGAGCATGTGGATCAGCAATACGGCCAGTACCGTGGTCATGCTGCCCATTGCCCTATCCGTGATCAATTTATTGATCAATGATGAGGATGGTTTCACCAAAAACGACCAGAATTTTGCCCTGAGTGTTATGCTCGGAATTGCCTTTTCGGCCAATGCGGGTGGTATAGCCACCGTGATCGGCACCCCGCCCAACTCGGTACTCATTGGGCTTTTGGAAAACGAATACAATACCGAGATTTCCTTTTTAAAATGGATGACCATAGGACTTCCCTTTTCCATTGTAATGATCAGTATTTGCTACTTGGTCTTGGTAAAATGGATGTATCCCAACCGAGATTTGAAGTTCAATGCTTCCAAAGAGGTCATACAATCGGAGTTGGAGAAATTGGGCCCTACTTCGGGCAAGGAAAAACTGGTATTGGCCATATTTGGAGTTACCGTATTCCTATGGATCTTCCGGACCTTGATCAACAGTATTTTTCCCGACCTAGGTCTAACCGATACCATGATCAGTATTTTTGCGGCCCTTGCCTTGTTCTCCGTTCCATATAGCCTAAAAAGAGGAGACTTTATTATTGAATGGAAGGACACCAGCAAATTGGCTTGGGGCATATTGATCTTGTTTGGAGGTGGACTCGCCTTGGCACAGGGCATGTCCAGTAGCGGTATAGTGGATATGGTGGCCAACGCCATTGCGCAAAGCGAGATAAGCATTATTCTGACCGCTTCCCTATTGATTTTCCTGATGTTGTTTATGACGGAACTCATGAGCAATGTGGCCCTTGTCGCAGTTTTGGCCCCTGTGGTGGCAGGTATTGCCTTAGGGTTGAACATTCCCATCCTCTACCTCTTGATCCCGGTTACCATTGCCAGCAGCTGTGCCTTTATGCTGCCTATGGCCACACCTCCCAATGCCATTGTATTTGCCAGCGGGCACGTAAAAATTGCCCAAATGGCCCGGGTAGGCATCATCTTGAACCTGATAGCGGTACTCCTTTTGATATTGGTGTTCCAGTTTGTGATTCCAGTATTGTTCTAAAAAAACAATGCCCCTCCGATGGGAAGGGCATTGACAAACTAACTAACTCAAAAAAATAGTAGAAACTAACTCAACTCTATTCCAATACATACTTTTTAAATCCTCCTTGGTTCAACTTGTTCATTTTTCATCTTTTCAGAGTACTTCGGAAAGATTTGAAAGCGACGTCACCTGTTTACCATCGTGGCGTCTATTTTTAATAACACTACAAAGATATAACCCTAAATAGTGAAGATTATTATAATTAGTTTTTTGTTAACGTAGTAGGAAAAGCAACACGAAAATAACATTGTCAAACTTGTCCATCATCCGTTGAAAGACCTTCGTCCTTTGTTTTCAAAATTTAATGGATTGACAAAATAAGTGCTGTTTCTTTGCTTTCTGCGCTTTGCTGATTTTTGTGTTATATTTTTGTTAATCAGCATTTTGAAGATGAAAGACCCTCAAAAAGAGGGCCTTCCTAATTCAAAAAAATTGTAAAATGAAAACCAACTCATTTTACCTCGTCTGACCCGCGTAGGGATCAAAGTTTTCGGGCAGATACTTGGATGTATCAAAACCCAATTCCACTTCGTCATCTTCCATATAGTTCACCGATGCGATTTCAATAACATTGGTGTAGGGATCAAAATCCTCAGGAAGCATGTACTCGGTATCCAGACCAAGTTCCAGTTCCACATCGTCCTCGATGTAGGCAATGGTGTTCAAATCCACATAGACCTCATAGGGAGAGAATCCTTCCGGGAGATAATCCCATGTATTGAAACCCAACTCCATGTCTTCTTCCTCAAGAAAGTTGATTCCATGTACATCCACTACTTCGGTGTAGGGATCAAACCCATTGGGAAGGTAGTTCTGGGTGTCAAACCCTAGATCCAGTTCAACTTCGCTCTCTAGGTATATAACGGAATTCAAATCAAAATAGGTTTCATAGGGGTTAAAGCCCTTGGGAAGATACTCTGAGGTATTGAACCCAAGGTCCATATCCATTTCTTCCTCCATAAACTCTATTTCGTCCAAATTCAGTTCATAGAACCCTGTATTTGTCCCATCGGAAAAATTAAAGGTCGTTTCGTTCCAATCAGCATTAATATTCAATGCTGTAAAACTGTTTTCAAAAGTGCTTTTGGTCTCCGGTTTCGATTGTTGGACCACACCGGGTTGTTGGTCTGCGGCTATGGCGGAACTACTTAAAAGTACACATCCATACATTAATAATAACTTGTTCATTTTTTGATTGAATTTTTTGATTGATGATATGCTTATAAGACTGCTCAACTTCTAGATTGTTACAGTATTTTGAAATTTTTCACAAAAACCAGATGCCCGTTCAGCCCAGACATACATGGGGTTTTAACTCGAATCATTAGTAAAACGCAGGACTCCCAAGGATTGCATCATTTCACAAAAAAAACAATCATTAATATTTATTTAACAGTTCATTTTGTCCATTTTTTAGTTCTTTGACCTCATTGCTTTTTTCAAACCGACGAGAAAATGATCAAAAAACTACTTCCTCAACTATTCATTGTATTTGTTTTATTGGGTGCTTTTCAATCTGCTGAAGCACAACTTTTCAAAAAGAAAAAAAAGGACACCGAACAAAAAAAAGAAGACAAGCCGAAACCCGGTGACATTCAACCGTATGACAAAGTCATTACCAAAGAGGCCAAAACCGATGCTGGTCTTTTTAGCGTGCATGAGGTTGAAGATAAATATTACTACGAAATTCCAGATTCACTCTTCAACAGGGAAATGCTAATGGTGAGCCGTATTTCCAAAACTGCCACTGGAATAGGTTTTGGTGGGGGAAAAATCAACACCCAAGTGCTCCGTTGGGAAAAAAAGCCCAAAAAAGTATTGCTCCGTGTGGTTTCCTACGGAAATGTTGCCGCGGACTCATTACCTGTACACGAAGCGGTGGTCAACTCCAATTTTGAACCCGTACTCTTTGCGTTCAATATAAAGGCATTCAACAAAAAAGACTCCTTGAACCCGGCAACGGTAATCGAGGTGGATCCACTGTTCACCAAAGATGTAAATGCCTTGGGCATGCCCGATGGGTATCGCAAGCAGTACAAGGTTAGCCGTGTGGATGGTGATCGTAGTTTTATCGAGTCCATTAAAAGTTACCCTTTGAACATTGAGGCACGGCACGTAAAAACCTATATGGCTGGAGAGCCACCCAGCAATCAAAGTACCGGTTCCATATCCATAGAGATCAACAATTCCATGATCCTATTGCCCAAAGAACCCATGAAACGCAGGTATTTTGATGAGCGTGTGGGATGGTTTGCCAGAGGCCAAGTGGATTATGGTTTGGATGCCCAAGAGAGCAAAACCGTTCGCTATTTGGATCGTTGGCGTTTGGAAGTAAAAGATGAGGATATTGAAAAATACAAAGCGGGCGAATTGGTAGAGCCCAAAAAACCTATTGTATATTATGTGGACCGTGCCACCCCAAAAGAATGGGTCCCTTATATTAAAAAGGGTATTGAAGATTGGCAGGTAGCCTTTGAGGAAGCAGGGTTTAAAAATGCCATTATTGCCAAAGACCCTCCCACCAAGGAAGAAGACCCGGAATGGTCCCCCGAGGACGTTCGCTATTCCGTGGTCCGTTATCTGGCCTCCCCTATCCCCAATGCCAATGGTCCGCACGTAAGCGACCCCAGGAGTGGGGAGATTTTGGAATCCGACATCAACTGGTACCACAACGTCATGAGCTTGTTGCGCAATTGGTTCTTCGTCCAAACGGCAGCCATCAATCCCAATGCACGAAGCGTACAGTTCAAAGAAGATATTATGGGTAGGTTGATACGTTTCGTTTCTGCCCATGAAGTAGGACACACCCTTGGGCTTCCCCACAATATGGGAAGTAGTGTGGCTTATCCAGTGGATTCACTACGTTCCGCAAGCTTTACCAAAAAATACGGTACGGCACCCGCCATCATGGACTATGCCCGATTCAACTATGTGGCCCAGCCCGGTGATGAAGGGGTTGCCCTTATGCCCAATATTGGTGTGTATGACAAGTATGCCATTCGATGGGGATACAAACCCATTTTGGACAAGTCGGCCGAAGAAGAAAAACCCATCCTGAACAATTGGATCAGAGCACATGAGAACGACCCCATGTACCGATTTGGACATCAACAAGTTGGGGATATCCATGACCCAAGCTCACAAACAGAGGATTTAGGGGACGATGCCATAAAAGCCAGTTTATATGGTATTGCCAATCTTAAGCGTATTGTGCCCAATCTTATGGAATGGACCACGGAGGATGGCAAGGATTACGAAGACCTGAAAACCATGTACGGGCAGATCATTGCGCAGTTCCAAAGATATATGGGGCATGTATCCAATAATATCGGAGGGGTATACGAATACCACAAAACTGCCGATCAAGACGGTGCCGTGTATACCCATGTAGATCGCGAACATCAAAAAAACTGCATGGACTTTCTCCAAGAGCAGCTCTTTGAAACCCCTGAATGGTTGTTAGACCAGAACATCATCAACAAAATCCAATATTCGGGTTCGGTAGACCGTATCCGTGGCATGCAGGTACGCTACTTGAACACGGTTCTGCATTTGGGCAAGTTGGCCCGGATCATAGAAAATGAGACCATCAATGGTAAGAATGCCTACGGTCTGTTGGAAATGATGCGTGACCTTCGCAGGGGAATCTGGTCCGAAACCCGAAGTGGAAAGGCCATTGATACCTATAGAAGGAACCTCCAAAAAGCCCATATAGATCGTTTGGAATACTTGATGACCGCAGATAATTTGGGTAAGCTTCCTGATTTTGGAGGGTACCAAAAATCGACAGTGGTCAATACCAGCCAATCCGATATTCGTTCCGTGGCCAGAGCCGAGCTCAACAATTTGAAAAGCGATATCCGAAGTGGATTGGGTGGAATTTCAGATACGATGAGCCGGTACCACCTTCAAGATGCCTTGGAGCGTATTGATATGATTTTGGAACCAAAATAGTCATAACCCTTTTGTAAGAATTTACTTTGGAAATGGGTTCTTGAAGGGTAAACCGTGCATTTTATCGGTTATACCATACATTTTATCCCGTTCACATCTAAAACGAGGCGTTTCGCAACATATCGTGGAGTTTGATATTTGGATTACCTACTTTAGTAGTCCCAAATCTCAAAATCATGACCTACAAAACAAAAAGCCTTATCTATTTTTCGTGCTTTGTAGTTGCCTCCTTGATGTACTACCAAATTGAGCAACAGGACGAGTTCCAAGAGCACATGGATTCCGAAACCTTCGTAGAGGCAGAGTTCCAAGATGAAATGGAACCTGAAAACCCACAACTTGATTTTGAGGAAGATCAAAAGTAATCTCCCTTTGACCCACTACTGTTAAAAGCTTCACAATTGTTGTTTTAGTGATTAAACCATGGAACAGAACCCATGTCCAAGGACAAATCATTAAAATTTAAACATATGAAACGATTCGCAGTATTGATGGCACTATTGGTAAGCCTTGGTGCCATGGCGCAAAAGCAAGGTGGTCCTAAAATGCACAAAGGTCCCAAAATGGACATGACAGCAGAACAGATGGCCACACTCCAGACCAAAAAAATGACGTTGGCCCTTGATCTGACCGATGCGCAACAACAAAAGGTCATGAAAATACATTTGGATGAGGCACAGTTCAGAAAAGCCAAGTGGGATGAAATGAAAGCCAAAAAAGAAAGTGGCGAAAGGACAAAACCCACTTCCGAGGAACGATTTGAAATGGAAAACGCCAGATTGGACCATCAAATCGCCCATCAGGAAAAAATGAAAGAGGTATTGAACGATGAGCAATACCAGATCTGGAAAAAAATGAGAAAGCATAAAGCCATGCATGGCAAAAAGAGAATGCAGGAGAGAGGAAGAAGAGGATAGTGTTTTTTGTTGATTTTTAGAAGCCGCGCCTGCCATGGACGCGGCTTCTCTGTTTTTATAAACTTGTTCGGGACCCTTTTCGCATGGCCCGTAAACCATTCCCCTATTTCTGGCCGTATATATTAAGACCTCCCTAAGAACTGCCTTAGTCTAATCTTTAAAATTTATAATCATGAAGGCACGTTTTTATATCACATTACTCGTTTCCGTATTTACATTTTCTTCCATTTTTTCCCAGCACATCCCAGAGCAGTCCGGTTTCGGTGAATTTCAACCTGGCCAACAAGTCTACGTCTTTGGCAATGAGGCACAACTGAGAACAGCTCCGGACACCTCCTCGGACGTTTTACAAAAACTGAAAATCGGGGAATGGGTCAAAATCATTGAAATAACCCCAAATTCTTGGCCCTACAACGGTTTTGATTCCCCGTTTTACAAAGTAAAGTACAATGAAATGACCGGGTACATCCTTGGTGGACTGCTATCCATCCAAAGGAAAACCTTGAAGGGTACCCATTACTATTTTGCGTTTTCCAAACAGGGAAACTCCATTTTTTTGAACATCAGGCATGTACAGGACGGTACCTATTGGGAAAAAAAGACCCGCTTGGTCCATACGGATTTTAAGATCACGGTCTTGGGCGATAAAGGGGTACCTAATTTGGATGGAATCCTTTTTATTGATTATATGTCCAATACCGAGGATAGGGAAAATGGGGGTATTTATTTGTTTCCCCACAACCATATGCTCACCGAAGTGGTCCGACTTTCCCAAGTTTCGGACACCGGGAGTTCCTATTATGCCGAAAATCTCATCTTTCCGGATGATCAAGGTGGCATCCCTGATAAAATTTTCTATAAGAAAGAGCAAGGGAAAAACTTGGATGCTTCCTCCAATTGGATACAGACTGCCGTGGAGACCCGTGAGCTAAGTTGGGTGGATGGTAAACTAATCCCCAATTACAACGAGAAGGTTCCCAATCCTTGATTAGGGTCATTGTACAGATATCTCCCGTTATCTGCCCATAAACAGATATTTGCAATTATCTGCTATTTTACAGATATTTTTGTTTATCTGCCAATAAACAGATATTTTTACACAAACAAAGATCAAAATGGTAGGTATTCTTACGGGAGATATCAAAAACTCCACAGACCATAAGACGGCAAAGTGGTTGCCTCTTTTAAAGCAGGCCTTGGACCAATATGGCCATGAACCTTTGCAATGGGAAATCTATCGTGGGGACAGTTTTCAACTACAGACCATTCCAGAGCAGGCTTTGGAAGCCGCAGTGTATATCAAGGCCTGCATAAAACAGATTCGCCAAATGGATGTAAGGATAGCCATTGGCTTGGGTGAAAAAACCTATGAGGCACAAAAAATTACGGAATCCAATGGGCCGGCCTTTGTATATTCGGGAAAGTGTTTTGAAAATCTCAAAAAACAGAATCTGGCCATCAAAACAGCGAATGCCCAATTTGATGACCACATCAACCTATTGCTGGAATTGGCCCTTCTGACCATGGACAACTGGACCCCGGCCATATCCAAAACAGTGCAAAAGGCGATTGAAAACCCCAAAATGAACCAAAAAGAACTGGCCTCCATATTGAACAAGTCTCAAGGGAACATTAGCGAGGAACTGAACAAGGCCGGATTTGACGAAGTGCAAAAAATGATCCATTTTTATAGAACCCAACTCGCACAACTATGATACTCGCCCTAAAACTCATACTCGCCCATTTTATCGGGGATTTTGTTCTGCAACCTGCCCATTGGGTGGATGGCAAGCTCCAGCACAAATGGAAATCCAAATACCTCTATTGGCATATTGGGGTGCATTTGATCACTTTGTTGGTTATCCTACAGTTTCAGCATTTGGGGGCCGTTGCCATCATCATCGTCACCCATTACCTCATCGATATGGGAAAATTGGCCTTGACCAACGAAAAAAACTTCCGATGGCTCTTTGCAGCGGACCAAATCCTACATCTGGTGGTTCTTGGAATCGTGGCACATTGGATAAGCCCTTTTGAGGTTGATGTCCAGTCCATCATTACAGAGCAACATCTCCTACTCGCCACTTTCTTGGTGTTTGTCACTTTTGTGTGCGGTATTCTTATGCGGATGCTCTTGGCGCCCTACATTGATGAAATCGCCCGCGATGATGAATCTGAAGAAGGGGGTTCCCTAAAAAATGCCGGAAAATACATTGGCATGCTGGAACGTCTTTTTGTGTTCGGATTCATTTTATTGCAACAATGGGCGGCCATAGGCTTGTTGATTGCGGCCAAGTCCGTGTTCCGGTTTGGCGACCTCAACAAAGGAAAAAATAGAAAACTTACCGAATATGTCCTCATTGGTACACTATTGAGTTTTGGGTTGGCCATACTATCTGGATTGGCTTATAGTCATTTAAAAGAATTGCTCTGATCAGAAAACAGGCCCTATGGGCCTGTCTTTATCTTTCCATCCACAAACCTAAGCGGGTGGGTTCCAAATTCCGGTAGCAGCGGTTTCCTGTACGTATTCCGAAAAATCCTTGGGCTGTCTTCCCAATATGTTTTCGATATCATGGGCAATTACCTCATTTTCCTTGTTTCCCAACACTTCTGAGAACAAATAATTGATCAACCAGACATAGTCTGAGGGTACGCCAACTTCCTCCATCATCTTGGTATAGGCTGGAAGCGATATTGGGGTAAAGGCAATCTCCCGACCGGTTGCCGTGGCAATATCGTTCACCACCTCTTCAAAAGTCAAGAAACGGGCCCCGGTCAATTCATAGGTCTTGCCATCATACCCGTCGTTCATCAATACCTCAACCACCACATCGGCAATATCATCCGTATCCACAAAAGGTATTTTTGCCTGGGCCATGGGCAAGGCTACATGCCCGGCCAAAATGGGATCTAAAAAGAAGCTCTCGCTAAAATTCTGGTTGAACCAACTGGCCCGGACTATGGTATAGTCTATCCCGGAATGGACCACCACCTGCTCACAAAGCTCTGCTTCCCGCTCTCCCTTTCCGGACAAAAGCACCAACTTTTTTACGTTTTTCTGCTGGGCCACTTTCACCAATTCCTCAATGGCTTTTAAAGCGCCTGGTACAGCAAGGTCAGGCTGAAAGGTAATATATACCTTGTCCATACCCTCCAGTGCATCTGCCCAAGTGGCCCTCTTCTCCCAATCGAAAGGGATGGCCTCACTGCGCGAACCCACTCGCACATGTTGTTGCCGCTTTGTAAGCCGCTCAACAACCTTACGTCCTGTTTTTCCTTTTCCTCCTAAAACTAAAATGTTACTTGTCATGATTCTATTGTTTATGATTTGATTTCAATGTTTATGTATTGATGGTCCTTCCTGATTCGGACTTCACCCTGAAATACCAGAACAGTACTGTGGTGATAATAAATTCAGTCCCTATCAGCCAGAAGCCGGGTGCCGTAAAAAAACTGTAATACGAACCTCCGAACGGAACCATTAAATAAGGTACGGTGACCAAGGCATCCATCAAGGCGCTGGTCGCGAACAACACCATGCCTAGCTTAAGTCCATGGATAGTACCATTCTTTTGGTAGTACATCCAGGCCCCAGCCCAAACCAAGGGCAGAACGACCAATGAAAGAACCAGATTGGCCTGAAAATCCAAATCCTTCATGATGGGAAAGAAATAGGAAAGTAAAAAAATGCTTACCCCTAAAACCCAAATGATAAGTCCGATCAATACTGCTCTAAAAAATTTCATCTTGCTATGGCTTTTTTGATTACGGGACAAAACTAGAGCAGTACCTTATGGCCCATTTGTTCCAAAAGCAGTAAGATTTGTTTGAAAAGGATTATGATGAAAAAGAGGCGTGTTTTAGCGGTATAGCCTACTATTTACGAATCTCGCTGGGCCGAAATCCATATTTTTTGGAAAATGCATTGGAAAAGGAGCTCAGACTATCATAGCCCACCTGCCATGCGGCTTCCTGTACCGAGGCTTCTTGGTTGCGAAGTAGCTCATGTGCCCTTTCCATACGCTGGTTTTGAAGGTATTTGAACACGGGTACGCCAAAGAGTTCCTTGAAATTTTTCTTCAACTTAAAACTATTGAGTCCTATTTCCCGGGAAAGTTCGGTGAGGGATGGAGGATTCTCCAAATGGGCAGAAAGGATTTCCTTGGCCTGAAAAAGTTTTTCCTGTTCGGTTTTTTTGATGGAAGGCCGGTCCATTTGGGCCAATTGCCCAAAAAAATGGGACATCAGGGCCGTCATCTGGCTTCGAAAGAACATCATTTTGGTCTTTCCTTCGTAGGTGTTGTGAAAAACCCCATCCACAATGGACTGCATGGCAGGGGTCATCAAAAAATCGGGGCCCTCTACATAATGGTCACTGGGATCAACCAGTTCGTTCAACATACTCGAGAACAGTTCCCCCTCCTGATTGGGCAGCTTTTCAAGGTTTCTGGGCGAAGTGGCGATTACAATACACTCCAGCGGCTTGTCTGCATGGACGATATGCTCAAATTGCACATTTTCATCTGCGTAGAAGGACAATGCCAAGCCTTTGGTATTCTGAAAATTCTTTTGTTTGTCCCCATACTTCACGGACAAATCCACATTACCGGAACCATAAAAGGCCACCGCTATGACGGGCTCATCAAAGGTACAGACATCCTTGGTGGCTTGCCCCACCCGTGCCTCTTCCACCAAGATGGTAAAGTCGTTGATATCCAAAATGTCCCTGGTCATACAACTGCCTTTGTTCAAATGTAACCAGAATGTGGATTCCCTTCAACAAAAAAGCCACCTTAAGGTGGCCTCTTACTGATTGATATGTGATTTCTTCCATTAAAAAATTTGGTTCTCGTCCAATATCTGCATGCTTTCCAGAACTTGGCCCACGGCCAAGGTCATGGATTTTGCGGAAATGGTAGCTCCGGAAATGGCATCGATGTCCTCGCCATACACCAAACTTTCCCCAGGTTTTTTGCCAATAAACTGTTTCAACCACCGTTGGCTGCCCACCTGCCGTCCATAGTCTTCGCGATAGATAAGGATCTTGGATTTTTTTATGCTCCTATCGGGATTGAACAGGACCACGTAATCAAAAATGTTCTTCATACTGGGTGCCTGGCCCACATACACATAACCCAAAATGGAGCCATCCACAGTAATTTTGAACAGATTTTCCCCACCCAATTCCGAAGGGGTCTGTCCATTCAGTTCGCTATTGACCAAAATAGGCTCCAGACCAAAATCCGAGACTTCGTAAGTCGTTTGCACCGCTTGGTCAATCTTCGCTTGGAGCTTTGGTGAAATCTGTTGGGTCCCAAACCCAAAAAGTAAAAGGGCCGCAATACATACGGCCCCACTGAGCACCTTAAACTTACTTACCCTCAGCATTTACACTAGCTTTTTCCGTGATGAATTTTTCTATGGTCTTGGATATTTCCTTCTTTTTGGCATTGGCCTTTTCCAATTCATAAAAATGTATGAACAATGGTTTTTTATCCACACTTTTCAGCAAGGTCAGGTCTCCTTCCCGCTTATACACCTTATCCCAAGACGCCCTGGCATTGGCCCAAAAGTCTTTATGCTTGGCCCACCATTCTTGTGCTATCTTGCATTTTTCATCGGCAATCTTGGTGTAGATGTTCATTCCCTTTTCCTGGGCCAACAACACATCCTCGGCGCCCTCCTTACGAATGATCTTGTCATTGTCTTGCTCATGTACCCATCCGTACGAAGTGATCTCTTGTCGATTACCACGCTTCATAACATTGTAATCACTCCTTTTGCTATATTCTCTTCGCGGCAGGGGCGAATCCGAAGTGTTTTCCCAATAATGTTTTCCATCATAGTGCACCCATGTGGCCGAACCGGAATATCGGGGGCTGTCATCCACCTGGTACACTTTCTGGGTCCACTGCCCTTTCACGGCATCCGCAGGCAATTTTGAAAAAGTCCAGTTGTTGTCCTTGTCATAGTGGAAGACCTCTTGGTTTTCGTACAACCAATCCTGTCTCCAGTGTTTGATGATGGTGGTGTCATGGATCACCAACAAATGCTGGATCGAGATTTTGTTCTCCTCATCAATAATGGGAAGGGCCAATTCCAACGCCTTGGCCGTGTAATCCAATTTTTTCTCATAATCGATTTCAGGGGCGAAGGTCTCGGTATACTTAAAAGTGATCTCGTAGCACCCGCACATATCCATGATGGCCTGTCGGTCCAATTCTTTCTTCTCTTGGGCTTTCAAAACGGTAAAAACACCCATAAGGGCCATGGAAAGCATCAATGATTTTTTCATAATAGTTTTCAGTTAGACGGTTAAAGATTGTGAAACAAAAATATTAAACTTATTTAGATTCAATAAAAATAAAATATATATTTGCCACAAATCTAAATAGAATGAGTCTAAATAAAAATAAGTTGTTCATTTATTTTTCATTTTTCTTCAGTGTGGTGATTCTTGCCCAAGAACCCGCTTCCGTTGAAAAAGACTCAATGGCCATGCAAAACCTGAATGAAGTCGTGGTCACCGGACAGATCAACAAACAAAGTGTGGACAAATCTGTTTTTGAGGTCAAAGTGATCCCTCGGGAAACCTTGGACCGCTTGGCAGGCAACACCTTGGCCGATGTACTCAACCAATCCCTCAACATCAGCATCCAGCCCAACCCCTCCTCTGGCAAGAGCAGTGTGGAACTGTTTGGGTTGGACGGACAGTACTTTAAAATTCTGGTGGACAATATCCCCCTGATCAATGACGAGGGACTGGGCAACAACACGGACCTCACCCAAATCAATCTGGATGACATAGAACAGGTTGAAATCGTGGAAGGGTCCATGGGGGTCCAATATGGCTCCAACGCCGTTTCGGGCATCATCAACATCATTACCCGAAAAGATTCCGATTACCAATGGGAAATCACTCCGTATGTACAGGAAGAGACCATTGGCAATGAATATGGTTTTTTTGATCAGGGCAGGCACATTCAATCCTTAAAAGTGGGACATCGGTTCTCGGACCAATGGTATGTGAACGGCAATGTGACCCATAATGATTTTACTGGGCACCAGAACAACCGAGAGGGTGAGTTCCATGCCTTGAATGATGGCCGAAGGGGCTACGAATGGCTCCCCAAACTCCAATACTCGGGCAAAGGACTGGTAAGTTATACAGGGGACCATTTCCGTTCCTTCTATCGGATGGAGTACTTCAACGAGCAAGTGGATCGCTATGATTCCGTGGTACGGGAGAACTTCAACCCCTCTACCCAAACGAGCAACCCTACCGCATCCGACGATATTTTCACGTCCAGACGGTTCTTTAACCACCTTAATGTTGCCGGGCAGCTCTTCCAAAAAGTCAACTACGATATCTCCGCCTCCTACCAACAACAAAAACGGGATGTGGAACAATTTACCTATCGCATCAATAGCCGGGAAAAGTTCGATGTGGAATCGCAAGAATACGAATCCAGGAAAGGGTTCTACTCCCGGGGCACGTTCAACAATTTCTTTGCCTCTGAAAAGGCAAATCTTCAACTGGGGTATGAACTGAGCAACATCAACGGGTATTCCTCTTCGGCCGCCATCGCTTTCAGTGGCAACAACATTGCACGCAGGTTGGAGTCCTATGATGCCTTTGCCACGGCCGAGTTTGCCTTGGGGGAACGCTTTTCGTTCCGACCGGGTACGCGGACCATGTTCTCGTCCCAGTTCAAGACCCAAATGGCCCACTCGTTGAGTGCCAAATATGCTTTTGACAACGGATATCAGCTTCGGGCCGTGGTAGGAAAAGCGCCCCGTAACCCCAATTTTGATGAACTCTTCACTTATTTTGTGGATGTCAACCACGATGTGCAGGGCAATATCAACCTGGAACCAGAGCGCAGTCTGTCCACCTTCCTGCACCTCAAAAAGAATTTTTTCCAAAAAGACCTGAAATGGCGCTTGAGCTCCAAGATCTCGGCCTGGTACCTTACCGTGGACGACCGTATAGAGCTGACCGTGGTCAATGAGACTCCCTTGGCCTTCCAGTACAACAATATAGATGAATACCGCAACTGGGGTACTTCCTTTACCAACAAACTGGTCCATGGCGATTTTCAATTTGACCTGGGCCTGTCCCTCTCCGGCGAAAGCAAGGTATTGAACAGCGAGGACTCCTTCAATGACGATTACCTCTATGCCTTGCAGGTGAGTTCCAACGTGGGCTATCAAATCCCCAAGATCAACACCACTTTCTCCCTGTTCTTCAAATACAATGGGCCCGAGTACCAGTTTGTATTGGACCCCGAACAGGACGACCCCACATTTATCCGCTCCAAACGGGAAGGCTATGGTTGGATGGACGCCTCCATCAAAAAAACCTTTATGGAAGATAAGCTCCAACTGACCCTTGGCGCACGAAATCTACTGGACATTACCCGGGTCAATACCTCATCGGTTTCCGGAAGTGGAGTACACTCCTCTCCCAACACGGGATTACTCTTGGGATATGGCAGGTCCTTATTTATAAAACTTTTATACAACCTTAAAATTTAATCTTAATCCTAAAACCAAATTTTATGAAAAATCATTTTCTATATGTAGCCGCATTGGCCATGACGCTCTTCGGTGCCAGTTGTAGCAGCGATGACGGTGGAGGGTCCATCCCTGCGGAATTTGTGGTCGCCTTTCAAAACCCTTCCCTGAGCTTTGATGCGGTGGACAGCCAAAAGCAGATCAACCTTGTATTTTCCACCACGGCCCCCGAGGATGGGTCCATCACCATTTCGTTCACCACGGAGAATACGGAATACGATACCGATTTCACCACCGAACCCGCCGCGGCTTCGGGCCAACTGACCGTTGATTTCACGGGCGGCGCCACAGGGACCGCATTTACCTTCAACAAGTTGCAGGATGCCATTGAAGGCACCACCAAGGCCGTGAACTTTACCATATCCGCCGTAAGTGTGGCCGATGCCAAGATCCAAGGGAACACCCAATTGGCCGTGAGCTTTACCGAAACAGCGGCCCCATCCGGCAGTGTATCCCCCGAAGTGGGTGGTCCCAATGAGGACAACCAGGTGTATGTGGACCTGAGCTCCCTGACCCAGACCAGTGCCAAGCGCGATAGCTGGGACCTTGGATTTTATAGCGGAAGTGACTTTAGGGTAGCCATCAACGGTTCCATTTATATGGCCGTGGCCGCTTTGGAGAGCACCGATATCGATGCCGTTACCGAAGCCGATGTGGAAACCCTTCAGCCCCAAGTGGCCGTGGGTACTTTTGATGCCGCCAACACCATCTATGTGGATGATGTTACCGGCAGCTTGGACGGAACCGCCATTGCCGCCATTTCGGAAACCGATGCCGATAACCCCGTATACTTGGTAAACCTCGGCTTTGCCGTGGGCACCACAGAACCAGAGGTCGGTAGCGAAGCCGTCAAAGGCGATGCCAGGGGATGGAAGAAAATACGCATCCTGCGCAGTGGGGAGGATTACGTACTGCAATATGCCGATTTGGACGCCACCGACCATGAGGAAGTGACCCTTTCAAAAGCTGCGGGACACCACTTCACCTTCTTTAGTTTTGATACCGAAGAGGTGGTGGACGTACAGCCGCAAGCGGACCGTTGGGACATCAACTTTACCGTGTTCACCAACGAGATTGAAGGGTTTGGTTCTTACGGCTATGCCGATTTTATCACCACCAATAGCTTAAGCGGCGCCTTGGCCTACCAAGTGGAAACCGCCACAATAGCCTATGCCGATTTTGCCTTGGCCGATGTGGACGAAGCCTCTTTTGAGGACGACCAACGTGGTATTGGCAGCCAATGGAGAAACGGTGGAGGACCCGGCACCTTGCCCTCTTTGAAGAACGATGTGTTCTTTGTGCTCAAGGATACCGACGGCAATCTGTACAAGATCAGGTTCACGGCGTTGACCAACGAAAGCGGCGTACGGGGCTACCCGGCCTTTGAGTTTGAACTCTTGTAGCCGAACGATTTTTATTTGGATGCTCTGGGCTGGACCGTTGCCCCCTTTTGTTATCGTTTTCGAATGTAACGGTTTAGTTTTGAGTTAGTTTGTGTGAAGGCCGGGGCAGGTAAACTGTCTCGGCTTTTGTTTTGGCCTTATGGAAAAACCCTAGTTTTTTTAAGGTTTTGGTGCAATCGCCAGTTTGGGAAAAGTGGTATTTTGTACGGCAACTCCCCTCCCTCAAGTCTTAACGGAACATGCTTTATTTAAAATAAAGATGACTGGTCATAAGCAGTTACCTACCCATTTGGGATGCATAGGAATGCATTTTATGCTGATATAAACAAGTTGTGCATAATTAAAACTGAATGAATAAAACAGAATTTCTGAAAATAGCTGGGCAATACAGAAGTCAAAAGCAAAAACTTATAAATGATACTTTTTTATGGGTTTCAGTTTCAATTATCGCTATGGAGACTATAGCTGAATCAGATGATTTCCTTAACATTAAAAAATTTGAAGTTCCTTCTCGAGTTAAAGGAAAAACTGTAAAAAGAAAACCCGAAGATTTAAAGAAGATAATAGGTTTGGCTGTTAATACGGATTTGTATCAATCAACATTTATATACATTGTAGCCCAATTTGAAGCATTTCTATCCGATATTATAAGCTTATGTCTAAAATATGACCAAAGAAAATTAAGAATGAATGTTTCTGGTGGTGCGAGTAATAAAAAAGTTGATATATCAGAAGTATTAAATTGTAAAACACAGGATAATATCATTGACCTAATAATTGACAAACAACTTGGAGACCTTTTTTACGCTGGACCAAAAAAACAAAGAGAATACATTGAAAAGGTCCTGAGTGTTGAACTTGAGGAAGCACAATGGCTTAATTGGTTTGAATATAAGGCTACTAGAGATTTATTAGTACATAATAGTGGGAAAATTAACTCAATATATCTTGAAAAAACCGGAGAAAAAGCTAGGGGAAAGTTAAACGAAAAAATTGAATTAAATAAAGAATATTTTGATGACGCATTGTCAAATATAAAATCGATGATTGGTAGAATTGACAAAGGAATTAGAAAATCAGTGAAAGATTAATAACTATGCACAACAATGGCTATAAGTAATGGCGCCGTTCTCGCCTACTTATGAAAATCCTCGCGGATTTTCAGTTTGGTGTGTACTTGCAAAGTTAAGTGTTAAACCACGCAACTACTCATAGTCGAGACAGTTGTGGTGCATTAAGAAAATGGACGAGAAAATAGGAGCATATAAATCACCAGGAAAAATTCACGGATTTGACTTCATATTTGAAGGAGAAATCAGATTTGGACCGACTTACTATAAACTGAAGTTGGACGGGGAGTTGATTAAGGACAGAGTTTTTGGATTTGAATTTAAATGGCATCCTGAATCAAAATATTTGGCGTTACAAGAATGGCTGACAACTGACTACCAAAAAGGACCTATTACGGCTTTGACGATTGTTGATTTGAAAACAAGGAAGTTTGCAAAAATCTCAAAAGCCGAAAAAGGATTTATAAAACCACTAAAATTTCAAAACGAATTGATAATTTTTGAAAAAGAGTATTTGGCATCAGGAAAAACGGTTGAATATGAAATCAACTATGAACAAATAAAGAATTGGGAAAAAGAATAAAAAAAACACCACAACAATGGCCGTAAGTAATGGCACCATTCTCTCCTACCCCTCCAAACACCCCAACAACTTTTTATAACACTCTTCCGCCACGGGCAACAAGGCTTCCCCTAAATAGGTGGTGGGGTACTGTGGCGCTTCGTCCAAAAAGGTGCCATACACTTGTGCAAAATCATCCATTTGGTGGGGCGGTACTTTCATAAGTTGGGCTACGATAGTGATCAGGTCCAAAGCATACAATCCGCCATCGTCCAAACCCATATGGCGGAGGGTTTCGGTAAGTTGGCTATGCTTTAAATCTTGCTGTATGAGCTGCACCAAAAGTTCTCTGTTGTNCAAAGCATACAATCCGCCATCGTCCAAACCCATATGGCGGAGGGTTTCGGTAAGTTGGCTATGCTTTAAATCTTGCTGTATGAGCTGCACCAAAAGTTCTCTGTTGTTCATTTTATATTGTTTTTCAATATAAATATATATTATAATATATTATTTCACAACATTTTTTTGTATTGTATTTTGCTATATGATAAAAATTCAGCTTGTGATATGGTACAATTTCATATTACAAAGTAATATGCTGTGGTATCGCATCTGCGTATGAATAGAATCAAAGCCGTATTAAAACAACAGGGCAGGACCCAAACCTGGCTGGCCGAGCAAATTGGCAAAAGCTATGTGGTGGTCACCAATTACTGCAACAACAAAACACAGCCCAGCATTCCCATTTTATATGAGATGGCCAAGGTCTTGGACGTGGATGTATGTGAACTGTTGGTGCCTTCCAAAGAGTAATCCTAAAAGTTAATAAAATGCTAAAGCCTACCTATGCTGTAACGCATGGGGCATAATCCCGTCTTGTAGGCAATCATCAAAAAACCTAAACATGAAAAAAGCCTACGCTATCGTAGCACTCCCTTTATTTTTCCTTGCCGCATGCTCCAAAAGCGATGAGCAATCCAATCCCAACGAAGATGCCTACCTGCACATTCCAGACCCTCATTTTGAGACCGTTCTGGTGGAACAGGGCATAGACACGGACGGTACCGTGGACCAACAAATGCTGCGCACCGATGCGGAAAAGCTAACCTATTTGGACCTCAGCCCTTCGGGCCAGTTTGGCGATATTGCCGACCTTACCGGTATTGAGGGTTTTGTAAACTTGAAATTCCTGGCCGCCAGCGGGCAAAAATTGGAGGAAATCGATTTAAGTGCCAACACCCAGTTGGACACCCTGTACCTGCAGGCCAATTACCTTACCCATATTGATCTGGCCAACAACCCCAACCTTTTATTGGTGAACGCGGAGTCCAACGAACTGACTTCCATTGAAGGTCTGTCCGAGGCCGCTCAATTGAAAAAGTTGTACCTGTCCTTTAACAACGTGGAAGATCTGCAGTTGGACAATCCCGATTTGGAGTTGTTGCACATGGGCCAGAACCTGTTAACATCCATCGATATCAGCGGGGCGGTGAACCTCAAGAACATCTTCTTGATCAGCAATGCACTCACCTCGGTGGACCTGAGCCACAACACTTTGGTGGAGACTATTTTACTTTCGGACAATGCGATCCAAACCATTGACCTTTCGCACAACAGCAGCCTGACGCATCTTTATATTTCGAGCAATACGCTGACCAGTCTCGATGTGAGCAGCAACCACGAACTTATCGATCTACGTGCCGATAGGAATCCGACCTTGAGCTGTATCAAAATTGGGTCCGGGCAGGAGATTCCCACCGTATCAAAATCGGATTACCAAGAACTGAACACTGTTTGTGAATAGGGACTAAAACACTTTTCGGACCGCCTCAATGGTCCTGTCCAGATCGTCGTAGCTGAGGGCATCGTTCAAAAAGTAGCTTTCAAAGGCAGAGGGCGGTAAGTATACCCCGTTCTCCAACATGCCGTGGAAGTATTTCTTAAAGGTATCGTTGTTCCCTTTGGCCGAGGAGACAAAATCCACCACAGGTTGGTCCGTAAAGTGTACGGAGATCATGCTTCCATAGCGGTTGATTTGGTGTACCACCCCTTTTTCGGTAAGCACCTCGGCAATGCCCTTGTGCAGGTGTTCGGTTTTTTCCGCCAAGCTGGTAAACACTTCAGGGCGATTGTTGAGTTCGGTGAGCATGGCCAGTCCGGCACTCATGGCCAAGGGGTTCCCACTGAGGGTCCCTGCTTGGTACACTGGCCCTTCGGGGGCCAAATGTGCCATGATCTCGGCACGTGCGGCAAAGGCCCCAACGGGCAGTCCGCCCCCGATCACCTTTCCGAACATCACCATATCGGCATCCACGCCCAAGGCTTCCTGCGCACCGCCTTTTCCCAAACGGAAACCGGTCATCACCTCATCGAACAGCAATAAAATGCCTTCCTCGGTGCAGAGTTTTCGGAGTCCATGAATAAATTCATCGGTGGGGATGATACAACCCATGTTCCCGGCCACGGGTTCCAGAATAATGGCGGCTATCTCGCCTTTATTGGCCTCCGTCAACGCCTTTACACTGTCCAAATCGTTATAAGTGGCCAAAAGGGTGTCCTTGGCCGTACCTTGGGTGACCCCGGGACTGTTGGGGCTCCCGAACGTAACGGCACCACTCCCCGCCTGGATCAAAAACGAGTCGGAATGGCCATGGTAGCAACCCGCAAACTTGATGATCTTGTCCTTGCCCGTGTACCCGCGTGCGAGGCGAACGGCACTCATACAGGCTTCGGTGCCACTGTTCACAAAGCGAATTTTGTCAATGTTGGGCACCATGGAAACGGCCAGTTGGGCCAGTTCGGTCTCAATTTCGGTGGGCATCCCGAAGGAAGTGCCCTTTTTGGCCTTTTCCACCACGGCATTGATCACGGGTTCAAAGGCGTGGCCCAAAATCAGCGGGCCCCAGGAGGCAATGTAATCGATAAGCTGGTTGCCGTCCACATCATAGAGGTAGGCGCCTTTGGCTTCCTTTACAAAAATAGGGTCGCCGCCCACGGCTTTAAACGCCCGAACGGGTGAATTGACCCCTCCGGGGATATATTTTTTCGCCTCGGCAAACAAGGCACTGCTTCGTTGGTAGATCATAAATTTAAATATCCATGTCATTCCCGTGGATGCGGGAATCTTTTTAATCTATAATTGTCAGTTCGAGCGCAGTCGAGAACAACATCAATAAGCACCCCTCGACTGCGCTCGGGATGACAGAAACGTGCTATTCGAACAGCTCCCCGCAAAGGTAAGTAACCTCATACTTTCATGGAAATTGAAAATGTCAGTTCGAGCGCAGTCGAGAACGACAATCAATAAGCATCCCTCGACTACGCTCGGGATGACAGCTCGACATAACAAAGGAAAAAATTATTTTGATTTTTCTTTTCGGATGTTCAATACCTGCCCGATGGATAAATGGGTGCCCTTCAAATTGTTGAGCCTTTGGATCTCATCCACGGAGATGGCATATTTTCTGGAAATGGCATATAGCGTTTCCCCTTTTTCCACCACATGGGTGAGCACTTCAAAGCTTTTGGGTTCCCGGACCACTTCCAGACCTCCTCGAACCACATCCTCGTCATATTGGTGCAGATTGTATCGCTCAATCAAAGCGATAAGCTTTTGCGGATATTTACGATCGGTGGCATAACCCGCCTGACGCAAACCGTGAGCCCATTTTTTATAGTCGTCCTTCCGGTAATTGAACAAAAAGGCATATCGGGAACGGGACGAAAGGAAAATGCTATGGTCCCGGAACGAAAACATGGGGTGGTTGTATTTTCTAAAACACTCCCCTTTGGCGTCATCGTCATGAAAATCGTATTCGCCCTGCCATCCGGTATGGCATTTGATCCCAAAGTGGTTGTTGGTCTTTTTGGTCAACTCCCCTCTTCCCGAGCCACTCTCCAAAATACCTTGGGCCAAGGTGATACTGGCCGGAATGCCAAAGGCACGCATTTCGTACTGGGCAATTTCGGCAAAGGTTTCAATATATTCCTCGGTATTTGTGATGGGAAAGTGCTCAAACCTTCCTGGATCCGCAGGCATGGGATACAGATCGGAACCTTCCGCGTTTTCATCCACAGCGACAGGCCTTTCATCCTTGTTTTCGGTATTCCTGACAATGGGAGCGCCCTTTTTGTGGGTCAAGGTCCGTTTTTTGGCACCACAAGAAGTCAACAGCAGTGCCACAACAAGTACATATCCAATTCGCCTGATCATATATCCAATAAGGGTAAATTTTTCTTTTTCAGCACAGTGTTCATTCCCGCTATCCCTTGCAGACCACCCGTATGGATGGCCAAAATATGGGTTTCCTTTGGGAAAAAATCCTGTTTTGCCAGTTCAAAAATACCAAAAAGCAGTTTACCTGTGTAGATGGGATCCAACGGAACCCCGGTTTCTTCTTTAAAGGTATTGATGAAATGAATCAATTCTTCACTCACTTTGGCATATCCCCCAAAATGAAAATCGGTCATCAATTTCCATTGATCGCTCCGTACAAATGTATGAATATCCTGTTTCAAAAAATCACCCTTCAAAGCGGGAAAGCCCAAAACGGTCTGGTGGGGTTTTGCTGAATTGATGAGTCCGGCCAAGGTCCCTCCCGTTCCCACACTACTACAGATATAGTCGAAGTTGGAATCGGCCTCCGTTACAATTTCCTCGCAACCTTTTACGGCAAGGGCATTGGTACCGCCTTCGGGCAGTAGGTAGAAATTGCCAAATGCCTCTTTCAAAATCCGGAGAAAACCCGCTTCGCTCTTTTGTCGATAATCGCCACGGGACACAAAATGGAACCGCATGCCATGGTCATGGGCCAAAATCAGAGTGGGATTGTCCTGCCACTTACCTTGCAACTCCTCGCCCCTGATCACGCCAACAGTATTAAATCCCTGTTCTTGTCCGGCACAGGCCACTGCAGCAATATGGTTGGAAAAGGCGCCACCAAAGGTGAGCAGGGTCTCGTGTCTCAATTTTTGGGCTTCGAGCAGATTGTACTTCAGCTTTCGGTATTTGTTTCCGGAAATCTGCGGATGGATGGTATCTTCCCTTTTGATATGGAGCGTCACGCCCTTTTCTCGAAGCAAGGGCACATCAATATGCTGATTGGGAATGTTCAAAGTGAATGCTTATCGCGTCAGGTACTGCATAAAACCAAACCGTTTCCGCTTGGAAAGATACTCCATATCCCTTTCATTGGCATAAGCCTCACGCTCAAAACTGATGTTCTGGTAGGCACGGTAGCTATCCAAATATAGGACGGTACGCAAAATCCATTCTGAAAAATAGAGGAAGTAAAAAGGTACAAGTAACAGTTCCCGCTGCTGTCGGAGATGGATGCGCTCGTGGTTGATGAGCACATCATCGGTTCGCAGGGCACCTTCCTTCAGGATGATGAAAGGCCAGAGCGATAGCCCGACATAGTTTTTATAGAAGAAATGTTTAAAGATCAATATCACTTGAAAACGTTCAAGGGTTCCTCACAAATATAACAGCTTACGGAAAAGAAAAATGGACCTTATCGACAATACCATTAACATTTTCGGTGAATAACCTGTTTCGGAAATCTTAAAATCCTAGCGGTTCTGCCATGAAAGCCTTACTTTTAAGTAACGAATCGGTGCCGTAGTGTATGAAAGAGCGTATTCCCTTGGAAGAGGGTGATTTTTACTTTTCAGAGGAGGGATATAAGGTTTTTACAGCCCAATACCACCTAAAAAGGGGGTATTGTTGTGAAAGTGGCTGCCGTCACTGTCCGTATGGCTATAGTACGAAAACGAACACAAGGCGCTGAAACCGGTTTTCGGCATAATCTTTGTGGTTTTTATCATAATCTCAACACTTCAAAAAAAGTACTATGAAAAATTTTAAACTATACATTTTGACTGCACTTTCGGTGGTTCTGTTGGCCTCCTGCAGTTCCGTTAGGGTGGTTTCCGACTACGACAAGCAAGCGGACTTCAATACGTACAGAAGCTATGCTTTTTACAAAACTGGGATTGACAAGGCTCAGATTTCAGACTTGGACAAGAAGCGTATTTTACGGGCCATTGAGGCCGAATTGGGTTCCCGTGGTTTTGTAAAATCCGACAATCCTGACGTTTTGATCAGCATTTTTACCAAGGAACGGGAACGTGTGGACGTCTACAACAACAACTTCGGTTGGGGTTATGGTGCATTCTACAACCCATGGGTCTGGGGTCCCGGTTGGGGATGGGGCTGGAACAACAATAATGTGAGCACCCGCACTGAAGGCTCCCTGTACATTGATGTCATTGATGCCAACAAAAAGGAATTGGTATGGCAAGGTCGCGGTGTAGGCACCTTGAACAATACCAAGGATATTGAAAAAAAGGAAGCGCGCATCAAGGAATTTGTTTCGCAGATCCTACAGGAATATCCTCCCGCCACGGCAGTTGCCGTCAACTAAAAATATAAGCCGCCCAAAGGGCGGTTTTTTATTGCCCTTCCTCCAAATTTTCTGGTTTGCGATAACGATTTCGTATCTTTAGGCTGCACAAAATTGCACCTATGAGTTACGAATCCAATCCTATACTGGACAAATTGCCCAAACACCTCAAGCAGTTCATAAAACCGCAAAATTATGGGGACTATACCGCTATTGACCAAGCGGTATGGCGATATGTAATGCGCAAAAATGTAGACTATTTAAGTCGCGTGGCCCATAGTTCTTATGTGGATGGATTGAAAAAAACCGGGATTTCCATAGACCATATCCCCAATATGTATGGGATGAACCGAATCCTCAAGGAAATCGGTTGGGCCGCCGTGGCCGTGGATGGGTTTATTCCCCCATCGGCCTTTATGGAATTCCAAGCGTACAATGTGCTGGTCATTGCTTCGGACATACGGCAATTGGAAAATATTGAGTACACCCCTGCACCGGACATCATCCATGAGGGCGCAGGACATGCACCCATCATTGCCAATCCAGAATATGCTGAATACCTGCGTCGTTTTGGGGAAATAGGCTGTAAGGCCATTTCCAGTGCCAAGGATTACGAACTGTACAATGCCGTGCGGCACCTGAGCATCATCAAGGAAGCCCATGGCACCCCGGAAAAGGAAATCGAGGAAGCGGAAAAACACATAGAACACCTTCAAAAAAACATGGGCAAACCCAGTGAAATGGCTTTGATTCGGAATCTGCACTGGTGGACGGTGGAATACGGTCTCATTGGTACGGTGGACATGCCTAAAATTTATGGAGCGGGACTACTTTCCTCCATTGGCGAAAGTGCATGGTGCATGACGGACCAAGTAAAAAAAATACCCTATTCCATTGAGGCAGCGCATACCGAGTTCGATATCACCAAACCCCAACCCCAATTGTTCGTTACGCCCGACTTTGCCTTTTTGAGTCAGGTTTTGGAGGATTTCGCCAACACCATGGCCTTGCGGAAGGGCGGACTATCGGGGGTTCAAAAATTGATTGAATCCCATGCATTGGGCACCATTGAACTGAGTACCGGGCTACAAGTTTCGGGACAGTTCCATGATGTCCTCGAACAGGATGGCAAACCCATATACATCCAAACCAAAGGGGCAACGGCCCTAGCCTATCGTGAAAAGGAATTGGTGGGGCACAGCACAGCACAGCATCCCGATGGTTTTGGCATGCCTGTGGGCAAACTGAGAGGCATCAACATTGCCATTGAGGATATGGGACCCCGCGATCTTAAAGCCTACAAAATCTACGAAGGCGAAGAAGTCTCTTTGGAGTTTGAAGGCGGGGTAAAAGTTGAAGGGACCATCATCACCGGAACTAGAAATCTAAGAGGAAAGATTCTCTTGGTAACCTTTGAGAACTGTACGGTGACCCATAACGGCAAAGTGCTGTTCGCTCCGGAATGGGGGCTTTACCATATGGCCGTGGGGCAGCACGTGGTCTCCGCTTTTAACGGTCCGGCCGATTTGGGCAGTTTTGACCTCATCACCCATGAGATCACCGAAACCACCATCAAACCCAAAAAAAGTCCTGAACGCCAACAACTGGAACTCTATTACCAACAAATCCGGGAGTTCAGGGAAGGAAAGAACACGACCATTTCCCGCAACAAGGTATTCCAAGAACTTAAGGAAAATCACCCCCATGATTGGTTGTTACCCGTTGAGCTGTACGAATTGGCCAAAAAAGGGAACAATGTTGGATTTCAGGAAGAAATCCTATCCCATTTGGAGGATATCAAACGGAACAATCCCAAAGTGGGGCATTTGATTGATGATGGCATTCGCTTAATCGACCATAGTTTTTTGAAGGTCGATTAGTTTTTCGGGAGAGTCAACGCTTTCATCGCCATAGACCAAGGTCCATCCCAGTGAGTTGGTGAGCACATAGATTCGGGAAAGTTCGCTCAACAGTCGGTTCTCAGCATTTTTCCGCAAGGAGGAAGCTTCCACCTTTTTGGATAGGGACACATTCACATTTCGCTTGATGGCGTTATAATCTTGCGCATTGAACGGATTGAAGTAATCCGCCGTGACATCGTAGTACTCAAAATCCGGATTGATCTTCACCTCTGGCTGGGGAATTTCCGTAATGCGAATGGTCTTGTTGGCCTCATCCATTTCATAGGCAATCTTGGACAGGTCATAGCCAATGGTCACCTCTGCATTTACCACTACCAAAGCTTTTTTATCTGCTGTGACCAAGGAACCGAACAATTCCCTGGAATCCTTATAGTTGTAGACTTCCACAAAGTGGCCTTCGGTCACAATGAGTTTGGAGACATTTTTCAGTTCCTGTTGGATGAGCATGGAATTCTCCTGCAATACCGTTTTCCGTTCCCGTTCATCGACACAGGATTTATAGATCAATACGGAGGCCAGTGCAATGACAACTCCCATAAGTATTTTCTTCATTTATTCGAATTTCATGAAAGGATACCTTTCTTGAAGATACGTAATTTTTGTGCGAAGCGATTTCCTGAACGTTTGATGGGCCTCGGAATCGGGATTAAAGGGACGGTGTTGCAATCCTTTTTGAACACTATCGACCTCGTCCATGACCGAATAACAATCGGGCGAAATCCATGTATCCTTGAACTTTTCCCAAATATACTCCACCGCCAATTCATTGGGATGTACCAAATCCTTTCCATAAAAACGGTAGTCGCGCAGCTCGTCCATCATGATTTCATAGGCCGGAAAGTAGGATACATCTCTGGACTGCGCTCGAGATGACAAAACGGAATGTAGTGCGGTAATTAGATGTGATTTGCTTTGCTGATTTTCCACAAAACCGTCTTTCAGATGCCTAACAGGTGAAACGGTAAAAATGTGGTTCGCCTTTGGATTCACTTGTTGGACCAAATCCACCAAACGGGCCAAACTTGACTGTATTTCTTCCGGAGTAAGCAATCTTTTCACGAACTCCTTTTGGGGCACTTTATGGCAATTGGCGACTACTTTTCGTGAAGCAATATTCTTGTACACCCAAGCTGTTCCTAAAGTGATGATCATATGGGTGGTATTTTTCAGCCCTGTTTCGGTTTCCTGCAACCTTTGATTGAGATGATTGAGCAAAGCTTCTCTTGAATGGGCATTCAAATCGGAATGGGCGTCAAAGCAATGCCAAATCCCATTTTGTTCAAACACCTCATCTTCTTGATAGGTTTTATCTCCCAGAGCACGTTCCATTAAATTCTCAAGTGCAAGCGGGTGAAATAGAATTCCGAATGGGTTTTGCAGTTGTTGGAATTTGAAGTATTCCAGCCTACTCCCCATATTTTCTACAAAACAAGACCCTAAAAGCAATATTTTGCTCGAGTAATCGATGGGGTATTCTGCTTTTTGAAGTGGAACAATGGTCTGTAACTTCATGGAAAAAGGGTTTTATCTGCAGTCCTTGATATTTTGGAGCATGTCCCGGTATTGCTTTTCCAACTGTTCTTCCAGTTGATTTAAAATACCCAGAGTACGCACCAAATCCTTCATGGATGTATTTCGCAAGGCTTCCGTGGCCTTGTTCAGCTCGTTTTTCACCAAATCTTGGGTATTGTACAAAGATTGCAGGTCATATAGGCAATCATAGCCAAACTCATGGAATATCCCTGTGGATTTTGAGATTTCCCACGCAATACTGCTCAAATCGGTGATTTCCAGATTGATGTAGGAATCGATTCGATAGGCATACTGGCCATCACCCAATTCGGTAGAGTCCACTTCCCGAATATACCCAGCATATTTTTTTTGAAGCCTCCCCATGGTTTCCGGCGAAGCTATAAAGTTTCCATCTTCACCTTCAAGGGCATCAAAATCAGAAAAGAAAGAAGGTATTTTTTGGTTCACCACATGGTCTTTCACCAATTGGTCCAAATTGGCCTTGATCTCCCCTTCAATCTTTTCCAAGGCCACCACCTTGTCCTTTTCCATGCTCTTGGACGTGTTCCAATTGTTGAACCAAATGGCCAAATTGATACCCACGAACAATAGAAAAATCTCTCCGAAGATGTATTTCCAATTAATACTTTTTATGTTGAAGAAGCCCATGCTTATGTTGTTGTCCTGATCATCTCTTCGGCATTTGCCAAAGCGACCGGAATGCCTTCAGGGTTTTTACCCCCGGCAGTGGCGAAAAACGGCTGTCCGCCCCCACCTCCTTGGATATGTTTGCCCAGTTCGCGTACTATGCTCCCGGCATTCAGTCCTTTGTTGGACGCCAAATCCTTGGAAATGTAACACGAAAGCAATGCTTTTCCGTCATTTTCAGCAGCGAGCAATAGGAAAACATCCGAAACCTGTCCCCCTATCTCAAAGGAAAGGTCTTTGATGCCAGCTGCATCCAAGTCCACCTTTTTAGCCAAAAACTGAACACCATTGATATCCTTCAATTCGGAAATCAATTCATTTTTCAGTCCTTTGGCCTTGTCTTTCAGCAGCTGTTCCACTTGCTTTTTAAGGGTTGTATTTTCTTCCTGTAACCCCGCAACCGCCTTTACAGGGTCTTGGGCATTGCTCAACAGATCTTTGATTTCATAGAGCATGCGATTGTTCTGGAAGTAGAAATCCTTGGCCGCATCGGAGGTAATGGCCTCTATCCTTCGGATTCCTGCCGCAACGGCTCCTTCGGAAACAATCTTGAAATGCCAGATATCACCTGTATTCTTTACGTGGGTCCCACCACACAGTTCTATGGACTGACCAAAGCGGACCGTACGGACGGTATCCCCATACTTTTCTCCAAAAAGTGCCATGGCCCCTTGTTCCATGGCCTCCTTAATGGGTATATTCCTATTTTCCTCGAAGGGTAATTGGCCTTCAATACGGGCATTGACAAAGTTTTCCACTTCGCGTAGTTCCTTGACTGTCAATTTTGAGAAGTGGGAAAAGTCGAAACGAAGGTATTTGGAGTGGACCGCTGACCCTTTTTGTTCCACATGATCTCCCAAAACCTCGCGAAGGGCTTGGTGCAACAAATGCGTTGCGGTATGATTGCTCGCGGTACGCCAGCGTTGTTTTTTATCGACCATGGCCTTAAAACTTCCCGAAACGTCTTTGGGAAGGCCATCAGCAAAATGGACAATTTCGTTGTTCTCCCGTTTGGTATCCACAATATAGGTCACATCTCCATTGGATGCCTCCAGATATCCTTTGTCGCCTACCTGTCCCCCTCCTTCGGCATAGAACGGGGTAAGGTTGAACACGAGTTGGTATTGATCACCTTCCTTTTTGCTGGTCACCTTTCTATATTTGACCAACTTCACCGTTGCTTCCAGACTATCGTAACCAATAAATTCCTGTTCGGAATCCTGCATCAGCACCGTCCAATCGTCCTTGGAAACCTCTGATGCCGCACGGGAACGGTCTTTTTGGGCTTTCAAGGCCTTTTCAAATCCTTCCACATCCAATTGGTAACCTTTCTCTTCCAAAATCAGGGAAGTAAGGTCGATCGGGAATCCGAAGGTGTCGTACAACTCGAAAGCCTTTTCCCCAGAAACCGTTTTGTCCTTTGAGGATTTGATGACCGAATCCAACAGCACCAATCCTTGCTCCAAGGTGCCCAAAAAGGAATTTTCTTCCTCCTTGATCACATTCTCGATCAATTGACGATGTTTGGAAAGCTCGGGAAAGGCTTTCCCCATACTTTCAACCAAAACATTCACCAATCGGTAGATAAAAGGTTGCTTGGTCCCCAAGAAGGTAAAGCCATACCGGATGGCCCTACGGAGTATCCTTCGGATAACATAGCCCGCTCCGGTATTGCTCGGTAACTGCCCATCGGCAATGGCGAAGGCCACGGCACGGATGTGGTCGGCCACTACCCTAATGGCTATATCCGTCTCTTCATTCTTCCCATATTTTTGCCCGGTAATGGTATCGATTTCACGAATGAGGGGGGTAAACACATCGGTATCGTAGTTGGATTTCACCCCTTGCAATGCCATACACAGGCGTTCAAAGCCCATTCCGGTATCAATATGTTTTTCGGGAAGGTCCTCCAAATCACCATTGGCCTTTCGGTTGTACTGTATGAATACCAAGTTCCAAATTTCAACCACAAGCGGATCATCTTGGTTGACCAGCGATGCACCGGGAACTTTTGCTTTTTCTTCCTTGGAACGAAGGTCTACATGGATTTCGGAACAGGGACCACAGGGGCCTTGATCTCCCATTTCCCAGAAATTGTCCTTCTTGTTCCCCATGATGATGCGGTCCTCGGGCACTATGGCCTTCCATAGGTCATAGGCTTCCTTGTCCATTTCCAGTTGATCGGCATCCTTACTACCTTCAAAAACAGAAACGTACAAGCTATCTTTGTCAATTTTGTATACTTCGGTCAGCAATTCCCAGGCCCATTGAATGGCTTCTTTCTTGAAATAATCCCCAAAACTCCAGTTACCCAACATCTCAAACATGGTATGGTGGTAGGTGTCCTTGCCCACTTCCTCCAAATCATTGTGCTTACCGCTAACCCGAAGACATTTTTGGGTGTCCGTGACCCGTTTAGACTTTGGAACGGTATTTCCCAAAAAAAACTCTTTAAACTGGTTCATGCCCGCATTGGTGAACATCAATGTGGGGTCGTTCTTCATCACCATGGGCGCGGAAGGCACTATTTTATGGTTTTTCTCTTTGAAAAAGTTTAAAAACTGGTTTCTAACTTCTTGGGATGTCATTGCGATTGCTAGGGTTTTCTTAAATTTAACACTTTAAGCAAAACAATTTTTATATTTGCTTGTTTTGATAAAAAGAGTGAGCAAAAATAGGATAAAATCCATTCATGTCTAAAGTTAAGTACTATTACGACCCGGATACGCTTTCCTATAGAAAGATCGAACCGAAGAAATCCAAGAAATACAGGAATCTCTTCCTATTTTTATTGGGTTCCGCTTTGTTCGGCTTTCTTGGCCTTATCATTCTGTTGAACACCCGATGGGTGAATACTCCCAAAGAACTTTCTTTGGAGCGCGAAGTACGGAACTACGAGCTTCAATTTGAGATATTGGACAAGAAGATGGAGCAGATGGAGCAGGTATTGGCCAATATTGAAGATCGCGACAACAATATCTACCGCCTTTATTTTGAGGCAAATCCCATACCTGAAGAACAGCGCAGAGCTGGTTTCGGGGGAATCAACCGGTACAAGTCCCTGGAAGGTTTCAACAACTCCGAGATCATTACCAACGCCACAAAGCGCTTGGACATCATCCAGAAACAAATGGTGATCCAATCCAAGTCGTTGGATGAAATTGCCAAACTGGCCGAGGAGAAGGAAAAATTACTGGCGGCCATCCCGGCCATCCAGCCCGTAAGCAACAAAGACCTCACCCGAATGGCCTCTGGTTATGGGTGGCGTTCGGATCCCTTTACCAAAGCCAGAAAAATGCACTGGGGAATGGATTTCACTGCACCGCGCGGCACCCCGATCTATGCGTCCGGTGATGGAAAAGTTACCCGCTCGGACAATAGGTCTTCCGGATACGGAAAACATATCCGAATAGATCACGGATATGGTTACGTGTCCCTATATGCGCACTTGAGCAAGTACAATGTAACCGTAGGTCAAAAGGTAAAACGAGGTGACCTTATCGGTTTTGTGGGAAACACAGGACGCTCAGAGGCCCCTCACCTGCACTACGAAGTCTTTAAGGACGGTGAACGTATCAACCCCATAAACTTCTACTATGGAAGTTTAACGGCGGAAGAATTTGAAAATATGCTCAAGTTTGCCAACCAAGAGAACCAATCCCTGGATTAATGCACGTAGATCTTCCTGAAAAACGGTACTATGGCATTGGCGAAGTGGCCAAGGCATTTGGGGTGAACACCTCTCTCATCCGTTTTTGGGAGAAAGAGTTTGATGTACTTCAACCTAAAAAAAACGCCAAGGGCAACCGTAAGTTCACTCCACAGGACATCCATAACCTGCAACTGATCTATCATTTGGTCAAGGAACGTGGTTTTACCCTGGAAGGCGCCAAAACACATTTGAAGGAAGAGAAGCAAAAGACCCTTTCCACCTTTGAGGTCATCCAAAAACTGCAAAAGGTCAAGGCCGAGCTTATTAAGATCAAAGAACAACTATAAACACTAAACCACAGAAAATGAAAAAAGGTATCATCGCCATTATCATCCTAATTGTATTGGGGGTAATCATAGGAGGTTGGTATATCCGCACCAATAATATGTTGGTCGATATGAAAGGACAGGCCACAAAGCAATGGGCCAATGTGGAAAGTTCCTATCAACGGAGAAGCGACCTTATTGGAAACTTGGTAAAAACGGTGCAAGGTGCAGCAGATTTTGAAGAGCGGGTGCTAACAGAAGTCACAGAAGCTCGAGCAAAGGCCACATCCACAAATTTGGACCCCTCCAATATTACTCAAGATAGGTTAAATGAATTCCAACAGGCCCAAACCGGTCTTTCTTCCTCACTTGCCAGGCTCTTGGCCACCATTGAACGCTATCCTGATTTAAAGGGTAGTCAAAACTTTTTGGAGCTGCAGTCCCAACTTGAGGGTACAGAGAACCGAATCAATGTGGAGCGGAACCGATTCAACGATTTGGCAGGGGAATACAATATCAAAATCAAGCAGATTCCCACAAATATTATTGCCAGTTTGGCCAATTTTGACGAAATGGCCTTGTTCGCTTCCAATCCAGGAGCTGAAAATGCCCCGGATGCCAACTTCGATTTTGAATAGACATGTCGCACGTAGAGGAATTTTTAACGGCAGAGGAGGAGCAAGAGATTATCGATGCCATTGTTGTGGCCGAGAAAAATACCTCTGGTGAAGTCCGTGTGCATATTGAGGCCACTTCCAAAATAGATCATTTCAGCAGGGCCCAACAACTGTTCCATTTCCTTAAAATGGATAATACCAAGGATGGCAACGGCGTACTCATCTATGTGGCCGTGGATGATAAAAAGTTTGTGATCTATGGCGATAAAGGCATTGACCGCGCCGTACCGAAAGGATTTTGGGACAGCACCAAGGACGCCATGGCCTCCCACTTTAAAAACGGAAACTTTAAACAGGGGATTGTAGAGGGTGTATTAATGGCTGGAAAGGAATTGGAGGCCCATTTTCCATGGGACCATAACGACACGAACGAATTGAGCGATGCCATATCCAAAGGGTAGCCTTCTTATACTTGCTTTTTTAAGTTTTTCCCTATCATGGGGGCAATTCACCATACCCGAAAAACCGGAGAAGCAGACCAGCGTCTATGATTATGTAAATCTACTCTCTCCATCCCAAAGTCAAGCTTTGGAGCAAAAGCTCATTCGATACTCGGACAGCACCTCCACACAGATTGTCATTGCCATTATTAGTTCCACCGAAGGGGAGGACATTACCTATTTGGGAGCCCAATGGGGGCAGAAATGGGGTATTGGACAAGCCGATAAGGACAATGGCGTGTTGGTGCTCTTGGCCAAGGATGACCGTAGGATTGCCATCAATACCGGATATGGCGTAGAAGGCTCTTTGACCGATCTTATGTCGAAACGCATCATTGAGTCCATAATCATTCCCGAATTTAAGCGAGGGGACTATTACAGTGGTCTGGACAAAGGGGCCGATGCCATTTTTCAGGTCCTCAACGGAGAGTTTACGGAAGACCGCACCTTTGGAAACAACCCAGGGTTTCCTTTTAAGGCCCTGTTCCCTTTTATCATTTTCATCATTATCATGATCATTCTTTGGAGTCGCAAGAACAACAATAACGGTAGGGGCGGTGGACGCCGTGGCAGTGGTCTCGACATTTGGGATATGATCATCCTCAGCAACATGGGGCGGAGTTCTGGTTCCTCCGGGAGCTTTCGAGGCGGCGGTGGATTCAGTGGAGGCGGTTTTGGTGGCGGCTTCGGAGGTGGTGGCTTTGGCGGAGGCGGTGCTTCCGGCGGATGGTAAGCCAATTCAACCCACTAAAGTCTTATAAAACGGGGACCTCCCCTTCTTTTGGGACCTCCTCCCTCTCCAAAGGAGTTGAATTTAATGGTAAGACTCCCCATAAAATAGCGTTTTAATGCCGTTCCTTGAAAATCCTGCACAAAATCCTGCCCTGTGGTCCTTCGTGTATTGATGTTTTGGTTGAGCAGGTCATACGCCAACACTTTAAGGGTGGTCGTCTTCTTGAACATTTGTACGCCCAAGCTCATGTTCCAAAAGAGGGCATCCTTATCAAAACCACTTCCCAAGTTTCCGTTGTAGGTGTACACAATATCATTGCCCCACACCACATTTTCGGGCCAGAAAGTGGTCGTTTTAACCGATAGGCTATGGGTAATAAAATCAATATCATCCACCATGTCCAAATTATAGCGGGTAGCATTTACCCCCAAGGTGTAATTGGGTTCCAGTTCCACCATTTCCATATAATTGAACCTTAATCCAATCCTAGGATTCAGGTTAAGGTTCGTTGCCTCCAATCTATTGCCGTTGGTAAAGCCTACCTCCTTTCTGAAGTTGGCATTGGGATTGAATGTGATTCCGAGGGTGTACAGACTGTCTTTTTTAATCTGTTTTGAATAGTTGATTCCTGCCCATCCACGGTAATTACCTTCTATATTTTGATAGGTAGTGGTCCGTATAAAGTTGGCATCGGTGGTGGTGCTGGAAACCACCTTGTCCTTTTCAAAACTCATCCCGGAATACAAAAATATTCCTGTGCGCTCCTTCCAATTGTAATCATTGAAATTCAGGTAGACGTTATGGGTGACCTGGGGCTCCAAATCCGGATTTCCCTCCACAATGTTCAATGGATTGCTAACATTGGGCACAGGTTGCAATTGGTTCACCGAAGGCACATTGACATTAGTGTTATAGTTGGCACTGATTCTTTTATTGTTTCCCAAATTGTAGTTGAAATAAGAACTGAGCAAGAACTTGGAATAATCCTTGGAAAATGAAACGGACTGTATACGGTCCTCATTCTCAAGATCAATGCCCTCATACCTTGCCTTAAGGTTGAACCTGATCTTTTGCCCATTGGATACAATCCCCACTTCAGGGACATGTTTTCGGGTGCCAAAGTCAAAATCCGAACTTAAGGTGGGGTTAAAGACATAATCCCCGGTAATCTCGCTAAAATCCATGACCGACCGCTTGTTTTTTTGGTCGCTATCACTATACTGATACTCAAAATCAAGAAAAAGGTCCTTTTTCAATGGATGCCTATATACCATTCCCATTTCATAGGAATCCTCGGCATTCTCCATCATGGTCTGCTGGTCTAGAATCTGCTCACTGGGATCATCCCCAAAAATAATACGTTCCGAGTTCAATACCGATTCGGTGTCATTTATCCTGTTATTGTTGTTGAAATAGACCCGGACAAATCTCCCCAGAGTATCCAGCTTCTTCATGATGTCGAGCTTATTGGCAAAATTGCGTTGCATCCCATCACTGGTTCTAAGGGAGGTGTTGCTGTTGATCAAATCCCCAGATTCGTTTCTGGACATGGTATTTTCCGTATCGGTTGAGTTGGTCCGGTTTACACTTAGGGAAGGTTCCAGACTGATGCGGGTAGTCTTGTCAATATCGAACTCCATGTTGGCCGTTGCCTGATTGGAATTGGTGGTCCCTACAAAATTGGTTTCGGTATCGGTAAAGAAATTACCGGTGGGCAATATGTTCTCCCTTGATATTCTTTCATCGTTGTAAGAATCGCTGTAAGAATAGAAATAGTTGCCATCTGTCCTGTAGCGGTCCTTCTCCTGATTGGCATAACTGGCCCCAACGGTGGAGGAAGTTGCGATTCCCTGACCAAATCCAAAAGAGGTGTTTCCCACGGCAAAGGAACCATTCTGACCAAATCTCATCCCATTCCCCCTTGCTCTTCCTACCATATCATAGATTTCATCGAATGAAAATCCAGCATTGTTCACATTGTTGGAACTTCCCAATAGGCTAACCCTTTGGGTATCGTTAAAGTAGTTTACCAAGCCATTGGCCTGATAACGTTCGTCCGTACCATATCCCGCAGACAGACGTCCCATATATCCCTTGTTCATGTTCTCTTTTAGGGTGAGGTTGATGGTCTTGGTCTCCCCATCCCCTTCTTCCCCCATAAACCGCTGCTGCTTGGTCTTGGTATTGGTGATTTGGATTTTACTGATCACATCCTTGGAAAGGCTCTTAGTGACCACCTTGGGGTCTTTGCTAAAAAATACCTGATCGTTCACCAAAACCTGATTGACCTCTTTTCCGTTCACCGTGATCTTCCCCTCACTATCCACTTCCACACCGGGCAGTTGTTTCAGTAATTCTTCCACCGTTGCATCAGGTCGGGCAGTAAAAGAATCCGCATTGAACTCCAAAGTATCCTTTCGTATGGCTATGGGAACTCGTTCGGCAATTACATCCACTCCTTGAAGTTCTTGCAAACGTTCCTCCATTTTTATTGTACCAAGATCCACCGTGGGCTTAAGAGGCACCTCTATACTTTTTGACTCAAATCCATTATAGGAAAAATTCACCCTAACCTTTTTTACCGAGGTTTTGCCCTCCAAGGCAAAGCTTCCGTTGGCATTGGTAATGGTATATGAAATAAGGGTACTGTCCTGAACAGACTCCGCATATATGGTAGCCCCCTCCAAAGGAGTTTCATTGGTTGAATCCACCATTTTTCCCTTTACGAGAAAATCTTGCGCTGAAACGGATAAACAGGATAAAAAAATGAGAGTAGATACTATGAACGGCTTGGTCAAATGGTTGTCTATTTTCTGGTTTTGAGGTAATTCCTACAGAAAAATATTATTTTATATAACGCGAACCATCTGGTTTAACGAAAATTTGGTATCGAATAATCCAAAATCACAAATATTTCATAACAAAATAGTGCATCAAGACCATGATGCCCATTTCTCTTCAATTTTCAATGGCATTGTGTCCGTTTGTGGAAAGCAAGTATATTCTAATCTACTTTCCTGTAAAAAATCTTGCTCACAATTTTCCATTCCCCATCAATCTTCAGCAAGTTCATAAAATCAATAAAGGTAAATGTGGGGTATTCAATTTCCAATCTTGCATTGGCTGCATTCCCTGCAATGGTGATATCTGCAATCCTCGTTTGCCGGTCCTGTTTCGGTCCGGGCTTCATTCCTTTGCCAAAGAACTCAATGGCATTTACCTCGGTATACCCCTCTTTACCAATGAACTTCATCGTGGCAGTTTCGTGAAAGGCCTTTTTTAAGGTTTCAAAATCGTTATTGGTCCCTCCATCCAGATAATAATTTACGGTTTGCTCTACCAGTTGATAGTCTGACTGGGCCTGAAGTGTCCCAAAACCGACCATTGCTAAAAAGAATACACTTAATTTTTGAATCATGATGTTGTTTTTTGATGGTTGTTGATGGGATTCAAGATATTTCTTTTATCATTCAATCAATCTTAGAAAAATCATAAATGTTTCATAATGAGACATCCCACCCAAAAGATCCTCTCGTAAATCTAAAGACGCCATCCGTAAACTAGTAAAGGCCTTGTATCCAATTTTAACTATCTTGGTTCTGGCAAAAATCTTAGTTTAATCAATTCCCGTTTGGCATGTCCCCTTTTTGTAAATTTCTTTTCGTATCCCTACTTGTTTTAGCTGCTTCCTGTAAGAAAAAATCTGATGAAACCGCAACGGACAACCTCTTTAAGTTCAAGGATTATATCAGTTACCATACCCACGGCAACCAAAGTATTTCAACACCCATTACCGTTGCCCTTGCACAGCAACTGGACCAATTTGAACTTACCCAGGAACTCCCCAATGAATATTTCAAGATTTCTCCCAAGGTCGATGGAAAACTGATCATAGAAAATGGACGGGAACTTACCTTCCAACCTTCGGAATACCTAAAACCCGATACCGAGTACACCGTCACCGTGGCCCTCAACAAACTTTATGAGGGTATCGAGGGGGATTTTAAAAAATACACCTTCAGCTTTAAGACCATTGCCCCAAACTTTAAGATCAATCTGGGTACCTTGCAATCCTACAGCAAGGATTGGCAATATTTGACCGGGACTTTGGATGCTTCCGACATCCTCGAAGCCTCAAAAGCCATTCGAGTACTTTCCGTACAACAAAATGGCAACAACGTACCGGTTACATGGGATGAAACCACGGAAAATGCCCAATATTTCAGTTTCCGAATCGATAGTATTTCCCGAAAAGCAGAGGACAGTGAGTTGCTCATCAATTGGAACGGAAAGGCTTTGGGCGTGGACAACCAAGGCTCCGAGACCTATCCCATTCCAGGGTTGAACAAATTTGTGATCGTGGATGCCAAGACCACTTCGGCACCCAATGCGGTACTGACCCTTAACTTTTCCGAACCCCTTAAACCAAACCAAAATTTAAAGGGTCTGGTCACCATTGAAAATGCGGAGAGCCTCCGTTATGAAATTGATGGAAACTTGCTCAAAGTATATCCATCCAACCGCATCTTGGGCGAGGTTCGGGTCAATGCCTTTGAGGGTATTAAAAGTGAATATGGCTTTACCTTAAAAAACACATTTTCGGAACTGGTTTCCTTTGAGCAATTAAAACCTGCCGTCCGACTCATTTCCAAAGGAACCATCCTGCCCAATGCGGCATCCACGCCCATTTATTTTGAAACCGTGAACCTTTCCGCCGTTGAAGTACGGGTGATCCAGGTGTTTGAGAACAATATGCTGCAATACCTCCAAAACAATGACCTCACCCAAGATTACGACCCCGATTTTAGACCTGTGGGGCGAAGGGTGGCCTACAAGGTCATTCCCTTGGCAGAAAACGGAACTGAAAACTCAAGCTACTGGAAGGCCCATGCATTGGACCTATCCGAGTTGATAAAAATTCACCCTGGTTCCCTGTACCGGGTAGAGTTCAGTTTTAAAAAAGAGCACACCACCTATGATTGTGGCAATACGGACAACCCAGAAGAAACCCAAGAGTACACTTCCCAAAGCTCCAGTGATGAATCTTTGGAGGAACGGTACTGGGACAATGAAATATACTATTGGAGAAATTACAACTACAACTGGGAAGAGCGTGACAATCCATGTCATGAAGCCTATTACAACTACGATCGTATTGCATCCACCAACTTATTGGGCAGTGATCTTGGGCTTATCGTAAAAAAGGGAAACAATCGCTCTCATCATTTTGCAGTGACCAATCTACTGACCACCAAGCCGGAGGCCGACACTCCCATAAAACTGTACAATTTCCAACAGCAATTGGTGGGTGAAGTGATCACAGATGCTTCTGGCTTTGCCGTTTTTGACAGTGATAAGTCCATCGCTTTTGCCGTGGCCCAAAAGAACAACAACTTTGCCTATGCCAAACTAGCGGATGGCAATGCCCTTTCCTTGAGCAAATTTGATGTTTCCGGGGAAGAACTTCAAAAGGGGCTCCAAGGTTTCATTTATACCGAAAGAGGGGTGCACCGCCCGGGCGATGTCATCCACCTTACCTTTGTATTGGACGACAAGGGCAATCCCTTGCCCAAAGATCATCCGGTAACCTTGGAGGTCAGCGATGCCCGTGGCAAATTGGTGCAGCGCAATGTGCTCACAGGGGAAGCCGCTCCCATATCGGACGGGCTGTACGCCAAAAAAGAGGAAAAATTCCACTATTTCCCCATTCCCACCCAACCCAATTCCCCAACCGGGACCTGGAATGCCAAAATCATTGTAGGCGGGGCCCAGTTCAATAAGAGTTTAAAGGTGGCCACCGTAAAACCCAACAGGCTCAAGGTGGATTTTGCCTTTGATGATGACGTCCTTAAAGCCAACACCAACAATACGGGAAAAGCAACAGTGCAATGGTTGCACGGAGCGCCTGCCCGAAATCTTAAGATCGATATCAATGCCTCCTTGCAGCAAAGCAGCAGCGCATTCCCCAACTTCAAGGGGTACGTTTTCCAAGATCCCGTGCGGAGCTTCAACCAAACCGAGCTACAATGGATCACCTCAAAACTGGATGCCAACGGGGTACTGGACATCAACGAAAAAATCAGCATCAATGGCAATGCCCCCGGCATGCTGCAGGCCACTTTTACCACTAAGGTGTTTGAAGGCGGTGGGGACTTCTCCATCGATGTCTTCTCCAAAAAACTGGCCCCATTTTCACATTTTATAGGGCTTCGCTCCCCAGAGGCCAAACGATATGGCTCCTTCCTCACCGATGAGAACACCTCCTTTGATGTGGTTTCGGTCAATGATCAGGGAAAACCATCAGGCAACCGAAAATTAAAGGTTCAAGTATTCAAAATTGAATGGCGTTGGTGGTGGAACCGGGGCTATGACAATCTCTCACGATATGAAAATGCCACGGTACACCGTCCCTTCAAGGAAATGGAACTAACTACGGGTGCCGATGGAAAAGCCAACTTCAACATCAATGTTCCCGATGAGGAGGGTGGGCGTTTCCTGATTCGGGTAATCGATGAAGCCTCCGGCCATGCTACGGGCCGAACTGCCTATTTCTACCGGAATTGGTGGAAAAGGCCCACTTCCGGGGATACCGAAAGTTCCAAAATTCTGGTTTTCTCTGCCGATAAAGAAAAATACCAATTGGGTGAGGAAGCTGTGGTCACCTTCCCATCGGATAGAGGTGGACGCGCTTTGATCAGTATTGAAAACGGAACCGAGGTTCTTTCCCAACAATGGATCGAGACCTCGGCCCAAGAAACCAAGGCCACGATTCCCATCACGGCCGAAATGGCACCCAATGCCTATATCAATATCTCGTTGTTGCAACCCCATGGACAGGTAAAGAATGATCTGCCCATCCGTCTGTATGGCGTGGTGCCCCTTTTGGTTGAAAACCCGGCCACCTTTTTGGAACCTCAGCTTTCCATGCCCGAGGTGCTGCAACCTGAAAAATCCTATACGGTGACCGTTTCCGAAGCCAATAAAAAACCTATGACCTATTCCTTGGCCGTGGTGGACGAAGGTCTATTGGACCTGACCCGTTTCAAGACCCCAGATATCCACAGTTCATTTTACGCAAGGCAGGCCTTGGGCGTAAAGACCTTTGATGTTTTTGATGATGTCATGGGGGCTTATTCCATCAGTGTGGATAATATTTACGCCATTGGTGGGGGTGGTATCGGAGCCGGGGCCAAAAATCGCAAGGCACAACGCTTTAAACCTGTAGTCACCTATTTGGGTCCCTTCACCCTAAAAGCTGGCGAAAAAGCATCCCATACCATTGACATGCCCAACTACGTGGGTGCCGTCCGAACCATGGTGGTGGCCGGAAATCGTAACAGCGCTTATGGGAATACCGAAAAAACCACGCCGGTTCGCAAGCCCTTGATGGTATTGACTTCCATTCCCAGAAAATTGTCCCCCGGCGAAAAAGTGACCATCCCAGTAACAGTATTTGCCATGGAACCCAAAGTGAAAAACGTAACGGTTTCCATTGATGCGGGCAAGGCCTTGGAACCCATTGGGGATACTGCCAAAAACATTTCGTTCAGCTCGGTTGGGGAACAGATTGTGAATTTTGATTTTAAAGTCAATCCCGCGATCTCCTACCAAACCATAAAGGTCAAAGCTTCGGGCGCTGGGGAAAATGCCAGTAGTGAAACCGAGATTGATGTGGAAAACCCCAACCCCATCACCACAAAAAGTGAACTGTACACCATCGACGCCAATGGTTCGCAGACCCTATCCTTTGACACCTTCGGCACTTCGGGAACCAATGAGGCTTTTGTGGAGTTCTCTACCCTTCCCCCCATGGATTTCTCAAAACGGATGGATTATCTGCTGCGCTACCCCCATGGCTGTGTAGAACAGACCACATCCGCAGCGTTCCCGCAGTTGTTCTTGGCCGATGTCTTGGACATCACCTTTGAGCGAAAAAAAGACATCGAGAAAAATGTAAAGGCGGCCATACGCAGGTTGGGTGATTTTCAAACCCCATCTGGCGGACTCAGCTATTGGGCCGGTTATGGCAATGCTGATGATTGGGGCACTTCGTATGCCGGTCATTTTATGTTGGAAGCCAAACAACAAGGCTATCAACTGCCATTGACCTTCTTGAGTAATTGGCTTCGATACCAAAAGAACACGGCCCGCCAATGGAGCAATCAGGCTACGGGATACAACACCGATGTTGCGCAGGCCTATCGACTATACACCTTGGCCTTGGCACAACAACCGGAATTGGCGGCCATGAACCGACTCCGCGAATCCAAAAACCTGAGCAATGAGGCCAAATGGCGTTTGGCAGCGGCTTACGCCTTGGCTGGAAAGAAAGAAGTGGCACAAGAGATTGCGCAAAAGGCCAACATCGACTTCACTCCCAACAATTACAATTACAGAACCTATGGTTCCGTGTTCCGAAACCGGGCCATGGCATTGGAAACCTTGGTCATTTTGGGGGATGCCCAGCAACGGGAGTTAGCAATTTCTTTGGCCAAAAATCTATCCTCCCAACGTTGGTACAGCACCCAAGAAACGGCTTATGCCTTACTCTCCATGTCTAAAATGGTGTTAAAGAACGGCGGTAAGTCCATTGATTTGACTTTTACCCAAAACGGGAAAGAAACGGCCGTGAAAACCGATAGAGCCATTGCACAAAGAGGTCTTGCCATTACTTCTTTCAACAATGCGTTGCAGATAAACAACAAACAGGGCAATACCATTTATGCCACCCTCACGCAAACTGGGAAGCTTCCTGTTGGTGAAGAATTGGCGCAACAGCAAAACCTGAATCTATCTGTGGGCTATTTGGATGCCATTGGAAACGCCATCAATGTGAACGAGCTTAGACAAGGAAGCGAGTTTCAAGCAAAAATCACGGTCTACAACAGTTCCAATGATTATGTGGACAATGTGGCCCTGACCCATATTGTACCCAGCGGATGGGAAATCGTGGACACTTCCTATGCAGGTGGTGACAATGGCAATGCTTCCAAAGCGGATTATGTGGATACGAGGGACGATCGTACTCACCTATATTTTGATCTTGGTCCGAAAAAATCGAAAAGCTTCACTATAAAACTGAATGCTTCGTTCTTGGGCGATTATTATCTACCCGGAGCACAAGTAGAGGCCATGTACGACAACAACTACCAAGCTCGAAACAAAGGGCAATGGATTAAAGTGGTTCAGTGATGTGGCGTGGATAAAGAACATATCGCCCCTGCGAAAAACTCTTACCAAGCATAAAATCAAGATAAGTGTCCTTGGCGCTGTCTTGATTTTATGGCTGTTCTGTCTGCCCAAAAAATTGTTCGAAGACCCCACCTCAACCGTCGTCAACAGTTCCGATGGGATTCTGATGGGGGCAAGGATCGCTGATGACGGACAATGGCGGTTTCCCCGGTTGGATTCGGTTCCCAAGCGTTTTGAGCAATGCATCCTGCTATTTGAGGATGAATATTTTTACCAACATCCGGGTTTCAATCCCATCTCCATCGTCAAGGCGATTGGACACAACCTTACCAAAAAAACCCGCAGGGGAGGAAGCACGATTACCCAACAAGTGATTCGCCTAAGTCGGAAAAACAGGGGTCGCACCTATTGGGAAAAGTGCATTGAGATTTTTATGGCCACCCGATTGGAACTAGGATATTCCAAAGAGCAGATTTTAAATTTATATGCTTCGCATACCCCCTATGGTGGAAACGTGGTGGGGTTGGAAACGGCTGCATGGCGTTACTTTGGCCTTCCCGCCCACGAATTGAGTTGGGGTCAATCCGCAACACTGGCGGTCTTGCCCAATGCACCCTCCTTGATCTTTCCAGGAAGAAATGAGCAGGTACTTTTGGACAAACGTAACCGATTGCTGCAAAAGCTACGGGATAAGGGTATGATTGACAAAACCACCTACGAATTGGCCCTGGAAGAGCCCTTGCCCCAAAAACCCATGCCACTCCCCGATGTGGCGCCCCATCTTACGGAACGCATTAGAAATGAACACCACGGACAGCGCATCACAACCTCCATTGACCGACCGCTACAAAACCGACTCAACCTTTTGGCCGAAAGACACTATCAGCAACTAAAGAGCAACGAAATCCATAATCTGGCCATTTTGGTACTGGATGTGGAAACCCGCAAAGTGTTGGGCTATGTGGGGAATTCCCCTTCGGGGAAAGACCATGCCAATTATGTGGACATCATCACCAAGAACAGAAGTACGGGAAGCACCCTAAAACCCTTTCTTTTCGCTTCTTTGCTGGATGAAGGTCTGGTGTTGCCCCATAGTTTGGTCGAGGATGTACCCACGGTCATTAATGGATACCATCCTCAGAATTTTGACAAAAAACATGTGGGCGCGGTACCCGCCAGCAGGGCACTTTCCCGCTCCTTGAATGTCCCCGCGGTACGATTGCTCAGGGAATATGGGTTGCAAAAATTCTACAACAAGCTCAAGAAAATGAATTTGGAATCACTGGACCGGCCTTCTTCCTATTACGGATTGTCCTTGATTCTCGGAGGAGCCGAAAGTTCTTTATGGGAGGTGACCCAAACCTATGCTGCCTTGGCTTCCACATTGAATTATTTTATGGACCACTCGAGCACCTACCGCCCGACCGAATTTGTGGAACCTTCTTATGTCCTGGAGGATAAAATTGATTTTGGGGAACAACAATTTGACCCACCCATTTTTGGGGCGGGGGCCATTTATGGCACCTTTCAATCCATGATGGAGGTGAACCGCCCGGAAGGAAGTGAGAATTGGCAATTTTTTGATTCCTCCCAGCCCATCGCTTGGAAAACAGGCACCAGTTTCGGGTTTAAGGATGCTTGGGCTGTGGGCACCACCCCCAAATACACCATTGGGGTCTGGGTAGGCAATGCCGATGGCGAAGGCAGACCCGGCTTAACGGGAATCACCGCAGCAGCCCCCATTCTTTTTGATGTGTTGGACGCCCTGCCCCACAGCAATTGGTTCCAAGAACCTTTTGATGACCTGACCGAATTGGGGGTGTGTACCCAAAGTGGTTACCGTGCTTCGGTCTACTGCAATGAGACCCAAAAAGAGTATGTGCCCACCCACGGCACCCGAAGTGGTCCCTGCCCTTATCATCAGCAGGTATTTCTGGATGCCTCGGAACAATTTCGGGTGCATTCCGACTGCTATCCTTTAGAAAACATGGTGGCAAAAAACTGGTTTATGCTTCCCCCCGTACTGGAGTACTATTATACCACATCGCACCCCAATTACGCACCGCTTCCTCCGTATCTGGACGGATGCTCTTCCATGGAAAGTCAAGGTATGGACTTTCTTTATCCGAAACGGAATGAGACCATTCTGCTCCCCAAGGACCTAGGAAACAAGACTTCGGATATTGTTTTAAAGTTGGCACATCAGCAGTCCAATGCCATTGTGTATTGGTATTTGGATGAAACCTACTTGGGAAAGACCGAAAACTTTCACGAACTTCTTTTGGGCATTCAACCTGGGGAATACATCTTGACCGTGGTAGATAGTGAAGGAAACCGTATGCAACAACAGATGGAGGTTCGACGGGCTTCTGAAAATTAATGGTCTAATTCAACTCTTTCAAAAGCACCTTTATAAGTCGTATATTTTTCGACGGCTTTTAGATAATTCATTGCTCCATTCATCGTCATATCATTTACAAAACCATCTAGATCAGGATGATTATCCCTTATCCAATTGACCAAAGAATCTCTTTTTTGGCTCCAAACTTCCCAATTGACATCAATGTAATCCAAATCCTCCATTTTTGAGACTTTCCCTGAATCAAAAGATACCTTTACTTTATAGACCAAAGGGTTGTTCTCCAAATACTCATTGCGAATGTTCTCTTGGGCAACAGTTACAATAATATCATTGTTCTGTTCTTCTAATTCAACTATTTCATAAGATGATTTAAATATTGAATCCCATTTAAAAAATTCATAAAAACTTTCATGGGTATAAGAGGTAACATAGTCTCCAGAGGTAATCGTTATGCTATCATTTGTTAGCGTTTTTATTTCATTGTAATTGGCCGAATCAAAAGCATAGTAGTATCTAGTGACGGTCTCTTGACGAGTCAATTTCTCGTTGTTGCATCCAACCAATAAAACCAAAAGAATTAGTATAAGGAGCTTATTTTTCATTGCCTATTTATTTGGCCTTTTGCAATCAAATTGATGCTACTTCTTCCGCATAAAAATGGTGATGGGCACTCCGGTAAAATCAAAATGCTCCCTGAGCTTGTTCTCCAAAAATCGCTTGTACGGGTCTCGTACATATTGTGGCAGGTTACAGAAAAAAGCAAACTGCGGATAGGGCGTAGGCAATTGGGTGCAGAATTTGATCTTCACGTATTTGCCCTTGTAGGCCGGTGGAGGTGTATGCTCAATGATAGGGAGCATAATATCGTTCAATTTTCGGGTCACGATTTTCTTTGAACGGTTTTTGAAAACATCCACAGCTGTTTCAATGGCTTTGTAAATCCGCTGCTTGGTCATTACCGAAATAAAGAGAATGGGCACATCCTCAAAGGGTGAGATGGCCTGCTTAATCTTAGCGGTATATTCTTTCACGGAATTGGTCTCCTTTTCCACCAAATCCCATTTATTCACCAGTATCACAATTCCTTTGTTGTTCCGTTGGGCCAACCAGAAAATGTTTTCCACCTGTCCATCGAAACCACGGGTGGCATCCAACATGAGAATACAAACATCACAATGTTCAATGGCCCGTACGGAGCGCATTACGGAGTAAAACTCCAAATCTTCCTTGACCTTGGATTTTCTTCGGATTCCGGCGGTATCCACCAAATTGAACTCAAACCCGAACTGGTTGTATTTGGTGTCAATGCTGTCCCGGGTAGTTCCGGCAATATCGGTAACAATGTAGCGGTCTTCGCCTATCAAGGCATTTATAAAAGAAGATTTTCCTGCATTGGGTCGCCCCACTACGGCAAAACGAGGCAATTCACTCTCTTCTTCCTTCACATCGGGCAATACTTCCACCAAGGCATCCAACAACTCCCCTGTTCCACTTCCGTTGATGCTGGAAAGGGTGTAATACTCGCCCAATCCCAAGGCGTAAAACTCAACAGCATCTGCCATTCGTTGTGCATTATCCACCTTGTTCACTGCTAAAAAGACTGGCTTATCGACCTTACGGAGCAATTTGGCCACATCCTCATCCATGCCGGTAATGCCGGATTCCACATCGACCATGAAAATTATTGCATCGGCCTCGCCTATGGCGAGTTCCACCTGCCGGTCGATTTCCTTTTCAAAAACATCATCGCTCCCCAACACATATCCTCCGGTATCGATCAAGGAAAATTCCCGACCGTTCCAGTCGCTCTTCCCGTAATGACGGTCGCGGGTAACCCCGCTCACGGCATCCACTATGGCCTCACGGCGTTGTATCAATCGGTTGAAAAATGTGGATTTCCCTACATTGGGTCGCCCTACGATGGCTACTATAGCTCCCATCAGCATTAAATTTTGGCAAAAGTACCATTTATTATGAAGAAAAAATGATACCTTCTTTTATCTATTTCAATATGTTATGAGTGATTTCACCAATGAGATTGTCCTTAGGCCCCGATTTCAGTTGGCCTTGAAAACCGATTTGGACCATATAAAGCAGGTTTTTGATTCGGTTGGGGACGGACAATTTGTGGTAAAACGTCTGGATGAGCACATCTATATCCGGTTCCAGCCCTCGGAAATCACCTTTTGGTCCCCGCAACTCCATCTGGAACTCATTTCCTTCGAGGAAGGCGAGAGTCAAATCCATGGGGTCTTTGGACCCAACCCCACACTTTGGACATTTTTTATGTTCCTGCATTTTGGAGTGGGCACCCTTTTTGTAATCTTGGGTGTATTTGCCTATTCCAACCATTCGTTGGGAAAGGATGTGACCCTTTGGCTCGTGGGCATGTTCTTTTTGGTACTGATCTGGTTTGGGCTATATGCGTTTGGTCGTATGGGAAAATCCAAGGGAAAACCCCAAATGGAACAACTCAAGGATTTTTTCAGGAAAATGGTCTCAGGTTTCCCCCGAGAATCGGTCTAGTTATTGTACCCAAAGCGTTTGAGTTGTTGACTGTTGCTACGCCAATTTTTATTGACCTTCACATAAAGCTCGATATGTACTTGCTTTGCAAAGAATTTTTCCAAGTCTTTACGGGCTTCCACACCCACTCTTTTTAAGGCACTTCCCCTGTGTCCGATAATGATTCCCTTTTGGGTATCACGCTCCACCATGATCACGGAACGGATACGGATGATATCCTCGTCTTCCAAAAACTCCTCGGTCTCCACCTCAACCGAATAGGGAATCTCCTTTTTATAGTGCAGTAATATTTTTTCCCTGATGGTCTCATTGACAAAAAAACGTTCCGGTTTATCAGTCAATTGGTCTTTGGGATAATAAGGAGGTGCTTCGGGCAACAATTCCAAAATACGCTCAAAAACTTCCTTTACATTGAAGTTCTCCAAGGCCGATATGGGGTGGATCTCCGCATTGGGAAGCACGGTCTGCCAATGCTGCATCTGCTCCTCCAAAACAGCTTGGTCCGACGTATCTATCTTGTTGAGCAACAGCAACACCGGAATCTTACTGTTTTGAATTTTTTTGAAAAAGGCCTCATCCTTGAGTGCCTTTTCACCAATTTCCACCATATAGAGCAAAACATCGGCATCTTCAAAGGCCGATTTCACAAAGTCCATCATGGACGATTGGAGTTCATAGGCGGGTTTGATGATTCCCGGGGTATCGGAAAGGATCACCTGAAAATCGTCCCCGTTGACAATACCCAAAATCCGATGACGGGTCGTCTGGGCCTTGGAGGTAATAATGGAAAGTTTCTCCCCCACAAAAGCGTTCATTAGGGTAGACTTCCCTACGTTGGGGTTTCCAATGATATTTACAAAACCTGATCTATGCGCCACCTTGCTTCAATTTTTTAAAATAGTTTTTGGTCGACTCATTTACCTTGGGTGATAAATACAGTACGGCAATCATGTTGGGAATCACCATAAGGGCATAGGATAAATCTATGAGATTTTTAACTAAATCCAACGATGCAATCGTGGCAAAAACCACCATCACTATAAAAAATACATTGTACCACTTCCCTATTTTGGGATTGGTAAGGAATGAAAGGCATTTTACCCCGTAATAGGAATAGGTAAACAGTGTGGAAAGGGCAAATGCCGTTACTATCACCATCAACAAAATGTCCCCAACCCCATAAAGCGTTGTTTCAAAAGCGGTCATGGTCATGGTAATTCCGCTGCCATCCTCTAGGTAGGCCCCGCTCAAGATAATGACCACGGCGGTAAAGGTACAGACCATGATGGTATCTATAAATGGCCCCAACATGGCCACCAATCCTTCCTTGGTGGGCTCATCGTTACGGGATTGGCCATGGTACATGGGTGCACTACCCAGACCGGCTTCATTGGAAAACATGGCGCGACGCACCCCCACTATCACAAGGCCCCAAAATCCACCCGTGACTATGGTGTCAAAATTCCAAGCCTCCACAAAAATCATTTTAAGGGCGGGCAATACCTCGCCAGCATTATTGGCCATCACAAAAATCACAGCCAAGAGATATACCCCTACCATAAAGGGTACTATAGCCGATGCCACCTTGGCGATCTTGGAAAGTCCGCCAAAAATCACAATCGAGGTAACAATGGCCAAAACGAACCCTATGCCCAGTTTCCAATTAAATTCGCTGGTCAATAATAGTGTTTCATGGGGCTTCACCACCCCCATAAAGGCCTCGGTAAACTGGTTGGCGGTAAACACGCCCAGAAATCCAAACAATCCGCAAATACTAAAAAAAATGGCCATGGGCTTTGCCCATTTTCCCATTCCCTTAGTGATGTAGAACATAGGGCCTCCCTGCAATTTTCCATCAGCATCGGTATCCCGGAACATAATGGCCAAACTACCGGAATAGAATTTTATGCCCATGCCCAAAAGGGCGGTCATCCAAATCCAAAAAACAACCCCTGGGCCCCCATCATGGATGGCAATGGCCACACCGGATATATTCCCCAAGCCCACAGTGGCTGCCACCGCAGCGGATAATGCCTGAAATGAACTCACATCCCCTTTGGCATTCTTATCATCATACTTTCCCGAAACTACGGCAATAGCGTGCCCGAAATAGCGATAGGGCGTAAATTTGGAGTAAAAAATCAGGAAAATCCCTCCTCCTATCAGTAATAGAAGCATGGGCCATTCAGTGTATGGTAATATAGAGGACAGAAAATCATTGATTACTTTCATAGGGTCAAAAACTCCGAATTTAGGGATTTTCAGCAGTATAGCCCCAAATGATTTAGGAATATTGGGTTTTGTTTGGAAATAACCGAAAAACGGTTGTATATTTGCCGTCCACATCGCGGGGTAGAGCAGTAGGTAGCTCGTCGGGCTCATAACCCGAAGGTCGCTGGTTCGAGTCCAGTCCCCGCTACTAGAAACTTAAACGGATTGCTAATGCAATCCGTTTTTTTATGCCCTATCTTTCCGTATCCCAAAATGTTTTCCCCTTAATACTCCTGTCATTCAGACAAGGGCGAAGTCAAAAATCAATTCTAGAATCAATATCTATTGGGTTTTGTTCCATCCCCATAAAACAACCCAGAACCTTCCAAAAAATATTAATGCGTAAAAAATACGCTAATTAGTGCGTAAAATTTACACTAACTATTATATTTGTTTTCACCAACCAAGGAACATGTCAAATCAAAACATCAATATTCCAGAAGTTTCAGTGGATTGTGTCATTTTCGGTTTTCATGCAACAGACCTTAAAGTATTGTTGCTAAAAGTCGATGATTCAGAGTATTGGAGCCTTCCCATGGGTTCGGTCTCCCGTAAAGAATCGCTCGGCATGGCCGCATCCCGGGTACTTGAAGAGACAACGGGCATTGGAAATGTTTTTTTACAACAGTTTCAAACGTTCGGAGCTGTTGACCGTTACAAATACTACTCAAAAGAACAGACCAAAGCGGTTTTGGAATCTTCCAAAAAGGAAGTGACCGAGAGTCTGTCTTATCAAAGCACCATTTCAATAGGCTATTATGCATTGGTCGATTTTGAAAAAATCGCCCCCCCTTTCAAAGAATATCAATGGTGTGCCATTTCTGAAATTCCAAACCTTTTGTTTGACCACAACGATTTTGTGGATATGGCCCTTGTGGCCTTAAGAAAAGATTTGCGCTATTTACCCATCGCCAAGCTTTTACCCGAAAAGTTTACGCTGCGCGAGATGCAAAAACTCTATGAGACCATCCTTGATCGGGAATTTGACAGACGAAATTTTCACAAACTATTGATGCGCTATGAATTTCTCATCAAGCTTCCAGAGAAAAGAAAAGGAGGGGCCAACAAGCCCCCCAACCTATATAAAATAGATGTTGATAAATATGAAACCGCGTTGCAGGATGGTATCTCATACTAAACCCACCAATTGAACAAACCATGAAAAGTCGCCAGTTTTTAATCTCTGCTCTATGGGCCTTCACCATAATCAGCTTTGGAACATTGCATGCCCAAGAAGAACATGACATTAAAAAAACGAAGGTGTTCGTCATCGGAGCAGTGGACCAATACCACTCGCCCATGGCAGACAAATCGGTGAGCATGTTCGACCAACTGGCCAACGAAAACAATTTTGAACTGCATTTTACGCGGGACACCTCAGAGATCAATCCATTGAATCTGGCCCAATACGATGTGTTCGTTCAGCTTCATGTAGCTCCTTTTGACCTTTCCGCTCCCCAACAATATACCATTCAACAATTTATGGAGAAAGGTAAAGGCTGGATCGGGATCCATGCTGCCGGACTCACAGGCACCCAATTTGACCAAAAGGGAAAGGAATATTGGAAATGGTATGAACATCTTTTGGGTGGGGTAACCTATTCCCCACATCCTCCGCTCCAGGACGGTCTGGTACGGATCGTGAATTCAGAGCATCCAATTACCAAGGGATTATCCGCAAGCTTTACCCTCCGTGATGAGTGGTATGAGTTTGACCAGCTTCCGGCGCCACCGGTGAACATTCTTGCCATAGCCGATGAAAGCACCTACGAACCCCGAAAACCCATGGGATATCATCCCGTGGTTTGGACCAATCCCAGTTATGACAAAGCGGTGTATATCAGTATTGGCCACCACACCAGCTCCTGCGATAACCCAGATTATAGGACCCTGGTGGGAAATGCCATCAACTGGGCGGCCGACCAATACGGAAAGGAAGAAAGGCAGATGAACAGCTTTCTGGAAAGCCAAGCCACTATTTTGGTCAATCAGATAGGGTATAACCGTAACCTTCCCAAAGAGGCAGTCCTTAAAAGTAAAGTCCCCATAACTTCTGAGACCGTTTTTGCCATTGTTGATGCAAGAACAGGAGAAAAGGTATTTACCGGTTCCATTGGAAAATCGGAACAGGTCATGGATTGGTCGGATGATTGGTACACCCCCATCCATTTTTCCCAATTCAACACCCCGGGCTTTTACAACATTCAAATAACGCTTGACGGTAATAAGCTCCAATCCTTTGATTTTGAAATCAACCAACAATTGATTTCAAAAAGTTTGATTCCTGCCATCACCAAATTTTTCTACGGACAAAGGGCAGATTCAGAAGAAGAGCTCATGGGGGACGCCAACGTAAAACTTTTTGGCAGCGAAACCACCGTTGATCTTCGGGGAGGTTGGTGTGATGCTTCGGGGGATGTAAGCAAATATTTTTCGCATTTGGCGTATACCAACTACATGAATCCGCAACAAACCCCGTTGGTGGACTGGTCCATGATGGAAACCGTGGAATCCATACCCCATCTTTTAGACGATACGGGAATCAAGGAATCCCTCATTCAGGAAACGTTCTACGGAGCAGATTACATCATGAAATCGCTATCCCCCGAAGGCTATTTCTATATGACCCTATTCTCGTACTTCAAAAAAGATCCCAAGGAAAGACGTGTGGTGGGATTGTTGGCCGATAGTAAAACCACATCGGATTACCAAAGTGGCTTTCGTGAAGGTGGGGGCATGGGTGTGGCCGCATTGGCCCGTATCTCCACATGGAAATGGAAAAGTAAGTATAGGCCCAGTGAATATCTGAAAGCGGCCGAGAAGGCTTATGCACATTTGCTCAAGAACAGCACAAAATATATTGATGACCATACCGAAAACATCTTGGATGATTATTCTGCCTTAATGGCCAGTACCGAACTATGGTTGGCCACAGGAAAATCCAAATACCAAAAAGATGCCAGGGCAAGGGCGGAAAAGCTTGTCCAAAGACAGTCCGAGGAGGGGTTTTTCTGGAGTGATGATGCAAAAACAAGACCCTTTTGGCATGCTTCAGATGCCGGACTTCCCTTGATTGCCTTGATCCGATATTTGGATGCCGAAAAAGACAGATCATTAAGAAGCCGGACCCTAAGCACCATTAAAAAATTCATTGATTATCAACTACGTATTTCGGCAGAAACCGCCAATCCGTTCCAATATCCCAGACAGACCTTCAAATATGAAGGCACTATCATGAAAGGTTTCTTTATCCCGCATGAAAATGAAAGTGGTTGGTGGTGGCAAGGGGAAAATGCCAGGATCGGTTCACTGGCCACGGCATTGTTGAAAGGCGGGCGGTTGATATATCCTGCAGCCACCCATTTGGGAGTGAGCCCAGAATTGGAGCAATCCATCAGTGCCTATCTGAATTGGATTTTAGGCACCAATCCCTATCAGGTGTGCATGATGTACGGTTATGGACAGGTCAATGTCCCCTATATGGCCTCCATGTATGGACACGGGTCAGGTATTGGGGGCATTTCCAACGGAATTACCGGTTTCAAGGAAAAGCCAGATGGTAGTGGCATCGATTTTAGATATGAGGATTCGGGCAATGAATGGAGATGGAGCGAGCAATGGATTCCCCATACCGCATGGTTTTTGCAAGCGTTGACCGCCTTGGAATCAAAATAAAAAAGGGTTTGTTTCCCGATATGACAACTTAAAAAGATCAATCAAATGAAAACGATTTCTGTACTGTTTGCAGCTTTACTGGGCTTGGCGATGACCACCTCAGCATATTCCCAAACCAAAAAGCGAATGATTGTGATCGCCGAAAGGGGTGAAATCCATGAAAGCTTTGTGGCCGCTGCTTTGGAATGGTTGGATGACTATAGCGATGCGAACCATCTTGAATATGACCTTATTACGGAAACTGATTCCATTTCCACCGATTTTTTGGCCCGGTATGATTTGTTCCTTCAATTGAACTTCCCTCCCTATCGCTGGTCGGGTGAATCAAAGGCCGCCTTTGAAGACTACATAGACAATGGCAAGGGCGCATGGATAGGGTTCCATCACGCTGCACTCTTGGGCGAGTTCGACGGTTATGGGATGTGGGGCTGGTTTTCCGACTTTTTGGGAGGCATCCGGTTCAAGGATTATATCGCCGAAAGAGTAGACGGAGAAGTCCATATTGAGGATAGGGACCACCCTATATTTAAGTCACTTCCCGAGCACTTTAACCTTCCAAGGGAAGAATGGTACACTTTTGACCGCAATCCAAGGGATGGCGCAAAGGTTCTGGCCACGGTGGATGAGGACAGCTATACCCCACCATCCGATATAACAATGGGGGACCATCCGGTCATTTGGACCAATCCCACCAAAAAAGCCAAGAATGTATACTTCCTATTTGGCCACCACGGTGGATTATTTGAGATACAAGAGTTCACCACACTTTTTGAAAATACCCTTCAATGGGCCCTAAAAAAAGATTGATGAGAAAATTTTTGATAGCAACACACGGCAAGTTTGCATCCGGTATAAAATCATCTTTGGATATGATCATCGGGGCACAGGACAACATTTTTGTCCTAGATGCCTATACCGAAAACAATGTACCCATTCAGGACCATTTGGATGCCATTCTAAATGAAATCGAAATAGGTGATGAACTGGTGGTGTTCACGGACATCATGGGAGGAAGTATCACAAACCAAATCATACAACGAATCAACTCTGGCAATGCACATATTGTTTCAGGGGTAAATCTACCCTTATTGATCGAAGTAATCCTTTCAGACCCCGACGAAGACCTTCAAAAAGTCTTGGATGATGCCGTTGAAAATGCAAAAACGCAAATCGTTTACGTGAGCAAATTGATAACTAAACAAACTCAAAATGATTAAATTAACAAGAATAGACGATCGACTAGTGCACGGTCAGGTCGCATTCACATGGGTACCTTCCCTCGGAGTGGACTGCCTTCTGGTGGCCAACGACAAGGTTGCCCAAGACGACTTTCAAAAAATGACCTTGGGCCTCGCCAAACCAGCCGGGGTGAAATTGGTGATCCGTTCCCTTGAAGAATCCATTCAGTTTTTGAACGATGAGAAAAACAAGTCCTTGAAAGTACTCATCCTAATCAACTCGGTTATGGATGCCTTTGCCTTGGTAGATGGGATCACTGAAATCAAATCAATCAATTTCGGGGGTATCCGATCCGGGGAAGGAAAACGACTCATCTCCAAATCGGTGGCCATATCAGAAGACGATAGCACACTTATACGAACCCTGCTGGAAAAAGGGGTGGAATTGGAGGTTCGTCAAGTTCCCACGGACAAAAAGCAAATGATCGAAACCCTATTATAACACCCTTCTTTTAGATGATAACCAATATTCTTATAACCCTGATAGCGGTGTTCGGTCATTTTGAGGACTTTTTGGGCACTACCCTACTCAGCAGGCCTTTGGTTTTAGGCCCTCTTGTAGGTCTCGTACTGGGCGATGTTACCCAAGGCATCATCATGGGCGCCACTTTGGAGCTGATATTCATGGGAAACATCAAAGTTGGGGCGGCCATTCCCCCCGATGTCATTACCGGAGGTGTTCTGGGAACCGCATTTGCCATCATGTCCGGCAAGGGAACGTCCATTGCATTGGGATTGGCGGTACCCATCTCCATTTTAGCGGAAATGATCTTGAGCGGACTCTTTATTTTCCGTGCCGTGTTCAATAAAAAGTTTGAACAATATGCTGAAGCAGGCGACATTCAAAAATTTCAGCGACTGCACATTATTTCTGGTTTACTCAAGCCTCTTTTAATGGGACTTATTGTCTTTTTGGCACTTTTTCTTGGTGCGGATGCCATGAAAGTGTTCTTGGATATGATTCCGCTTTGGGTGAACGATGGCTTAAAAGTAGCCGGCAACATGCTTCCCGCTTTGGGGTTTGCTTTGCTCATGCATGTAATGTTCAACAAAAAAGTGGCCCACTATTTCTTCTTGGGCTTCATTCTGAGTAGTTACTTAAAATTGCCCATGATCGCCATTGGCGGAATAGGGATTATCATAGCACTTGTCATCACCAAGTTTACAGAACAAAATTTTGATTCCGATGATGGGGACGAAACCGCAGATGGAGACGGGGCCATGTCTTCTCTTTCCAAAAAAGAAGTACGGGGTATTTTTTATCGATCCCTTGCCTTGGAAGCCAATTTCAACTTTGAGACATGTCAAAATACAGGGTTTGCATTTTCCATCATCCATATACTAAAGAAACTGTATAAGACCAAGGAGGACATTTCAGCCGCCCTTAAACGACACTTGCAGTTTTTCAATACAAGTCCATATGGTTCCACATTGATCTTAGGTGTGTCAGCAGCCATGGAAGAACAGAATGCCAAGACCAAGGATTTCAACCCAGAATCCATCAATGCCGTAAAAGTGGGCCTTATGGGACCCATTGCAGGAGTGTTCGATTCCTTGTTCTGGGGAACCTTAAAAGTGGTGGCTGCGGGTGTTGGGGCATCACTGGCCCTTCAAGGAAACATTGTTGGCCCTGTACTGTTTATCATCATATACAATGGTCCACACCTTTGGCTCAGGTACAAACTTACCTTTATTGGATATACCCAAGGAAACCGTTTTTTACAACGACTGTCAGGGAGTAAGCTAATGGATAACCTTACGTTTGGATCTTCCATTGTTGGCCTTATGGTTGTTGGGGCCATGCCCTCCCTGCTCATGTCGGTAAATACCCCAATTGAAATAGGAACAGGGGATTCCACGGTTGCATTGCAAGGAATCTTAGATCAATTGGCGCCGGGAATCATTCCATTGTTGCTGACCTTTTTGACTTACTTCTTTTTGAAAAAGAATGTGAAAGTTACCTTATTGTTATTGGGACTGCTTGTCCTTGGGTTCTTGGGAAGCATGTTCCACATATTCATCTAGACTTGTAAAAGTGGATAAAGAAGGAAAAATAGAAAAACGATTTATGGGAGTGGCCGCTTCGCCGGGCATTTCCATAGGATACGCCCATCTGATCATCAAGACCAGACCAACTTTATCTGGAATTTTGATCGATGTACAATCGATTCCCATCGAACTTGAAAAGTTTGAGGATGCCATCCGTAAGTCTATGGGACAACTTGAGCGGTTGAAGGACAAAGCAAAATCGAACCTGGAAGAAGTTGATATTCTGGAATCACATATTGAATTGTTGCAAGATCCACAGATCAACGATGAAGTCACAACCCATATTACCGAGGAAAGAAATAATGCACTGGACGCGGTGACCTTGGTCGTCAACAAAATGGCACAGCTCTTTGAAGGATTGGACGATGCCTATTTACGTGCCCGGTCTGCAGATATTAGGGATATTGGAGGTCGTATTGTGGAAAATCTACAGGGAAACCACAAAGTAATAACTCCTCTTGGCCCCAATTCCATTGTGTTGGCCAAGGAACTCTCCCCTTCGGACACCATAGCTATGGATCTGGAAAAGGTTTTGGGCTTCGCTACTGAAACCGGAGGAGCGGTTTCGCATACCGCCATCTTGGCCAAGTCCAATAATGTACCCGCAGTGTTGGGCTGTGGTGAGCTATTGGAAACCGTAATCCATGGGGATCACATCATTGTGGATGGTATCCAAGGAATAGTTATTGTGAACCCAGACGAAAATGTAAAGGAGGAATACCGACAAAAGCAGGTTGATTTCATCAAACACAAGACCTATCTCAACTCGTTGAAAGAAATGCCTGCCATTACCAATGACGGGGTTGGTATAACCCTATTGGCCAATATTTCCAATGACCAAGACATGAAGAAGGCCTTGGAATATGGGGCCAAAGGAGCTGGTCTTTTACGTACCGAGTTGATGTATATGGAAAAGGATGCCTTCCCAACTGAAGAGGAGCAATACCAATTCTATAAATCGGTGGCCATCCATGCCCAAGGCACTCCGGTCACTATAAGAACGCTTGACGTAGGCGGCGATAAACCCTTGGGGTATTTTGACCTCCCCAAGGAAGAAAATCCCTTTTTGGGGTATCGGGCCATTCGGATTTCATTGGACCAACAAGAAATATTTATCACACAGCTTCGGGCGATTCATAGAGCAGGTGTATATGGAAACCTTAAAATCATGTTCCCCATGATTTCCAATGTCATGGAGCTTCGGAAAGCCAAGGAGATTTTGAGTCAGGTCAAGGAAGAGTTGTTCTCCGAAGGCATTGTATTTGCCCCGAATATCCCCGTGGGAATCATGATCGAAGTCCCTTCAGCCGCAATTATGGCAGATGTATTGGCCAGGGAAGTGGACTTTTTCAGCATTGGCACAAATGACCTTTGCCAATATACCCTTGCCGTAGACCGCGGGAACGAAAACATCAAACAGCTGTACGACCCATTTGATCCCGCCGTGTTGAGGCTTGTTCATCAGAGTATTGAGCGGGCCAATGACCATAACATATCGGTGAGCGTCTGCGGAGAGCTTGCTTCAGACACTAGGGCTACCCTCCTTTTATTGGGAATGGGGCTAAGGGAGTTCTCCATGAGCAGTACTTCCATTCCCGAGGTAAAGGATATCATTCGCAAACATGACATCAAGAAAGCCAAAAAAATATGGAATCATGTCATGAACATGGACCATTCAAAAAGTATAACCGACTATCTCGAAAAACATATATGATTTCAAAAGAATACATCATCACGGATCCAGATGGAATCCATGCCCGACCAGCGGCAAACCTGATCAAAATTGGACGAAAATTTCAATCGACCATACAGATTAAAAAGGATAAGGACCCCATTGAACTCAACAGTATGATCGGGTTGATGACGTTGGGGGCAAAAGGGGGCGATTCCATAATGCTGACCATAGAGGGTGAGGACGAATTGGAAGCTGCCCAAGCCATAGAAGATTTTTTTCAAAACGAATTGAGTAAACCATAACAACAATACATGAAAATTACCATTACCAAGGACGAATCGGATTTTGATATCACCGCAGCATGGCGGATCATAGCACAGATTCTTGAAAAACCAAATTCCGTAATCGGGCTTTCAACGGGGCAGACCACAATCAACATGCACACCATTGTTTCCCAAATCCATAAAAAATACCCTTTTGCCGTAGATCAACTCACCTTGTTCAATGTGGATGAATTGACCAATCTTCCCCGTGAATATGCTGGCAGCTGCTATACCATGATCAAAAACCAGATTGCAGGTCCGCTAGGGATTCCAGAGGAGAATTTCATCATGCCCCCTACCATGTCCGATGACTTTGAGGCCGAAGCAACACTTTTCGAGGAGCGATTGGCAGAACGGGGTGGCGCCGATCTACAGATGTTGGGGCTAGGCACCAATGGTCATATCGGAATCAACCAGCCAGGAACCCCGTTTGAGAGTGAGACCTGGGTTTCTCCCATGGATCCAGATTTTGAGGCACGGGTGCGTAGGGAAACCAATGTTTCTGCCGATCATGAACTGGGCGGTCTAACCCGGGGCATCAAAAATATTATGCACACCCGAAAGTTAATCCTGATCGTAAAGGGAGAGCACAAGGCCGAGATGGTGGAAAAGGCCGTATTGGGACCTGTGACCACCGATATTCCCGCTTCGGTAGTGCAATTACACCCCAATTGTGAGGTATTGTTGGATGCTGCCGCCGCATCCAGAATCAAGGATAAGATTTCGTAATAAAATTGTAATGAACACTTAAGTTGATCATATAGGCCACATAAATGAATCTATTAAACCAAAAACAAATGAGGAGACTACTATTCTGTTTCGCCACATTGCTTCTATCCTACACGGGATGGGGACAATTCGCCACCACAAGCCTTCCCAAAACTTGGGACCAATATCCTTCGGGAATCCAAAAAAGGGGCTTCGGACTCCATGCATCACAATTGGTACAGATGGACAGTGACCCGGGCTTGGAAGACGTGCTATTGTTCAGTGCACACAATGGGCATTACCCCTACTTTGATCTCTTTAAAAATTACTATGTAATTCTAGATCACTACTCCAAGGAAGTGCAATACACCTCATCGGTTACCATTTCCACGGAACGGGACATCCTATTGGAAGACCGTGACAAGGATGGCAAATACGAACTCTATCGCGAGTATTTCAAGGATGATGCATTTACTGTGGATGAAGAAGGCAACCATCTGGATGTGGAGTGGTTTTATGATACGATTGAATTCGACAAAAAAGTGGTCGTGGCTTATGTGACCTCATGGAAAGAAGGGCTACCAGACCCATCGTATGTGACCCATATCAATTATGCGTTTGGACACGTCACCGATAGTTTTGATGGGGTCCGTATTGACAACGAGGAGCGTTTACAGACCATTGTGGACCTCAAAAAACAATATCCTTCCCTGGAAGTGATGTTGTCCATTGGAGGCTGGGGAAGTGGACGTTTTAGTGAAATGGCCGCCGACAAAGAAAATCGGGAGCGATTTGCAGCCGACTGCCAACGCGTGGTGGAACAATTTGGCCTTGATGGAATAGATATCGACTGGGAGTACCCTACCAGTGACTTGGCCAAAATTTCCGCTTCTCCTGACGATACCGCAAACTTTACCTTACTGATGAAAGACATCAGGAACGCTATTGGGCCTCATAAACTGTTGACCTTGGCCACGGTGGCCTCTGGGGAATACATCAATTTTAGGGACATCATGCCTTATACTGATTTTGTGAACATCATGGCCTATGATATGGGAATGCCCCCAAACCACCATTCCGCACTGTATAGATCTAAACGAACCGGAAACATCACCTCCGAGGAAGCCGTAGACGCCCATTTAAAGGCAGGTGTACCATTGGATAAACTAGTCATGGGGATGCCCCTTTATGGAAAAGGAGACCGGGACAAAGTCGGAGACGTGGATTACAAAAGTCTACTGCGGCAGACCAAATACGAGGTAAAATGGGATGAAGACGCCAAGGTCTCCTATCTGGTCAACTCACGGGGCCAGATGATATACACATTTGAGACTCCTGAATCCATAGCGTTAAAATGCCAATTCATATTAGATAGGGGACTACGGGGAGGTATGTACTGGTCCTACGAATCTGACGATGAAGAAGGGGCCATGATAAAAACCATTTACAACATCTTAAGAACCCAAAAGCCATGAAAAAACTAAAGCTGGCCCTGTTTAGCCTAATTACATTGTTGGGAGGTGCTTCCCAAATACAGGCACAAAAGACAATTAAAACGATGATAGTAACTGGACAAGATGGAAACCATTGGTGGAAAGGCAGTAGTGATGCCTTAAAACAAACTTTGGAGAACAGCGGCCTTTTTTCGGTCGATATAGAAACCACGCCCAATTGGGATGGGGATATTGCATTGTTCAATCCCAACTTTGACCAGTATGACCTAGTGGTGATCAATTATGGGGGAACCACTTGGGCCGAACCCACCCAAAAGAAGTTCGAGGAATATGTTGCCCAAGGAGGAGGTGTCGTGGTCATGCACTCTTCCATTGTGGCCATGGACGATTGGGCCGAATACAACAAAATGATTGGATTGGGCGCATGGAACGGGCGCAACGAGAAAGACGGGCCTTATGTATATTGGAAAAATGACCGCATTGTGTACGATTACGCCCCCGGAAGTGCCGGGCATCATGCCTTGCAGCATCCATTTACTGTGGTCCATAGAAAACCAGACCACCCTATTTTAAAAGGCCTTCCACCCGTATGGGAACATTTCAAGGACGAACTTTATGGGAAAACCCGTGGTCCCGCTCAACATATGGAGGTGCTGGCCACTGCCTATGATGAGCCCGAATTGGATGGCACCGGAAGGAACGAACCCATGCTTTGGACGGTAAAATATGGAAAAGGACGTGTATTTGTCACCGCCATGGGACATGCAGGAAACGACCCTGAACTAAGGTATTCCATGGAGTGTACGGGGTTTCAGGTTACCTTGCTTCGAGGTGCGGAATGGGTCGCTACTGGTAAGGTGACGCAAAATGTACCCAAAGATTTTCCCAGCGAGGGAGTCATTACCTTACGAAAACAATTCAAGTACTTGCCCCGATAGATCCAAAAGGCCTTTAGGCCTTTATTGTACAGAATTGGACCGATGGATTGGCAATGCACATTTTTTTGTGGGCATCGTCATTATTCCACTATAAACTTTAAAATATAGAACATGAAAAACGTACAACCGCACCATTACATTTTCATAGCACTGTTGGGTATCTGTACCAGTGCAAGTTCACAATCCAATGAAACCTCTTACTTTATTGATGTTACGGAAACCCATATTCCCGTTGATCCAGAAGCCCATGCTTTGGATGTTGCCTTGTTGGATGTGGATTCAGATGGGGATTTGGATGCCCTACTGGCGTTGGAATCAGACATCAACCGGCTGTACCTCAACGATGGTAAAGGAAAGTTCACATGGAAAAAAGGAGTGTTTGGAGGTGGGTCACATGACACGGAACATGTACGTATTGCTGATTTTAATGATGATGGGGTAATGGATGTCATCTTTGTTGCCGAAGATGACCAATACCATGAATATTATTTAGGCAATGGTGATACCTCCTTCCAAAATGTCAGCGACAGAATGCTTGGTCAAAGTGAAGGCAATGGACTGGATATAGGTGATGTAAATGGAGACGGGCTACCTGATATCTTGATTGGAAATTCAGGGGCTTTCGGGCAAAACTTCCTTTGGCTCAATGACAAAAACAAACCGGGATACTTTATAGACCATACGTCACAAGGATTGCCCCAAATCAATGATGGGACCCAGAGCATCGCACTGGCAGATTTGGATGGCGATGGGGATTTGGACATGGTCGTAGGTAATGAAATCCCCCCGAACAGGCTGTTTCTCAACGATGGTGAGGGAACATTTAAGGAAGTAGCAGACCAATTGGAACTTTCTGTCCCTTTGCACACTAGAAAGGTTATTTTGGTAGATGCCGAAAATGATGGGGATCGGGATATTGTATTTGCCAATCTTACCAATAATGGAGGGCAATGGGAAAAAGACCCCCGAACCCGGCTTCTTATCAATGATGGGAATGCCCATTTCAAGGACCAAACTGAACAAATGCCTTCCAATACCTTTTCAACCTATGCTGGCGCCGCTATAGATTTTGATCAAGATGGTGACATGGACCTTCTGATGAGTGCCATAGAAATCCCTCCTTTTGCTCCTATGCAAATGCATGCCTATGAAAATGATGGAAATGGAAATTTTACAGACAGAACGCATGAGATTATTCCAAAGGAAACTTTTGGCAGAAGCTGGGACATTGCCATTGGCGACGTAAACGGTGATGGTATTGATGATGCCCTCATTGGAGGATGGGGATCACAGCTGCGATTGCTGCTTGGAAAAAAACAGAGATAAAAATCAGTGCCCTCTCAATAAAGACATTGGTAAAACCTCATCATGGGGTTTGAAGTGGCATTTACTTAGAATAGACCACTCTTCCCGATTTTATGGTTTGAACAATTTCAATCTTGTTTGATCTACGTTCTAAAACCACAAGATCGGCCCTGCTGTCTTTGCTAAGGCCATAACCCTGAATGTTCATTACTTCCATTGGCTGGTTGGATGCCATGCGCCATGCCTTTGACAAGGAAACCAAACCCGAGTTTACCAAATGGTCTATACAATGAACAAGCGTTTGTGCAGAACCCGCCAAGAGTTCTGGATTTTTCTTCATGAAGAGCCTTCCCTCCCCATTCAATTCAATAGCGCCTCCAATATGGGAGGTATAGGTCCCAGCAGGTAATCCTGCAAATTGGGTACAGTCACTTACCAAAATGCTCTTCTCTGGTTTTACCTTGATAAAAATCTTCAACACGGATTCTGGAAGATGAAACCCATCGGCAATAAGGGAAATCCAGAGATCATCCGAAGCCAACTGCTCCCAAATATAATTGGGATGACGTGGTAAGTTAAGGTGGGCGGCATTTCCCAAATGGGTGGACATGCGGGCACCTGCCTTCACCGCATCCTTGATCTGATCTGGGGTCGCAGCGGTATGTCCAATGGAAACCAACACTCCCGAAGCAGTACATTTTTTAATAAAATCATCGGCTCCCTCCCGTTCCGGGGCAAGGGTAATCAGCTTTATCCGGCCTTTGGCATACTCTTGCCATGTTTTAAAAAGCTCCCAATCTGGATTTTTAATATGTTCAAGCGGATGTGCTCCACGCGGGCCTTCTTCACTGGAAAGGAACGGACCTTCCAGATGGATGCCCCCAATGGAATCATTCACAAGTTTGTCTTCCTCACAAGCTTCCACAATAGCCCGAAGGGCATTCTTTATATTCTTGTCTGAATTGGTGATCAAGGTAGGATAGAAGGTGGTGATCCCCACTTCCCATAAGCATTGAACCACCTTTGCCACCTCTTCTTTGGAAATGTTTCCACTATTGAAATCGATTCCCTTGTAACCATTTACCTGAAGATCCACCAATCCCGGGGCTATCCTATGAAAAGCTTCATTTGAAGGTACATCCACCACATGGGACATCGTCCCATTTTCAATATGGATTTCAATACCCTTCCCACTTTCAAAATGTATACCTCTCAACGGGGTTTCCATCGTATTATGCTTTTGACTTGCTATCCAATTTAAGGTGTAAATCCTTTACTTCAGCGGGCACAGGCCTATTATTCAACCATCCCCATAACACAAAAAGAAAAAATGACACCAAGGTCGGACCTCCAATTTCCAGGGCAAGGGAATGCGTTGGAAACAGTTTCAATCCCATAAAGGCCAAGAGCCCTCCAACAATGGAAATCAGGGCCGCCCTTCCATCACTTTTTGCAAAAGCGGGCAACAACCCCAAAATCATGGGAATGGAAATGGGCCCTAACAAGGCTGCAAACCAACTGACAATCAACCCAAACACTCCTCCAAAATAACTGGAATTCAGCGCAGTAATTATGGTGCATAGGGTAAAACAGAAGGTAGTGACCCTGGCAAGGCGCAACAACTTTTTATCGGTAAACATCCTTATTTTAGGAAACAAAACAGGAAGTATGTCCCTACTGATTACCGCCGATACCGTATTTGAATCCGAAGCGGTCATGGACAGGGTATTGGCAAACAATGAAGCCAGCACAAGCCCCACCAAACCGGAGGGTAAAAACTCTTTGACCAGCATTCCGTAGGAAAGGGTGGGGTCCGAAAGGTTTTCAAAGAACAATGGAGCGCTGAACATGGGATAAAAAAGCACCAAGGGCCAGACAAAATAAAGTATGGAAGATAATATGGCAGCCTTTTTGGCCATCTTTCCCGATCTGGAGGAAATGAACCGCGTTGCCAAGTTCCAGGTTCCCCCACTGTAACTAAAAAAGTTAATGATCAGTATCACACAGACAAAACCAAAGGTGTAGGGTTCATTGAACAGATTGGAATGCCCTTCCGGCAATCTGTCCCATACGGTAAAAATTCCATCGAGACCATCATCCAGTTTTAAAATGATTACCACAAACATGGTAATCCCGGCAAGCAATTGCACCATAAATTGACCAAAATCGTTCCAAACATCCGCCCAAAGCCCTCCAATGGTAATGTATATGAGTGATATCATTCCCACCAAGATGATACCGAAACTAATGGAAGTCCCGCTGAATACATTCAACAAAACGGCAATGGCGGCCAATTTGCCCCCGGTATCAAAGACCTTTATTATGGCCCCGGTCCATGCAATCAGTTGTTGGGTTTTCAGGTCGTATCGTTTGAGCAGATACTCTGTGGGGGATTGCACCCCTGAAAAAATGCGGAGGCGGGACCAGCGTGGGGCTATAAAGAATGCCGCCATCAAAGTAGCCAAGGCTACGGTAAAGGCCCACCAAACGTACAAACTGAAGCCATGGGTGTAGGCAATACCGGCATAGGCCACAAAAACAGCACCGCTATATCCCGAAACATGGTGCGAGATTCCCGATAACCACCAAGGAAGCTTTCCTCCCGCGGTGTAAAAGTCGGCCGAATTCTTTACTCGAAAGTAGGCCCAGAGACCAATGCCCAAGAGCATCAGAAAATAAAATGACAATACAATCCAGTCGAGTATCTGCATGATTTAAAATGGGATTATCCCTGTCATTGGTTATTTTGCCTTTGCAAGTCGGTCATAAAGCACCTTGACCTGCTGGACCCTTATGTTGTTCTGTTCCTGAAGTTCAGCATCATAAAGAAACCCCTTGTTGAGTTCGATGTACCGTTTGTTGAGCGTTTCCGCATCGGCCAAGACAGCGTCCAATTTTTTAAGTAAGCCTAGAGTTTCCGTAACTGAAAAATCTTTGGAATTGTATTGGGCCTCCACCGCTTTGAAATCCAAATAGTGCATCCGCAAATCGGCCATCAGCTTAAAATGCTCAAATTCCTGCTGGTTCTTTCGGGGTTCAATCTGGTTGATTTCTTTCCGAATGGGGTCATATTTGGCCTTCACGTCATCAATACTGGCACTTTGTTCAGGTTTTCCATTAGTAATCAACTCTGAATCCGCAGAAAGGAACTTCCATAACACTTGACTATCCTTATTGCTTAAACCAAACCGTTCCTTCCCATACTGCAAAGCAAAGGATTGGCCATTGATGGGAGTCTTTTTCTTCAAGGCCTCGGCATAACTCGCGATCAAAATTCGAAAACCGGACATGGGATAATTGTTCCTGATCTGTACCATATCCAGCACATCGTATCCAGAATCCCAAGTAAAACCATACACTCCGGAAGTGGACCAAGAAGTCATCACCATACCTGTGTAGCCCGCTTGTCTAGAGTAAGGGATAAAGTCGCTCTGGTTATTAAAATGTTTCTCCCATTTGGTCACATACCAATTATCCGGATGGGAGCGTATGGCCGGAGAGCCCCAAAAGGTAAAACCAATTTTCTGAAGGGAAGGAATGTCGCCAAAGTGACTTATTTTCCATCCGTAATTCCAATCCACAAAAATGGTTTCCGCCGGTAAATCCGCTGCTGCTTCGGGGTGTTTTAGAATAATATCGGCCCACATGACCGGTATTTTCCCCAATCCGATGACAATTTCTGATATCATTTTCATGTGGTCCACAAACAGCTTGGACTTGCTATATTTTTCCGATTTCTCCTTACATCGTGGACAATGTCCCAATAAATAAGTTTCATCCCCACCAATATGGATGTAATCTGAATTATGTGTTTCCGCCATATCGGTGAACAACTCCGTAAATAGGGCTTTGCTGGCTTCATCTTCCATGGGACAGAGTTGGGAAATATCCTTTTGGTCTTCTTTCAATTCACTATATCTGGGGTTCCTTAGGATATATTCCACATGTCCCAAACTCTGCTGTAGTGGAATCACTTTTATACCCAAATCGTCGCAGTAGGTAATAAAGTCATTGATTTCCTCTCGGGTGTACGAATACTTGTTGGAAATGGCGGGATGGTTCTTGAATGGATAGGTCCCCTCCCATTCCATGACCAAGGTATTCATCCCAAAATCTGCCAACTCCTTGGCAAACTCTTTTAGGGCTTCTGGCGTCATGACCTGTATCCTTAGGTCAATATGAAACCCCCTTACCTGAAAATCAGGGGTATCCTGCCCCCTCAAGATCAAAGGCATCTTAAAGCATAACACCAGAATCAACAGGGCTCTTAACATGTGTTTTGAAATCATATCGTTTCTTTTAAATTGAAATTTCCATAACTTTTTGATACGCATCTTCATCAAAGTAAAACGTGCAATCTGGGTGTGTGGTCAAGATAGATGCCGGACAGCTTTCGTTGACCGGTCCCATCAATGTATTTTTTACCGCCTCACTTTTGTTTGTTCCCAAAACAACGCAGAACATCTTTTTTGCACGGAACAAAGTGGGTACGGTCAAAGTCAGGGCTTTTTTAGGGACATTCTCCAAGCTTTCAAAGCATTTATCATTCACCTGTTGCATCCTGCAAGCTTCATCCAATTCAACTACCTTGATGGTCTTGGAATCGTTAAAGTCTGCCACTGGTGGGTCATTGAACGCAATGTGTCCATTTTCACCGATGCCCAAACAAACCATATCGATTGGCTTCTCATTCATCAAATTTGAATATCGGGAAATCTCACTTTCCACATTACCAAATGGGTCTATCAAGATTTGTTTCTTCAAGGGAACCTTTGAAAAAAGTCGCTTTTTTAAATATTCCGAAAAATGCTGTTCCGCACCTTTGGGCAAGCCCAAATACTCATCCATGTGAAAAGCGGTCACTTTACCCCATTCAATACGCTCTGAGTTTGACAAATACTCCAGCATGGCATCTTGTGAGGGTGCCGCCGCAAAAATAATCCGGACATCGTCTTGCTGCTGCTGAAGTTTAACCAAGTGTTTTTCAACTGCTCTTCCCGCTGCTTCACCTGCTTCCTTTCTGGAAGCATACACCTTTACATGGTTCTGGTTTTCTCCCATTCTGCTTTAACTAGAAAACAATTACGACCCAAATATAAAATTCGCAATACATTTATGCAAACGTTTGCATAAACTAATTTTGAATCAAAATGCACCAAATAGCGGCCATAACATTAAAAATCCACTAAATTTGTTTTTATAATTTGGAAAAAAGGTTCGAAAATTAAGTATTTGGAATTTCCAATTTCGCTGATTAACGCAAACGTTTGTAATTTGCTGTAATGTCCAACCCAAGAATAACCCTTAAAGATTTAGCAAAAGAGCTACAACTGTCGCCCTCTACCATTTCCAGGGCTATTGCGGGGCATCCGGCCATAAGCGAATCCACAAAAAAGAAGGTACGAAAAAAGGCCGAGGAGCTTGGCTTTGCACCCAACTCCATTGCTGCTGGTTTTCGGAAAAAAAGAACCCATTCCATTGGGGTGATCGTACCCCAAATAGATGTCCATTTTCATTCTTTGGTCATTAGTGGTATTGAAGACTTGGCCTATAGGGAAGGGTATAACATCACCATATTCCAATCCAAGGATTCCATCGATAGGGAAAAGGAAATTGCCAAGATCCTACAGAATAGATTGGTGGAAGGCATCATTGTGTGCCTTTCCAACGAAACCAAAAGCTACACCCATTTTAAAAGGTTGGTCAAGCTTGGGGTTCCCATCATATTCTACGATCGGGTCCCTACAGATTTTCAGGCCAATAAAGTGGTCATAGATGATTTTGGCTCTGCCTTCAAGGCCACAGAGCACCTCATAGAACAAGGGTGCAAAAGAATAGGTCATATTGCAGGAAATCAAGGTACCCCAATATTTAAGCATCGGTTTGAGGGATACAAAGCTGCACTGAAGGCGCATAATATCCCCTATAATCCTGATTTGGTCCTCGAGACCCAAAATCTCAGCTATGAAGAAGGGGCTATTTCCGCCCGTAAACTTATTGCCTTGCCGCAAATACCTGATGGAGTTTTCTGCTCCAATGACTACACGGCCATCAGCGCGGTCCAGGTTTTTCAAAAAGCTGGATTTAAGGTTCCCGAGCAAATAGCTGTTGTGGGATTCAGCAATTATCCCATATCCCAAGTAATCCAGCCCAACCTTACCACGGTAAATGATCGGGCATTCCAAATGGGAGAGGCTGCCGCCAAATTGTTGATACGGCAAATTGAGGACGAAGACAACGCCATTGACTTTGAAACCATCACCCTTAAAACGGATTTAGTGATTCGGGAATCTTCGCTTAGAAAAAAGTAATCCCAAAACCACTCTTTTGTCGATCACCAATCCAAAACTTATGTGCACCTCAAGTTTAGCACCATGCAATTTTCCTTGTTTTGATAAAAACACGACTCATTCAAAAGTCCAAAAAACAAACCACAAAAAAGTTTTCGTACAGTCTTAAGAAATTCCAATCATTACATACATTTACAAAGTGGCAAAAAAAGTACTATTTTTTGCATCATTTAATGTAGATTTTCATAATTATTCTATATAATATTTACAAATACTCAAAAAAAATGCCGATTCGACATTTTCACATATTTCTTGGAGCATCGATTTTGTCCGTTATGCTCATGGGTTGCAACACTGGTGAAAAGGTTGATTTTGCCAGTGAAGTAAGACCTATCCTGAACAAACACTGTATCACCTGTCATGGTGGGGTCAAAAAAAGTGGTGGCATCAGCTTCCTTTTTGAAGAAGAGGCCTTGGTCGAAGGCGAATCGGGCAAAAGGGCCATTGTTCCAGGCAACGCAAGTGCCAGTGAATTCATCCGCCGTCTTCATGAAGATGACCCCGAATTACGGATGCCTTATGAAAAACCGGCGTTGAACCAAGAAGAAATCGATTTACTGGAACGATGGATCAATCAAGGTGCCGAATGGGGAAAACATTGGGCCTATACCCCACCCCAAGACATTTCGGTTCCGCAACCGGATCAAGAGGCAGGCTTTTTACCCGAGAACAGTGACTTCATCCAAAGCGACATTGACCATTTTATCATGGCCCGTCTTGAAGAAAATGAGTTATCTCCCAATGCACCGGCCCCAAAAAACATCATTGCCAGGCGATTGGCCTTTGATTTAACCGGTCTACCCCCCAAAGCCGAATGGTTTACTTCCTACACTCAAGGCGAAATGGAATATGAAACTTTGGTGGACAGCCTTTTGGCTCAACCTTCCTTTGGTGAAAAATGGGCCAGTTGGTGGTTAGATCTTGCACGCTACGCGGACAGTAAAGGGTATGAAAAAGATCAAGGCAGAACCATGTGGAAGTACCGGGATTGGGTCATAAATGCCCTTAACGAAAATATGCCCTACGACCAGTTCACCACGGAACAGCTTGCCGGTGATTTATTGCCTGACCCGTCCATGGACCAACTCATCGCCACAGCCTTCCACCGAAACACCATGAACAACGATGAAGGAGGTACAGAGGATGAAGAATTCAGGGTTGCTTCAGTACTGGACCGCGTCAATACCACCTTCCAAGTATGGCAAAGTACCACCATGGAGTGTGTTCAGTGCCATAGTCATACGTATGATCCTTTCAGGCATGAGGAATACTATAATATGATGGCCTTTTTCAACAATGCCATGGATGAGGATACGCCCCATGAGGATCCTGTGTTGAAATTCTACAGCGAAAAGGACCAAAAGACCCTGAACGAAATCTTTCAATGGAACCTAAAACATGGAAACCAGGAAGTAGCCGATAAATTCAATAAGTTTTTAATGTACAACGAGCCGTTCTATCAAGTTCATCACGCGAAGAACTTTGTCAATGGCGAACTGGCCGACACCAAATACCTCTCGCTTTGGCCCAATGGTTCCTGTTACTATGATGACATTTATACCCAAGGCTCGCCCAACCTTTATTTTAAATATTGGGCCAATGACAATGGTACGGTCATGACGCTTCGAAAAGACAACAATGAAGGTGAAGTCTTGGCGCGTTTCAATATTGATAAGACTCCTCGGGAAATTATCCGTAAAGTGCCCTTTGCCGAGGTACAAGATTCCATTCGTTTGTTTTTTGAGGCCGAAAACCCAACACTGCCCCAACAGACGGGGACCAGCTTTATTTCTTGGTTTGCCTTTTTGCCCGACCTTCCCGGTGAAGGACAACCTGGACATGATCAAATCCAGAAAAAATTCCTAGATCTTTTGAACACCGTCACCCCAACGGTGCCCATCATGATAGAGAACCCGGATTATATGACCCGTACGACCCGGGTTTTTGAACGTGGAAACTGGCTTACACTGGCTGATACCGTCACCCCGGTCACACCAGCAATATTGAACCCATGGAAACAGGAATGGCCCAAAAACCGTTTGGGGCTTTCGCAATGGTTGGTGAGCAAGGAGAACCCCTTGACGGCACGCACCTTGGTAAACCGGGTTTGGCATCAATTGTTCGGAAATGGTTTTGTGGCTTCGCTTGAAGATATGGGATCGCAATCCGAACCTCCATCACACCCAGCTTTGTTGGATTGGTTGTCACTTCGGTTGATGAATGAAAATGGGTGGCAATTGAAGTCGCTCATCAAGGATATTGTCATGTCCGGCACCTATCGTCAAAGCTCTGAAGGAAATCCAACTTTACACCAAATAGACCCAGAGAACAGGCTTTATGCCCGTGGTCCACGATTACGTTTGACCGCAGAGCAGGTCAGGGACCAAGCCTTGGCCGTTTCGGGACTGTTGAGTTCAAAAATGTATGGCCCCAGTGTTATGCCCCCACAACCTGATGGGGTTTGGCAAACCGTCTACAGCAGTGAAACTTGGGTGGAAAGCAAAGGAGAGGACCGTTATCGTCGTGGTCTTTATACTTATATAAAACGCACCAGCCCATATCCCAGCTTTATGAGCTTTGATGCCAGTAGCCGTGAGGTATGTACCATCCGAAGAACCGTGACCAACACCCCTTTACAGGCCTTGGTGACCCTCAATGACCCTGTATATCTTGAGGCGGCCCACCAACTGGCCATCGATATGAAAAAAGCGGAAAATATTGAAAGTGCCATTACCCGGGGCTATGAAAAAGCCGTGTTCAGGGAATTGAGCCCAGATAAAAAACAGGCATTGTCCGAATTGTATGAAGAATCCTTGGCCACCTTTAAAATGGACGCGAAGGCCATGGATGACTTTTTGGGAACCGATGATGCCGAATTGGCCGCGTTGACTGTTGTGGCCAATGCCATTATGAACCTTGATGAATTTATTACAAAGTCATGAGCAAAGATTCTTTGGACCGATTGATCCACGAAAAACTGATGCGTGAAGCGCAGTCGCAGACCCGCCGACATTTTATGAAACAGTGCGCCACGGGAATGGGCGGCTTGGCTTTGAGCGGTTTCTTGGCTTCCTGTAATTTTCAAAAAAATGACCCGGCAGCAGCCCTTAAAAAAGGCTTGCAATTGACCGAAAGGGACCTGAATCCCTTGGCCACATTACCGCCCCCTTTTGCGCCCAAGGTGAAATCGGTGATCTATCTGCACATGGCTGGGTCACCTTCGCAGTTGGAGATGTTCGATTATAAGCCCGAGCTGGCCAAATTGCACAACCAAGACTGCCCACAATCGCTTTTGCAAGGCAAAAAATTTGCTTTTATCCGGGGTACCCCAAAACTTCTTGGGCCCCAAGCCGAGTTTGAACAGGTTGGCGAAAGTGGCAATTGGGTCTCGGAAAACCTGCCCCATTTCAAAAAAGTGGTGGATGAAGTAGCTTTTCTAAAAGCGGTGAACACGGACCAATTCAACCATGGACCCGCCCAATTGTTCATGCATACCGGAACCCCACGTTTGGGAAGACCCAGTGTTGGATCATGGGTCACTTACGGACTAGGGTCTGAAAACCAGAATTTACCCGGTTTTGTGGTACTCACCTCTGGTGGACAGGCGCCCAGTGCGGGAAAAAGTGTTTGGGGAAGTGGATTTTTGCCTTCGGTTTATCAGGGCGTACAGTGCAGGTCCAAAGGAGACCCTGTACTCTACATTGATGACCCCAAAGGCATGTCCCGTGACCTAAAAAAGAGCACTATTGATGCCATCAACAAAATCAACAAAGCCGAATACGCCCAGTATGCCGACCCAGAGATTCTGGCGCGCATCAACCAATATGAAATGGCCTATCGCATGCAGATTGCCGTTCCTGAAGTAATGAACATCAACAGTGAACCGGACAATATCAAGGAAATGTACGGGGTGGAACCTGGAAAGGAATCCTTTGCCAACAACTGTCTGCTTGCGCGAAAACTGGTGGAACAAGGAGTGCGCTACGTACAATTGTTCGATTGGGGCTGGGATAGTCACGGAACAGACCACAGTACTGCCGTGGATTTGGGACTTCGGAACAAATGCCGACAAATAGACCGACCTATGACCGCTCTCCTATTGGATTTAAAACAACGTGGTCTTTTGGATGACACCTTGGTGGTGTGGGGCGGTGAATTTGGCCGCACCCCTATGAAGGAAAACCGTGAAGGCAAGGAAATGGGCTTTATGGGCCGAGATCACCATGGTGATGCATTTACCATGTGGATGGCCGGTGGGGGCATCAAAAAAGGAGCCTGCCACGGGGAGACTGATGAGATTGGGTTCTCTGCAGTGGATGGGGCAGTTTCTGTACACGACGTTCATGCCACCATGCTGCACTTGCTTGGCTTTAACCATGAACAGTTCACTTTTGATTTTCAGGGAAGACCTTTTAGGTTGACCGATGTACACGGGGAAGTCATCAAAGAAATATTAGCGTAATTGCAACCAAACTTTAACATACTCATGAAAAAACACCTCTATCTAGTAATGATTCTTTTTGCCACTACCCTCTATCCCCAAAAAGGGGAAATCCTCTTTTTTCAGACCAACTGGGGAAACACTTTAAGTTGGGATGCATTTTGCGAACGGGCCAAAGCCTCCGGTTTTGATGGTATTGATGTTTGGCTGCCCAATGAGACGGAAAGTCAACAGCAACTCAAAGCTGCATTAAAAAAACATGACTTACAGCTTAATTTAATGCATGGGACCGACAACAGTCTTCCCTTTGAGGAAAGTTTGGAGGCCTATACAAAGAAATTGCATGTATTGGTGTCGTGGAAGCCTGTGGTGATCAACAGTCAAACCGGTAGTGACTTTTTCACTATGGAACAAAATACCGCATTTATCAAAGCGGCCAATGCCATCAGTAAGGAAACGGGTATTCCCATTTATCATGAAACCCATCGCGGGCGGTTCAGTTACACCTTGCCCATTACATTGGACTATTTAAAAAAGATATCCGATTTACGTCTTACTGCCGATATCAGTCATTGGATGGTGGTCCATGAATCCTTATTGGAAGGCAGGGATGCCATGCTTTCCGAAGTGATTGCAAAGACCGACCATATCCATGCGCGGGTAGGCCATGCCGAGAGTCCCCAAGTAAACGACCCCAAAGCTCCAGAGTGGAAAAGGGCCGTTGACCGTCATTTGGACATCTGGGAAAAGGTCATCAGAAAATTCTGGGCGGAAAATGACCGTCCCATGACGGTTACCTCAGAATTTGGGCCACCTTATTATATGCCTGCCCTTCCGTATACCCAACTTCCCGTATCGGACCAATGGGAGGCCAATGTTTATATGATGAACATTATAAAACAAAGACTCGGCATAGATTAAATGGATATTCTTTCACAGCTATTGGGGCGGTTACATCCTCTAATTGTACACCTGCCCATAGGGTTCTTGGTACTGGGCGTACTTTTATATTGGACCGACCGTAAGACAAAACAGTACACCGGGCTATTGTCCACCTTGTTCCTTTGGGCGGGGTTGGTCTCGGTCTTGGCCTGCATAAGTGGATTCCTGCTATACCAAAATGAGGGTTATGGGTTTGATACCGTCAAAGGTCACCTCTGGTTTGGAATCATCACGGCCGTGTTCTGCTTTGCATTGTATTTGAAATGGAAGTCGGATTCCGTAGCGGTGTTGCAAAAAGTGTCCTTTCCCATTATGATTGTTTTAGGGTTGGTGTTGATTTCCATCACAGGGCATAAAGGAGGTAACATCACCCATGGAGAGGGGTACCTGACCGAACCCCTTCCACGAGGGGTAAAAAAAGCACTGGGAATTCCGGTTTTTGAAGAACTCCCTATAGCATTGACCGAAGAATCCTGGGAGAATGCCGACCTGTACGCCGAAGTGGTACATCCCATCCTCAACAATAAATGTGTAAGCTGCCATGGTCCCAAACAGGCCAAAGGCGAACTGCGCCTACACCATATGGACGATATTCTATCCGGCGGCGAAAACGGTGAGGTGATCATGGCCCAAAATCCTGATGGCAGTGAACTTTTCACCCGGGTTATTTCTCCCAAAGATACCGATGGCCATATGCCGCCCAAGGAAAAAGAGCAATTGTCCAAGGAAGAGATTGCCATACTAAAAGCTTGGATCGAGGCCGGACACCCTTTTGATGGCAGTATTGCATCGCATGGATTGGACGAAAGTCTTTTTGAACCCTTCTTCCCCAAAAATGCGGAAGATTTTTATCCAGAGGCCACTTTATCCGCTTTGCCATTGGATAGTCTACGTGCCGTCAAGGAAACCGGATTGCATGTGGAGTATCTCAGCAAGGATTCCCCTTGGCTTAGGGTCACCGCAATCAATAAACCTGGATTTTCGTTGACAGATACCTTGGCCTTGACCCCCATAAACGATTTTATTGTGGAACTGGATTTGTCCAATACGGCCATAAACGATTCCATTTATCCGTATTTGGGTCATTTACCCCACTTGACCACGCTTAACTTGGGTCAAACCGAAGTCACGGACCAAGGCATTGAGGAGCTATCCCATCTTTCACATTTGAAACACCTCAACCTAACCCGTACCGGAATCACTTCAAACTTGTTTGACAAATTGGAGAATTTCCCATCCCTACAGAAAGTGTATGTTTTTGGGACTTCGTTGTCTTCCGATGGTCCAAAAGAAATCCATAAAGGATTGGAGGTGGATTATGGTGGATATACCCTTCCCAAAATTGCTTCGGATTCCATTATCTATTGAATCAGTCGCGGGCCAAGTATAAAAATCCTTGGAACTCCAGATTAAGGTCATCCATGGTAAGAAGATAAAAATAGACCCCCGATGGCAATCCACGGTTTCTATTGATGACCCATTTACCGTCCGTGGCATAGCCGTTGAATCCATTGGTGTAATTGGTCTGTTCAAAAACCAATAGGCCATTCCGGTCATAGATACGCATGCGGTTGTTCGGGGATTGTTCCAATGCATCAATCTCCAAAAAGTCATTGATACCATCGCCGTTGGGAGTAATCAAATAATTGGGCAAATCCACAATGAAGTTTGGGTTGTCCGTAGTGCCGAAAGTCAGGATTTCATAAACATTGGGGTCAAAGGTATCCGAAACCACCATCCCTTGGGAAAAATCACCCACCGCCATACCACCGAGGTTTTCCCATTGATGGTCCAATTTGTTCCAGCCCACCACAGTAATCTGTTCAATATTGGTGGTCAACAGCGATATTCCACTGCGCTCGTTCCACGAAATTTGTACCGTGGAAGGTATAGATCCCTCCAAATGCCAAAATTCTTGGGTACTGACATTTCCCAACCCCATCGCCTTGATGTTTGTATTGAAGGTTTCCGAAAAAGTGGTCGGAGTATTCGGGTCTTCATAAAAGTATGCACAAAGTGCGGTAGGATTCACGGCTTCCGATTTCAAGATCAAAGGGCGCAATTGTTCGGTATCCCCTACAGGAAAAGTAAAGCTCTGTTTTCCTTGTGCCGAAACATACCCATCAACCTTACTCATATCCGTTGCCCCGGTATGGAAAGCATCGGGCCAAAAATCCAAGGTCACAAAAGAATTTGCTCTTGTGGTCCGGATATCCCCATCCATAAAATTACCGTTGTTCGTTACCCCAATGGTAATGTCCAAAAAAAGACCAGTGGATGCTAAAATTTCCATATCGTTGAACAGTGGCGCAAAACTTCCCGAAACCAAAACAGGTGCATCACTATAAAATCCCATCAACCCTTCGTTATCATCAAAAATGCCATCATTGATCAAATTTCCATGAAGGCCTAGACCACCATCAGCATGTATTTTTAGCATGCCCCAATTGCGCATCCCATCTTGTGCCTCAAGGCATAGACTTGAAAGAAAAAATAGTATGATGCAATAGGTTTTCACGGATCAGCGTAATTTATTGATCACAAAACTCGAGGTGCCACTCCCTTCAAAGCGTACCGTACCGGAATTGGCTTCCCTGTAGGTAACAATGGTCACCACATCATTGGCACTTAATTCCAATATTTCACTTACATGGATACTGGAATGGTTATGCCCCTGTAGCAAGCTAAACGATATATAGCCCGATGCTCCCAAGGCGCCAACCGCAGTTCCGTTCACTGCAATGCGGGCATTGACATTGGTACCAAACTCCGTGTCACTTAAGATGCTGTCATCTATGCCCACTAGGGCCAAGTTGGCCCGAATATCATATCTCCCTGATTCTTTTACAATCAAGGTGTTTCCACTGACTTCGTAAAGGTTGGTACCATCGTCCACATAGTCATTGGACCCAAAAATAGGCGCAACGGTATTGTTTACGTTGAGGTTGGTGGAGGTATTGGTATTCGTCCAACGCCCTCCAAAATTGACTTTGGATGTGTGGATTACCCCATTGGCATCCGTTTTTACCACTTGGTCTGTGGTTTCGGCATTATCCATTGTCCTCACCCGGGCATAGCCATTCACATCCAAGGATTGGGAAGGCGTATTGGTGCCCACCCCCAATCTAAGGTTGGTATTGTCCCAAAAAAGTTGTGCATTGTTCTGCGTTGGGGTTCCATCGGTATCGGCAAAAAAGACTGAGCCAGGGGTTCCGGTAAAGGTGATTTCTTGCCACAAAGAACCATTCCAAATTTTGGTGCGTTGATGGTCGGCATCAGTGGTATCAAACCAAATGTCGTTCAATACGGGGGTAGATGGAGCTGTACTTCCAGTGGTGACAGTAGTATTCCTCACCGTGGTTTTGGTCCCCTTGTTATCAATTACCCTGACCTCTTGCGAATGGATAAAAAAGGGCATTCCAAGCAACAGCAGGAGTACCGTGTTTATTTTAAGACGCCGGGATTTGGTCATTTTGAAATCCTTTAAGTCCAGTAGTACAACAGTGGGAACAAGGGGAACTGCCCACTGTAACACCCTACTTTACATATTGCACCTCAATGACATCACCGGCATACACCGCCCAGTCATTGGGAGCCGATCCTCCAGGCACCAAGGTAACTGTTGATGCAGCTACCGTGTAATCCACATTGGCCACTAGCTTGGCCCCATTCCTATATACCCAAACTTGACTGAAGGCTGGCAAAACTGGGCTTCCTGTAAGTGCATAGGCGGTTTGACCTGCCGTGGCGGTAAAGCTCTCCTGACCACTTTGGATAAGGTTCAAGTCGGATGAAAGTAATTTTTTTACAGCGCCTGTAGCTTCGTCCCTTACCAAAATGGTATATCCGGTTCCGGTTCCATGGTCCGATTCCGTAGTCGCGTTCGTGGAGGGCAGTTCTGTTGAAATCAATTCAATCCCATCAAGACCGAATACATTGCCATCCACATCAATAAAAGTATCATTGGTAAGCGTGCCTCCCAGCTGCCAGGTAGTTGTGGTCACATCATTGGTGGTGTTGGATAACATGGTAATCCCATTGATGGATTGGAGGTACTTAATGGTCCCCCTGTTATCCACTACCCGTACGGCTCCACCTGTGGTAGTGGTGCCCGGGACAATATCGGTTGCTTTGGTAACATCGCCCGTGGTCTGCTGGGCGCTGGCCGTTCCAAAGGATACTATCCCGAGGACCAATAGGGCCATTCTGGTGATTATAGAATAATTTGGAGTTTTCATAGTGATTGTGATTTACATTTGGATTCTAGGTTTTTTGTTGTTAAAAGAATTGGACAATCCGAATCTCATCGTCCTGAAAACAGATGATGCCCGGGTCCAACGCAATGGTATTGCTTCCTATAGCGGTAAAGTTGATTTTGATTCCGTTGCGATACACGTCTATTTTTTTGGTGTCGGTAATGGCCAAGGGGGTAGCAAACTGGTTTTGACCATTGTTGGCCACCACCAAAGTCTCCTCACGTTGTAAAAGGAATGATCTGTCCATTTGCCTCAACACCTGGGTCGATGCATCCATGACAACCACAAAATCCGTAGGGTTGTTGGACATTTGTAATCCCTCAATAGCCAAGGTGTTGATTGAACTTGATTGTAGACTAGTGGGTCTTGTCAGCGCTCCTCCCAGTTCAATGGTATTGGTCGAAGTTTCCGTAATCCCGTTTGAAGCCTGTACGGCATTCCCCTGAACTATCCAGTTGGTCCCATCATACGTAAAGAGATCACCGGAGTTTTTGTCTACATAAATATCGCCCGCCAAAGGGTCATTTACCGTGATGGGGGAAGGCAATCCATTGCCACTTTTTGGATTTCTATTGATCAACACAAAATCTGACCCGTTCCAAATGTTTACATTGTTTTGGGTCGAATCAATCCAAACATCCCCTACTTGATTGGCAATTGGGGCCATGCTAGATGTTGTTACCGCCATTCCTGCACCACAAAGGCTTTTCCATGCAGTTCCATCAAACACAAAAATGCATTCGGCATCGGTATTATAAACCAATGCTCCATGTAGTGGTGTTATGGCACTCATTTGGGCCTGATTTACCCTTGTAAGTACCAAGGCCCTACTTGTACTTTCCAGTTCCAAAATCGATGCCCCATCCAATACTTGAAGATTCTCACCGATCTTTACTTGGGCCATACCCAAATGAATACCAAGACAGCATATTAGTGTTGTAACTATTTTACTGATTCGTCTGCACATAAAAAAACGTAAGTATCTGAATTTCTGTATTTAAGATATAAAACAATGGATGAGAATCCTTTTTTTTGTTGTGAAATCAACAAAATATGTAATTAAATACTTACAATATGTCGTTAACCATTAAAATAGATGCCAATCGAAGACTGCTAAACCATAACTATCTCACTAAAAGTAAGTTACAATACTTATTAAGAGTAATACCACTAAACATATGGATTCTGATACTCTCACCTATCTGATTTCTTGGTGCTAGTCGTTTTGCTTGTCTTTTCCAAAGAACCGTTTGTGCTTTCCATCATCTAAAATCAACCGCACAATTTTTGCGGTAAACGCCACAAAGGTGCCAATGGAAAGGAACGCATAGATTATGGTGAACATCTTTCCCAAATCCGTGGTCGGCACAAAATCGCCATACCCCACAGTAGCCATGGTCATCACCGAAAAGTACAACGAATCAATAACGGACCAATGTTCGGTTTGGGAATAGAAAAAGGTAGAGCCTATCAATAAAAACATCAAAAAGAAGCACAGGAATTTAAACTCGTCGTCCTTTCGGATTCCTTTGAGTATGGCTTTGGCAAATCGGAAAATATTGATGACAAAAGAGAGCACGGTTGTTGTATAGCTATTGGATGTACTATGGGTTGAAGTGAAGTTACACAAAAGACGGAATCTTTCCCAATATCCACAATCATCAAAACCTTTCTTGTTCTGAGAATTGCATAAAAAAAGGGGATACACGCCTGTATCCCCAAACCAAACAAACTAAAGTAATAACTAACTACTCATTTTCGTCGTCATCCTCAAATTTTGTGTCCGCCATGCGCGTACGCTCAAATTGGATGTCATTGAATCGTGGTGTCAAGGTCTTATCATCGGTATCAAAGACCAAAAACTGTTTTGTATCCATCATTTTGAGTCCAGTATAGGAATCAAATCGGTTATTTTGTAATTGCAGTACTTGTAAACTTGCCAATTGACCAAACTCTGTGGGAATCTCACCGCCCAACTGGTTGTTGGCCAACACCAATTCCTTTAGGTGGGTCAAGTTCCCCATTTCGGAGGGGATGTTTCCTTCCAGATTGTTCTCAAAAAGGCCCAAGGCTTCCAATTGGGTCAGATTTCCAATGGACTTTGGGATGATTCCTTTCAAATTATTACTGGAGAGGTTCAGTTCTTTTAAGTTAGTGAGGTTTCCGAACGAATCCGGTATGGGGCCGCTGAGAAAATTATTGAACATGGATAACACCTCCAATTGCCTCATTTTTCCAATACCTTCGGGAAGTGACCCTTTGATGCGGTTCATTTCCAAGCGAAGCACTTTTAGGTTTTTCAACTTCACAATATCCTTGGGAAGTACACCGGTAAGGCTATTGAATGCCAAATTTAATTGGGCCAAGTGTTTAAGTTTGCCCATACTTTCGGGAAGCACTCCGTCCAAATTGTTCATGAACAAGGTCAATCCCACCACATGGTTGTCCTTTACCTCAACGCCTTTCCATGTATGGATCGGGGATTCCAAATCCCACGAAACCTTCCATTGGTCTCCTTTGGTGTTGTTGTATAGGTCTACAAGGGCATTCCTCTCCTCTTGGGGGACTTCCTGGTTGGCATAGGTCCTACCTACGGAAACCAGTATACATAAGAAGAAAACGGCCAATCGAATCATTGATTACTTATTTTATCCTAAAGAATTTACCTACAAAGTAATCAAAAGACGAAAAAACTTACAAATATAATCGGCGAACTGACGGTAATTTGTTGTGAACTAGGCTAAATATGTGGTATGTAAATGGATTTTTTGCTAGTTCAGGGTCTCCAATTCGTGGGAAAGGCTCTCCCAGTCTTCCATTAAGTTCTCCAGCTTTTTCTTTTTACCCTGATATGTATCAAAAAAATTGGGGCGGGCTATCGTGCTGTCATAATCCATTAAGAGGTCATGATCTATGTCCGCTATCTCCTTCTCCAATTGTGAGATCTTTTTTTCCACCCCACTCAATTTGTTCTTGAGCGATTTCTGTTTCTTTTGGAATTGATAGTCGTTCTCCTTGGAAACCACCTCGACCTTCTGTGCTACTTTTTTCTCTCCTTTTTCTATTTTCCTGAAATCCTCTGCCTTTCGCTGTTCCAGATAAAAGTCGATATCTCCCAGATACTCTTTGATGCTACCGTCCTTGAACTCATAGACCCTATCGGTAAGCCCTTGGAGAAAATCCCGATCGTGGGACACCAAGACCAAGGTTCCTTCAAAATTTTGAAGTGCACTTTTTAGCACGTTCTTGGATTTAATGTCCAAGTGGTTGGTAGGCTCATCCATGACCAACACGTTGAACGGTTGCAGCAACATTTTGGCCAAGGCCAATCGGTTTCGCTCCCCACCGGAAAGCACCTTTACATATTTTTCCACCTCATCGCCACGAAAGAGAAAAGACCCCAAAATATCCCTGACCTTGCTTCTGTTCTTCTCATTCGCAGCATCGATCATGGTATCCAAGATGGTTTTTTCACCATCAAGATATTCTGCTTGGTTCTGGGCAAAATAGCCTAGTTGTACATTGTGCCCGGTCTTTAGGCTTCCCGTATGGTCCAACTCTCCCACCATGATTTTGGCCAAAGTGGTTTTTCCTTGTCCGTTCTGACCTACAAAAGCGGTTTTTGTACCGCGTTCAACCAATAGATCAATCTCTTTTAGAACCTCCTTTTTGCCATAGCTTTTGGAGAGATTTTCCAGTTCTGCCACCACCTTTCCGGGGTTTATGGAAACGGGGAACCGAAGGTTCATTACACTATTATCCTCATCATCCACCTCAATACGTTCTATTTTGTCCAGCTTCTTAATGAGGGACTGTGCCATGGAAGCCTTACTGGATTTGGCCCGGAACTTTTCAATCAAGCGTTCGGTCTGCTGGATCTGCTTTTCTTGGTTTTTTTGGGCGCTCAGTTGCTGTTCCTTGATTTCTTTTCGATACGCCAAAAACTTGGTGTACGGTTTGTTGTGGTCATAGATTCGGCCCAATGAAATCTCAATGGTCCTATTGGTGACATTGTCCAGAAACATTTTATCGTGCGAAACAATCACAACCGCACCTGCATAGGTTTTCAAGAACTGTTCCAACCAGATAATGGATTCAATATCCAAATGGTTGGTAGGCTCATCCAACAACAAAACATCATTGTTCTGCAATAGGAGTTTGGCCAACTCTATCCGCATGCGCCACCCCCCGGAAAAGGTATCTGTCAACTTATCAAAATCATCGCGCTTAAAACCCAATCCCAGCAATACTTTCTCGGTATCGCCTTGATAGTTGTAGCCGCCCAGAATTTCATAGCGATGGGTAACATCGTTCAAATCTACCATTAGCTGATGATAGCCCTCACTTTCATAATCGGTGCGCTCTGCCAATGCCGTATTGATTTCCTCCAGTTGTTGCTCCAAGGACTTGATATCCGAAAATGCCTGATAGGACTCCTCCAGTACGGTACGTCCTTGCTCAAAATCGATATCCTGCCTCAAAAACCCAATCTTGATGTCCTTTTCCATGGCAATGGTTCCCTCATCGGGCGCCATATCCTTGGACAATAATTTGAGCATGGTGGATTTACCCGCTCCGTTCTTACCGATAAGACCTACGCGGTCCCCACCGTTTAAACGAAACGCGATTTCTTCAAAAAGATATTCACCCCCAAAGGCTACCGAAAGATTGTGGACATTTAGCATTATATGTGACCTGAATTACAAAACAAAACTACCCAATTGCGTATTTTTGCATAAAAATCGGTGCAAATGTTAAAAAAAGGAACCAAACTGTACAGCATTTTAACAGGAAGTTGTCCTAAATGCCATGAAGAGAGTATGTACGAAAACACCAATCCGTATGCCATCTCCCAAATTTTCAACATGAACGAGCGTTGTTCGCACTGTGGCACCAAGTACAAGATAGAGCCCTCGTTTTTCTATGGCGCCATGTACGTGAGCTATGCTGTGGGCATTGCCTTTGCCGTGGCTGCCTTTGTGATCGCCTTTTTGTTTTTTGGGGCTTCTTTGGTGAATACCTTTTTTGCCATTGTGGGCACCATGATTGTTTTTATGCCCGTGATCATCCGGTTATCGCGTAACATATGGGTGAATTTCTTTTTTAAGTACGACCCCAACGCGGCATCGCACAAACACACCGTGGCAAAAGGTTAATCCCGATAGTATTTTTTGGTAAAACGTTGAATGTCCATTTCAGGGTCAATCTGTTTTTGGTGCTCAATGGCTTGGTACAATTGGTCTGAGGCATAGGGTGCAATAAGCACGCCCCTAGACCCAAAACCGTTGAGCACATACAGGTTTTTATGTTCTGGATGTTCACCGACCAAAGGTCGTCTGTCCACAACGGTTGGACGAATACCTGCCACATGGTCCACCACCTCAAAATCACATTGCAAAAAGGTAGTCAGCTTGTCCAAGAGTTCTTTTTTGGATGCTTCGGTGGGCTCGTTGGTCTTATCCTTCCATTTATAGGTAGCACCTACCCGATACAAATCCCCTCCCAACGGAATAGTGAACACAGAAGACTTGATCACTCGGTTTTCCATGTAGGTTGGCGCTTTAATCGTTAACAATTCTCCTTTGGTACCGTTCAAGGGCAGGTAGTTGAAAAAAGGGTTGTTCTGAAGTCCGTAACCACAGGCAAAGACAATCTGTTTAGCCTGTATGGTTTTATACGAAACCTTTTCATCTGCAACCGTAAGGGCGGAAAAATCAAAAGATTCTCGTTCCAGAATGCCTTTTTTATCCAGATAGGCCGCGTAGGACTCCACCAAAGTACCCGTATCTATTCTTCCGGTGTATTTGACTTCCCCAAAACCATGTGGCGCATCCAGGGCATTGTTCTGGTTGGGTACAATGGTGGTTGACAAAAAATGGTCCAACCCCGGTTTATCGGCAGCCTCAAACCAGAGGTTCTGCTCTTCAACGGAGGCAAAACGGCGCAATACAGGAACTTTATAGTCCAATTGAGCCCCTAATTTTTGCTCCAATTGGGCATAGAAAGGTTGAGCCAATTCCATTTGCTCCTTGGCCTTCCAGGCTAAGGTAAACCTCTTTAAAATAACTGGATTGTAAAGTCCGCCTGCAACTTGGGATGCTTGCTGCGAAGCATCGGAAACCACTTTAAAGGACTTCCCTTCCTTCTCCAGAACCTCACAAAAAGAGATTCCCGCCAAGCCCAGCCCTACTACAATGTAATCTACCATAGGGCCAAGGTATTGATCTTTGTTGATTTTTTAACCACAACCCTACGATTTGTGCCATCAACCCAAAACGGCCATCCATCAACCCAAAACTGTCATCCGTTAATTGCGCTCCTGAAAGCCCATTGATTACCAATATCTTGTTGATAAACAAATTTTATCATGAAAAAAATACACTACTTATACCTGGGCTTGGCCCTTGTCCTTGCCCCTGTCTCTTGCGGGAAGGACGACCCCAACCCGCCCGATGACCCGACCACCAATCCACCGACCATTGCAAGTTTTTCCCCAACGGAAGGTACTCCTGGGGCCACTGTGGAGATCATAGGAACCAACTTTAGTGCCACTGCAAGTGAAAACACCGTGAAGTTCAATGGAACTTCTGCCACTGTAAGCAGTGCCACGGCCACCAAGCTAACCGTGAGCGTTCCCAATGGTGCCACATCCGGAAAAATCGCCGTGACCGTAGATGGAGAGACCGCACAGAGTTCCGGAACCTTTACCGTGACAGAACCCTCGGCCAATGCGCCCACCATTGCAAGTTTTTCCCCAACGGAAGGTACTCCCGGGACCACTGTGGAGATCTTAGGAACCAACTTCAGTACCGTAAAAACTGAAAATACGGTCGAATTCAATGGAACCGAGGCCACGGTGAGCATTGCAAGTGCCACCCTACTCACTGTTGAAGTCCCCAATGGAGCCACCTCCGGGAAAATTACGGTCACCGTGGATGGACAGACTGCCCAAAGCAGCACCGACTTTACCGTATTGGACCCAACAACTGTTTCCATAAGCGGGTTTGCCCCGGACCAAGAAAATGTGGGTGCCCAAGTGATCATAGAGGGGGCAAACTTTGATCCCAACACTGCCAATAACACCGTTGAATTCAATGGCGTAGCCGCGCAAGTAACCGCTGCCAACGGCACAAACCTAACCGTGACCGTGCCCGAAGGGGCCACCACAGGGACCATCACCGTTACCGTGGGGCAACAGACCGTGGAAAGCGCAACGGCATTTACCGTAGGACCGTGGAGACAGCTAACAACCCCATCATGGATGGATTATCCCATACGTGGCGGTAATATGGCCGTGCTAAAAAACAACAATGACGAGGACGAAATCCATTTTGGATTTGGCCGATATAATGATGGATCTATTGCCTATACCAATACTATTTATGTCTATGACATAGAAAACGATACTTGGAAAAATAGTGGAGTATCGGAAGCAGCTGCAAGATATAATGCAGCTTCATTTGTACTGAACAATAAATGGCACATTATAACCGGAAAGAATGGCAATGGGGATATTGACGACAGTTGGTCCTATGATCCTACCACAGGAACATGGGAAAACCTTGGGGTAACCGCCTATGGCAGTGGGCTATCCTCTTTTTGTGGAGACATTGCATGTTTTGTATATGGTATAGAAGAAGATTTTGCAGAAGGTAAACTAAAGTCTTTTAATGGCTCTATATGGGTAGATAAACCATCCGCCTTAATACTTGAAAAAGGTATTTTAGATGCAGTAGGTTTTAGAATTGGTTCACAAGGCTATATTGTTACGGGTGAAGGGGCAGTGCATCTGGACTTATTACTCAAGTACAATATGACCACTGATTCATGGGCACAATTGGCCCCGGTCCCCTTCACACTCAGAACTGAAGCCATAGGTGTCGGCATGGGAACTAAAGCATACGTAGGTCTTGGAATAGATGATACTCAATCAAAATATCTAGACGATATTTGGGAATATAATCAAGGTGACAATACTTGGAGTCAGAAATCCAGTTTCCCTGGCGGAGGAAGACAGGGCGCTGCCGCCGTTGCACATGGAGAACATATCTATATTCTAGGTGGTGTTGGGAATGCCCCACAAGAAGAACTAAAGACCTTCTGGCGATACACCCCCGCTCTGGACAATTAAGAACCAACCCTTTTACAATAAAAAACGCCGCACAAATGTGCGGCGTTCTGTTTGTATTGTTCTGGAAGGCCAGCTGTTTACCGTCTGTTCTACTGGCTCAAAAACCAAAACATACTTTATGTCTTTCCTGCGAAGGCAGGAAACCACATCCCATCCCAACATGTCCCACAACATTCACCAATACTACGTTTACATTCTTACCAACCGCAAAAACGGTACTCTATACATTGGCATGACCAACAACCTACAACGGCGGGTACAAGAACATAAAAGCGGAAAATTAAAAGGTTTTACACAACGATACGGTCTCAGTCTGTTGGTCTATTATGAATTTCATCAATACGTTTCCAATGCCATTCTTAGGGAAAAACAACTCAAAAAATGGAAGCGTTCATGGAAAATACGACTTATTGAGGAAGAGAATCCGTATTGGCTAGATTTGGCAAAGGGGTGGTTTAATAATGGATTCCTGCCTCCGCAGGAATGACAAAAGAAAAGATTACGCAAAGCAACTAGCCTCCGCAGGAATGACCAAAGAAAAAGATCAAGCAAAGCAACAAGCCTCCGCAGGAATGACAAAAGAAAAGATTACGCAAAGCAACTAGCCTCCGCAGGAATGACAAAAGAAAAGATTACGCAAAGCAACAAGCCTTCGCAGGAATGACAAAGGAAAAGGATTTAGTTAACCAACAAACTTTTAGGAATGGGAATGATAAAAGAGAAAAGATTAGACAACAAAATACGCTGAAAAAAGGCAGGGACCATTGGCAGAAAAGGGCCAAACCCCTAAAACGAATCATGGTATAGCATACTTAAACAAACAAAAACGCCGCACATTTGTGCGGCGTTCTATTTTATTGAATTGGAAATATTATGTTATGTGGATTCCGAAACAAGTTCGGAATAATTCAACCATCACCTTTGAATACTACCTATGCAGTTTTCAAAGCTGGGTTTCATTAATACGCCCACATATCCTGTTCACGGTCGCGAATCGTTTCTTTGATCCGTTGTGCTTCCAGCAATTGGAACAGGGCATTGTCAAAAATGTAATCGTCTATCTTACGATCTCCGTGGACGTTGTCCTCCTTGTAGATCACCCCATTGAAACGTCTTGCGTTCAACAGCATGTCATACGAGATGGGTCTTGCGGAGTTCCGTTGGTTGTACACTTTGGCTTCGTGCAACACTTGTCGTGCGGCAGGATACCAAACCCAGAACAGCTCTACTTTGTTCTCTCCCGGGTCTATAGACTCATCGTCTATAAAGTTTACGTCCGGAGCCACTGGGGCAATCCCCAATAGACGGTACTTGAGTTCCCCTTGGCGCTTGTCAAAGTACCAGATTCCCTTTATGCGATACTCTTCAATATCGGCCGCGGTCAAATCCCTTTGGTTGATAAACTCAGGGGAAATTTGCTCACCGGCGTTCAATTGCTCGTATCCCAAATCGGTGGTATCCACTTTACTCAAGGTGGCGGAAAGATCGCCCAAGCTCCTTTTTTCGGTAAAGTACGAATCTGTGTACACCTCGGTCAGTTTCCCATTCTTGATGTTTTTCATCAACACGTGGTACAAAGACCTTCGGTCTGCCCCAATACCAATGGTATCGGTGGGATAGTACAACGGAAAGTTGACACGCTCATCCAGATCAATGGTTTCCCAAACGGTCTTGGACCATAGGATGTCCCTATCATCCACATAACCGTACTCGAGGGGAGCGTCATTGTCCTGCTCAATCTGAGCTTCGGTCTTTTTGCCAATATCGTCTGGTAACTTGGCGTTCAAAATGTTCGCCTGTCCCATCATTGATACGGGCAATACGCCCAACAATCCGATTATAATTACATTTTTCCAATTCATGATCACTTCTATACTTTATTAGTTTGTAAGCTCAACCACAACCGGAGATACTTTCTTCAACTTGTAGCTCTTGTTGTTGGTGATATAGGCTTGGATATCGAAAATCTGAACAGCATCGCCTCGCTGGGCCCTTTTCAAGGCAGACTTGGCACGGTTGTCCAATTTGTTTCCATTTACAACCACGGTAGGCTGACCAGGCACTTTGAACTTGAACTGCCCAACGGCAAGGTTCAAATCAAAATCGAAGTCTTCCAACATGGCACCAATGGTAGAGATCTCAAGATTCTTTCTTGGCATCTTAACGCTACCAGACTCTCCACGAACGGTACCACCGGGTCTTGGAATATCCTTGATACGGAACTCAGACTTGGTAGAGATACCTTTACCATCAGGCAATGTTCCTGAAGCGGTTATGGTAACAGACCTACCTGTACCTGGGTTCATTACATACTGGCTACCACTTCTTCTGGTCAAACCAGCAGCGGATGCAGATACCTTATTATCTGGAATACCAGGAATGGAGATGGTCATTGGGTTGGCAACACCTCGGTAAACCACGTTCATCTTATCTGCAGAGATAACTGCAGCATTAGGCATGGAAATGGTCGCAAAGGTATTGTTCACCTCAACGGGCACTTCTTTTCCATCCTGCATGAAGTACATGGTTCCTTTAATGGTGTGGTCACCTGGGGTACCGGCACTAATCAACATTTTAATACCTCCAGCTTCCAAAGCGTAGTCTTTACCTTCGGCCAAAGTTCTACCATCCAACGTCAACTCTGCTTTCACAGGAGTTGATGTCTTATCGGTTTTACTTACAATGATCTTACCATCATACTTTTCACCAGAGTAGTAGGCCGTTTTAGGGGCCGCCAAAGAACTGGCAAAATTGGTCAAGGATACAGCGGCGGTCAAGTTACCTTCCAAAAGGTTTTTCAATACCTCTTGCTCAGTAGTCTTGATATCGGCCTGCAATTGGGTCAATTTGGTCAAAGAGGCCACCAATGGGAACCCTTCGTAGTGATAGTTGATCCAATCTTGACGTGTACCGTCCCTTTTCTCTACCTTACCATCGGCGTCACCGGTGGCAAAACGGGTCTTTACAGCTTCTTTAACAGCGGTAAACTTCCCTTCGGGCAAGGTGTTCACTACACCTTCACGGTAATCGTTGATCTGCTTAAGGAACTCTTTTCCTTCAGGGCCTAGGTTATCTCCCTGAAAAAACTTTTGGTCCAAATAGTCAGATTTGTCCATGACCACATAATCTTTGGGATCTTCCAAATCGGCGGTCATTTCTTTTTTCAATCCTTCCAGATAGGTATAATACTTATCGGAAAGTTCTTTGATTTGCTGAGCATTTTGGTACAGTGACCCATACTCTGCCTCATTCTCTTCAGCTTTGGTTCCCAAGCTTGCCAAGAAATCGGAGTTACTGGAGTCCATTCTGGTATTGGAAGTTTCCAGCTTTTCGTTCATAAGTCCGAAAGCGGCAAGTACTTCCTTGCTCATATTAAGTGCCAACATCGCGATGAAGATCAAGTACATAAGGTTGATCATCTTCTGACGTGGTGTTTGTTTTCCTGATGCCATGTTTATCTAATTAGAATTATAAATTAATTTGATTTGGGGTTTGATATCATTTAATCGATATCCTAATTAGTTTTTGCTACCCATGGCGGAAAGCATACCTCCATATACTCCGTTCAAGGAGGAAAGGTTCGTGGCCAAAGACTCCATTTGGTCTTTCAAGGCTCCTGCATTCTGTACAACTTCCTCGTTAATGGAAGCTTGTCTGCTAGCGCTTTCCAATTGTACTTTGTACAAGCTGTTCAAAGACTCCATTTGGGCAGCGGCATGGGACAATTCCTCAGAATACTTTTTAGTGTGTTGGATGGCATCCGTGGTTGGAGTGATATTCTTGGCAGCACCTTCAAAACTCTTGATGCTCTCACCCAAGTTGGAGAAAAGCTCAGAATCGATCTTGGCTTCCTTAAGAAGGTCATCCAATTTTCTGGAAAGAAGTCCTTCTGCTTCTTGGGCATCCTTGACCTCATTCTTTTTTCCGTTGGATTGACCATTGGCCAACTCTGGATAAACCAAGGACCAATCGTATTCGTCATCCACAGGTTCAAATGCACTGATAGCAAAGATCAATGCTTCAGTAATAAGACCTACCGCAAGAAGAAGTCCACCTGTAAGTGGTCCAAACTCCCAGTGAAGGATCTTGAACAATGCACCAATGATTACCACCGATGCTCCAAGCCCGTAGGCCATGTTAAACAGCTTTTTTGTTGATTTTGACTGTGCCATAATTCTAGTTTTAATTAAGTTATATAAATAAGTATTTGGTTACTGGTTTATTTATATAATGTTCTCTCTAATTCTTAATTATTATAATCCACTTCTGCTTCCGTTGGTGGAATCCTCTTCACCCATATAGTCCTGTACGGTCCTGAAACCGATGTAACTTCTGGCGGAATCCTGATATTCATAATCCCTGGTACTCACCTGAAGGAAGTAAGCCACATCCTTCCAAGATCCACCGCGGATCACTTTTCTTTGGTTTTGTCCGGAACCTACGTTGGGGTTCATGGTGGACAAGTATTCATAGGCGCCTTGATCGAAGCTGGAGCTGGTCCATTCCGATACGTTACCGGCCATATTGTACAGATTGTATTCGTTGGGCTCAAACGATTTGGCCTCCACAGTGTACAAAGCGGCATCTGCTGCATAATCTCCACGTTGTGGTTTAAAGTTAGCCATAAAACAACCGGTATCACTGATCACATATGGACCACCCCAAGGGTAGGTACCTCCTTCAATACCACCACGGGCAGCATATTCCCACTCGGCTTCGGTAGGCAATCTGAACTGGTTCACAAATTGTCTTCCACGAGACTTTTGATCATCGTTCTTGAATTTGGTCCTCCAGTTACAGAACGCTTTGGCCTGCATCCAGTTTACCCCAACAACAGGGTAATCACTATAGGCATCATGCCAAAAGTAATCGTTGTGCATGGGCTCATTATAGGAATATTCAAAATCCCTGATCCACACTGTGGTATCCGGATAGATCTCCAACTCCTCATGCTGGATAAAGTCTTTTCTGCTTCCGGCACGGGCACGTGCTGCAGCCTCAATATTCATCCAACTGTACTTGTATTTTAGTTTGGTTACATCAATAGACCGTAGACCATTGTAGCTTTCCTCTTCCGAAAGATAAATGGAATCCATAACCTCGGCATAATATTCATCCGGATATTCGGAAGTATCCCATACCAAATCCGCATCTTTGTTCAAGGCGCGTCCTTCATAACCGGTTTCCCCTAGACCTGCATAATTGTCCAACATGTATTTGTCATACACGGAAAGGTCAGTGGTATCCGTATCCTTAAACGCATACTCCCCTATACCTTCATCCTCTGGGCTAATACCCAATTCATCTGCCAAGATGGCCAATCTGGTCCGTACAATGGAATCCTTTACCCACTCCACAAACTGACGGTACTCACTATTGGTGATCTCCGTATCGTCCATATAAAAAGAACGTACGGTAACCGTTCTTGTGGGAGCATTCAATACTTTGGCCTGGTCTTCCTCGGCTTTACCCATAACAAAGGCACCTCGTGGAATCAATTCCATTCCATAGGGTTTCTCGGGATGCCATTTCTTTCCAGGGGCCCCAACTAGTTCACCTTTCGACCTCGATTTAGAGCCGCAACTGCTAAGCAAAAAAACAAGTGCTATAGATGAAATGAATAGCTTTCTCATACTTTAGGTTAAATTTTCGATTCAAGATTATAAACGGTGCAACACAAATTCATTACTCTCAAAACTATTTTTTGAATAATTTATTGTGTAAGAACAATCAATGCTTAAAAATTAATTTGTTTAGTTAAGGCCCTTTCTATAGGCCTTGAACCACCTTTCTGGAATGTTCTGGTTGCAAGCATCCAAATAGTCCCCTTCGGTGCAAGGTAATAACGCCACCGAATTTGTTTTATTATGTTGGGGTAAAATTGATGGAACTTCAACCCACCAACGTTCGGTCACGTGGCTTTTATAAAAGACCAGTTCCTCGGTATCCGTAGGCACGGTAAACTTGGTGAAGTCCTCACTCTTGGATGTGGGCTTTTCCTGAATCCTAAAACTCAGCCCCTCTATAAAATACCATATGATCTGGGCGATCATTTGAAAGGCCTGATATGAATTTTCCCCTTCGTAGATGCCGAACAGGGATACCCGGTCGCTGATTCCCGCGTATCGGGCAATGGCGCAGATTTCCCTTCCCGTAAAACCATTGGGGGAAAAGTTTTTGTGCGATCCCATCTCGGCCGCCCTAATGGCGCGCAGGTCCAAACTTACAATGTCACTGCTTCGTAAAACAGGTTCGGCCAATTCTATGTTGGAGGCTATCTCCCCCAATCGATAGGCATCAAAGAACAATCGCTCCATAAGGTCTATTTCCTCTTGCGCATTGAAATAGCTTTGGTATCCTATGTTGGAAAAATTGAAAAGATTATTAGGCTTGTCCGTGATGATACGGCTCATATAGGAATGGGAGGAAATCAGCTCCTCATCCTCCCCAAAATCAAAACGACTATCTATGGAGACCAGGTTCACCATATCCCTGATCTTGTCAAAAGCCCTATATGTAGGTAGGGTTATGTCTTGGGTATATCCTATTATAATAGGTATAATGTTTTCTTCCAGTAGTCCAGCCGCAATTTCCTTGACCACAAAATAGGTGTCCTCAACGGTCTCACCTTCCTCCACATCCCCAATATCGATGATGGTGGAGTTCCAATTGCCCATCATAAGTCGGTACAATTGAATCCGGATTTCCTCCAAATCCAATTTTTCCGTTTTTTTCTCAAAGGCATTTCTGGATTCCTTTACTCCGAATATGGCCACATCGGCGTGGGCAAAGACGGGAAGCCCGTCCTTTTCGGTATGCATATGGATATTCTTTCCCAGTGCCTGTGGTGGCAACAATTCGGAAAATGCCAATACCTTGTCCTTGACGGGAACCAAAAAATCGAATGCCATATTATTTTTTCGCTTTTGCTTTGGCTTTTTTCTTGGGTGATTTCTTTTCCAAAAGGGCTTGGGCCTCTTCCAAGGAAATCTTTGTGGCATCTACATCCTTTGCGAGTTCCACTTTGATCCTTCCCTTTATGATATTATGCCTTCCCCATCTGGCCTTTTCTATGCGTATTTTTTCCTCTGGCCATTCTTGGACCAGTTTTTCGGCCTCTTTTTTCTTTTTATCCTCAATGAGCTGTTCAATATCGGATTGGGAAAGATTGTCAAAATCGTATTTTTTGTTCACGTTGATGAACATCCCATCCCATTTGATGAAAGGTCCAAACCTACCCGTACCCTTGGTAACTTCCTTACCTTCATAAGTAGCAATAGGGGCATCGGCTTTTTCCTTTTCCTTGATCAGTTCTATGGCGCGGTCCAAATCCACATCAAAAGCACTTTCACCTTGGGCCAAGGAGATAAATTTTTTCCCGAAACGCACATACGGTCCATATCGACCTACATTGGCTTCGATTTCCTCTCCTTTATATTCCCCTAATTTTCGAGGTAACTGGAAAAGCTCCATGGCTTCCTCAAAAGTGATGGTACCTATAGACTGATCGGGCAAAAGACTTGCGAACAAAGGTTTCTCTTCCTCATCCACGGTTCCAATTTGGACCATGGGACCAAAACGCCCCAGTCTGGCAGCCACTTGCCGCCCTGTTTTGGGGTCGGTTCCCAAAATGCGCTCCCCGCTGGCACGTTCCGCATTTTCCTCAACCTCGATTACATTCGGATGAAAATCCTTGTAGAAGGTTTTCATCATTTCTTGCCAATCTTCTTCCCCTGCGGCGATCTCATCAAAATCTTCTTCTACTTGGGCGGTAAAATTATAGTCGAGAATCTTGGTAAAGTGGTCCACCAAGAAATCATTAACGATCATTCCAATATCCGTTGGCACCAATTTTCCCTTATCGGAGCCTACCATTTCGGAAAGTCCTTTTTCGGAAACCTTCCCTTCTTCTAGGACCAACTGTACATATTTGCGTTCCGAACCTTCCACGGTTCCCTTTTCCACATAACCCCTATTCTGTATGGTGGAAATGGTAGGGGCATAGGTGGATGGTCTTCCTATACCCAATTCTTCGAGTTTCTTCACCAAGGAGGCCTCCGTATAGCGATACGGTGCCCGTGTAAAGCGCTCTGTGGCCGATATAAAAACATTCTGAAGGGCCTCACCGACCTGCATGGCCGGAAGCATACCTTCCTGTTCCTCGGTCAAATCCTCTTCATCGGTACTTTCCAAGTATACTTTTAGGAATCCATCAAACTTGACCACTTCCCCATTGGCCGTGAACTCTTCGTTATGGGAATTGGCCTTGATCTTTACATTGGTACGCTCCAATTGGGCATCACTCATTTGGGAGGCCAAGGTTCGTTTCCAGATAAGTTCGTAGAGTTTGGCCTGATCCCTTTCCAGGGAGGGCGACTGTAATTTCATATCCGTGGGGCGAACGGCTTCGTGTGCTTCCTGTGCCCCTTTTGATTTCCCGGTAAAGTTCCGTACTTGACTGTAGTTCTCCCCATAGTTCTGAACAATGGCTTCTTTGGCAGCGCTCAGCGCTTCGTTGGATAGGTTCACACTGTCCGTTCTCATATAAGTAATGAGTCCAGCCTCATACAACCGTTGGGCCACTTGCATGGTCCTGCTCACCGAAAAGTAGAGTTTCCTGGATGCTTCCTGCTGAAGGGTGGAAGTGGTAAATGGAGGAGCCGGGGATTTTTTTGCCGGTTTTTTGTCCAAATTCGCCACCGAAAAATCGGCGCCTATGTTCTGCTCCAAAAAAGTGGTCGCAGCCTCTTTGGTGGGAAAGGTTTTGTTGAGTTTGGAAGAAAATACATTCCCATTTGCAGTCTTAAAATCGGCCCTGATCCTGAACGATGCCTCGGGGGTGAACCCTTCAATTTCACGTTCCCGTTCCACAATCAAACGAACGGCCACGGATTGCACCCGTCCTGCCGAAAGTCCCGGTTTAATTTTTTTCCAAAGTACCGGGGAAAGCTCATAACCCACCAATCGGTCCAAGACCCTACGGGCCTGTTGAGCGTTCACCAAGTTATAGTTGATGTCCCTTGGGTTCTCAATGGCTTTTTGGATGGCCGATTTGGTAATGGAATTGAAAACAATACGCTTGGTCTTGTCCTTATCCAATTTCAGTTCTTCTGCCAAGTGCCATGAAATGGCCTCTCCTTCCCGGTCCTCATCACTGGCCAACCAAATAGTTTCCGCTTTTTTTGCCAAGTCCCTCAGTTTTTTCACCAAGGCCCTCTTGTCCTTGTCCACGGTATATTTTGGCTTAAAATCGTTTTCTACGTCTACGCCAAGTTCCTTGGAGGGCAGATCGGCAATATGTCCAAAACTGGATTCAACTTGAAACTCTTTTCCTAAAAAACGTTCTATGGTCTTAGCCTTTGCGGGGGACTCAACAATCACTAAATTCTTTGGCATGCACTGGGTTTTGTGGTAACAAAAGTATATCAAAATTTCGATTTTGAATTTTTTCCAAACTTTTGGGCAAAAAAATATCCCGTGAAAAACGGGATATTGAACTATAAAGTGGTGTCTTTTTAGTTGAGTCCTATCTGGCTGATAAGCTTTATTCCATCTTCCAAGTATTCATATTGATACAGTACCTCATCCCCTACCATGATCAAATGATTTTCCAAGGGAATGACATCAAACGTAACAATATCTTCAAAATGATTTAACTCCTGGAGGTCATTGATATCGGTCTTGTCATATACTTTGAGGCCAGAATCCCCATCGCAGATAAAAAGCTTTTCATCCTTGATCCCCAAACCATATGGCCCATCCATGGAATAGATAATGGCCAGCTCTGGGTTTTCAATATTGGAAATATCCACTATGTACAATCCACTTTCCGTAGCCCCGCACCAATTGCCGCCCCGCAAAGTAACATAGGCATAGTCCCCATCGACCACTACCGGGTCGCACGCGGTCCCATGCTCAAATTCGGAAACGAAAGTAGGTTCGGCAGGATTGGTAATGTCATAAATGTACATCCCGCGCATACTGCCCAAAAACAAATGATTGTCCCTATTGAAAATGGTCTCAATATCGAATCCGGCGTAGACATCTTCCTTCTCTTCCGGATTTTCCAGATCGGAAATATTAAAAATGTTGATGTTATGGCTGTCCACTGCATAGAGGTAATCGTCCACAATCTTAAACCGGGCCAAAGAACCGCCTTGCCCAGTTCCACCCCCCGCATCAGTGGCCACATTGGCATCTTCAGCGAAGGCAATCATATAATTTCCGAAACGGGTCTGGTATTCCTTTTCGGTAAGGCTCTCGGTGACCACTTCCCAGCCAACAAGAATTCCGTCCCCAATATTGTTAAACTCACCATATTCCACTACATCGGCTTCAAAAGGAAAAAAAGCTTGATTGTTCAATACATTTTTCAATCGGGCCACCTGATGAATATTGTTGATGTCCGAGATATCAAGCACCACCAAATCCATAAGACTGTCCGCATACAGATAATCGTCCTTGATGGAGATATCCACATTTCCGATAATCTTGATAAATCCGATTTTTACGGGTTGCTGTGGATTGGCATTGTTGATCACATGAATGCCCTGATACTTGTCATTGACAAAAATGTAGTCTTTATAGGTATATATCTTTCCAGATTCTTCAATGGGACGTGGTGCTATCACGTCCACACTTTCCGAAAATTCGGCTTGGCTCATGACAACGGGTTTGGCCACCAAGTACTCGGTATACTCCCCTTTGGGCTCATCGTTGTCACAAGAAATAAAAAGCAGTAGGGTCAAGGAAAATAGGAACAGGATTTTCTTTTTCATGGGTGTTGTTTTTATAACCCTAGATGAAAATCCAATAATAAAGTTGCGCAAAATTTGCCTTAAACTTCCATATCATCCTGAAATCCAATGGTGTTCTTATAGATAAAATATACTGGTATCTTACTCAACATGGCCGTAAAAAAGAACCCCACAAAGCACAATATTACTCCCAACTGAGCCACCAATCCCATCACAAGAAGCAAAGCAAAGATGATTCCCCAATTTTTGTTTCCCAAAGCGAATCCTGCCTTTGCCATCTCCATTCCCGTCAAATCTTTGCCAAAGGCCAAAAAAGCAGGGAACAAAGACATGGGAACAGCCAAGTAAATGGCACCCAACCCACAGGTGAGCATTGCCAAAAAAACCAATCCCAACATAATAAGGGAAAGCATCAGCGCCTTCCCCAAATACGGTTTCTTCAAATAGAAAAAATAGGCGTCCTTTCCTACTTCCCCAAGATCGTTCTGCTGGCATATCCTCAAAAAGGCCGCATTTAAGCAAAGACCTATGGTCATCACAGCAAGGAAGAAAAAGGGCATCAACAAAAACATAAAAATTAAGGCGCCTGGAGGCGCGTGTCCATTATCAAAGGATGTAGGGTCTGTAATGCCATAAGCAATCAAGGGACTGTACAGAACAATATAAAAGGGTAAAATGGACACAAAAGTCAGAAGCAAGGTAATAAATCCTTGAAGCCATACTTTCTTAAAGAGTTCAATGGAGCCATTGAATATGCTTCCAAAATCCAAAGGATTACTTTGTTCAATGCGTTGGGATAGGTCGGTATAGTTCATAATACAAATGATTTGGGAGAACCCGACGTCAACATTAACCAAAAAAACCTAATAGACCACTAAAAATTACTGCCAAATTGTCACTAAAATGGAATAAGCACTATCTTTGCAGCCCATTGTAGCTATATGATCAAGGACGAAAGCGTAGAGAAAATAATAGACGAAAGCCAACAAGGAAGTACCTTGGCCCTGGAGAACAACGAAAAGAACTCCCGTAAACTTTATATTGAAAGTTATGGATGCCAGATGAACTTTTCGGATAGTGAGATCGTGGCCTCAATTTTGGCCAAGGAAGGTTTCAATACCACCCAACAACTTGAGGAAGCCGACTTGGTGCTCGTGAACACCTGTTCCATCCGTGAAAAGGCGGAACAGACCGTGCGTAAACGGCTGGAAAAGTTCAATGCTGTAAAAAGGACCAACCCCGGAATGAAAGTAGGGGTCTTGGGCTGTATGGCCGAACGTTTGAAGAGCAAGTTCCTTGAAGAGGAAAAAATTGTGGATATGGTAGTGGGACCCGATGCCTACAAGGATCTTCCCAACCTTATCCAAGAAATTGACGAAGGCCGTAACGCCGTAAACGTTATCCTATCCAAAGACGAAACCTATGGCGATGTGGCCCCGGTCCGGTTGAACTCCAATGGCGTCAGCGCCTTTGTATCCATTACCCGTGGCTGCGACAACATGTGCACCTTCTGTGTGGTTCCCTTTACCCGCGGACGGGAGCGTAGTCGTGACCCCCAATCCATTTTGGAGGAAGTGAACGATCTTTGGGAAAGAGGCTTTAGGGAAATCACCCTTTTGGGCCAAAATGTGGACAGTTACCTTTGGTACGGTGGCGGACTCAAAAAAGATTTTGACAAAGCTTCCGAGATGCAGAAGGCCACTTCGGTGAACTTTGCCAAACTATTGGAGCTCGTGGCCTTAGCTCAACCCAAAATGCGCATTCGTTTTTCCACATCAAATCCGCAGGATATGACCTTGGACGTCATCGAGGCCATGGCCAAATATGAGAATATCTGCAAGTATATCCACCTGCCTGTGCAAAGTGGCAGCAACCGCATTTTAAAGGAGATGAACCGCTTGCATACAAGGGAGGAATATTTTGAGCTCATTGACAATATTAAAAACATCATCCCCGATTGTGCCATTAGTCAGGATATGATCACCGGTTTCCCTACAGAGACCGAAGAGGACCATCAAGATACTTTGAGTCTCATGGAGTATGTGAAGTATGATTTCGGTTTCATGTTTGCCTATTCCGAACGGCCCGGAACCTTGGCCGAAAGAAAGATGGAAGATGACATTCCTGAAGCCATCAAGAAAAGACGCCTCACGGAGATCATCGAATTACAACAAAAGCATAGTCATTATCGTACCCAGCAACATATGGGCAAAATCGAGGAAGTCCTTATTGAAGGTCCCTCCAAAAAATCCGACGCCCATTGGATGGGTCGGAATTCGCAAAACACGGTGGTGGTCTTTCCAAAGGAAAACTACCAAATAGGTGATTTTGTGAATGTAAAAATCAATGATTGCACCTCGGCCACCCTCATCGGCGAGGCTTTGGAATATTCAAAGAACAACTAATTTATGGAGAATGTTCAATCCATTAAACAACGGTTTGAGCTCATTGGCAATGACGTCAAGCTCAACCGTGCCATAGAAAAGGCCATCCAAGTAGCTCCCACGGACATATCGGTTTTGGTGACCGGGGAAAGTGGGGTAGGTAAAGAGGCTATTCCCAAGATTATCCATTCCTTATCACACCGAAAACACGCCAAATACATTGCCGTAAACTGTGGGGCCATCCCCGAAGGGACTATAGACAGTGAGCTTTTTGGCCACGAGAAAGGAGCCTTTACCGGAGCCACCCAAACCCGAAGTGGGTATTTTGAGGTAGCCGATGGCGGAACCATCTTCTTGGACGAGGTGGGTGAACTTCCCCTTACCACCCAGGTGCGATTGCTCCGTGTTTTGGAAAATGGGGAGTTTCTAAAGGTAGGCTCTTCCCAAGTTCAAAAAACCGATGTTAGGATCGTGGCCGCCACCAACATCAATATGTTCGAGGCCATTAAAAAGGAAAAGTTCCGGGAAGACCTTTATTACAGGTTGAGCACCGTGGAAATTGGACTTCCGCCCCTTCGGGAACGCAGGGACGACATCCATTTGCTGTTCAGAAAGTTTGCCTCGGATTTTGGACAGAAATACAAAATGCCCACTATCCGACTGGAGGATGATGCGGTTCAATTATTGTTGAAATACCGTTGGCCGGGCAACATTAGGCAATTGCGGAACATTGCGGAACAGATTTCGGTGCTTGAGGAGAACAGGAACATTTCTGCGGCAACCTTGAACAGCTATCTGCCCAATTCAACTGGTTCCAATTTACCGGCTGTGGTGGGGCAGACCAAAAAGGAAAGCGATTTCAGCAACGAGCGGGAAATCCTGTACAAGGTCTTGTTCGATATGAAAAGCGACCTCAACGATTTGAAAAAACTGACCTTGGAACTATTGAAAAACGATAATTCCGAAAAGGTACAGGAGGAAAATGAAACCTTGATCCGTAAAATCTACGGAGGCAAGGAAGAAGAGTTTGAACAGGAACAGGAAGAAGAGTCCATAGCAGAGGTATTGCACTTACCGGAACCCGTAGTGGAAAACCCGGTAGTGGTGTCGCAACCCCAGGAAGACCGGTATCATTTTGCCGAGGAGATCGAAGAGGAAGAAACCCTATCTTTACAGGAAAAGGAAATAGAGCTGATCAAAAAATCCTTGGAACGCAATCGCGGAAAACGCAAGGCCGCCGCAGCCGAACTGGGCATTTCGGAACGGACTTTGTATCGAAAAATAAAACAATACGATCTGTAATGGGATTCATGGAAAAAAATGGTTTTAAAGTTGGGCTTTTAGGATTGATCATCAGCTTTTATAGTTGTGGAGCCTATAATTTTTCAGGAGCGGATATTGGAACGGCCACCAGTTTTCAGGTCAACTTTTTCCAGAATTATGCCGACCAAAGCCCTGGTTCCACCATTGTGCCCGGACTAGATCGTGATTTTACACTGGCCCTTCAGGATATGATCAACAACCTCACCAGTCTATCACTCACGGGCAGTAATGGAGATTTATTATACGAAGGTGAAATTGTGGAATACAAGGTCATCCCCATGACAGCAACCTCCGACCAGAGAACGGCCCAAAACCGATTGACCATGAGCGTAAATGTCCGTTTTTATAATACCACAAAGGAAGATGCCGATTTTGAACGCCGCTTTTCCTTTTTTTACGATTTTGATGCCGCTGCTTCCTTGACGTCGATCCAAGCGGCAGCGCACGAGGAAATTTTTGAACGCCTTACCCAGGACATTTTCAATGCGTCCCTAGGAAATTGGTAATGATTATGAACGTATCGGATTTTATACATATTCTTCAAAAATCGAACACCATCCTGTCCCCAAAGCAGACCAGGGAGTTGGAAGACATCATTGAGGAATACCCCTATTTTCAAGCAGCGCGGGCACTGCATTTGAAGGGACTTAAAAATCTGGACAGCTATAAATACAATGGGGCACTAAAAGTGGCCGCAGCCCATACGGCGGACCGCGAGGTATTGTTCGATTATATCACATCCCAAGAATTTGTACAGAACAATATTGCCGACACCATTGCCGGAAGAGGCAGCAAACTGGAAGATCAAAATGCCGTTTCAGAAGAGATTGAACCCAGTGAAACCGTAAATGCCATGTTGGTGGATGCCGAAGAAGTGGCCTTGCCCCAAAATCTTCAGGATGCCGAACAGATATTGAATCCCGCCCTGTTCAAATCCAAAACCCCTGAAGAACCTGTTTTGGAAGAAACCAAGGAGGAAGACCCCACTCCGGAAGCCGAATTGCAGTTGGGCAAACCCATCCCCTTCACCAAAAAAGAGAAGCATTCCTTTACCGAATGGCTCAAACTCACTTCCAAACACGACGCAGAGGAACCCCAAGAGACGCAGGAGGTCATGGAGGAGTTGGAAAAAAAGAAAAAATTTGAGCTCTTGGACAAGTTTATCGAGAACAATCCCAAAATTGTCCCCACAGAAAATGCCAATGCCAAGGTGAACATCAAAGAGTCCACCAAGTTCGATAAAAACGAGCTTATGACAGAGACTTTGGCCAAGGTATATCTGGAACAAAAGAAGTACAAAAAGGCCATTCAGTCCTTTAAAATATTGAGTTTGAAATATCCAGAAAAAAGTGGTTTCTTTGCAGACCAAATTCGGGCGGTGAAGAAGCTGCAGAAAGAAAAAGAATAATATACAATGAGCACGTTTTCCATTTTTTTGATATTGATCATTATCGTGTGCCTTTTGTTGGTCTTGGTCATTATGGTCCAAAACCCTAAAGGTGGTGGGTTGTCCTCCTCTTTCGGAGGTGGCGGAAACCAAGTTGTTGGTGGTGTAAAAAAGACAGGGGACTTTTTGGATAAAAGTACTTGGACCTTGGCCACTTTGTTGATTGTTTTGATTTTGCTTTCCAATGTTTCCCTAAAGGGAAGCTATAGCCAAGCAGATTCCAAATTGTTGCAAGGTGATGGCACAGAGGCTGCTGTTCCTGAAGCGCTTCCTGAAGAAGTTCCAGAGCAGGTTCCTGCGGCGGATACTTCAAATCCCGCTGACACGATCAACTAAGAACAATGACAACAGATACAAAAATGCCAGCTTGAATGACAAGCTGGCATTTTTGTTTTCCATAATGTCAGTTTTTGGGCAATGGCATAATTTCTGCCCCAGTATTTCGAGAATTTTAAAAACAAATACCTAAAACGTAAAAATATGGCTAAAGTAAGCATCAAACCATTGGCGGATAGGGTCCTCATCGAGCCTCTTCAGGCTGAGACCAAAACTGCCTCCGGTATCATCATCCCGGACAACGCAAAGGAAAAACCCCAAAAAGGCAATGTAGTTGCTGTTGGTCCTGGCACCAAGGATGAAAAAGTGACCGTAAAGGTTGGAGATACCGTACTCTATGGAAAATATGCCGGAACCGAACTTAAATTGGACGGAACGGATTATTTGATTATGCGCGAGAGTGATATTTTGGCAATAGTGTAACCAACATGTCATTCCTGCAAAAGCGGGAATCCATCTAAACCTAAAAGTATAACTAAAAAGTTCCTGTTGGAGTTTATGTTGAGCATAATCGAAGTACAGGAATGACAAAACAAAATATAAAATGGCAAAAGACATTAAGTTTGATATAGATGCACGTGACGGCCTGAAACGAGGCGTTGATAAATTGGCCGAAGCCGTGAAAGTAACCTTGGGTCCCAAGGGAAGAAACGTGATCATCAGCAAATCCTTTGGTGCTCCCCAAGTGACCAAGGATGGTGTATCCGTTGCAAAAGAAATTGAATTGGAGGACGCCCTAGAAGATATGGGTGCCCAAATGGTTAAGGAAGTTGCTTCCAAAACCAATGACCAGGCCGGTGATGGTACCACTACCGCTACGGTTTTGGCCCAAGCGATTGTAAAAGAAGGTTTGAAAAACGTTGCTGCCGGCGCCAATCCCATGGATTTGAAACGCGGTATTGATAAAGCCGTTGAGGCTTTGGTGGCCGATTTGGAAAAACAAGCCAAGAAAGTAGGTAGCGATACCGACAAAATAAAGCAGGTTGCCGCTATTTCTTCCAACAATGACGATACCATTGGTGATCTTATCGCCACTGCTTTTGAAAAAGTAGGTAAAGAAGGTGTTATTACTGTGGAAGAAGCCAAAGGTACCGACACTTATGTAGATGTCGTGGAAGGAATGCAGTTTGACAGAGGTTATCTTTCTCCTTACTTCGTGACCGATACTGACAAAATGATTGCCGATTTGGAGAGTCCTTATATTCTTCTTTTCGATAAAAAAATATCCAACCTACAGGAAATCCTTCCTATTCTTGAGCCCGTTGCGCAATCAGGAAGACCGTTGTTGATCATTGCCGAGGATGTTGAAGGTCAAGCTTTGGCCACTTTGGTAGTGAACAAATTGAGAGGTGGTCTTAAAATTGCTGCTGTGAAAGCTCCAGGATTCGGAGACAGAAGAAAAGCCATGTTGGAAGACATCGCTATCTTGACCGGAGGTACCGTTATCTCTGAGGAAAGAGGTTTCTCTTTGGAAAATGCTTCTTTGGAGATGTTGGGTACTGCCGAGACCGTAACCATCGATAAGGATAACACCACTATCGTAAATGGATCGGGAAAAGCGACTGACATCAAAGCCAGAGTGAACCAGATCAAGGCGCAAATCGAGACTACAACCTCAGATTACGACAAGGAAAAATTGCAAGAGCGTTTGGCCAAATTGGCCGGAGGTGTTGCGGTATTGTACGTAGGTGCTGCCTCTGAAGTGGAAATGAAAGAGAAGAAAGACCGTGTGGACGATGCTTTGCACGCTACCCGCGCCGCTGTGGAAGAAGGCATTGTTGCCGGTGGTGGTGTTGCTTTGGTACGTGCCAAAAATGTCCTTGAGAAATTGGAAACCGAATCTTTGGACGAAACCACTGGGGTACAGATTGTGGCCAAGGCCATTGAAGCTCCATTGCGTACCATCGTTGAAAACGCTGGAGGTGAAGGTTCCGTAGTTATTTCCAAAGTTTTGGAAGGTAAGAAGGACTTTGGTTACGATGCCAAGGCCGATCAATATGTTGACATGTTGAAAGCTGGAATCATCGATCCCAAGAAAGTGACCCGTATCGCTTTGGAAAATGCCGCTTCGGTTGCAGGTATGATCTTGACCACTGAGTGTGCATTGACAGACATCAAGGAAGATACTCCTGCCGGACCTCCAATGGGTGGCGGCGGAATGCCAGGAATGATGTAATATCCAATAGGATTTAAAATAGGAACGCCCTGATTTTCATCAGGGCGTTTTTCTTTCTTTTCAGTTATGGCCCTTTGGGCCAAAAAACCACAAGTTACTTCTTCTTACCAGTAGCTTGGGTAGTCTTCTTGGCATTGCTTTTTACAGCTTTGGCAGGAGATGACTTTCCAGTTGACTTCGCTTGTTTCATGAGTCAATAAATTAAAAACTGAAGTAAATGTATATCAGTTTTCAATTCCAAAATTTTTATTGGCTAAATATTAACTAAACTGGATATAAAATATTTTTTATAGTTTGATTATCAGTTTATTACACCAACTGTGCTTCCGCATTTCAACATGGCTTCACCGTAATATGGATTTTTGATTTCCTCGTCCAGACTCAGCCAATTTGCCCCGTTATTTTGATTGGCCATGGGACATTGTTGTACATACAGTTTTTTACCCATTCCGGTTATTCGACTTCCAATCAGTATCATGCTTTCCGACAATTGGACAAAATGATTCCGTTGGCCGTCCAAGTCACTTTCTGAACCAATAGCCGCGAATTGATTCCCAATCTTCGAAAAATGAATCTTTGTCTTTTCATCCATTTCTATGGCAGCAATTTGTTTGGCATTCTCCATCCCCTCACTGGCAAATTGTTGTACCTGTTCCATATTGGAAGCCACCAAGGCATCTTTTAGTTTAAGATACGGATCCAACAATAAGTCAAATGCTGTCTTGGCTTCTTTTGAGATTTCCATATCCATTTGCATTCCAGCTCCATGCCCTTCATGTCCGGTCATGGTTCTTCCCCCACTTTTGTTCATCATGGATTTTTTTCCTTGGAGTTGCGCAGCGGCATCCACGGTAAACGTCCCCTTGGTCACTACCTCCTCACCTGAACTCAATCCAGAAACCACTATATAATTACCATTGACCAAATTCCCCAAGGTCACTTCGCGCATCTCAAAGATGCCTTCTCCTGAATTTGGCTTTACATAAACAACAGAGCGTTCCCCAGTCCAAAGAACCGCACTTTCCGGAACGGTAAGTGTCTCCGTTTCCGTATCGTTCTCCAATTGGATTTCGGCCGTGACAAACATCCCCGGTTTCAGCAACCCTTTTCTGTTATCCAGATTCGCACGCACCTCAAGAGTCCTCGTGGAACTGTTCAACAAGGGATCCACAAAGGAAATTTTCGCATTAAAAGTTTCATTGGGGTACGACTTTGTCAGCACCTCAAGGTTTTGTCCTTTCTTGAGCAGCGACAATTGGTTCTCGTAGGCATCAAACACGGCCCAAACCGAATTTAAATTGGCCACTTTTACCAAAGGTGAACCAGTGCTTACATAATCACCTTCTTCGACCATGATTTCCGAAACCACTCCTGAAACATTGGCATATACCGGGAAGTTTTCACGCACCTTCCCAGAACTTTCAATTTCATTGATTTGATTTTCAGACAGTTTCCAAAATGTAAGCTTATTCCGGACCGCCGCATAAAGTGCTGGTTGGGAAGCCTTCAAATTGGCCGCCGTAATCAATTCTTGTTGTGCCGCGACCAGCTCGGGAGAGTAGATGGTGGCCAGTTGTTGTCCTTTTCTTACTTCTTCCCCTTCAAAATTGATGTTGAGTCTTTCAATCCTCCCATTAAAGTAGGCCGATTGCACGGCATCCGCTTCTTGGTTGATAGCCACTTTTCCAGAGAGCTTCACACGGCCTTCCCCTGTCATCCCAGCACCCACGGTCACCGTTTCCACACCAGCAAGTGCCATGGCATTGCTGGACATTCTTATTTGTCCCATGGCAAGACCTACATCCGAAGAACCTACCGGAATCAAATCCATACCACAGATAGGACAATCGCCAGGTTCCGGCTGCATGATCTGTGGATGCATGGAACAGGTCCACATTTGATCGGATGCCATTTCATTGCTGTGATCATGCCCATCGGTAGAATTCCCATCCCCAGAACTTGAACCAAAAATCAGATATCCTAAAAGAAGTCCAACCACGGCCGCTACTCCAACATATACAATATTCTTTTTCATGCTATTTATTTTTTCGTTTAACCATTTTTCGAACCGATGGGGAAGACGTGAACCAAAGCAGGAAACCACTCAATACCGTAATCAGTCCCAATAAAGAAAACCCCCTGAGCAGTAGGGTATTGAAATCATCCCGTCCTTGATAGTCCATGGTGTGTGTCATCCACAAAAAATCAAACCAACGCCAATCCCTGTGCCGTACCGTTTGAAATGCCCCATTGTTCAGTGCCACATACGCCTTTAATTCTTCAGAAGTCGCATACGAAATTTCATAGGCGGGCAAGGGTCTTCCTCGATACTCGTGATGCGGTCCCACTTCATTGATCTGGACAATGGAGCTGACCTTAAGGTCAGGACGCATATGATCGGCCGCCACTTGTAAGGCCTCTTCTTCACTTACACGTTTCTTTTGTTCCCCAGTTCTGGCATTGAACAACTGTGCCCCATTGATCCAATAATAGGGCTGACCAGCAATCTCCAAAAGTTCCATGGACGCAATCCCGTTGACACCGTTTAGGCTATCCGTTCCCAAAAGATTGGAAAAAGATGTGGCTTTGGGCGGCATTTTTTTGAAATGATCTCCATGGATTTCATCAATATCCGTCCAACTGAAATACATCCCGCTGATCGTCCACATCAGGAATTGAATCCCCAAAAAGATTCCCAAGTACCTGTGGGTCTTTCGAATTTTGATTGCTGTTTGTCTTTTTACCATTATTTAGTCGATTGATTTAGTTCGAAGTCTGAGTGCATTGGCAATGACCGATACAGAGCTAAAGCTCATGGCCAAGGCTGCGATCATGGGAGAGAGCAACAATCCAAAAAATGGATAGAGCACTCCCGCGGCGATAGGAACCCCCAAGGTGTTGTACACCAAGGCAAAGAACAGGTTTTGCTTGATATTGCCCATGACGGCACCACTCAGGTTGAATGCTTTGACAATACCATGCAAATCTCCTTTTACCAAGGTAATGGAGGCACTTTCCATGGCCACATCGGTACCTGTTCCCATGGCAATCCCAACATCACTTTTGGCCAATGCAGGTGCATCATTTATTCCGTCTCCGGCCATGGCCACCACCCTACCTTGGGACTGCAATTCCGATACTTTTTTAAGCTTGTCCTCGGGCAGCATCCCCGCTTCAAAGTCGGACAAATGAAGTTCATTGGCCACGGCTTGGGCCGTATCCCGGTTGTCGCCGGTAAGCATGATCACACTCACACCTTTATCCTGTAGCGCCTTGATGGCCTTTGCACTGGTTTTCTTTATGCGATCCCCAATGACCACATAACCCACCGCTTTTCCATCGATGGCCAAATAGGACACGGTCTTTCCTTGTTTCTGATAGGTTTGTACCTCATTTTCCATGGCTTCGGACACTTCTACGCCTACTTCCTGCATCATCTTACGGTTACCCAAAGCGGTCTTCTTTGCATTTACAGTTCCTTGGACCCCTTTTCCGGTGACAGCTTCAAATCCATCAGCTTTTAAAAAATCAATATTCTTTTCTTTCCCATAGTTCACGGTAGCCTGTGCCAAGGGATGCTCGCTAAGATTGTTCAAGGAAACCATGTATTGCAGAACCGTGTTATCTTCATTACCCCCAAATGTTCCCACTTTTTCAACAGTAGGCTTCCCTTCGGTAATGGTCCCGGTCTTGTCCACAATAAGGGTATCCACCTTGTTCATCCTTTCAAGAGCTTTGGCATTTTTTATGAGTACGCCATTTTGGGCTCCTTTGCCCACGCCTACCATTACAGACATGGGCGTGGCCAATCCAAGGGCACAAGGACAGGCAATGATCAATACGGCGATTGCATTGACCAACGCATATACATAGGCCGGCTCTGGTCCCCAAATGGCCCACACGCCAAAAGTGACCACGGCTATGGCCACAACAATGGGCACAAAATATCCAGATACGGTATCGGCCAATTTCTGGATAGGCGCCCTACTGCGGCTGGCATCGTTCACCATTTTTATGATTTGGGACAATAGGGTGTCCGACCCCACTTTCTCGGTTTTCATCAAGAAGGATGTATTCCCGTTGATGGTACCACTGCTTACCTTATCTCCTTGTTCCTTGTTCACAGGAATGGGTTCGCCCGTGATCATGGACTCATCTATGGCGGTCTGACCTTCCATCACCACGCCATCCACAGGAATCTTTTCCCCGGGCTTTACCCGCAAAATATCCCCTAACTGAATGTCATCGATATGTACTTCCTTCTCTTCCCCATTGACTACTCTGATCGCTTTGTTCGGGGCAAGCTTTAATAGCTCCTTTACGGCAGAATTGGTCTTGCTATGGGCCCTGGCTTCCAATACCTGACCCAAAAGCACCAGTGTAAGGATGACTGTTGCCGCCTCAAAGTACACATGCACTGTTCCAGCTTCTGTTTTGAACTGTTCCGGGAAGAAATCCGGAAATAGCATCCCAAAAACACTAAAAGTCCAAGCCACCCCGGCACCGATACCTATGAGGGTGAACATGTTCAGGTTCCAGGTCTTGATACTTCTGAAGGCCCGTTCAAAAAACATCCAAGTGGCGTAAAAGACCACGGGCAGGGAAAGGGCAAACTGGACCCAGTTCCAATACTTTTGCGGCAACATGGTGTACAATGGGTTGTTGGGCACCATTTCACTCATGGCAATCAAAAAAATGGGCAGGGTAAATGCCAAGGCCAGCCAGAATTTTTTGATCAATTTTTTATACGTTTTCTCCTCTGCTGAAAGATCTGGTTTTTTTGGGACCAAATCCATTCCACAGATGGGACAGCTGCCGGGTTCGTCCCGAATAATTTCCGGGTGCATGGGGCAGGTCCATTGTTCCAAAGAGGAAGCGGATAAATTCTGTTCCTCCACCAAATCCATTCCACAGACCGGACAATCACCGGGCTGGTCATAGGTTTTGTCCCCTTCGCAATGCATGGGGCAGTAAAATACCCCTGTTCCATTTTTCACTTCGGGTTTTTCTTTCGGTTGGGGTGGATGGTGATGACCGGGCATATGGATACCGTACCTTCCCCCATCCTTTTCCAAGGCTTGTTGAAACCGTTCCAAGGGAATATGTTCCTTCATGGTAATCACGGCTTCGGCCTTTTCCAAATTGACCTCAGCGGAAATCACCCCCTCAACCTCGGAAAGGGTTTTCTCCACATGGCCCCTACATCCGTTGCAGGTCATTCCGTGTATGTGATAGGTGTGCTTCATTGTTTTTGTTTTTAAATCGAAACTACCGTATCCTCCGGTCAACTACTTTTACAATTTTGGTTAATTGTTATACAATTTGGTCCCAAGCTTTTCTGTCCCATTGCTGAAGCTTTTGATATTCCCCCATGGACATTCCGGTTATGGCCTTGAACTGTTTGGCCAAATGACTGCCACTGGCATAGTTTAGATCATAGGCAATCTCCGAGAAGGTTTTGTTTCCCATTTGTATCTGTTCCTTGGCCTTTTCAATTTTTAGCCTGATGAAAAACTTTTCAATGGTCATCCCCTCTGTGGCACTGAAGAGTTTACTCAGCACCGAATATTCCTTTTTCATTTTGTCGGACAGATACTCCGAGAGATTCCGGTCCACCCCATGGTTCAAAGCCATGAGTACATGCTTTTTAATTTCTGCGATGCGGGTGTCGTTCGGGTTCTCGATCAACTCAAACCCATTTCTGACCAGAATCCCTCGTATATCATCCATGCGATGCAAGACATCATCCAAGAATTGAATCTCACCCAAATCCATTTTTGCCACGGCAATGTCCGCCTTTTGAAATTCATCTTTCAAAACGCTCTTGCAGCGGTCGCATACCATATTTTTGACTTTAATGATCATATTGGATGGGTAAGGTTTTTAATGTTTAATTATGGGTATGCCCGTCCTTCATGTGCTCCGTATTCAAAACATAAGTCATCCCACAAGTTGGACATTTCCCTTCGGTATCGCTACCGCTGCCCTCGCAATGCATGGGACACACATAGGCTGATGCATATTCCTTGGTTTCCATATCGTTCATGTTGTCCATATCATGCCCTTCATGATCCATAGTCGCTTCCGTTGAAGTTTCTTTGGCCTCTTCTGTTTTTCCCTTACAAGATATGGTCAATACCAATGCTGAGGCAAATGCGATTCCGATAATTGTTCTGATGTTTGTTCTCATTTTTGTTAAAATTAAATTACTTGTTGATTACATAATTGATTAGTGCAGATTGCACATAGTACATCTGCACAGATTGTATTTGATTGAGCTGAAATTTCAATTGCAACTCTTGAATGTCCAGTACATCATTGAAATCAATGGTGCCCGTTTCATAGTTTTTGATGAGGATTTCCTCCGCATCCTTGGCCTGATCCAGATTTTTTGCCTGAATGGTATAGGCAATCCGGGCCTCGTTACGCTGTGAAAGCGCTTTTGCAAAAGTGTTTTCCAACACATTCAACCGTTCCTGCTTTTGCAGTTCAATCTCTTGTTGTCGCAATTGGTTCTGCTTGGTCACGGACTTGAACTTATTGTTGAAAATGGGAATGGAAAGGGTGACCATGGGCATTACAATGTCCTTACCATTGTCGCTAAAACTCATATCGGGCCGTTCCGAAACGGTTACATAGTCCAACCCAAATCCGAGACTTGGGGCATTCTCCTTCTGATTGAGGAGTTCGGATTGCACCACGGATTCATATAATTGATCATACTTGAGGAGTTCCGGGTTCAGGGTCAATGCTTCCTTTTCAAGAATGGGATCTTCCTCCGGGATATCCATTCCATCCACCACCTCAACCGAAATACTTTCATCCCGATTCAATAAATTGTTGAACACGGCCTGTTCCGCGATGTATTGTTGCTGCAATACTTCTTTTTGTTGTTGAAGTTCGTTCTGTCTGATCTGAAGTTTGAGCACATCCACTGCCGAAGCTTTCCCTACCTCCACTGATGTAAGGGCCAAGCGTTCATAGGTGTTGAGCAAGGCAATATTCTCATCGAGTTTCGCCTGGGTAGCCTGCAATGCGTACAATCGGTAATAGGATTGGGCCACGGACAATGCCAATTTACGTTTGGCTATGGCAATTTCCACATACTCGGTCTCCGCCATAGAACTGGCATAGTTTTCACGGGCCGTAATGGTCCCAAACCAGGGCAGCATCTGTGATACTGAAAATCGAGCTCGCTGTGGACCAGTCCGTGTTTCGGGTTCACTTACAAAATAACCCGCACCTATGGTCGTGTTGGGCAAGGTATTCACCTCGCTCACCTTTTCCTTGGCAATGTTGTACCGAAGCTCCAAAGCCTGGATCAATGGATTGTTCTGCTCCGCCTCCTGAAGATATAGCTCCAATGTCTGGGCATTCAGTCCAACCGTCAAAAGGGCAAATGCCATAAAAATGAGATTCTTTTTCATCGATTTTGCATTTTAAGTTGCCATTCGCTTTTCCAACTAAACAATACAGGCACCACAAACAGGGTGATCAATGCGATCAGCATTCCCCCAAAACTGGGAATGGCCATGGGAATCATAATATCACTTCCCCTGCCAGTACTGGTCAACACAGGTAAAAGGGCCAAAATGGTGGTCGCCGTGGTCATTAAACACGGTCTAATACGCTTCTCCCCCGCTTCCAAAACGGATTCCCTGATGGCTTCCAATGAGGTAGGGGTGTTTTTTCGAAAGGTCTGCGTTAAATAGGTGGCCATGACCACCCCATCATCCGTGGCAATTCCAAAAAGGGCAATGAATCCTACCCAAACCGCAACACTCAGGTTAATGGGGTGCATTTGGAAGAGGTCCCGTAGATTTTCACCAAAAAAGCTGAAGTTCAAGAACCAATCCTGGCCATACAGCCATATCATTAAAAACCCACCGGCAAAGGCCACTGCAATCCCTGTGAACACCATCAAGGAAGTGGCTACGGACCTAAATTGGAAATATAGGATGAGGAAAATGATCAATAGGGCCAAGGGCACCACTACAGACAATGTCTTTTCTGCCCGGAGTTGGTTTTCATAGGTCCCTGTAAACTGGTAACTGATTCCCTTGGGCACCACCAACGCACCACTATCAATTTTTTCCAAAATCTTGGCTTGGGCATTTTCCACCACAGCCACTTCCGCAAAACCATCCAGCTTATCAAAAAGAACATAGCCCACCAAAAAGGTATCTTCACTTTTAATGACCTGCGGACCTTGTTCGTATTTGATGGTAACCAATTCGCTCAACGGAACCGGGTTGCCCTTTTCCACCGGCACATAAATATTGCCAATATCTGTTGGATTTTCCCTAAGTTCCCTCGGATAGCGCACCCGAACCCCATAACGTTCCCTTCCTTCAACGGTCTGGGTCAAAGTCATACCGCCAATGGCCACCTCAAGAATTTGCTGTACATCTTCAATGACCACACCGTATCGCACCAATTTTTCACGGTCGATATCAATTAGCAAATAGGGTTTACCCACAATGCGATCGGCAAAAACAGCCTCGTCCTTTACCCCATCAGCTTCTTTGAGGATGGACTCCAACTGCAATCCAAACGCCTCGATTTCTTTCAAATCCTGTCCCTTGACCTTGATTCCCATGGGAGCGCGCATCCCAGTTTGAAGCATTACCAAACGGGTTTCAATAGGCTGCAGTTTGGGGGCCGAAGTAATTCCTGGCAATCGGGTCACCTTTACAATCTCATCCCAAATGTCATCCGGGCTTTTAATCTCTGGACGCCAATTCCTAAAATATTCTCCATCGGAGTCTGGGGTCAGCAGCTTTCTGTCAATCCGCAATGGTTCACTTACATGGGAATTTGTGTAATTCCCTTCATTCTGAACTTTGAGATTGGGATTGGCGGCCACTTTTCCGTTCTTCAACACAAAATACCCATCTTCATTTACCTTAAAACGTTGTGGTGATCCTGATTCATTTTTCTCGTATTCGGAGCGATATTGGATCACATTTTCATACATGGAAAGCGGAGCGGGGTCCAAGGCCGATTCGGTCCTTCCGGATTTTCCCACCACAGTTTCAATCTCCGGGATGGTGGCCACGGCCATATCCAACTGCTGCAACACCCTTTTGTTTTCCTCTACCCCGGCATGCGGGAGCGAGGTGGGCATCAACAGAAAAGAGCCTTCGTTAAGGGAGGGCATAAATTCTTGACCTGTGTTACGCATGATCAAAAACCCGAAGACCACAATCACCGTAGGAATTGAAAGGAAGAGCAGTTTGTTCTCCAAAGCCCACAACAAAATGCGGTGATAGTATTTTCGGAATAGATAGAACACGCCCAACAGTACCCCACAAATCAACCCCACAAAAATTAGGTTAATGGCTATGCTCCTATCAAAGCCAAGGGGGCGCCAATAGGTAGCCAATAGAAATAGTATGGTAGTGATGCAGAGGACCACATTGAGCCATGTAACCTCTTTTTCAGACACCAACTTTTTCAATCTTAAAATGCCCAAAACCCCAAAAGCCATCAAGGTCAGGCCAAGCCATTGTCCAAAAACAACCGCTACAACACCCAAGGTGATAAGCGCTCCGTTCCAAATGTATTTTAGAAGAGGGCCCTGCGGTTTTCTTTTGAAAATGATGGCCGCAAAAGGGGGTATTATGAACAAAGCAACAATTACGGAAGCTGCCAAGGCCATGGTCTTGGTAAATGCCAATGGGCGGAACAATTTCCCCTCTGCCCCTACCATAGTGAATACCGGGATAAAACTGATGAGCGTGGTCAGTACGGCAGTCAATATGGCTCCAGAAACTTCTGATGTGGCATTGTAGACTACCGTATTTATGGGTAGGTTTTGGGTGTTCTCATCCCGATGCCGGATAATGTTTTCGGAAAGGATAACCCCAACATCGACCATGGTACCAATGGCGATGGCAATTCCGGAAAGGGCCACGATATTTGCATCCACCCCAAACAGCTTCATGGAAATGAAGACCATGAGTACCGCTACGGGCAAGAGTCCTGAAATCAATAAGGATGCCCTCAGGTTGAAGACCATTACCACAATCACCAAAATGGTGATCAGTATTTCCAAAGTCAGCGCTTCATTTAAAGTACCCAAGGTTTCTTGGATGAGTTCCGTGCGATCATAAAACGGAACGATGGTCAATTGCGATGTAGTGCCATCCTTTAATTCCTTGGAAGGCAATCCGGCGCTGAGCTCCTTTATTTTCTCCTTTACATTATTGATGACTTCCAAGGGATTGGCCCCATATCGTGCCACCACGGCACCACCGACCACCTCGGCACCTTCCTTGTCCAAAACACCCCTTCGAACCGCCGGCCCCAACGAAACATGGGCAACATCCTGCACTCTTATGGAGGTATAATCCGTTGAAGTGACCACAGCATTTTTAATGTCTTCCAAGGATTTGATGTATCCCAGTCCACGGACCAAATATTCTGCCTTGTTAATTTCCAAGGTCTGTGCCCCAATATCCCGATTGCTTTGCTTTATGGCTTTCACCACTTGATCCAGGCCAATCTTGTACTGTTTCAGCAATTCTGGATTTACATCGATTTGGTATTCCTGCACAAAACCACCTATGGAGGCGACTTCAGAAACTCCACTGGCCGATGACAGGGCATACTTTACATAGTAATCCTGAACGCTTCTCAGTTCCTGTAAATCCCATCCGCCGGTAACATTGCCTTCTTCGTCCCGTCCTTCCAAGGTGTACCAGAAAATCTGTCCCAAAGCAGTGGCATCTGGGCCCAATGCCGGATTTACCCCACTGGGCAAAAGATTACTGGGCAAGGAATTCAGTTTTTCAAGAATACGGCTTCGGCTCCAATAGAATTCCACATCTTCCTCAAAAATGATGTAGATACTGGACAGTCCGAACATGGACGAACTCCGTATCGTCTTTACCCCGGGAATGCCCAACAAGGAAGTGGTCAACGGATAGGTGACCTGATCTTCCATATCTTGGGGTGACCGTCCGGGCCACTGGGTAAACACAATCTGTTGATTTTCCCCAATATCAGGGATGGCATCCACTGCGACAGGGTTCTTGGGAAGAAATCCAGTGTCCCAGTCAAATGGAATGTTCACCGTACCCCAACCTACAAATAGGACTAGAAGTAAAACGGCCACTAATTTGTTCTCTATGAGAAATTTGATGCTCTTGTTCAGCATAAAGGTTTGATTTAAACAATTGGATCAGAAAAAAGTGCATAAATAGGCACGCCCAACCACAAGGGGTCGGGTACAATCAACCAATGTTAAATCAAATGAGGAAAGTCTGATGCAGCACTTGGACGTCCTGTATCAGTGGGGGTGGGGCGTAGTCCCTAAAAGAACTTATTTCCTCCACCTTGTCTTCAAAAAGATAAAAATAGGAATGGACAAAGCTTACCAAAAACAGCTGTTGTCCAACACTAAAATCATCAAAGGAGATTTTTAGGTCATCCTGACCTTGAACCGTAAATGATTCTTCATCGCAGCAAGATTTTTCCATCTCCATGTCCATACCGCAATCATCCGCATGGGCAAAAAAGGAAATATCCTGTACTTTACCCATACAAATATGCTTGTCCACGGTCCAAGAAACCGTTGAGGCCAAGACCAAAAGGGCCATTACAGACGACATAATTTGATGAAAAACCTGTTTCATTTCCCTACAAAACTACAAAATTTGGTGATTTATTGTTTTGTTTAACAGAAGTTTAAAAATACAGTCCAGTAAGTTTATGGCTTTGCATCGGACAAAACCCCTATTCCATACCTTTGCAAAAAATAGATGTATGTTGGCAACCCTTCAACCCAAAGTACTTTCCATCATAACCGATGATTCGAAAACCGTGGACACCCGTTTGGGTGAAATCTGTGAACTATTACGCAGCGAAGTATCCTATTACGATTGGGTCGGGTTTTACTTCAGAAACGGGGATAAAGAAGAATTAAAATTGGGTCCTTACGCAGGTGCACCCACGGACCACACCATTATCCCTTTTGGCAAGGGTATTTGTGGACAAGTGGCGGTGAGCAACCAAAACTTTGTGGTTCCCGATGTGGCCGCACAGGACAACTATATTGCCTGCAGCATTACCGTTAAAGCGGAAATTGTGGTCCCCCTGTTTGTGAATGGGGAAAATGTGGGACAAATCGATATCGATTCCAACACCCCGGACCCCTTTTCCGAGGAGGATGAGCGGTTTTTGGAATTCATCAACAAAAAAGTGGCCGAAATTCTGTAAAACTCCTCCATTTTGTTGATAACCCATTCTACTTTTTAGCAACAAAACAAGTACTTTTGTGGGCTTAAGAAATTGATTTTTAAGATACCCATGAAGACTGCCAAAAAAGCCTCCGCTGCACTGATTTCCGTATTCCACAAAGATGGTTTGGAGCCCATCGTTAAAAAATTGGACGAACTCGGCGTAACCCTCTATTCCACAGGAGGAACCGAAACATTTATCCGCAATCTCGGTATCGATGTGGTACCCGTTGAAGATGTTACCAGCTACCCTTCCATTCTAGGTGGACGGGTGAAGACATTGCACCCTAAAGTGTTCGGCGGCATTTTAAATAGACAGGACAACGAAAGCGACGTGGCCCAAATGCAGGAATTTGACATTCCCCAATTGGACATCGTCATCGTGGACCTCTACCCTTTTGAAAAAACCGTGGCCAGTGGGGCTTCGGAACAAGATATTATCGAAAAAATCGATATCGGCGGTATCTCCTTGATCAGGGCCGCTGCCAAAAATTTCAAGGACGTACTCTGCGTTTCTTCCATGGAAGATTACGAAGACTTCCTCAACGTCATTTCCGAAGGAAACGGCACCACCACGTTGGAAGACCGCAAGCGTTTTGCCGCTAAAGCGTTCAACGTTTCCTCGCATTATGACACGGCCATTTTCAACTATTTCAATGCGGAAAAGGAAGAAACTGTACTCAAAATCAGTGAAACCAAAGGACAAGTGTTGCGCTATGGTGAAAATCCTCACCAGAAAGGATTCTTCTTCGGGGATTTTGATGCCATGTTCACCAAACTGCACGGCAAGGAGCTATCTTACAACAACCTTTTGGATGTGGACGCCGCGGTTAACCTGATGGGGGAATTTGTGAATGATGACCCCACTTTTGCCATTTTAAAACATAACAATGCCTGTGGGCTTGCTACCCGAAGCACCATCAAACAAGCCTATGTGGATGCCTTGGCCGGTGACCCGGTCTCTGCCTTTGGCGGTATTTTGATTTCCAACGTTGAAATTGATGCTCCAACTGCCGAAGAGATTCACAATCTGTTCTGCGAAGTAGTCATTGCACCAAGCTATTCCGATGAGGCGTTGGAAATCCTCAAAGGAAAAAAGAACCGTATCATCCTCGTCCAAAACCAAGTGAGCCTACCAGAGACTTTGGTCCGCACTTGCTTGAATGGATTCTTGGTACAGGACAAAGATTCCAAAACCGATGCAAAAGAGGACTTAAATTCTGTTACGGATAAAAAACCGACCTCGGAAGAAATCGAAGATTTGATTTTCGCTTCCAAATTGTGTAAGCATACCAAGAGTAACACTATTGTTTTGGCCAAGAACAAACAACTGTGCGCCAGTGGAACCGGTCAGACTTCACGTGTGGATGCTTTGAACCAAGCCATCCATAAAGCAGGGTCGTTCAATTTCGATTTAAAGGGTGCCGTAATGGCCAGTGACGCCTTTTTCCCTTTCCCCGATTGTGTTGAGATTGCAGACAAGGCAGGTATTAAAAGTGTCATCCAACCCGGGGGATCCATCAAAGATCAATTGAGCATTGATTATTGCAATGAAAACGGAATGGCCATGGTAATGACAGGCACACGGCATTTTAAACATTAATTTTAGTACATTAGCCGGTAATTTTTTACCGTTAATCCGAAAATAAACGCTTTTTATGGGATTTTTTGATTTCATGACCGAGGAAATTGCCATTGACCTTGGTACTGCAAATACCCTGATCATCCACTTGGATAAGGTGGTGGTGGACAGCCCTTCCATTGTGGCAAGGGATCGCGTGTCTGGAAAAATCATCGCGGTGGGGCGCGAAGCCAACATGATGCAGGGGAAAACCCATGAAAACATAAAGACCATACGACCGTTGAAGGACGGGGTTATCGCCGACTTTGATGCTTCGGAAAAGATGATCAATATGTTCATCAAGAACATTCCGGCCTTAAAGAAAAAATGGTTCCCGCCTGCATTGCGAATGGTCATTTGCATCCCTTCCGGTATCACCGAAGTGGAGATGCGAGCGGTTCGGGAATCTGCGGAAAGGGTAAATGGCAAGGAAGTATACCTTATCCATGAGCCCATGGCCGCAGCCATTGGTATTGGATTGGATATTATGCAGCCCAAAGGAAACATGATCGTTGACATCGGTGGGGGTACCACCGAGATTGCGGTAATTGCCTTGGGGGGTATTGTCTGTGATAAATCGGTGAAAATTGCGGGCGATGTGTTCACCAACGACATTATTTATTACATGCGTACCCAACATAACCTCTATGTGGGGGAAACTACCGCTGAAGCTATTAAAATTGAGATTGGATCGGCCACTGAGGACCTCAAATCCCCCCCAGAGGACAAGTCCATTCAAGGAAGGGACCTATTGACCGGAAAACCCAAACAAGTTCAGGTTTCCTATCGAGAAATAGCCAAAGCCTTGGACAAAAGTATTTTACGGGTTGAAGATGCTGTAATGGAAACACTATCACAAACCCCTCCCGAGCTTGCCGCCGATATTTACAACACCGGAATTTATTTGGCCGGTGGTGGTTCCATGCTCCGTGGATTGGACAGAAGACTTTCCCAAAAAACAGACCTTCCCGTATATATTGCGGAAGACCCCTTGCGAGCCGTAGTTCGCGGAACGGGAATTGCGCTGAAAAATTTGGAACGCTATAAAAGCATCTTGATCAAATAATTGGACCATATTGGGTTCCAATCCGCTTAAGGGCGTTTAAACTTTCATAACGATACGATTGCATGCAACGGATCATCAATTTTGTTTTACGCAATAGAAATGCCTTCCTATATGGTTTTCTCCTGCTTATTTCATTGGTGATCACCATTAGATCGCATTCCTATCATCAATCCAAGTTTTTTAACTCCTCCAAATGGTTGACGGGCAATGTGTATGGCTCGGCTGCTGATATTTCATCCTATTTTGGACTTCGGGAAGAGAACAATAGATTGGTTCGTGAAAATGAGCAGCTGCGAAAAATGCTGTTTAACATGAAAGTTGACAGTGTACAGCCCTTGGATTCTACATTGACAGCTTACGAAGTTCTCAGTGCCCGACTGATCAAGAACAGCTTTACCTCCCCTAGAAATTATATTACCATTGATAAAGGGGAAAACCAAGGGGTAAAACAGGATATGGGGGTGATTACCACCAAAGGCATTTTGGGCATTGTTGAAAATGTATCCTCAAATTTTGCAACGGTACAAAGTCTACTCAACACCAAATCCAACATCAACGCCAAGATCAAGCACTCCGACTATTTTGGGTCACTGGTCTGGGAAGGTGAGGATTATACCATTGCGCAATTGGTGGACATCCCCCGATTGGTACCACTGGTAGTGGGCGATACCATTGTTACTGGTGGCATGTCCAGTATATTTCCTGAAAACATTCCCATTGGGACCATCAAAAAATACGATCTTAACACGGCAGGCAGTTTTTATAATATTGATGTGGAACTGTTCAATGATATGGCCAACATAAAGAATGTGTATCTTATAGAGAACAAAAACAAGGAGGAAATAAAAGCATTGGAGGCGCGCACCCTAAATGAATAACACCGTATTTTTAAATAGTCTTCGGTTTGTATTGCTCATATTGGCCCAGGTATTGATTTTCAATGCCATGAACTTTATGGACAGCATCAATCCCTTGGTCTATGTGATTTTCTTTTATTGGTACCCCATCAAGGGAAACCGCACCTTGTTCATGCTCATTTCTTTTTTATTGGGATTGATTATCGACATTTTTTCGGACACCATGGCCCTGAATGCCATTGCTTCCTTGACCGTTGCCTACGCCAGACCCGTGATAATGCGTTTTTGTTTTGGAGTGAACTATGAGTTCCAGAACTTCAGTTTTAAAAACACCACCAAGGTTCAACGTATTACCTTTATGGCCCTGTTGATATTGATCCATCAACTTGTTTTCTTTTCGTTGGAAATTTTAAGTTTTACCCACATCCTTTTAATTTTGAAAAAAGTTTTTGCCACAGGTCTTGTAACTTTGGTACTATGTACACTCTTTAGTTCTCTTTTTAGCCCTACAAGCGAATAAAAAAGACAATGTCACGTTGAACTATAGAGGTTTAGACCTTAAACCATTTTGTCCATGAAAAAACTGCTACTATCTTCCGTGGTCATCTTAATAGGATTTACCTTTTTAGGCAGACTCTCCTATTTGCAGCTTTTTCGTTTTTCTCCCGATCAAATATTGGATGATCCCGCCATTAAAAAAATCTACGACTATCCTGAACGGGGATATATCTATGATCGAAATGGGGAACTCATGGTGGGCAATCAGCCTGCCTATGATGTCATGGTGATTCCACGGGAGGTAAAACCTTTGGACACTTTGGAATTTTGTGGGCTTTTGGGCATTGAAAAGGCTGTCTTTTTAGACAAAATGGAGAAAGCAAAAACCTATTCCCCAAGACTTCCCTCCGTATTGGTTCCCCAGCTTTCCAAAGAGGACTATGCCCGGCTCCAGGAAAAAATGCGTCATTATGCAGGGTTTTATATTCAAAAGCGTTCCTTGCGCTATTATGCCACCAACAGTGCCGCCAATGTATTGGGATACATTAGTGAGGTAAATGAATGGGAACTCAAGAACAATCCCAACTATGTGGCCGGAGAACTAAAAGGACACACCGGTGTTGAAAAACAATATGAAGAGGTTTTAAGGGGTCGAAAAGGAGTAAAACACATTCAGAAAGACCGTTTTAACCGCGATATTGGCCCTTATAAAAGCGGAAAACTGGACACCCTCCCCGAACAAGGCAAGGAAATCCATATCACCTTGGACAAAAAGCTTCAGGAATATGGGGAAAGACTCATGCACGGTAAGCATGGTGGCATAGTTGCCATAGAACCCAAGTCCGGTGAAATCTTGGCCATGATATCCGGCCCCACTTACGACCCAGCCCTTTTGGTGGGAAGAGAGCGCTCCAAAAATTATAGCAAGCTCCACTACGATACCATTTCCAAACCTACGTGGGACCGTTCCATTTTGGCGCAACAATCCCCTGGGTCACCGTTTAAAACCTTGAATGCCTTGGTTGGATTACAAGAGGGGGTTATAGAGCCGAATACCAAATTTCGGTGTTACCATGGTTTTTATGTGGGCAACACACTCCGTGGCTGTCATTGTGGTGGTGGAGTACGCGATTTAAATTCAGGAATCCAACAATCCTGTAACGCCTATTTTGCTGGGGTTTTTAGAAAAATCTATGATAAATACCGCACCACGGATGAGGGCATGGACGTATGGGAAAAACATATGAAGAGTTTTGGCCTGGGCAATTATCTGGGAACAGACCTGCCCACGGGCGCACCCGGTAGGATTCCCGATAAAGCCTACTATGACAAATGGTACGGGGATGGCAGATGGGCCGCATCCACCATTATTTCCAATTCCATAGGGCAAGGCGAGATTGCCGCCACACCATTACAATTGGCCAATATGACCGCAGCCATTGCCAACCGAGGCTATTTCTACACTCCCCATGTCATCAAAAATATTGGAAATTCGGGAGCCATCGACCCCAAATACACTGAACCCCATTACACGACCATAGATCGCAAACATTTTGACCCTGTTATCGAGGGCATGGCCAATGTATACAAATATGGAACTGCCCGGTGGATACAGATTCCAGATGTTGAAATAGCTGGAAAAACTGGGACCGTTGAAAATTTCATACGGGTTGATGGTGAACGCATGCAGCTCACGGACCATTCTGTTTTTGTGGCCTTTGCTCCTGTGGAAAACCCTCAGATTGCCTTGGCGGTATATATTGAAAATGGGTATTATGGTGCACGCTACGCCGGTCATATTGCCTCCCTACTTATTGAAAAATATATCAAGGGTGAAATCACGCGAAAAGATTTGGAGAAACGCATGCTGGAAAAGACCTTGGAACACGAATATGCAAAACCATATAGTGGAGAACCTTTCAAGATAAACGAATATGTTTGGTAGAGGGGTTTTTGGAAGGATAGACTGGATCACTATCATTCTTTATGCACTTTTGGTCTTTATAGGATGGATCAATATTTATTCCACCTCCTTAACGGATCAAAGCACTTCCATTTTTGACTTTTCCACGCTTTACGGGAAGCAACTCTTCTTTATAGGGGTATCCCTTTTAGGGATAATCTTGGTTCTTTTTGTGGAATCCAACTTTTTTGAGCGCTTTTCCTCCATTTTTTATGTTGTATCCATATTGCTATTAGCAGGACTCTTTGTTTTTGGGAAGACCATCGCCGGGGCCACATCATGGTATAACCTTGGTTTTTTCAACCTTCAGCCTTCAGAGTTGGGAAAGGTGGCAACTGCACTGGCATTGGCCAAATTCTTGAGCGATATACAGACCGATATCAGAACCCGGAAACACCAAATGTATGCCTTGGTCATCATATTGCTACCGGCTTTTCTCATTTTGCCACAACCCGATCCCGGGAGCGCCTTGATCTACTTTGCCTTCTTTTTTGTGCTTTTCCGTGAAGGGTTCCCCCTGTATTATCTCGGTATTTTACTATTCATTGTAGTACTCTTTGTTTCCACCCTCATGTTTGGAACGGTATGGGTCACTATTGGCATGATCGTCATCACCTTGTTGGTGTATACTTTTAAAAAGGCATCACTCAAGATTCCACTGCTACCGGTACTGGGGGTCATTATCATATCCACATTGTTTTCCCTCTCGGTGAACTTTGTATACGAGAATGTATTTGAACAGCGCCATCGTGATCGTTTCACGCTGTGGTTGGGTCTGGAAAAAGATGAAAAAAAACTGGAGGAAATTCGAAAGACCATTGGTTACAACACCTATCAATCTGAAAAGGCCATAGAATCTGGAGGTTTCTTTGGCAAGGGCTTTTTGGAAGGCACCCGGACCAAAGGAGATTTTGTCCCCGAGCAGCATACGGATTATATTTTCAGTTCCGTAGGTGAGGAATGGGGCTTTTTGGGAACTGCAACCGTAATATTGTTGTTTTCCGTTTTCTTTTTACGATTGATCTATATCGCTGAGCGACAAAAAAGTGATTTTAGCCGCATGTACGGGTATGGAGTCATTTCCATTCTGGTGTTCCACTATTTTATAAATATTGGCATGGTGATCGGACTCTTGCCCACTATTGGGGTACCTCTACCGTTTTTCAGCTATGGGGGTTCCGGGCTTATCTTCTTTACCATGCTACTCTTTATCTTTTTGAAATTGGACTCCAACCGCTTAAAGGACGGTATTTAAAAGTCCCACCCTTCTGCATCAATCTCATGCTCACGGGCATCTTGCCACGTTTTGGGTTGTTGTGCAAAAAAATCCAATCCCGTTTTTTCCTCCAATACGTCAATGGGAACCAAAAAGGTCTGCAACGGTGCGTTGCTTTCCTTATTGGGAATCAAAAAGGCAAGCACTCCTCTGGAATCATCTTTTGTATTGAGCACAATTTTATAGAATGCCTGGGGTACATCCACATCTTCTTCCCCAATCTCCTCAAGATCTTTCTCCAAAATACCCCCTGTGACCACAAATAAATCCCCGTGTTTTTTACACCATCTCCTTACCTGTTGTTCCAAACGGTTCCAGACGCCCGCGTTAAAATCCCTATCCTGTGGACTTATATTACTGGTATAAAAGGTCTCGTTATATGCATACTCCGAAAAGCGTCTGTCCCCTGCAGGGCACAAGTGTCCACGGTCATACCCAGACCCTCTATAATTCTTCCAATCTGCAGACTTGGTCCTAACTTCGGGGTCTTCTATAAAATAAGGTCGTTTTCTATCATCATAGGTCAAATGCTCCCTTTTAAGCTCATACGCCACCCACTCGGCCTGCTCATGGGGCTCGCTGTACGAAAGGGAGAAATACTGGTGATGGACCACATCCCCTGAAGTTGAGCTTGGAAAAAGAATTCCATTTGTTTTCTCGCCATTTTTGTTTGGGTCTGTGTATGTGGCGGGGGTGTAAAAATTCTCAAACACCCAAAATCCTATCACACAGATGGCCAAAAGAAGGGCATAAACAGTCTTGTTTTTCATTCTATTGATTTCACCACAAAGTTGAACAATAATTTATCATCCAAAAAATGAAGGAGAGCTTGCTGATTGATGTTTAACTTGATAATCGATAATTCCCCTTCGGAACCTGTAGTTTAATCCACTTCAAATGAAATAACAACTTCTTGAAGTCATTGACCAAGAAGACTTTTACATGCTACAGCGTACCATAAAACATAAAAGCCGACCCAAATGGGTCGGCTTTTATATCTATTTATAATTTTTATTATCCTTTTACGCTGGCCAATTTGCGCTCATTGTTCTTAATATTGTTCATTTTAAGGTCTTTGAGTACATTAACGGCTTCTTCCACATAAATATCCTTGGCCAGACTCTTGTGCCATCTATCCCTTTTCTCCCGCAAAACGGAATCTTGGGTGAACAACTCGGTTTCATACTCCAAGGACTCAAAAGCCAATTTGGAATCATAATCCCTTAAGGTCTTGAAGCTTTCGGAGCGTTTCTTTGCTTCATTTTCCCTACCGATATAGGTGTCATAATTCAAAGAAATTACAGTTTCATCCTGTTGCTCCTTCAACCATTTGGCATTCTCTTCGATAAGTTTGATCTGGGCATTGTTTTCCATCCGCTTTTTACTATTGGCAACGGTGGTCTCAAAATCGATGTAACCATCCCACACCTTGTAGTCGGCCGGAGTGATCTTATCCCAACCCAATGGGTTTTCCTGATCTCTTTCTCCCAAATCAATATAGCTGTACCTGTCCGGAACAACGATATCACTCTTTACCCCTTCCAATTGGGTAGAGCCTCCATTGATGCGATAGAATTTTTGGGTGGTCAATTTTATGGCTCCCAAATCACCATGCTCGTTGCTTCGCACAATGTTGTCCAAAGGAATCACATTCTGAACGGTTCCCTTACCAAAGGTCTGCTTGCTTCCTATGATCACGGCACGCTTGTAATCCTGCATGGCCGCGGCCAAAATTTCGGATGCTGAAGCGGATAGTTCATTGACGAGAATCACCAATGGTCCATCCCATTGGATGCGCTCATCCTTATCTTCATGTACTTCTTTACGCTGACCTGAGGAACGTACTTGGACTATAGGTCCGTCCTTGATGAACAACCCGGCCATTTCCACCACGGTTTTCAAAGATCCACCACCATTGTCTCTTAGATCGAGAACAATTCCTTCTGCTCCTGCTTCTTTGAGTCGCTCCACTTCCTTGGCCACATCGGTTGCGGCATTTCTTTCTGTATAGTCCTCAAAATCGATATAAAACTTGGGTAAGTTGATAAGCCCAAACTTGTGGGCATCATCTGTCTTTATGGTCGCTGATTTGGCATAGGATTCTTCCAACTCCACAACATCCCTGACAATGGACACCACTTCAATGGTCCCATCGACCCTTCTTACGGTAAGGTCCACAATGGTCCCTTTGGGGCCCTTGATCAGTTTAATGGCGTCATCAAGGCGCATTCCCACAATATCAATGGGTTCTTCGCCATCTTGCCCTACTTTTAGGATTTCATCCCCTACTTCCAAGGTTTGATCTCTCCAAACAGGTCCTCCTGAAATGATCTCTACAATTTTTGCGCCTTCAGGTCTTTTTTGCAAACGGGCCCCGATACCTTCAAACTTACCGGACATCCCAATATCAAAACGCTCTTTTTCTTCTGGAGCGAAGTAAAAGGTATGTGGATCAAACTCTTCCACTATGGTGTTGATGTACTGCACAAACCAATCTTTCCTTTCCAAATCACCCACAAAATCGAAGAACTCATCCAAGGTGTTCTTGGTATTTTCACGTGCCTCTTCCTCCGTAAGTGCTCTGTCCACTGAAGTTGGAATCTCGTTGTATTTGACCAAAACATCTGCCGAAGCTTGGGGACCATCCCCTTGTGTGGCATCGGAAATACGATTCTCCACCTTGTTTTCAAAAACGGCCAAGGTGTTGTATTTAAGTTGTTTTCTCCAACGTTCCTTGAGCTGTTTTTTATTGGCGGCAAACTCTTGCTTGTCATATTCAATGTCAATCACCTCGTCAAGGGTATAGTCGAATGGTTCGGCAAGTACTTCCTTATAAATCTCCTTGGCCTCGTTCATCCGTACCATCAAACGTTGATACACCACATTGAAAAAAGTGATGTCCGTATTCCTGATCTCATCATCGATCATAAATCGGTACTTTTCAAATTCCCTGACATCACTTTCCAGGAAATACCTTTTTGTGGGGTCTATGATATCTATAAAATCATCAAAAACATTGGAGCTAAAGGTATCGTCCAGATCTTTGGGCTCATAATGGCCCCGCTCCAAGACATAGGTAATCAAATCCAACAGTAATTTGTCCTTGTCATCGCTCTCAAAAGACTTATTGGTAAAGCTACAAGAGGCGACAGCTACAAGTATCACCAAAAGTGCCAAAACGAAGTTCTTCTTCATAATATGTTTTTATCGGACCGAAACTATCCGACCATAATAGGCTGGGTTTAGATTGCGGTTTCCGTCGTTTTTAATTGTATGAATTCCCTAAGATACTGAAAAAACCGTGCCAGTTCCTTACAGGTCCGCTTAATTTTTTGTTAAACGGTCGGGGCCTCATATCCTTATGAAAAACGTATTTTTATGCCATTAATTATACGAAATGGAAAAACCGCTTATCCTGGTCACCAATGATGATGGAATCACCGCTCCAGGTCTTAGGGCCCTGATACGGACCATGAAAGAAATAGGAGACGTTATTGTGGTGGCCCCGGACAGCCCCCAATCGGGCATGGGACATGCCATTACGGTGGATAGCACCCTGTTCTCCAAAAAGGTGGTAGTGGACCACAAAGAGGGGGCTCCGTTTGAATATAGCTGTAGTGGCACCCCTGCGGATTGTGTAAAATTGGCCCTTCGGGTAATCCTGGACCGAAAACCGGATATTTGTGTGAGTGGCATCAACCACGGTTCCAACTCTTCCATCAATGTTATCTACTCCGGTACCATGAGTGCTGCCATAGAGGCAGGTATCGAGGGGATTCCTGCCATTGGGTTTTCCCTTTGCGATTATTCATGGGAGGCCAATTTTGAGCCTTCCCTAAAACCTATCAAAAAAATTGTGGTCGAGGCCTTGGCCAACGGAATCCCAAAGGGAACCGTGCTCAATGTGAACATTCCCAAAACCTCTGAAGAACCCAAAGGCATCAAGGTTTGTAGGCAGGCGAGGGGGAATTGGAAGGAAGAGTTTGACAAGCGTACCAGTCCATCGGGAAAGGATTACTACTGGCTAACAGGCGAATTTGAACTTTTGGACAAAGGAGAGGATACGGATGAATGGGCGTTGGCCAACGGTTATATTTCGGTGGTTCCCACCCAATTTGACCTTACGGCCCACCATGCCATATCGAACATAAACAACTGGAACTTGAATGGACACTAAAAAGGAAATCATTATTGGTTTTGTTGTGGGTATCATAGCAAACACTTTCGGCACTTTACTATACATTCTTTTGTTTTCCGATATCGGTATTGTGGACACCTTCAATGCTGCAGTGGAACAAGGTCATATTGGCAGTTTATTGGCCTTGGGCGCCATTTTGAACCTGATCGCATTCTTTGGGTTTCTCCGCATTAAGCGGGATTTGAGGGCAAGAGGGGTCATGATTGCCACATTACTGACCGCCTTGGTGATTTTGGCCTACAAAGTTTTGTTCTAATTGAACTTGAGCATTATACGATGAAGTATTATATCATAGCGGGTGAGGCTTCCGGCGATCTGCACGGCTCCAACCTCATCAAGGCACTGAAGCAAGAAGATCTTGATGCGGATATCCGTTGTTGGGGCGGTGATTTGATGCAGAAAGCCGGGGGACAATTGGCCAAGCATTACAAAGACATGGCCTTTATGGGATTTCTTGAGGTGATCATGAACATCCCAACCATTTTTAAAAACATCGCTTTTTGCAAGGAAGACATTGAAAAATTCAATCCGGATGTCATCATTTTCATTGATTTTTCCGGCTTTAATCTTCGGATTGCTAAATGGGCCAAACAAAACGGATTTAGAACCAACTATTATATTTCCCCTCAAATTTGGGCCTCACGGGAGGGGCGCATCCAAAAAATCAAGCGTGATATTGATGCCATGTACGTCATCCTTCCTTTTGAAAAGGAGTTCTATGAAAAAAAACATGGATACCCCGTGCAGTTTGTGGGGCACCCCCTTATCGATGCCATAGAGAACACCCCTTTGGTGGACGAGGCCACTTTCAGAAAGGAAAATGGATTGGATGCTCAGAAACCCATCATTGCCCTACTTCCCGGAAGTAGGAAACAGGAGGTCCAAAAAATGTTGGACGTGATGCTATCCGTAAAAAGTGATTTTCCCGAATATCAATTTGTTATTGCGGGTGCCCCAAGCCTACCGGATGAATTTTACGCTCCTTTCCTAAAGGAAAATAGGGTGGGCTATGTATCCAACAAAACCTATTCCTTGCTCAAACATTCCCATGCGGCACTAGTGACCAGTGGGACGGCCACTTTGGAAACGGCCCTTTTTGGCATCCCCCAAGTGGTCTGCTATAAGGGCAACTGGATTTCGTACCAAATTGCCAAACGCATCATCACCCTGGACTTTATTTCATTGGTCAATCTTATTATGGACAGGGAAGTGGTCAAAGAGCTCATCCAAAATGACCTGACCACCAAAAACCTCAAAAAAGAGCTTTCAAAAATAGTGGCAGGGCAAGAGCGGGAGCGAATTTTAGAGGACTACGAATCGCTTCGAAAAAAATTGGGTGGAAAAGGTGCCAGTCAATTGGCTGCCCAATTAATCGTTGAAAATGCTTAGTTTTATCTTCCAAGAAAACAATACTATTTCTTGGATGTTACGCAAAACCATTTTCTTACTGTTTCTTTTTGTCCTGATCGGTTGCGGCCCGGGCAAGAGAAAACGAACCTACAGCAAGACCCGAACCGTTACGGTAGAGGGGTCCACAGAAGAGACATCCCCCGAAAAGAAAACCAGAAAGGAAGAACGTGAAAATGCCAAGGCCGAGGCCATCATTTCCACCGCTATGGAATTTTCTGGAACGCGCTACAAGTACGGGGGCACCACCAAAAAAGGTATGGATTGTTCTGGATTGGTCTATGTTTCCCTCAAGGAAAACGAAATCCTATTTCCTAGAACTTCGTACCAAATGGCCTTGGAAGGCAAAAAAGTACAGGTGGACGACGTACAAAAGGGCGATCTGCTCTTTTTTAAGACCAGTAAAACTGGAAAACGCATCAACCATGTGGGCCTTGTGGTGGACGTGGATGGAGATGAGATCAAATTTATTCATGCCACGACCTCAAGGGGCGTTTTGGTATCCTCATTACGGGAGGGATATTGGAACTATGCCTTTGTAAAGGCCATGCGTATCTTATAGTGCGCTCGTTTAATTTTGTGTCCATCAAACTCACAGTGTTCCTCATTGTGGGAATTGTTTTGGGCTTTTATCTGGATATCGCTCCCCACATCCCGTTTATAGCGATTATTGTGCTGTTCCCTGTTCTCTATTATGCAAATAAAAGGCAGGCAAGGAATGGCGTTCCTTTTTTTGAGTTTACCACCCTTCTCATAACCATATCCTTAGGTGTTTTGGTGGTTGGCCTATCCCTCTCCAACCATTTGGGGAGCCATTATTCGCATAACCATTTTACCCAAGACCAATTATGGCAGCTGAAGGTAAGGGAGGTCTTAAAACCCAATCCCTACACCCAACGCTATGTCGTTGAAATTGAAGGTCTAGAACATAAAAAGGCAACAGGCAAATTATTGCTCAGCCTTCCTGTGGATTCCACCAAAAAGAACTTTAAGATTGATGATGAGCTTTTTGTATTCTCCAAGGCGGAAATCATTCAACCTCCCCTGAATCCGCATCAGTTCAATTACAAGGACTATCTGGGAAAGCAGGGCATTTTTCATCAGATACGGACGGGTCATGAATCCATTGTCGTGCAGGAAACATCCTCTTTGACCATAGTTGGGTTGGCCTCAAATTTTAGGGAACACCTCATCGCAAAACTGAAAGAGTATCCTTTCGGTGCAGACGAACTGGCCGTTATCCAAGCCTTGTTGTTGGGACAACGGGACGACATTTCGGAAAGCACCTATAACAATTATGCCAACGCAGGCGCCATACATATCTTGGCAGTATCGGGACTGCATGTGGGTATCCTGCTTTTCATCTTTCAGTTTTTGTTGTCACCTCTGGAGCGTTTCCCTAAGGGAAAAACCTTAAAACTGGTCGGCGTGGTCGTCCTATTGTGGGCATATGCCTTTGTGGCCGGACTCTCCCCTTCCATTGTACGGGCTGTTACCATGTTTTCCTTTGTAGCCTATGCCCTGTATTTGAACCGCCCTACCAACGTCTTTAATATCATTGCCCTTTCCATGTGGTTTATTTTGTTGATAAAGCCTCTTTTCTTATTTCAAGTAGGGTTTCAAATGAGTTACGCTGCTGTTTTTGCCATTGTTTGGATCTATCCAAAATTGCAGCGGTTTTGGTTCCCGGAGCATATCATCGTCCGAAAAACATGGCAATTATTGTCCGTGAGCTTGGCCGCCCAATTGGGAGTATTGCCCATTAGCCTGTTCTATTTTCACCAATTCCCTGCTTTGTTTTTTGTATCCAACCTTTTGATCATTCCATTTTTGGGGTTGATTTTGGGTCTTGGCATTTTGGCCATGGCTTTGGCCTTACTGAATCAGCTTCCTACTTTTTTGGTGGTTTCCTACAATTGGGTCATACAAATCATGAATTCCATCGTGGGTTGGGTGGCCCAACAAGAGGAATTTGTGATCAAGGATATTCCGTTTGATGATGTCCAGTTGGTTTTAGGATACGCTATCGTAATTTCCTTGGTCGTATTCCTATCTCAACCAAAACTGAAACCCACTTTAATTTTATGTAGTGCCATCATTGCTTTTCAAACTTGGGGCATTTGGAACCAGATACAACTCCGGCAAAAAGAAGCCTTGGTCTTGGTCCACAGATCCCGAAACTCCATCTTGCTGCACCAACTAGGGAACGCTCTGCACATATATGCACAGGACAGTGTTAATGTAGGCCGTATTGCTCAGGATTATTTGGTCGCAGAGCGAATCAAGAGCATTGACAACACGCAGCTCAAGAACAATTACTCCATCGGTCAAAAAAAGTTATACATCATAGACAGTTTAGGGATTTACCCCATAGAAAGAAATCAAGATTTTGTCCTGTTCACCCAGTCCCCAAAAATCAATCTGGAGCGTTTTTTGGATTCCGTTCGTCCCAAAATGGTACTGGCCGATGGCAGCAACTATCCCAGCTACGTATCCCGTTGGAAACGGACTTGTGCCCAAAAAGAAATCCCTTTCCACCACACCGGCGAAAAGGGATATTATGTTTTTGATTTTGATACGGATTAGTGGACGTTCCCCATCAAGCGTTTCATCAATGGTGCAAAAATCAGCACCACTACACCCGCTACCAAGGAATATTTGGCAATGAGACTAAAACCATCCAAATACACATTCAAGGTATCGAAACCGCCCACGTTGCTATCGGTACTCTCAATGGCCAATTGCTTGGAGATGAACCCTACTATTTGGAACGCATAGGCCGATGACAAGAACCATATCCCCATCATAAATGCCACAATACGTTTGGGTGAAAGGTCGGTTATTTTGGAAAGCCCTACGGGCGACATGAACAATTCCCCTACTGAAATCAAGAAGTACAAAGCAAGCAAATAGGAAAAGGGAACCATCCCATTTTCATCCGCACTACCCCCACTCAAGGAAACCACATAAAAAGCCAACCCGGCCAATACCAGCCCCATACCAAATTTGTATGGTGTCCTTGGGTTGATTTTCTTCTTGGCCATATACGTCCACATAACCGATATGGGTATGGAAAGAATAACAATGAACATGGAATTCAAGGCATTCGTCTGGCTCGCATTGATCAAAGAAAGGTTGACATTCCTTGCGGCAAAAAGGGTGATTACACTACCATGAAGCTCATGGAATCCCCAAAATATGGTCATAAAGAACGTAATCAAAATGGCCATAAAGAGTTTTTTACGTTCGTCCAAGGTAGCTTTGAGCATAATATTGACCATGTATATAAGGATAGCAATCCCTATCAGTTTAAACAATACATTGACAATGTTCTGGTCTTCAAAAAAGGAACCTTCCCCACCAAGGGATTTGTACGAATAGAGCAAATAGGCAATCAATGGTGCCGACAAAAAGGCTATGATGGGTATCAGATGTTTTTGTGGAATTCCCCAAACTTTCTTTTCATATACTTCAACACTGGGCGGTTTACCTCCATCGCCAAATACATTTTTCTTGATACCGCTCCAGAAAAACAACAATCCGGTCAACATGCCTATTCCAGCCAGACCAAATCCGTAATGCCAACCGTAAGTCTGTCCCAACCAACCGCACAGCAATGGCGAAATAAACCCTCCAATGTTTATCCCCATATAAAAAATGGTGAAACCTGAATCTTTTCGGGTATCACCATCCTTGTACAACGTTCCCACAAAAGTTGAGATGTTGGGTTTGAAGAATCCATTGCCCACAATAATAAAAGCCAAGGCCAAAAAGAAAGCTGCATTGTTTTCTATGGCCAATACAAAATGACCCAAGGCCATTAAAATACCTCCCAAGAAAATAGAGGCCCGCATGCCCAAAATGGAATCTGAAATCTTTCCTCCGATTACTGTAGAAGCATAGACCAATGACCCGTAGGACGCATAAACCGCTGCCGCTGCATAATCACGGGTGGACAATGCCTCAAAAATAACATTGACCATGTAGAGTGTAAGCAGGGCCCGCATCCCATAAAAACTGAAACGCTCCCACAGTTCAGCAAAAAATAGATAGAAAAGCCCTTGTGGGTGCCCAAAAAGGGTCTTTTCACTGGCTGGTTTTACAATATCTGACATATCTTTTTACGTTTGGTTACAAATTTTCCTTGATGAAATTGGTCATTTTGGTGAACAGGTGCAATCGGGTATTGCCCCCATAAATACCATGGTTCTTATCGGGATAAATGGCCCAATCAAAGGGCTTATTGGCCTGTACCAAGGCTTCTATCATCCTCATGGAGTTCTGCACATGCACATTGTCGTCCCCAGAACCATGGACCAATAGGTACTTCCCCTTGAGCAGTTCGGGATAGTTGAATGGAGACTCATTGTCATACCCTTCGGGATTTTCTTCAGGGGTACGCAAAAAACGTTCGGTGTAAATGGTATCGTAGAACCTCCAGTTGGTCACCGGGGCCACTGCAATGCCCATTTCAAAGACATCATTCCCTTTTAACAAGCAATTGGTGCTCATATGCCCTCCAAAGCTCCAACCCCATATTCCGGTTCGGTTTTCGTCTACATAAGGCAGCTCACTCAATTTTTTTGCGGCGGCTATCTGATCTTCGGTTTCATATTTTACCAAGTTCAGATAGGTTACTTTTTTAAAGTCACGCCCTTTATAACCTGTTCCCCTTCCATCCACACATACCACAATGTAGCCTTCGGAGGCCAACATCTCGTGCCAATAATCATTGCTGCCCAACCAGCTATTGGCCACTTGCTGCGAACCTGGGCCACTATATTGGAACATGATCATAGGGTATTTTTTTGCAGGGTCGAAATCGGCCGGTTTCATCATCCACATGTTCAGGTCGTTCCCATTGATGTTGATGGTTGAAAACTCCTTGGGAACCAAATCATATCCCTCCAATTTTTTCAACAAAGCTGCATTGTCCTTGATCAAACGGCCTTTGCTGATGAGCTCATTGTCTTCTTTAAAGTCTTTCATACGCTTGCCTTGGGCCACTTGATGCAAGGTGAACTCGTAAGGCGTTATGGCACTGGAAAAGGTGTTGATGTAATAGGTATAATCCGCACTGAATGCGGCTGAATTGGTTCCTTCCTTGTTGCTCAATCGCTTTTTATCCTTTCCAGAGCTAGCGATGCTGTAAACGTCCCGATTAATGGAACCGTTTTCCACAGATTGATAATAAATTTTGTCATTGGCCTCATCATAGCCATAATACTGGGTCACCTCCCAAGGTCCTTCAGTTATTTGATTTTTCAGTTTACCCTTTTTGTTATACAGGTACAAGTGGTTGAAACCGTCCCCTTCACTGGTCCAGATAAAACTATCGTCGGGCAAAAAGGTAAGATCGTCATCAATATCCACATAGGCCTTGTCCTTTTCTTCCAACAAAATGGAAACCGAGTTGTCCTTGGCGTCAACATCCAACAGTTTAATATGGTTTTGGTGTCGGTTGATGGTCTGTACACTCAAATGATCTGGACTGTTCATCCATTTAATGCGAGGAATGTAGTAGGGATTGCCCAAATCCACCTTGGAAATGGAACCTGACTCCACATCCAGCATGTGTAAGGTTACTATAGAATTGTTCTCTCCGGCTTTGGGGTATTTAAATTCATACGGAAATGGATAGAGCCCTTGACCATAAACATCCATGGAGAATAGGGGCACTTCGGTTTCGTCAAATCGTAAAAAGGCAATTTTGGACCCATCGCTGTTCCACTCAAAGGCACGGACAAAGGCAAATTCCTCCTCATATACCCAATCCGTGACCCCGTTGATGATGGTTCCCTTGCTCCCATCCGTGGTGATTTGTTCTGCCGTCTTGGAAGCTACGTTGAATATATATAGGTTGTTGTTATCCACATAAGCCACTTTGGATCCGTCAGGGGACAACATGGGTTCTTGGATCTTGGTATCGCTGACCTTTGTCATGCTCTTGGATGCGATATCATATACATAGTATATTCCCAATCTAGATCTTCTGAAAATCGGCTCGACCTCTGTGGCCAACATTATCTTTGATTCATCCTCACTGAAGGTGTACGATGTAAAGAAGGGCACCGTACCTCCCGAAGCCACTATGGTTTCCACCTTTTTCAAGGTCCCATAGTCATACTTGTCCAAACTACTGGTCTGGGGGGAACGCATAAAATTCAAGATGGTGTACTGCTTTCCATTTTTCATGGAACGAAGCACGTCCATGTACTCGGTCCTAAATTCCCCTCCCCAAATTTCTTCAAGGGAGATTTTTTTCTTTTGAGCGGTTGAAAAAGTCAAACATCCTAAAAGGGATAGGATCAAGAGGAACTGTTTGTTCATGTGGAGAAAAAATTATTTAAAACCGTCAAGTTTACTAATATTTATCGGAAAAATAAACTTAAATGTTGCATTTGCAACAAGAATTGATTTCCTAAAAAAGCTCTTTATAGACCATCCCGAGTACAATCCGGATATCGAAAAGTACAATTATCTTTATATTTGAACCCTTTAACCAAACACTATGGACACCCCTGTTGAAGGTTTTTCCAAACGCTCCAAGGCCGAAAAGATAGCCTATATTGCCGAGCACTTCACCAAAGACCCCGAAGCCTCCAAAAAATTACTGGAGCAGTATTGGAATCCGGACCCTGCGGTCCAGAAGCTGCATGACGAGTTCATAGAAAACACCATTTCCAATTATTACCTCCCTTTTGCCGTAGCGCCCAATTTTTTGATCAACGGAAAATTGTATGTCATTCCCATGGCTATTGAGGAAAGTTCCGTAGTGGCCGCCGCCAGTAAGGCCGCCAAATTCTGGTTGGACCGAGGCGGGTTCAAGGCCAAAGTCATTGACACTGAAAAGGTGGGGCAGGTACATTTTATATATAAGGGAGATGTACAAAAACTCCAACATTTTTTTGAAGCGCTAAAACCGAAGCTCATCCAAGGTGTATCTTCCATCACCCAAAACATGGAAAAGCGTGGTGGTGGTATCAAGAATATAGAATTACGGGACCTCAGTGACAAAATAGAAGGCTACCATCAATTGCATTGTACGTTCGAGACCCTGGATGCCATGGGGGCCAATTTCATCAATTCGTGTTTGGAGCAATTTGCCAAAATCCTGAAGGATGAAGCAGCTTCATATGCCAACTTCAGTCCTGAGGAACAGCAGATTGAAGTGGTCATGAGTATTCTTTCCAACTATGTGCCCCAATGTTTGGTACGCGCCGAAGTAAGCTGTCCCATTGCACAATTTGAAGAAGGTGGAATATCCGCCGAAAAATTTGTGCGGGCCGTGAACATCGCCAAGGCGGAACCCTACCGTGCCGTGACCCACAATAAGGGAATCATGAACGGAGTGGATGCAGTGGTCTTGGCCACAGGAAACGATTTTAGGGCCGTGGAAGCCGGAGTACATGCCTATGCTTCCAAAGATGGACAGTATTCCAGCCTTACCCATGCTTCCATCAAAGATGGAATCTTTACCTTTTGGATTGAACTGCCCTTGGCATTGGGTACAGTGGGCGGACTCACCTCCTTGCACCCCTTGGTGAAATTGGGGCTGGAAATCCTTCAAAAACCAACCGCCAAGGAACTGATGCAGATTGTGGCCGTTGCTGGATTGGCCCAGAATTTTGCTGCACTGCGATCACTGGTCACCACCGGTATCCAAAAAGGGCATATGAAAATGCACTTGATGAACATGCTCAACCAAATGGGAGCCTCAGAAAGTGAAAAACAACAATTGGTCCAGTATTTCAAGGACCGAACCGTGACCAATGCTTCGGTAAAAGAGGCGTTGGAAAAGATCCAATCCCAATAATGCAGACGAAATTCCATAGCAATGGCAAGTTGTTGCTTTCGGGCGAGTACGCCATTTTGGATGGAGCTTTGGGTCTGGCCGTCCCTACCCAATATGGGCAATCCCTTGAAGTATTGGCTACAGAAACTGGTCTGCTGGAATGGAACAGTCATGATGAGAAAGGCAAAATCTGGTTTCAGGCGGTGTTGGATTTGGATGGCCTTAAAACGATTTCCACTTCAGACGGGAAAATTGCAACAACCTTAACGGGCCTACTTAACGAAGCTAGGGTACAAAACCCCCGTTTTTTATTGACAAGTAAAGGAACACAAGTGAACACAAAACTCGGTTTCCCCAGGTCTTGGGGGCTAGGTACTTCATCAACATTGATCAACAATATGGCACAATGGGCCCAGGTAGATGCCTACGCATTGTTGTGGAATGCCTTTGGGGGTAGCGGGTATGATATTGCTTGTGCCCAGCACGATTTGCCCATCACCTACCAACTAAAAAACGGCAAACCAGAAGTCACCGAAGTAGCCTTTGAGCCCATTTTTAAGGAGTCCCTTTATTTTATACATCTCAACCAAAAGCAAAGCAGCAAAGAGGCCATTGCCAACTATAGGAAACAGCAATTCAACAAGGACGATTTGCTGAACAGTATTTCCACGATCTCTCAAAAAATGGTCTCGGAAAACGATTTGACCAAATTTGAAATTTTGATGGTAGAACATGAGGCTATTCTATCCCATATTCTCCAAATCCCAACGGTGAAATCACGACTTTTCCCCGATTACCCCAATGCCATTAAAAGTCTTGGAGCTTGGGGCGGAGATTTTGTATTGGTCGTGGGAAATGGGAACACTTTGGATTATTTTAGGGGCAAAGGATTCCAAACGATCATCCCGTTTTCCAGAATGGTGTTGTGATTTATCCCATTTTCAAAAACATTTTATCATGAAAAAATTCGTTTCATACACTATTTTCATTTTTGTCCTTTTGGGCTGTTCCCCAAAAAAGACTGCCCTTCGCTATGAAAGCGACCAACTTGTGGTAGAGCAGCTGACCGAACACTCCTTTCGGCACATTACCTATCTGAACACCCAAGATTTTGGAAAAGTGGCCTGCAACGGTATGATCGTAGTAGATCAGGGCGAAGCCATCATCTTTGATACCCCCAACACCGATGTGGAATCCGAAGAACTTATCCAATGGGTCGAAGAAGAACTGGGCTCTACTGTAAAGGGAATTGTTGCCACCCATTTTCACACTGATTGTTTAGGAGGGTTGCAAGCCTTCCATAAGAGGAATATTCCCTCATACGCCACTGAAAAAACCATAGAATTGGCCACTGCAAAGGGGCATCCCATACCTCAAAATGGATTTATGGGCACCAAAGAACTGACCCTTGGCGATAAAAAAGTAATTCTGGATTATGTGGGCGAAGGCCACACCCAAGACAACAGCATTGGTTACTTTCCCAGTGAAGAAGTACTGTTTGGTGGATGTTTGATAAAATCACTGGGAGCCGGAAAAGGAAACCTGGAAGATGCCAATACAGAGGCATGGCCCCATACTGTACAAGATTTAAAATCCAAATACCCCAAGGCTGGCATTATAATCCCCGGACATGGAAAACCCGGTGATGCTGAACTGTTGGATTTTACCATGGCGCTCTTCACGGATTAAACCTTAGTAATCCCGATACATTTTAACACAAAACCTTTCATTTTGGCCATTTCGTGAACTCAAACAGGGTATTCGTCAATTGGCGGTCATAAAATTGAAGGGTTTTTCTCATCTTGGGAGCGAACCCCATGCATAGCTGTTGCCCAATAACCTTATAAAAGAAGCCGCTATGGTATTTTGGGAATATGCCTTATTGTTGTTTTCGCTACTGACCTTCTTGTTGGCCATGACACTCTTTCTGAAAGAACGGGAGAAAAAGTCCAAAAAGTTGTTTTTCCTGTTCATGTCATTTGTACTTTACAATATTCTATTGACCCTTTACAGTTGGACCAAATTTAATGATGGGTTATTTGTACTTCTGAGTTATGTCCAGTTCATCCCTTTGATATTCTATGCCATCATGGTTTATGGTTACTTCAATGAGACAATTGATAATGGAAAAACAAAAAGGGAAAACAGGTTTTCAGATTCAAAGAACAAGTATGGAAAAACAGGTCTCTCAGAAACCTTCTCCTTGGAATTGAAACAAAAATTGGAAGAGTTGATGGTCACCAAAAAACCCTACCTGAACCACGAACTAAGATTGGATGACATTGCAGATTTACTTGATGTTTCCAGACACCATGCCTCACAGGTCATCAATGCACATTTTAATATGGGATTTTATGATTACATCAATGCCCATAGAATAGAGGAAGCAAAAAGCAAACTGCGTTCCTCCGGTTTTGAAACCTCTTCCCAATCCATCTCCGACATAGCTTATCTATGTGGTTTCAACAATAGGGTATCGTTCTACAAAGCCTTTAAAAAGTTTACCCACACCACGCCTACCGAGTTTTTGGATGAAATGATGATGAATGCCCATGGATGATACCCCTGTCCCATTTTCAATGCCTTTTTTAGTCTGACACCTGTCAATGTTAATCTTGTTCGGCATTTTGGTAAAGGTTCTTAAACCTTAACAATACCCCTGTTTTCTTTCTTTTTTTTTGCTCGGCAATCTTCAGGGCAGGAGTACTAAAACCCTCCCATACAATAACAGGTTTTATTCTTATCAGCTTGAATTAGCTTGATTTAAGATAATGTTCTATCTCCTGCTTTGATGGATTGCACTAACTAACTATTAACTAAAAATTCTTTAATGAGAGCAAAAAAATGGATGATGCTAGTGCTGTTCATATGTACTTGTACCATAGCACTTGCACAGGAAAAAACGGTTACCGGAACGGTTACCGACCAAAATGGACTGCCCCTGCCTGGCGTTAATATTGTTGTTTCGGGAACCAATACCGGTACCCAAACCGACTTTGATGGAAACTATGCCATCACTGCCAGCCAAGGTCAAACCTTGCTGTTCACCTATTTAGGGCAGCAAGATGTCCGTATGGCCGTTGGGGCCCGTAATGTCATCAATGTACAGATGCAGGAAGATGCCCAAGCTTTGGAAGAGGTGGTGGTGGTTGGTTATGGAACAACGACCAAGCAGGCATTTGCCGGTACAGCATCAGTGGTAAAAGCTGAGGCTTTGGAAGTCAAATCCTTTTCCAATGTTTCCCAAGCATTGGCGGGTGAGGTTGCCGGTGTGACGGTAATCAATCAATCCGGACAGCCAGGTACGTCTTCAACCATACGAATCAGAGGATATGGATCAGTTAACGGAAACCGGGACCCTTTATATGTTGTGGATGGAGTGCCTTTTTCTGGAAGTATCAATTCCATTAACCCAGCTGATATTCAAAGTACTACTATATTAAAAGATGCTACTGCAACAGCTATTTACGGTTCTCGCGGCGCCAATGGTGTTGTATTGATAACCACAAAGTCGGGCTCTACGAGTGAATCATATGTCGAAATAGACGTCAAATCAGGATTCAATATGCAATTGATTCCAAGATATGATGTCATTACTTCACCCGAAGAATATGTGGGTTATGTCTGGGAAGGGATTTTGAATAGAGCAAGTATCAATGGTGAAGCAGACCCAGTAGCGTTTGCCAACGCCAACCTATTTACAAACAACTATATTCCCATTGGCTATAACATGTGGGAGGCTGCAGATGGTGGAGAATTAATAGACCCCGCCACTAGGATGGTAAGGCCTGGGGTTGCTAGAAGGTATACTCCACAACGGTATGAAGATTTGGCATTCGATGCTGCCATTAGGACCGAGACCAACTTAAGAATGGGTGGAGGTAATGATAAAAGCAAATACTTTACTTCCATAGGATACTTGGACGATAATGGATACGCCATCAACACTGGTTACAAAAGGTATACGGCAAGGCTAAATGCCGATTCCCAAGTGAAAAAATGGCTGAAAGTTGGCGTCAATGCAGGATACGCCTACTCTAAGAGCACCAATAATGGGCAAACTGTGGGGTCAGAAAATCTGTTCGAATTTGCGGATAAGATGGCACCCATTTTTCCCGTATTTCTAAGGGATGACAACTATCAATTGGTTGAAGATCCCATTTTCGGAGGATACCAATATGATTATGGTAGCGCTTCCGGGTTCAGGTCTAGGCCCAATGCAGATCAGCTGAACCCCATAGCATCGGCCCTGTATGATCATGTGGGAACGAACAGGCATGAAATAAATGGCAACTTTTCTGTTCATGTGAACTTGGCGAAAGGATTGACCTTTGAAACCCGTTTCGGTTCCCAATTTGCCACGGAACGTTACAAATCTTTCTCCAATCCATTTTATGGCGGAGGTATCTCCACTGGCGGTGATCTATACCAAAGAGACAGGGATTTTTTAACGATAAACTTTTTGAAGCTCTTGCGCTATCAAAACGAGTTTAACGATCATTCCCTTGAAATTCTCGCAGCACACGAAAACAATCAGTACGAAATGCAGGAAGCCATTGCTTCCAAAAGATTGGCTGTACACCCACGAATTTTGGAACTGAACAACTTTGTGGTTTCCCAAGGACCTCCCTCTGGATTCTCGGAAGGATATGGCATTGAATCTTATTTTGGGCAAATCAATTATGACTTTGACAAGAAATATTTTTTGACCGCATCGGTACGTAGGGATGGCTCTTCCAGATTCATCAATGAAAAATGGGGAACCTTTGGTTCCGTGGGTGCGGCCTGGGCCATTTCCAATGAAGATTTTATGTCCGATAGCGACTTCTTCAAATTTTTAAAAATCAAGGCATCTTACGGGCTAACTGGGGACCAAGCTGTTGATGATGACTACTATGTGGCTTATGACACCTACAATATTGCCAACCTTAACGATCAGATTTCCCTTTCCATAAGGGATAATGGAAATCCAGAGCTTTCGTGGGAGACGTCGAAAATGTTTCAGACTGGAATCGAATTCGGCCTTGGAAGGTTTTTGGACGGGGTTGTGGATTTTTATAGCAAGAAAACAGATAATCTGATTTTTTCAAGAAGGGTGGGACCTTCCCAAGGGATTGCCATTGTAACTGTAAACGATGGTGAGTTGTTAAACCAAGGACTTGAATTTGACCTTACCACACATATCTTCAACAAAGAGGATTTTAAATTGGACTTGTCCATCAATGGATCGCGGGTGAACAATGAAATCTTGACCATGCCCATTGAACCTTCAACCGGCGAACCTAGAATTTTGGACACTTCTGCTGCCCCATACGGATATTCTGAAGGAAGTTCCATATATGACTTCTACATTCGAGAATGGGCCGGGGTAGATCCTGAGGATGGCGTTGGAATGTACTACCAGTATTTTAATGATGCCAATAGCAATGGTACTTTAGATGATGGCGAAGACAGCATTGATGACATGCTTGCCTATTTGGATGAAAATCCCGATGCCAATGTTGAGCGCCAAACCACAAAAACGTATAACAATGCCACCCAAAAATACGTAGGTAAATCTGGAATCCCAGATTTAATGGGGGCATTTAGATTGGCGGCACAGATAAAGAACTTCGATTTTTCTGCCCAATTCACGTATAGCATTGGAGGATGGGCTATGGACAACCAATATTCAGAATTGATGAGCGACAACTTTGGTGCTGCCTCAACCAACTTTCACAAGGATATATCCCAAAGATGGCAAAATCCAGGTGATGAAACAGATGTTCCCCGCTTGGATGATGCCACAGGACAAGACCAGAGGGTCAGCTCCACCCGCTGGTTGATCAGCACTGACTATTTAGCCTTCAACAATGCTAAAGTTGGGTATACATTTCCCAAGAAAGACATTGAAAGAATGGGATTGAAAAATGTCAACATTTGGGTATCTGGGGACAATTTGGCTATCAAAACCGCTAGACAGGGCTTCAACCCATCTGTTAGGGAGGATGGTAGCTCACAAAGAAGGATTTATGCGCCTTTGACTACGGTAACCATGGGTGTTAGAGTTAAATTTTAGAATAAAAACGTTATGAAACATATATATAAACTTTCAGCTTTAGTCTTGTTCGTTGTGTCCGTAGGATGTACCAAAGACTATTTGAACGAAACCCCTTCAGAATTTTTGACACAAGAACAGGTTGGGGAAGCAGCCACATTTAATCCTGCTGTAATCGAAGGAACCATTTCCGGTATTTATTCCACAATGTTCGAGACCGGGACCGGAGGAACTACGGGTCATGATGATTTCGGACATAAGGGGTATGACATTTACGGAGACTTCCTCTCCGGCGATATGGCGCTCTCAGTAAGCACCTATGGGTGGTACAGGGCCGATATTACAGAGTTCCAAGCGACCCAGGATTTTACCAGAACCAGAAATTATATCGTATGGAGGTATTATTATAGAATCATTAGATCAACCAACTTGGTCATAGATGCGTTGGGTGGCAATGATTTTATCCCTGAATTGGAAGAAAATAGATACTTGATGGGTCAGGCCAAAGCCATCCGGGCACATTCCTATTTCTATTTGACCCAATACTTTGCCAATTCTTACGAACCAACTGCTGAGATTTTGCCCATATACGATAGTGCTGATGACCTGAACGGGCCCAAAGTGACCACTTCGGAAATCTATTCGTTAATGGAGAAAGACCTCAATGAAGCCATATCCCTCATGGACAATTTTGCCAGAACCTCTAAAAGTCAAGTGGATAAATCTGTGACACAAGGTATTTTAGCCTATGTATTGGCTTCAAAAGGAGACAGCCATCAACAAGTGATGGAACTTACCGAGGACGTCATCAATAGCGGTGGGTATACCCTAATGGATGAGACCGAAGTCTTGGGCGGTTTCAACGATTTGAATACCCCTGGCTGGATGTGGGGTGTGGACTTGACCGTAGATAATGGCTTAGGATTGGTTTCATGGTGGGGGCAAATGGACCGCTATACCTATAGTTATGCATGGGCTGGAGATGCCAAGGCAATAGACGCCGGGCTCTACGATGCCATTCCTGCAGATGATGTTCGCAAAGGGCAGTTTGCCGAGCCATTGGGTGAATATGAAGACCTAATGCCCTTGAACAAGTTCTATGCCCCGGATAAAATTATTGGGGGACAAAGCAATGTTACAACCGATTATATCTACATGAGAGTTGCCGAAATGTATTTGTTGAATGCTGAGGCGGCTGCCAAATCTGGGGATATGGCCAAAGCCCAAATGATGCTGAAAGCATTATTGGATAAAAGAGTGCCCAACACTGCATATATAGACACCCTTACAGCCCAACAACTGTTGGATGAGATATACTTGCAAACCCGCATAGAGTTATGGGGGGAAGGTAAGAGTTATCTATCACTCAAAAGGAATCAAGGTACTGTTTTTAGAGGATCCAATCATCTTTCTTTTGTTGGTGAAGCCATTCCCTTCGATGATGAAAGGTTGACTTTTGAGATTCCACAATCCGAAATCCAAAATAACCCTCATATATCAACCCAAAACTAGTTTACTTAAAAAGCATAACTGTCAATACCAAGCCCTACAATATTCGGTGGGGCTTTTTCTTTTTCAAAACAGTAAGAGTATTCCAAAGTGCTCATCCGTAAACCCAAACAGGGCATTCGTCAATTGGCACACCTGTAGCATGTAAGTTTGTGCTAGGTTTAAATCAATAAACCAAAACCCAATGCCATGTCACGGTTCAGTAAACTATCTGTACTTTATCTCTTAATGGGGCTTTTTATATCCATTTTCAATGGATATTCCCAAGTGAGTGAAAGTGCTTCCGCAAGACTTGATCGGTTCCTAAAAGAAAATTCCCATATTACCTTTACACCACTGGTTTCCGATGCCACAGAACACATCCTGAGGCACAACGTATACTGTATTGCCTTGGAGACCACCAATATCTATGATGATTCAGGCAAAGATGTGGATGAGTTCATCGTAATTGATGATGGAACGGATGTACAAAGTTGCCAGAAGTTCAGGAAAAATACTTCCATGGATTTCTTTCTGGATCACCTTCATGAGGATTTTTCCCTAACCTCTGCGACCGCTCCCCTATTTCAAGACCTGTTGGACATTTTATATCCCGTAGAGGGTTGGAAACTGGACAAAAGGGAGTTCTTCTTCAAAGATGGTAAGTGGTATTTTCTGCGTGATGCCTATATGAGATCCAAACAAGGTTTTGAAATACAGGTAGACCCTGAAGGAAAAATCAAGGACATGCGCTACAAAATGAAATGGGATGTCCCGGACCGATCATAAAAAAAGCCGCCCCGTAAACGGGGCGGCTTTTTTATAGGTTTCAAAACCATGTCCTAGTAGAACACAGCCCTGTTATCTTCAATTTCCGCCTTGTCTTTAAGGGCATTGTACACCCCACTATTGACACGGTTGGCGGCACTGGTGCGCAAACTGTTCGCATAAGTGCTAAAGTTTTCCATGGCGGGGGCATCCTCTTTTTTGGTCACCTTTACCATATAAACCCCAGATTCTCCCTTAATCAATCCAGAGGTCTGGTCTTGGTTGAGGGCAAAAGCAGTCCCCACTACCAAAGGTTCTCTTCCCGCTCCTGCCAAAGTAGGTGCTTTAAGAGTCACCGAAGTAGCACTGCTCAAGCTCACGTTGTTATCGGAGGCTATCGCATCCATGGCCTTTCCTTGATTGGCCGCAATGATCTGCTCTGCCTTTAGTTCTTTTCTGATTTCAGGTAAAGCCGTTGCCGAAGCATCCTCAGGGGTCATAAGGCCTTTTTTGTACTTCTTGGTCAACTGTACCACGGCATAGCCGTTGTTGACATTAAAACGTCTGATATCGCCCACACTGGTCTCTTCATTGAAGGCCCATTGTACAATGCTACGTTGTGAGCCCAAACCGGGAAGGTTCTCATCCATCTCCTTGATCTTGTTCACAGGTCTTACCGTATAGCTACTTTCCCTGGCAATGTCCCCAAAATTCTCTGGTTCGGCATCCAAAGCCGACATTTCAAACTTGGTGGCATTGGTAAATAGCGTATTGATGGTCTCTTCGGAAGGCTCTATTTCCCTAGAAAGGGTGGCCACTCGAAGCACATCTTGCTTATCATCGACCTTAATGACATGGAATCCAAACTGGGTCTCCACCAAACCAATGGTCCCAACAGGATTGCCAAAACAAAAATCGTTGAACCCATCGGCCATTACACCTTCCTCAAAATACCCTAGGTCTCCACCACGGGGTGCAGAAGGTCCATCTGAATGTTCCCTTGCCAAAGAAGTGAAGATAGCTCCCTCTTTTTTGGCCTCTGCCAAAATTTCCTTGGCCTTGGCCTCCGCTTCTTCCTTGGTCCTCGTGATGCTTGGATTGGCACGCTCGGCACCTTCCCAAGTAAAGAGAATATGGCTTGCTTTTACGGTTCCATTGGCTTTTCTGTCCATAACCTTGGAAACCTTAAAGAAGTCCCCATCCTTGTAAGGACCATACACCTCACCAATACTCATGGCCATTAGGGTATCTGCAGCAATAGCTGGCAGTTCGTTCTTCCTTTTATAAATCGTATCGTATTTGGTATCGGAATTCCTGTCCAAGAAAGCAGCCATATCCGTGGTGCTCCTAAACCCGGGAATGGTATCCGTTGTGTCGTTATCTTCGTTGTATTCAACCGTATCGCCAAGTAGTGAAGTAATGGCTTCCTTTACGGCACTTTCATCTTCAGCAGATGGCTTTTCCTCAAAATAGATAAAGCGGACATCCCGAGCCCTTTCTTGTTCGAACTCTTTTTTATGATTGCTGATGTAGGCCTGAATCTCACTTTTGGAAACTTCGATGGTGCTGTCGGCAATGGAGGTATAAGGTACTCGAACATACTGGATATCCACCTTCTCGTTGGCCAATTTGTAATCGAATTCCCCTTCGGCAAGGGTGGCGCCAACGCCTCCCTTGATCAGGTTAAAGTACAAACGCTCCTTGGCAGCTTCGATGATGGCCTGCTCATCTTGCAACCAGGCTTCGTAGCGTAGGGGATCGTTCACTTTCCAATCGGCAATGGCACTTTTAAAGACCTCTTCGTTGAAGATTCCGTTCTCATCCAAGAAATCGGGAATCTGGGCATAGCCTGAGGTTTTTACAAACTCAATGATCTGGTCACTTTCCACATCAATCCCCAAATCCTCGAACTGTTGGTTCAAGATGGTTTTTCTCACTTCCCGGTCGTATACCGTGTTTACCAACTGGGTGGAGGAGAAATTGGGTCCAAACTGTCTAGAGGCAGTTTCCACCTGTCTTCTAAAATCATCAATGGAAATACTTTCTCCATTTACCTCAGCCACTGCGGAACCTACTTTGCCTCCTCCTGCAAAATTGTTGCTGGAAAAGACCCCAGATATTACAAAGGCGAACAACGCCAAACCAATGATCAAAATCAGTACGGTCGTCCGTTTTCTAATATTCTCTAATATTGCCATTTTACTGCTTGTTTTCTTTATTTACGGTGGGCGAAAATACCACTTTCTTTTCAAATAGGAAAGCTTAAAAAAGCGTGGAATTTATTAATCCTCAGTATGAACGCGCACCATGACCAAATCAATTTTGGTGTTGGACACCTCTAAAATGTGAAAAGTGAAATTTTCTATTTTCACTTCGGAGTCCTGTTCGGGAATCTCACCGGTCTCGTTCATGATCAATCCACCGAGGGTTTCATACTCTTCTCCTTCGGGAAGTTCCAACTTATAGTTCTCGTTGATGTAGTCCACCTCCAATCGCGCTGAAAACTTATAGACATTCTCACTGAGCTGCTCTTCGTGAAGGTCCGTACTATCATGCTCGTCCTCTATCTCACCGAACAATTCCTCAATAATATCCTCCACGGTAAGTATCCCTGCCGTACCGCCATATTCATCCAATACCACGGCCATGCTCTTTCTTTTTTTGATGAGTACGTTCAGAATATCTTGGATGAGCATGGTCTCAGGGACAAACTCCACGGGCAACAGAATGCTCTTAATGGTCTTGGGTTTTTTAAAGAGCTCGTAGGAGTGCACATACCCAATGATCTCATCTATATTTTCCTTATAGACCAATATCTTGGAATAGCCCGTTTCCGAGAACAATTTTGCAAGGTTCTTTGGGGTTTCCCCAAGCTCAACGGCCGTGATTTCCGTTCTTGGCACCATGACCTCCCTAGCCTTTACGGTAGAAAATTCCAATGCATTCTGAAATATCTGGATCTCCGAATCCACTTCGTCCTCTTCCTCCACGGTCTCCATTTGCTCGGTAATATAATCTCCCAATTCCAACTTGGTGAAGGACAGTTGCACCTCATCCCCATCGGTCTTAAAAAACACCTTGAGGATGATGTCCGAAATCTTGATCACAAAGCTCGAAATAAACGAGAACAGTACATAAAAGACATATGCCGGTACCGCAAAGAACTTCAATAGGGTGTTGGAATAAATCTGAAAGAGCACCTTGGGTAAAAACTCCGCTGTGAGCAAAATGATCAAGGTGGAAATCACGGTCTGCGACAGTAGGCTGAAATCTGTCAACAAGGCATTTAAAAAGTCAGAGGACGTGGGCAACAGGCTTTGGAACCAATTCATGAGCACATCCCCCATAAAAAGTCCGTACACCACCAAGGCAATATTGTTTCCAATAAGCATGGTAGCTATAAACTTTGAAGGTTTTTGGGTAAGCAAGGTCAATACTTTGGCCAAAAAGCCTTCTTGCTTTTTCTCAATTTCAATATGGATTTTGTTTGCGGAAATGAAAGCAATCTCCATTCCCGAAAAGAATGCTGAAAATAACAGCGACAGGGCTATTATGGTAAAAGAGAAGTCCAAAGCTATTGCTGATTGTCCTTTTGTCGTTGTTCAAACCGTTTGCGATATCTCCTCCTGAACCAAAACATGGCAATGGAGACCACCGCAAAGAAGATAAAGATATAGGTTTCCTGTTGGGCTACGCTCCAAAGGGTAATGATCTTATAGATGGATACTACGGCCACGGCCAAGTAGAGGTATTCGGTATAACGTAAAATTCTTATCATGTCTACTCTTCTATTTCTTTTTCCTTGATGGTCATGAGACCATATGTTTTGTGCGCCTTGAAGAAACTAAAATCCCGATTGAAATCCATTCCTTCGCCATCCATTACGGTACCATCCTCGGGGTTGGTATAGGTAAAGGCTTCCTCGGTAAAGATCCAATTATTTTTTCTATCAAAAAACAATTGTGGGGTTTCCAGCTTCTTCCCATCATGGGTTTCAATGACCACATTGCCCTGTAAATCGTACAAATTGGTCTGCAAATACACAATCCCGTAATCTGCTGTGACCACACTTTTCTGGTTTTTATCGTCAAAAAACTCCACCTGAAGCCCCTCTGGAAAGGTCTGGAACTTAAAGTTTTGATTGTCAAAATCCTCAGACAATGGGCTGGTCAGGACCGCGACCACCTTGGATTTGGCCGAATCCTGTGAGCTCATGGCCTCCACGGTCTCGGTATAGGTAAAGGTAAAGTTTTGTGCCACCCTTTGTGGGAAGACCGGTTTAATGGCCTCTTCGCCCACGCGCTCATAGTCGTCCTTACAGGACATAAAAAGGATTGCCACGGTAAAAACCGTGGCAAAACACTTTAAAATATTTTTGGATGTCTGTTTCACATTACAGATTGGGAACCGCAATACTACCTCCAACCCAGCAGCTGAACGTAATGGTCTTTCCTGCCATTCCAGAACTAAAGATCATCTCTTTGGTTGGGGCTTTGGCATTGTAACTTGCTGCAGTCTGGTTGGCCCTACCACTCAAAGAGGGATCTACCCTTCCGGCCTTTCTTGCCATATCAGCGGCCTTCCAGTAGATGGCTCTTTTCTCGAATGCAGTGGTTCCACAATCGTTGGCACTACCGGCATATAGGTTGGCGATCAACAAATAGGCTTTTCCATTGGCAGGGTTGGCATCAACCGCTTTTAAAGCATAGCTTCTAGCTTGCGACTTACTGCTTCTGCGAACAATAGTGGCGATTTTGTATAGGATATTGGATTTTTTGTACGAATCCGTTTCTAATTCCACAGCCTTGTTAAAGTCTGCGATAGCTCCTTTGTTGTCTCCCGACTTTTGCTTCAACACACCCCCATACATATAGGCATCTGCGGAAGGATCAAGCGCCAACTGGGCCTCGAACAACTTTCGGAACATGGGGTCGTCCGTACACTCTTTGGAGAACATTCTTCCCACGGCACGTTTTACCCATGTTACGTCTCCTTTCTTTTCCTCATAACTCTTTTCGTAGAGAGGGATAAGGTTGTCACAATCAGCCAAGGCTCCCAACTTGGAGTCGATACTGGCTCCTACCTTTCCATAAGACTCTGAGTTTGTACTGGCCACCCTTAGCATTCTCTTCTCTTTGGAAGTAATGGTGTTCGCAGAATCCTTGGGAAGTAATTTGGTAACAACATCGGTCAACTTCTTGTTTTCCTCTTCCACCTTTTCCGTTACGTCATCATAGGTATCAAAAACATCTTGAAGGTCTTTTTTACCAGAATCATGCAAGTTCACCAAAGCTGAAAAATATAGGTAAAGGGCCTTGGGGTTCTTGAAATTGGAACGATCTTCCTTAAAAGCCTTGTCCAACATTTCGAACAATTCATCATCGGATGCCATTTTGTTATCGTATAGCAAAAGGGCCTTATCAATTTCAGTTACGGCTGTGGGATAATTTTTTGGAAAGTATTTCCCACTGTTATCATATAGGGACAACAATTCCTGGATATACCCGTCTTTGTCGGCACCGGAAGAGTTATCAATTTTGTGTGCCAAGATTTTCTCACCATAGGAGAAATTGGCCTTGTTGATGTCTGGGCAGCTTTCGTAAACCATTTTCCATGGTTCGTAAGCGGCATCATAGTTTTTTACTTTAGCGTGTTCTGCGTAAATGGAAAGATTGGTCATGCACTCTGGGTTTTGTGCTTGAGCCATACTTAATCCCGTCGACATAATGGCCGCTATCATCGTTAAGTAGTGTTTCTTCTTCATCTTACTAATTTTAAAGTGGTTAAAGTACAAATTTTCATTAAAAAATCCTGTTAAAGGGACTTATATGGGTGGTTATTTATGAATTCTCTAAAAAAAAGGTATCAATTTATTTTTCTCTTAACAAACCATCGGTCATTTAAGGATAACCCAACATTGACCTTAAAATAGCTTTCCTCGATAAGGTTCGCGTCCGTGGTTCCTCTTCTTCCCAGCTCAAAACCAAGGTTAAGATTGGAGAAGGAGTTGCCCAACGGTAATCCAAGTCCAAAAGTTATGCCAAAGTTATTTATCTCTTTATTGTTCACTACCAAGCCGCTTACATCGTATCGCAAACCTGCCCTATAGGTAATTCTTTTAAAATAGCTGGTGATGGAACGGTAGTCCGGAACATAATACCCTCCAAAAGAATAGGTAGCCGCATCATTATAGGTTACATTTTCCAAGCCTAGGAACGTATTTTCAAAATCCCCGAACTGCTGAAAACTGTACTCTCCTCCCAAAAACCATTTTTTATTCTCTCCAAAACCCAGACCTACCGTGGTACGGGTCGGTATTTTCAATTCTGTGTTCCTAAGGTTGTCCGCATCCAAATTAACATCCAACACTTCTATCTCTTCCCCTGTGACCAACGAGAACGAACCCAGCTTGGCCGAGTTCTTGGAAACGAGGTTACCTTGGGTGTTCACCAAGACCGAAGCATATAAGGTATATTTATCTTTTATGGTGGGGGTATAGTTCAGGGCATACTTAAAATCGTACCCGTTGATGCGGGACTCACGGTCGTCCAAGGTTCCAAACTGGACATCTTCCACGCTTTGGATCCTTCTGTATTCCAGTGTGCCAAAATTGTAGCTCGCCGTGACCCCAAGACTCAAGTTTTTTATAGGCTCAAACCCCACCGAAGCATATATTCGGTTAAGCCCCCCTTCTCCGGTAAAAACATTGGTAACGGAAGCTCCCCCTGTGGTTGTTCTTTCATCCCTGAGGCTATATCCCACGGAAGAAAGTGGCATCAGCCCAAAGCCCATCCCCATATTTTTGGCCAGTGGAAAACCAATTGCCAAATAATCCAAGTTGGTAACGGAAGTATTTTGTTGTTCGGACCAGTCCTTGAGCCTGAACTCGGTATGGGAAATCCCCGCGGTATACGCAGTAAGTTTCAGCTTTGAATATGCTGCCGGATTGGTTAGGTTTATGTGGATGCTGTCCGCATACATGCTAACTCCTCCCATCATTTGGTTATCTACCGTCCCATTGTTCCTTAGGTCTCCTATTCCAAAGTATGAGTACGGTGATATTGTACCGTTTTGCGCAAAAATGCCATGGGCAACCACGCAAAAAAAAGCGATCAAAAATTTCCTAACCATCTAGCTTTTGTTGTATTCCAGCAAGTAATTTAGTCCCTCCAAGAGAAATTTAGGGTTCGCAAATATGGTGTTTTTTAGCCTTTTGGCAAAAAAATGGGAGTCACCGCCTGTTAAAATAACTGTTAAATGTTCAAAGCGGGCACCATACTGGTCTATTATACCATCTACCTCACGGGACACCCCATTGATCACGCCACTGTGCATGGAAGTATGGGTAGAATTGCCAATAAAGTCCAAAACCTCTTCCGGTTCCAGCAAGGGCAATCCCGCGGTTTGCTCGTGCATGGCACGGTAGCGCATCCGTACGCCAGGCGAAATGGCGCCTCCCACATACTCTCCCGCATTGTTCACCATATCATAGGTAATGCAGGTACCGGCATCGATCACCAGGGTGTTGCCCCGGGGGTTGCGATAAAAAGCCGCGGTGGCCAAGGCCAACCTGTCCACCCCAAGGGTCTGGGGCGTGGCGTAGCTGTTTTTAAAAGGCACCTTTGAACTGTTGGAAAGCACATGCACCTTGCAAAAAAGGGACAGCACATCATGCTCCTTTTTGTCCATTTTCCCTACCGAACTGATCAGTGCGTGCCCAATTCTGGGGTATTGTTCAAAAAGCTCCTTGATCTGGGAAAGGAACAGGCCAGACCCTGAACTTTGGTCATACAGCATCCTACCGTTTTCAAAAACAGCATATTTCACCAAGGTATTGCCTACATCCACGACCAAATTCATGACACAAAGATCGAGAATTGAAAAAAAACCACCGCCTTTTTCCAGATTTTGTTTGTAAATCCTAATTTTGAAATTATATTTGCACCCGCTTAACGGCATGGTACCTTAGCTCAGTTGGTAGAGCAACGGACTGAAAATCCGTGTGTCCCTGGTTCGATTCCTGGAGGTACCACAAAGTGGTAACTACATAAAGCCCATCCAATTTGGATGGGCTTTTGTTTTGGAACAAAACGGAATCGAAGTGATTTTTGCGTCTAGATTAAAAAGTAACTGACTGAAGTTCCTTTCCCAACTCATGAATGGTTCCTTGAATCAATTTAAGACGCTCCTCGGAAACGGTAGCCCTACCCGTTGCATATTGGCGCATTAAAGAAGGGTTTATTTTTGCCCGCCTTGCTATTGCGGTGATTTTTACCTGCGGAACAAGGTAAAAGAAAGATTCAATATTCATTTTAAACTCGTATCCATTGATGGGTACAACTTCATCTATCCAATCCTCTTCCAATTCCACGGCAGTTTCAACATAATCATCTACCGCAACTTTAATGTTCTTTTTCAATTCTTCTAAAGTATCGCCATAGGCAGATACAACGCCTGGAAGATTTTGGGTAGTGCCCCAATACGTTCCATCGTTTGATTTCTCCACAAACACTTTTACTAATGCCATTTCTCCTGTTTCTATTGATGCCTTGCAAACCAACCCCGGAGTTTTATTCGATTCCGGCCTGTTTTAAAATAGATTTCACTGTCCCCAAGGGAACATCCTTCTTTGGATGCGGTATGGTTACAAGCCCTTTTTTCCTTGGGTGTTTAAAATGGTGGTGGCTTCCTTTGGTCCTGACCAATTTCCAACCATCACTTTCCACTATCTTAATCAATTGACTTGATTTCACCAAACAAAATTATAACAAAATTGTTATATAACAAAATTGTTATATTTAATTTTAATGATGCGGGTATGGAGGCACTATGCTACAAGCTGCCATCTCGCAGAAGTAGAGCAACTACTTGTAGCCATTGTTGGCAACAGTTTTTATTTCTTTTTTATTTTAAAATTTAGAGCGTTTTGTCCATTAAAGTTTCTTCGGTCATAAAAAAATAAGGAATCATACCCGATTATTCTCTTTGGAGAAACCCTCTCCCCATTTTTAAAGTAGACATTTGGTTTTTTATTTCCACTCGAACTTAGGTAAATCGATTCCGTTATATATCCAGTTCCATTGGAGTTGATTTTTAAATTTTTTTCATTTTTTGGATGAACGACCAAATTGATTTCTCCGACAAAATTGTCCGGTACAATTATTTTTAAAGGTGGGGAGTAGATGTAAATATGAAGTCCTATCGTAATTATGGACGAGACGACGGCGAACAGTGTCCAAAATGTATACTTTTTTAAGATTGGCTGTAGGAATGCAGCAAGAATTGTACCTACAATACTTACCCCTATTCCACAAATAATAAATGACAATATGAAGGGGAACCAAAATCCGTACGCAGATGGCAGATTTGCCATTTTAATAAGCAAAGTGACGAACAGTATCGATGATATCAACCATAAAATTCTTCTGTACTTTGTTTTCATCTAATTGTTGCCAACTTGTTCATAGAAACCCAAACACATCCCCATACCCCCAAAATAAGCATAAATACCGTGATAATCAGCGCATCTCATTTTCCAAGATCAATCCTTAAACTCAAAAAGCTTGGAAATATCAACTTCCATTGCCAGAGCCAAAGTCACCAATGTTTTTAAAGTTATATTGGTTCTTCCATTCTCTATTCTTGATATGGTAGTCTTATCATAATCACAAATAGAAGCTACATCCAATTGAGATAATTCCTTACCCTCTCTGACCTCTTTAATGCGTTGGCCTAATTTCTTTTGGTAGGCGATTAATATTTCGTCGGTTATTGACATAGATGTCAATATTAGTTTCTATATTCGCTGAAAGGGTAAACACATATGTCAACTTTATAGTCATGGAACATTCAGAATTTTTATCTAAAAACTGGCGGAAGCCAAATCCAAGCCCCCTACAAACCATTAATGATTTTCTCCACCAAAACTCCCCTGTCCCCTTGTACCTTACCTTTGCCAGCTTGGAAATCCAGAACCACCAAAACGGGCAATTGCTGCAACAGGTGCATAGGCCGCAGGGCCATGTGATCCTCCAGAAAACCCCACAAGAGGGCGTGGCCCAAATAACGGTGCTGGACTATATGGTGTTCCCCTTCTCCTTTCAATTTGGCATGCCCCACGCCCAAGGGCCCCATGAGGGCCAAATGCTGCAGCTGCCCCGCCCCCTGCACCAAGGCAGCTGGTTTGTGGACCATGATAAACTGCAGCTCTCCTTTTTCATAGATCCCCCTGACCCTTTTCTACGGCTACAGGTAACCCACGTGTACCAAGGCATACTGGTGCGCAACCACTGCTGTGCCCCTTGTTGCGGATAAGCTGTGGAGCCAACATTGGGCATTAGTTTCTTTCGTTTCCTTTTAAGTGTGTGTCTCAGGGGCCCATACCAAATCCCATGATCCTAAATGAAGTATTTATAAGCCGTTGTTACCAACGGCTGGGCCATGGGTTTTTGTGTACTTGCAATTTCTTATAGTCGGTGTTGCCCACTGCTTTATTCAGTCCTTGCCTAGAACGTATGTTTTAAAGACATACTTCCACGGAGTGAAAATAATTGGAATTACAATAAGCATGAAAATTCGCACCCAATCTTCGGCTTCACTACCCGCCAGTTCCCCATTTTTCCATAAAGGATATGCAACAAAACCAAGCCAAAGTCCTTTATATAAAAACATAAAGAGCATGATCGGCAGCATTTTTAAAGTGTGGAATATTCCTAAACCCGATAATGTTGTGTAAGCTGCAATAGAGCACCAGGCAATAGCTATTTCAGCTTCCCAGGGTCCATTGTGTGTTATTAATTCTGTCCATGCATCTTTGGCCGCAAAGAAAAACATGAGAAAGAAAAATAATTTTAAGACATACACTTTAATTGGCCAAACGCCTTTATACTTTGAAGATGGACTAAAACTAGCACTAAAGAAGGATTGAACTTTCATGGTTACTTGGTAAGTATAGAATCATGACGAAAGCACACCATAATTGTTACATAAAACAGGAAACGCCACACAACACTCTCGCCCATAGTTTTTTGCACACTATAAATTATGTATGGCCATTTGTGTTTTCGTTTATTTTAATAAATCAATTATAACATTTCCCCTTTTTCTTCCAGTGTCAACATATTCGTGGGCTTTTACTATTTCATTAAGTTTAAAGGATTTGTCAATAAAAGGCTTTAATGCTCCGTTTTCAGCCATATTTTTTATCAACTTAAGGTGCTCATCCTTCTCTTTTGTCAACATTTTAACCGAAACGAAAACACCTCCGGTTTTTAAAACTTTTTTTGCCCTCGCTTTTGTAGTTTTTCCAACCGCATCAAAAATCACATCAAATTTCTCACTGCCTTCGGAATAATCCTCTTCTTTATAATCCATAAGGCTATCAGCTCCCAATGATTTTACCATTTCAAAATTCGAAGTACTGCACACCCCTTTTACGTTTGTTCCTTTATTATGGGCAATTTGTACAGCGTAGCTTCCAACACTTCCGGAAGCACCATAGATCAAAACGCTTTGGCCTTTTTTTAAATTGGCTTTCTCCAAAAGGTACATTGCCGTCATTGCTCCAATCGGTAACGCCGCCGCTTCTTGGTAGGTCACGTTTTCCGGTTTTAACCCAACAACACCATGTTTCCATTTTTGGGGAAGGCAAATATATTCGGCATACGACCCTGAACTTAGCATTGTAGTGGTGCCGAATACACTATCCCCAATATTGAATTTAGTGACACTTTTCCCTGTTTCTTCCACTATTCCGGCCAATTCATGTCCCAAAATTTTCTTTTTGGGTTTAAAAAGTCCAAAAACCAACCTGGCCGGAAGCCAGAATAAAGGCGGGAAATCAGAACTGCGAAGTCTTACATCCCCGGAAGTAACCGTGGCTGCATGTATTTTTACCAGGACCTCATCATCTTTTGGTTTCGGTCTTTCCATATTCTTTAATTGTAGGACTTCTGGTGGACCGTATTTTTCATAAACTACTGCTCTCATATTTGTTTTTGGTATTCTGGAAATGACACACAATCTGCATATAGAAAAGTAAATCACATCCCTACACCTCCAAAATAAGAATAAAACCGATTATTGCGAAGCAATACCCAAAGGCACCATACCACTAGATGCCATTTTGTGGCAGCGGGTATTAAGAACTGCCTAATTGCGATTATACAATGTTGCCACGGTTTTTTATTCCAGCCCATAATCTCCATTTGCCCATTTTATGGTTGGCCCAATCCATTCTTCTAGCGGTTTGAACAAAAATCCGTGTCCCATTCCTGTATTCAGTTCAATTTCTTTAAAGTTCTTTATTTCACAGGTCGAGTTTTCTTTTCTTCGGATTGCGGATACTCCAAAAGGATCGGTTTTTTCGTAAATGGTCAAAATGTTTCCGCAAAAGTTGATTTCGGGAATATTTTCCAGATCGTTATTTCTAAAACTCGCCACGAACACAAAGTTCAGTTCAGGGTTGTTTGCCAAAGTAGAAACGTATTGGGCAATATACCCCCCTTTTGAAGTACCGACTATGGTTATTTTGCTGGGTTCGATTCCATTTTCCGTCAGACTGTCTATTTGGTTTACAATTCCAACGGCATAGTCACGGGCGTTCACATTTCCGTTTCTTTTTTCGCTGATGACTTTCAGTCCGCTTTTTTCAAATTCCGCCAAGATTTCTTTGTATTCGGTCCGTCCGAATTCTGGGTGCGATTCGTCCAGTTCATGTTCTTCTAAAAACCGGTTGTGAAGAAAGAAAATAAATCGGTCGTCTTCATTTTCTCCGCAAGCAAAAGCTGTTGAGCAAAAAAGAACCACTATTACAAAACGTATTCTCATTGATTTTTGAGGTGATTTTTCAATATTGACCACGACTTGTTCATACAAACGCAAAACACACCCCACACCTCCAAAATAAGAATAAAACCAATCATTGCATAGCAATACCCGGAGGCACCATGCTACAAGATGCCGTCTTGCAAGAGCAGGGCAATGAATTATGGCCATTGTTGTGCGCTGGCATTATTTTAAACGTGCCGAAAACCCATCTAATTTATTCCAAATATCAATAAACTGTTGCCACCCTTCTTCTTCTAAATCAGTATTCACAATTAAAATTCGCCCTAACTTGGTTTTCGGGTTAAAAAACATAAATGTCGATACACCTGGGTCTCCACCTGTATGACCAATATGCCCATTTGGTGTAAATCCCATAAATATTCCTGTATTGTACTCATCAGAGTAGTCCCTTGCACCTCTATCAATAAAATTATCTTCTCCTAATTGTTCCTTAAACAGTGTTTTATAACTTTCTGCACTGAGTAAGCTTCCACTTCCAGAGTAACCTCTAATCAATTCTGAAAGAAATAAACTCAGGTCATTTGCAGAAGTAATAAACCCACCATCTGGATAAGTAATTAGTTTGTAACGAGGGTATTCTGTTTGGTCTGTTTTATAAAGCATGGAATACTTTGATACGTCAATTGCATCGAAAGACCAACCAGAATTCGACATTTTGTAAGGCTTTAAAATGTATTTGGTTGTAAAGTCATCATATTTTTCGCCAGTAGCCATTTCTAAGACGATTCCAGCTAAAGTTGCGCCAATGTTAGTGTATTCAAAAAGTTCTCCGGGCTTATTTTTTAGAAAGCCATCTTTCTTGTAAAGTTTTCCATCTGTGGTCAGAATATCCTTCAAAAATTCTTTCATTGGAATATCAATATCCAGCTTGCCAAAATCATCTTTTAGAACATAACTTTTGTCGTAAAATTCAGTGTCTTTTATTGTAGAAGTATGGGTAGCTAAATGATTGATGGTTATTGGTAATTCGGGATGATAGGGATTTTTAACTTTAAAAGGCAGATATTTCTCTATTGGGTCATTAAGATTTAACTTTCCCATTTCCTGTGCCTTAAGCAGTGAAACACCTAACAAAGTTTTTGATATTGAAGCAATATTTTGAATTGTGTTTTCAGTATATGCTTTTTTGGCCTTAATATCTGAAAAACCAAAGCCGTTTTGATAAAGGGTTTTATGTTCATTTACAATAGACACCGACAATCCATTTATATGACCTTGCTTATAGATTTTGTTGAGTTCTATTGTTAACGAGTCTGCAACAGCTAGACTTTCTTGCATTGAAGCTTTTTCTTTACTTGACTTTACATTACAAGAAAACAGAATTCCGATTAATACTATAAGTATGGTTTTTTTCATATGGTAGATTTCTCTGTTTGCTGGTAACTCGTTCATAGAAACGCAAAACACACCCCTACACCCCCAAAATAGAAATAAAACCAAGCATTGCATAGCAATACCCAGAGGCACCAGACCACAAGATGCCATACACAGGAGTAAAACAATGAGCTACAAACGGTGTTGTAAAACGTTTTTTATTCAGGGTAGTATTCATACTCTTTCAATTCTTCTAGTCCCTTATCTATTTGTTTTCGCCATTCCATTTGTTCTGTTTTATTGAAGCGAACCTCTTTGTCATATTCATTTTGTACCGTCGAACATCTTTCTAATATTTTTTCAGATAAATTACTGTAAGCTGAATTTTCATAGACATTTTTTTTAACTAATTCTTCATATCCCTTCCTCAATTTTCTAATATATAACTCCTTAATATCAAAGTGTAATTGCTCATGAACCAATAAAAGGGAATCATTAGAAATAGTCCATGAGAGGGATTTGTAGAAATAATTTAGTGGATATGGAACCATATTTCCATTCTTATCCATTTTATGAATAAAAATCGGGCCAGTCGCAGTTTCCGCAGCTGTATGTATACCGGAGTGATTCTTTGGTGTTTTTGACTTACCATTAAAGTCTTTCCATGATAAAGGGCGTTCTTTTGTCCATAGAATCAGAGTGTCATTTTCTATTATTACATCTTGTCCAAATGAGATAAATCCTATTAATACCGATATGATTACTATTCCTTTTTTCAAAATGTTTTACAACTTGTTTATATGGAACACACCCCCACACCCCCACACCCCAAAACAGGAATAAAACCGATCAGTGGCATTGTTTTTAGCGAAGCTACACCCGGCACCTCTCCACAACATGCCATCTTGCAAGGGCAGAGCAATTACTAATTGTCATTGTCACCCACAGGACTTTTACCCTTTTTCAAATCTTGCCGCTAGACAACTGTCAGGATCTCCTAGTACAATAAGAATAATTGGATTTTTGTCTTTAAGATATATTTTCCAAGAGGTCCAAAAATCCTTCAAGTCAGTTTCTGCACTGTCAAATTTCACTCTAACATTTAATTCCGCAGTTCCTTCATCGAAACCGGCTGTCCAATGTCCAAATGCTCCGACAGTTGTAGAATCCAATTCATGATAATGTATATGATCGAAAGTCCCTTTCGGTATACCTGTCATTTCGAAAGTACCATCTACATTTAATTCCAGTTTAGCATTTTGGGCTTTATCATATCCGGGAACATGGTTTAGTGTTCTTTGATCAAATTGGTATTTTCCTATTAACAATTCATTCTTAGGTTTCTCATCGAATAAATCCAAATCAGAATCCCAAGGACAGGGAATTAATCGACAACTTGATATAAATACTAAAGCCGCCAATACATATGTCCTGATTTTTATTTTAGTCAGCAAACTTGTCATGTTTTTTACAACGGTCCCGGCCAAGACTTCGTTCTTGGTCTTCTTAAAAGTAGGGAATTTAGTTAAGGCAGGAGGAAACAATGAATTATGGCCATCGCTGGTAGTAGTTATTTTTTATCTTGTTTATTCCAATTCCGTATAGTATTCTCCATGTTCTGTTCTGTCATTTTTTGCATTCTAATTAAGGTCCTCACTCCGTGAATCATAATCATTGATGCTTTTCCCGTTTCAATTAAATATTTCTGCTCTGTTCCATTTGCAAGTTCCACTAATCCAAATGTCAGTGAGGCGTCTTTATATCCTTTAAAATCTCCATATCCTTTGTCTTTCGCATTAATCAAGTTTCCAATGGTTGTAGTTCCATTTTCACGTGTAATTAATTTTTGGCTGGTCAGAATACTATAGTTTTCGGAATCAACTACTATTGAACATATAATCAGTTCATTTTCCGCTAAACCAATATTCAGTCCTGAATATGGAAAATCCGAATTCGATTCATAAAATTTTGTCCATTTAAAATCATATGGTTTTATAGTACTTCTTTTAATCGAGGCAACGGAAATATTATGTTTCGATTTATCGGTCTTTCTCATTCTAATTACCACCAATATTCACGGATATGATTTCGTTATCGCAGGCGACTATCGCGGGACAGAATCATTCCCGAGGGTTTTAATTTTATTAAAAGTAGGGAATTTAGTTCAAGGCAGGGGGGAACAATGGATTATAGCCGGTGTTGTAAGGCGTTTTTTTATTAGGTTATTTCAGTTCTTCTTGGAATTTTTTCCAATTCCAGCATTCTTTTCGGTATTAATTCAGATTGGGATATTTCAATTATCTCCTCATTTCTCCCGTCTGCTTTCCACTTTGTTTTAGCCGAAATTTTAAAAATTCTGTCATTTTTGTTCCTTTCATATGGCAAAGTATTTTTAAAATCAGTCCAGAAGCTTATTTCGAGCTTTTCTAATTTATTTATGTCACAATTATGATTCAAAAAATGTTCAGGTAACCAGCTTAAATAATCGTCCATTAATTGTCGGCTTTCATCCGTATCGGCTTGATTTGGTTCAATCGATTTATTTTTAAAATCAAAAGTCACTTTGCTCTCAATTCCTAGATTATGCAATTCAATCAGCACATTTACAGCAAGTCTTCCACTTTTCATATAGTCAATACTAATTAACGAATGAGTGAAATTGTGAATTGCTGATTTATAATTTTTGTACTTCATTGTGTTTTTCTCAAATGCCACATAACTTGTCCATAGGAACACAAAACACATCCCTACACCCCCAAAATAAGCATAAATACCTTGATAATCAGCCTAGCTTATTTTCCAAGATCAAAAAGCTCTTCAATACTAATTTCAAGAGCTTTGGCAATTTTATGCAGTTGAAGAAGATTGGCTGCCCGCTCACCGCGCTCAATTCTGCCTATCATGTTTCCATGAACCTTGGCTTCAAAAACCAAATCCGCTTGGGTCATTCCTTTTTCTTTGCGTAAGCGCCGTATCCGAGCACCAAATTTCAAGAGATACTGTTCTTCTTCTTTTGTCAAGTCTTTCAGCATAGCAGCAAATTGCCCATTCCCAAAACCGAATAAAAACACCGTATGGTGTTATTTTGTGATATTTTACCTACCTTCCGTCTATAAAATCCCCAAATTCTATAATCTACTATGCCAACACCTTCCATTTTATCCGCCTTTGACCGCTTTCTCCACCAAAACTCCCCTGCGCCCTTGTACCTTAGCTTTGCCAACTTGGAAATAGGCAACCACCAAAACGGGCAATTGCTGCAACGGGTACATAGGCCGCAGGGCCATCTGATCCTCCAGAAAACCCCACAAGAGGGCGTGGCCCAAATAACGGTGCTGGACTATATGGTGTTCCCTTTCTCCTTTCAATTTGCCATGCCCCGCTCCCAAGGACCGCATGAGGGCCAAATGCTGCAGCTGCCCCGCCCCCTGCACCAAGGCAGTTGGTATGTGGACCATGATAAACTGCAGCTCTCCTTTTTCATAGACCCCCCGGACCCCTTTCTACGGCTACAGGTAACCCACGTGTACCAAGGCATACTGGTGCGCAACCATTGCTGTGCCCCATGTTGCGGGTAAGCCGCGGAGCCAACATTGGGTATTGGTTTCTTTCGTTTCCTTTCAAGTGCGTATCTTAGCGGCCCATACCAAACCTTAATACCCAAATGAAATACGTTACAACCCGTTTTATCCAGATCTTAGGCTGTATGTTGTTATTGCTGCCTGTTTCCCTACACGCCCAAGAAGAAATCCTTAACCTGAACAAACCGGAAAGGGAAGCTTGGTTTTCCGAGCAAGGTTTTGGCATGTTCATCCATTGGAGTGTGGATGTGGAACTGGGCTCCGTGATCAGCCACTCGCTGGTCGGGGCATCGGAAGATTACACCAAACGCTATTTTGAAGAGCTACCAAAGACCTTCAACCCCAAGGCATTTGACCCCGAAAATTGGGCCAAACTGGCCAAACTGGCCGGGATGCGGTACGTGATGTTCACCACCAAGCACCATAACGGCTTCTGTATGTACGATACCAAGACCACGGACTACAACATCATGAACACGCCCTTTGGGCGGGACGCCACCCGCGAGGTCTTTGATGCGTTCCGAAAAGAAGGCATTGCCATTGGCGTATACTTTTCCCCGGACGATTTCCACTTTTTATATGAGCAGGGCGTTACCATCAGTCGGGTAGATCCCAAGGCCAAGGCTTCCGGCAACCCAGAACTCAACGCTTTTGCCAAAAAGCAGTTGCGGGAACTGTTGAAGAACTACGGTAAGGTAGACCTGATCTTTCTGGACGGCATGGAGCAATATGCCGAGACCGAACTGGCCAAGGTGGCCTGGTCCATGGACCCGGACATTATAGTGACCCGTGGCGTAATGCACACCCCGGAACAGAACACGCCCAACGAACCCATGCCCGCCCCTTGGGAGGCTTGCTACACCATGGGTACCCAATGGCAGTACAAACCCACCAACGAGACCTATAAAAGCGGCAAGGATATTATTGAACAACTTATTGAGATCAGGGCAAAAGGCGGCAACTGGTTGCTGAACGTGGGCCCAAAACCGGATGGCTCATTGCCCATTGAGCAGGAAGAGCGCCTTCGCGAAGTGGCCCTTTGGCAGTTTGTGAACGGGGAGTCCATCCATGAGGTGGAATCTTGGGGCGTGATCCGCGAAGGGAACATCTGGTTCACCAAAAAGAAGAACCAGAATACCGTTTATGCCTTTATCACCAAAGAGGCCATGCCCTTTGGAAAACGGAAGGCGTTTACCCTAAATTCCGTAAAAGCGGGTCCCAATACCAAGATCAGCGTTTTGGGACAGAATGGAAAGGTGTTGGAGTACGCCCCGAACACGGACCCATCACCCAAGATCTTGTCCACGGAAGGCGGTCTTACCATAAGCGTGATGCGATCGCAACGCCTCTACAACGACCAGACGTGGCCCAACCCGGTGGTGGTGAAGATTGAAGGGGTAGAGTTCCAAAATCCGTAGAAGACCGAAGCGCTTAGCGACTACCTAGACTCAGGTCAAATGACTTTAAAGGGCTGTTTTTCACCCGTCCACGTTTTTGAAACCTAGAAAAAAAAGTTAAAACGACTTTTTTCTCTTAAGGTTTTCATAAATACAAAAATCGAATGGCATTATAAGCACAAACTATAAAACAAACCCTTATATTTAGCCAATTCAGATTAATTTTAAACAAAAATGACTCAAGAGTTACTTACAAAGGCCCAAGAGTTTGAAAGCAGACCTCTGAGCCACATGTCTACCAGCGATAGGGTTGAAGCTTCAAGGGAAGCCAAACAGCTTATACTTTCCATCAATGAAATCTATAAAAAGACAAAAGATTCCAAATTGATGGAAGTGATGAAAAATTTGACCCTGAAAAAACAAAAGATTGAAAAACGCCTTAAAGGGACCCCTCTAGTGTAGAGCAAGGTTTCCGCAAAGGAAGGAATGGGGCCGTGAGCAAGCATGCTTATGGTCCCATTCCTTTTTTATATGGGGCCTTCCCTGCCAAAAATCACATCAACTATTTGATTTTTAGTGAAATAAAAAACATAAGGCCCACTATTCCTTCTCCGGACGCACATTTAAATAATGTGGTTTCTGCCATTTACAAAACAATTTGTACCAATTATATCCCATTTACTGCCATAAATAAAATTGTGGATTAACAGGACCATGCTTTTAGTAATTTCGGTGACAGAACATCTCAACCAAGAACAAACACTATTGCAAAATGAACACTGTAGAAGTAAAACTGGGTTACCTTTTCTGGTATGTTGTCATTGCCATTTCAGTAGTTTCCCTTATCAGCAACCTATACAATTATATTAGTTAAGCTATACTAAACACCATTCATAAAAATTCCCAATCAGTATAATGTAGTCTCTCTAAAGGGTGTCTTTTTTTAAGATGCCCTTTTTATTTCCTGTCATCAAAAATTCACCAAATGGTTTGCATGGTTTCTATGCCTTCCAATAAAATGTCTTGCCCACTTTGCCCATTGGATATGATCAAGATGGTATAAGGCGCGGTTGGGAAAACTTGGTCGGTCATCACCCAAAGCCCTTCATTTATAAAAACCTCAACAGACGATCTGTCCAAAAAGATACTTAGCTCCAGCCCCCCTACCTTGGAGCAATCCAATGGCATTTGGTGATGCTTATTGCCAAACTCTTGTTGAAATTCAACCTCCCCCGAATTGGTCCGGTCCAACCTAAACATATTGGTATTGGAATCCATAGACAACACCAATGCTTCATCTAAATGGTTCTTAAAAGTGATGCTGAAATCCTTGCAAGCTGTTCTTAATTTGATTCGGGATTGGTTCAGTCCATCTAAAACCAACTCCTTTTTTCCACCTGATGGAACCCTTACATCTTTTGCCAGCATTTCTGCAGTCAATCCATCTACTTGCTCCAACGGGAAGTTTTTCAAGGTATATTCCTCTCCCATTTTTACCAACGACAGTTTTCTGGGCAAGGTCATGGCACTTCTCCAAACTTGGGTCGGTGTATCCCTGGCATAATCCCAGTTGCTCATCCACCCTATAAATATTCGGTCACCGTTGGGTATATTATTATAGGTGACCCCTGCATAATTGTCCGTTCCATAATCCAACCATTTTGCCTTTTTCTGATCTGAAGTGAATCTCTCCCCATCAAAATCCCCAACAAAATACTGTGTACCACTCCCTCCATTGGGTGCTCCCGGATTTATACTGATGATCAACACCCATTTTTCCTCATCGGTGCCCTCTACCGGCAATTTAAAAAGGTCCGGACACTCCCATACACCGCCATGCGCGCCCTGATTTTTTCCAAAATCACTGAGATACTCCCATTCCCTTAAATTTTCCGATGCGTAAAACTTGGCATGGTCCCCTGCCACCAAAGCCAATATCCATCGCTTTGTGGACTCGTGCCAAAAAACCTTGGGATCTCTAAAATCCTTTATTCCCTCATTGCCAATAACCGGATTTCCTTCGTACTTGGTCCATGTATCCCCATTGTCCAAACTGTACGCAATGCCCTGGGTCTGAAAATCGGTCCTGCCCTCTTTTTCTCCTTCCATGGAGTGATAGGTGAAAATAGCCACCAAGGGTGTTTCTCCATTCTTGGCAAAACCCGACGTATTGTTACGGTCCACCACGGCACTTCCTGAAAAAATAAGGCCATGCTCATCCGGATACAAGGCAATAGGCTTATGTTCCCAATGTACCATATCCTCACTAACGGCATGCCCCCAATGCATAGGTCCCCATACAATGTCATCTGGATAATATTGATAAAAAAGGTGGTAGATTCCCTCGTTGTATACAAGTCCGTTGGGGTCGTTCATCCACATCTTGGGAGGTGAAAAATGGTATTGGGGGCGGTATTGCTCTTTATACACTTGAGGTTCTTGTTCTTCATCAACCTTCTTTTTCCCTGTTTCCTTACAGGCCATAAAACCTACCAAAAAAACACATACGACCATTGCTCTTTGCATCGGATTGGATTTTGTTCATGAATATTCCCTTAAGTTAATCATAATAATGAATGAAAATTTAAAGGCTATCTTTGGATTACATCCAAAATCCATGAAGCGACACCTACATCTTCTTCTTTTTTTGGTCCTCGGCGTGGTTTCCTGTGCACAGTCCATACCCGATGTGCTTGAAAAGTACAACGACCACACGGTTGAATACATAACGGTTGCTTCCTTGGACACCCTAAACACTCCCATGCTACTGGATGCCCGGGAACTCGAAGAATTTGAGGTAAGTCATTTGGACCATGCCTTATGGGTGGGGTATACGGATTTCAATGTGGAAACCGTCCAAGAGATGGTCCCTGATAAAAAAACGCCCCTAGTAGTCTACTGTTCCTTGGGCGTTCGGTCCGAAGAGATTGGAGAACAATTGAAAAAGGCCGGATACACCAACGTGAAAAACTTATATGGGGGCATTTTTGAATGGAAAAACCAAGGCCGTCCGGTGTATGACCAAAATCAACAACAGACCGAAAAAGTACATGCCTTTAGTAAGTATTGGGGACGCTTTTTGACCAATGCCCACAAAGTATATACCTCCAAAACCAAGACCAATGGGCAATAGCCTCCTATTGATTCTCACCCGAAACCCGGAACTGGGCAAATGCAAGACCCGATTGGCGGCCAAGGTCGGGGATACGGCCGCACTGGATATTTACAAGTTCCTGCTCCAGCATACCGTTTCGTTCACCAAAAACCTGGCTATGGAAAAATGGGTTTTCTATTCCGAAGACATTTGGGAACACGATATTTGGGACAACTCCGCTTACACAAAAAAGTTACAACACGGCCCTGATTTGGGAATGCGTATGTTGAATGCTTTTGAAGAAGGGTTCAAGGCAGGCTTTGAAAAAATCATTATTATTGGGAGTGATATGTACCAGCTATCCCAAACCGATATGGAAGAGGCTTTTTCAAGATTAGACGACCATGATGTGGTCTTGGGACCTGCAGAGGACGGAGGGTACTATCTACTTGGGATGACAGCCTTGAAAAAAGAAGTCTTCCAGAACAAAACTTGGGGAACGGACACGGTGCTGTCCGACACCTTACAGGATTTAAAATCCGAGTCGGTTTTTATGCTCTCGGAAAAGAATGATGTGGATCACTACGAAGATATTAAGGACATAGAGGCATTTCAGCCTTTTTTAAAACATATGAAAGAATGACCCAAACACAACTTGACGAATCCGTCGATTACCTCAACAAACGGGGCTTTGATGCCCCAGAAATTGGAATTGTCCTGGGCACCGGCCTTGGACAACTGGTAGACAACATAGAAAATCCCGTTGAGGCCCACTACAACCATATTCCCCATTTTCCATTGGCCACCGTGGAGTTCCACTCAGGAAAACTGATCTACGGAACCATCTCCGGAAAAAAAGTAGTGGTCATGCAGGGACGGTTCCACCTTTATGAAGGGTATGATTTTGTGGACATCACCTATCCCATCCGCGTGATGCATCTGCTGGGCATCAAAAAACTGTTCGTATCCAACGCCGCAGGGGCCATTAACCTCAACTTCAAAAAAGGGGATATGATGCTCATTGAGGACCATATCAACCTACAAGGAGGTTCTCCGCTGGCTTTTAAGGGTGTCTCCGAATTTGGAGATCGCTTTGTGGATATGAGCGAGCCTTATGATATAGACATGCGCAAAAAAATTGAGCACATCGCCCAGAAAAATGGGATATCACTTCAAAAAGGCGTCTATGCTTCCGTGGTGGGACCGCAATTGGAAACCAAGGCCGAATACCGCATGCTGAAGATATTGGGAGCCGATGCCGTTGGAATGAGCACCGTACCTGAAGTAATTGTTGCCAATCATTTACGACTACCCATTGTAGCGGTTTCCGTCTTGACCGATGAATGCGACCCTGACAATCTTCAACCTGTTGATATTCAGGAAATCATAGCCATTGCCAACAAGACCGAACCCAAAATGATACAACTGTTTAAAGAATTGATACTGGAAATATGAGCTATTTAGATGCCACCCAAGACCTCTACAAAGAGGCTGCACTGACCCCGGATGTTGGACTTTGCTGTACCACCAACCCCATTTGGCAGTTCCCCGGACTGTCCATCCCCAAAATCATGCAGGAGATGAACTACGGATGCGGAAGTACCGTTTCCGCACAAGATTTGGTGAACGACCCCAAGATTCTCTACGTAGGCGTAGGGGGTGGAATGGAACTGCTGCAGTTCTCCTATTTTTCCAGACAAAAAGGCGGCGTCATTGGAGTGGATTCCGTGGATGAAATGTTGGAGGCCTCCCGAAAAAACTTCAAGGTGGCCGAAACGGAAAATGATTGGTTCAAAAGTGAGTTTGTAGATCTCGTAAAAGGTGATGCATTAAACCTGCCCGTAGCCGATGAAAGTATTGATGTTGCAGCCCAAAACTGTCTGTTCAACATCTTTAAAATGGAAGACCTGAAAAAGGCCGTTGCAGAAATGTACCGGGTCCTCAAACCCCATGGCCGTTTGGTCATGAGCGACCCCATCTGCGAACAGCCTATGAATGATGAATTACGAAATGATGACAGACTCCGTGCCCAATGCCTTAGCGGCAGTATCCCCTTGAAGGATTACGTAAAAGTGTTGACCGATGCCGGTTTCGGCACCATTGAAATCAGGGGGCGAAGGTCGTACAGGGTACTCTCGCCCAACCACTACCCCACCGATGAGCTCATCCATATTGAGTCCATTGAAATAGCGGCCATTAAAGATCCCATGCCAGAAGATGGACCTTGCATGTTCACTGGAAAAACAGCCATTTATTATGGAGGAGAGGAGTATTTTGATGATGGAAAGGGGCATGTACTGCTCCAAAACCAACCCTTGGCCGTATGTGATAAAACCGCGGCAGCTTTGGGCAATGCGTCGGATGAAATCCATATCAGTGAAAGCACCTGGCACTATAACGGGGGCGGATGCTGTTAAGATAATTATTGGTCATGAACAGTGTTTTGCACATCGTTTTAGGGTTGATTCTGATTTGTTGCGGCGGAAAGAGTGTAAAAATTGAGCATCAAGAAACATCGACCCCTCCATCGCACACCCTATGGAACACTTTGGTGCAACAGTATGTAGATGAAGATGGGGATGTGGACTACGGTGGGTTGCAAAAAGAGGTATCCCGTTTGGATGCCTATTTGGGGGAACTCTCCACTAATCCACCTGCAACATCCTGGTCCAAAAACGAAAAATTGGCCTATTACATCAACCTGTACAATGCCGGGACCGTTAAGCTCATTGTGGACCATTATCCGGTGGAAAGCATAAAGGACATTCCCAACCGTTGGGACAAGGAATGGCTCAGGGTGGGAAGCGATGTTCTATCTTTAAATGACATTGAGCACAAGATTCTTCGGAAAATGAACGAAGCCCGAATTCATTTTGCCATCAATTGCGCTTCCTATTCCTGCCCCAAATTGCTCAATTCGGCTTTTACCGCCGAGAACATGGAGGGTCAACTACACCAAGCCGCTTTGGATTTCATCAATGACCCCAAACGGAACCAATTTGAAGGCAATACCGCTTATTTATCCAAAATATTCAAGTGGTACAAAGGCGATTTCACTGAGAATAGGTCACTTCGGGAGTACATCAACCCTTATGTAGATCGTTCACTTCCCGAAGACGTCAAAATAGAATACTTGGAATATGACTGGAGCTTGAACGATGCCCGCTAAGCCCCTGTCCATAAGTATCGTTATTCCTGTGCTCAATGAAGAGCGCCATCTTGGAACATTGCTCCACTATATCCAACAGTCATCCTCACCCGATCTTGTTCGGGAAATTATCTGTGTGGATGGAGGCAGCTCGGACCACACCGTTGATATTATAAAAAAGCATGGGGCAATGGCCGTTCAGTCAGAAAAAGGAAGGGCCAAACAGATGAATCTTGGAGCCGAACATGCGCAAGGCGATGTGCTTTACTTTTTGCATGCGGACACATTTCCTCCCAAAGGCTTCGACCAAGTCATCTTGAATGCGATTGAAAAAGGTCATGAAACCGGATGTTTTCGGATGAAATTTGACACTCGAAATCCACTTTTACAATTTTTCGCTTGGTTCTCCCGCATCAATCATATTCTGTGCAGGGGCGGAGATCAGTCCCTTTTTATAAAATCGAGTCTTTTTAAAGAAACAGGCGGATTTAACGAAACCTATACAATTTATGAGGACACGGAGTTTATCCAAAGGTTGTACCGCCATACCCGTTTCAAGGTGTTGCCTTACTCCGTTATTACATCCGCAAGAAAGTACGATGAAGTGGGATGGCTACGGCTTCAGTTTTATTTTGCAATGATCCATCTAAAAAATTTCACTGGGGCAGGGCCAGAGAAATTACACCGCTATTATACCAAAAACATTACAGCAAAGGCTCATTCCTCAATCTCCAAGTCGGCATAATCGTTCATAATGCCATTGGTAAGGAGATTGGCGAACCGCTTTCTGTCCAGCTGTACCGCTATCTTTTTATTTGATTTTTTGGTGGTGTTCTCCAAGGTGATTAGGCTTATGGCCGGAAGAATGTTCCTGGCCAAGTAAAGGCTTCCCTTATCATCAAAGATCATATCCACATTCTTGTATGTACGATTGGATATGCTATTCTCCTTAAAAACATTCTGGATGTTACTGGCAAATCGTTGTCCCAACTCGCTTTTATCATAGTGGTACACCGCTACGTCCATGTTGTTCCCTGCATTGACGTCCGTTGCCCGTATCATCAATACCCTTTGGTATTTCCCACTATTCTGAATGTATCTCTTGTTTATGGCCTCAATGTAATTTCCCATCTTCTCCATTTGGGTGAGAGGTTTGTCCAAACCCAAAGAATCAGCGGTTTCCTGTCCCAAAACATAGACTTGTGCTCCATGAACCATCAATTCTGCCGCCAAATTTTCCGTAACCTCCTTCGCGTAGGTATCCGTATGCTCCGTATTTTCAACAATCAGGTAATACACTGCATTTTTCAAGGTCTCGCTCTTCAGGGACATTTGGCCCAACTCACCATCAAAAATAGAGGTCTCGACACCATCTTGGGCCTGCACCACTACACCTGTGTTTTTAAAGGAATCCTTGGCTCTGGGCACTTCATAACCAACCCCTACCTGCAACTGGGTCCCGTTTTTGATTTTTTCAGAATTTAACTCAAGAAATTCGCCATAGTGTTTCACAGGGTCCAGTCCTTGCTTTCTCAAGAGCGAAAAAATTCCGTCTCCAGGTTGGGCAACTACGGTGTAATGGTCCTCTTGCGCCAAAATAACAGAGCAAGCACAGACCCAGAAGAATAGGGTTTGCAGTAATCTCATTATTGTGTTTTTTTGGGGAAGGGTGCATTACAAATATGGCAAAAAAACAGCTACGATTACAATTGATTAGGGGAAAATTCTTAACAATTCCTTTCCTTAACCTTGGGGCCCCAATTTCTTAATCCGGGCATAGTGTTTCCGTATCACGGATTCCGCAGGTTTGTTCTGGGGAGTAAATCTATTATCGGCATGCCCCCCTGCCTTCTCATGGTGTATGAACCATTTCCAGACAAAGCCTCCGGCAAACCAATCCTCATCCCAAAATTCATCAAAGATCATCTGGGTGGCCGCTGCTTGGGCTTCTAGATTCACCTCCATTTGGTTTCTATCCACCAGCCAGGGTTTCTTCCCGGTATAATCCATGCTCCGGTATCCAAATTCCGTAAAGAGGATGGGCTTTTCAAATTTTTCGGACAGAGTCTTCAATTGCTGTTTCCAAGGCTGCCAACCCTTTCGCAATTGTTCTTGGGAAGGCTCCCGATGCTCTGATAATGGAAAATACGCATCCACCCCAATAAAATCCAACTGGCCCCAGAACGGGGTTCGTGTATACTCGTCCCAATTGGCTGCATACGTAAGTTTGCCCTTATAGATGTTTTTCACCTTTAGAATCAAATCCTGCCAAAACTCAGGTCGATTCTTTACAAACTCCTCCAGTTCGGTACCAATGCAGTACATATCGCATTGGGCTTCCTGGGCCAATTCGGCATACGCCAGAATGAACTTGGCATACGCATTCTCCAAAGTCTTCCAGTCAGCTTCGGACTCCATGACCATATCCCCCGTGAAAGCTCCACGCCAAATCCAAATTTGGGGCTTCAACATTACCTTGACCCCATTATGGTGCAACATATCTATGTATTGCTTGGCCCCTCGTTTGGTCTCCCCATACCATTGGCGCTCCGTATCGAACACCAACTCTGGAGATTGCAAATCCCTAATAAAACCAAAGGGCATTACTGCTGCATAGTTGGCATGGATATCCAACACAGGGTTCACATGCGCCTGCAACACCTCTTCTCGAGATCCCACAAAACTTATCCCATTGATTTTTTCCTGCTTTTGCCCACTACAGGAAAGAAGGATAAGGCACCATAAAAACGCAAATCGCACCATAATTTTAAAATGTACCTCCCTAAAATAATCCATTATTGGTTAGGTTGCTGTTAATTAAAACCTTTCTAAATTAACACAAAGCGTTAAGTTCCTATCTTTAAAAACGACACAATAGCCACAATCAATCTAATCCTATGGAGAACATTGTCATTATCGGGAATGGGATTGCTGGAGTGACCGCAGCGCGGCATATCCGCAAACTGTCCGATAAACGCATCATCATCATTTCTGCGGAAACCGACCATTTCTTTTCAAGAACGGCCCTCATGTATGTGTATATGGGCCATATGAAGTTCGAGCACATTCAACCTTATGAAGATTGGTTTTGGGAAAAGAATCGGATAGAATTGGTACGGGGCTACGTTACCCAAGTCAATCCAGAAGAAAAGAAACTCACCATAGATAATGTAAGTTCCCTACATTACGATAAGCTCATCATTGCCACAGGCTCCAAACCCAATAAATTTGGTTGGCCCGGACAGGATCTACATGGAGTCCAAGGCCTTTATTCCAAACAAGATCTCGACCTTTTGGAAGTAAATGCCCCCAACAAGGAAGCTTGTAAAAGAGCGGTGATCGTAGGCGGGGGATTGATTGGTATTGAATTGGCCGAAATGCTCCGAAGCAGGGATATTCCCGTCACCTTTTTGGTACGTGAGACCAGTTTTTGGAACGGGGTGCTCCCTTCTGGCGAATCCCAAATGATCAATGAACATATCTTGGAGCACCATATCGACCTTCGATTGGGCACCAACCTCAAAGAAATTGTTTCGGACGAAAATGGGCGGGTAAAATCCGTCATCATCGCCGAAACCAATGAAGAAATTCCCTGCAACTTGGTGGGCCTCACCGCAGGGGTCACCCCCAATGTTGATTTCCTAAAAGATTCCGGCATTGAACTGGGACGAGGTGTAAAAGTGAACCGTTTCCTAGAAACTAATATCAAGGATATTTATGCCATTGGCGATTGTGCCGAGCAGCACGAGGCCATTGGCAACCGCAGACCCATTGAAGCAGTTTGGTACACCGGTCGCATGATGGGCGAAACCTTGGCCCAAACGATTTGCGGGAACCGCATTGTCTATAATCCCGGACATTGGTTCAACTCCGCCAAGTTTTTGGACATTGAGTACCAAACTTATGGCTGGGTATTTTCCGAGCGGAGAAAGGAAGCCCATGAAATGCATTTCCACTGGCGACACCCAGAGGAAAAAATCTGCTTAACAGTTGCCTTTCACCAAGACTCCAAGCAATTTATGGGCATCAATACCTTTGGTATCCGAATGCGACATGAGCTATTTGACCGTTGGCTCAACGAGGAGCGTACTGTGGATTTTGTCTTGGAGCACTTGGCGGATGCCAATTTCGACCCAGAATTCTATAAAAAATATGAAGCTGACATTATTTCCAAGTACAATGCTGATTTCGGGACCTCCATCAAACCCAAAAAGAAAAGTTTAAAACGCATCTTTCAGTTCAATTAAATGGTTTAATGTTCATGGTTCAGTGTTTCTAAAATTTGATATGGGAAGAATAGAAAAATTTGAAGATTTGGAAGTTTGGCAGTTGGCCAGAACCATTTGTAAAGAAATCGAAAACCTTTTTGGAACAACCCCACTTGGCAAGAATTTTTCATTAAGGGACCAAATGGAGCGAAGTTCTGGTTCAATTATGGACAATATTGCCGAAGGGTTTGGCAGAGATGGAAATCGTGAATTCCATAATTTTTTAAGCTATTCCAAGGGGTCTTGCTCTGAACTTAAATCACAACTTTACAGAGCATTGGACAAGAAGCTGATCCATGAAGAACAAATTGAACATCTACAATCAATCATTGAAATGGAGATTAACAAAATTGGGGCTTTCATGTTCTATTTAAGAAAATCAGAATTCAAAGGTCAAAAGTTCAAATCATTAAAAAAGGACAACAAACCATGAACCATAAAACGCATAGTCAAAGCATGGCCCTTACCGGCCAACCGCCCAAAAATATTACCCGAAACCAAAAATTCGCCACCTTGGTGGGAATGTTCGGTTTGGCCGTTATGCTATTGGCCTCCTTTAATGTCTCCTTCCCCAACAAGACACTCTGGTTGACCATTTCGTTATCCACGCTGTTCACAGGCATTCTTTGGTTCTCTTGGGAAGCCTATTCCAAAAAACTGCCCGGTATTAAGAACGACGGGGTTTGGTTCAAATCCATTTCCAATAAAGGGTTTTGGGGTTGGATAGTGGGAATTGCCCTCACCGGATTCTATATTGTACTTTATTTTTATCCCGAATATTTGGGGTTGGCCAGCAAGGGAGGCAACAAAGGGGTCATTGCCCTTTTTGACCCCCTCAGCAAAGCCTTGAGCGGGAACCCGGCCAGCCAATGGTTTGTATACGGTACCCTCTATACCGTGGCCATTTTGGCCTTTGGGGTAAAATTTTTGTGGAAATACCGTCACAATCGCTACGAACGCTTACGGACGTTCAGCGTGATGCTATTTCAAACGGCTTTTGCCTTTATCATTCCCGAATTAATGGCCCGTTTGAACGGTGACAAACTATTAAATGGCGGCAGTTTGCCCTACTACGACCTTAAAAATGTATGGCCCCTCAATTACTATAATTTTGAAGGCTATCGCATCAAAGGATTTTTAAGTTCGGGGGATATTGGCTTTGCCCTGTTGATTTTTGGCATTCTTTCCATCTTTGTAATCACACCCATTCTTACGTACAAATACGGAAAACGTTGGTACTGTTCCTGGGTCTGCGGATGTGGTGGACTGGCGGAGACCGCCGGGGATTCTTTCCGACAGCTCAGCGACAAATCCGTAAAGGCATGGCGAATTGAACGTTGGGTGGTTCACAGCGTAGTGGTTTTTGTAACCCTCATGACCACCGCTGTCATCTACTCCTATTTAGGCACCGACACGAGCAAATATTGGCTCACCAAAAGCACCTTTTTAATAGGTGTGGCTTCGTTATTGACCTTGGTTTTTGGTTGGGTAATGCTCTTTAAAAGGGAGCAACTTCAAAAAGATGCACAATATGGGGCCATTGGTTATTTTGTTATTATTATGGCCTTGATCGGATTCCATTTTTTTAGTGGTGAAGGGCATGTGTTCTTGTTCAAATCTGAAACCCTTCGCAAATCCTATTCCTTCTTGATCGGAAGTATTTTTTCCGGAGTGATCGGAACCGGGTTTTATCCCATTTTTGGAAACCGGGTCTGGTGTAGATTCGGCTGTCCCATGGCTGCTATGCTTGGTTTTCAGCAACGCTTGTTCTCCCGCTTCCGTATCACCACCAACGGAGGTCAATGCATCTCCTGCGGAAACTGCTCCACCTATTGCGAAATGGGCATTGATGTCCGTGCCTATGCCCAAAAAGGGGAAAACATTGTACGTTCTAGTTGCGTGGGGTGTGGCATCTGCTCCGCTGTTTGCCCAAGGGGAGTACTAAAATTGGAAAATGGTCCACAAAAGGGGCGTATTGACAGCAACCAAGTGTTGCTGGGCAACGACGTTGACCTTATGGACTTGGTGAACCAAAAATAATTCCCATTGAATCGTGTCCATCAAGTCAAAATCGGTGGAATAGTGTAGTTTTGGCAACTTCAAGATAAATCCAAAGAATGCCTATGGCCAACATCAAGGTAATCATTCCCGCAATCAATGAAGGAGATTCCATAGGCAAGGTGGTTTCCGAATTGCCAAAACATGTTTCTGAGATTGTTGTAGTGGACAATGGTTCTATCGACAATACCGTAGAAAATGCCCAAAAAGCTGGGGCTACCGTTATCACCGAAACCCGCAAAGGATATGGTTCCGCATGCCTAAAAGGAATAGATTACATATCCAAACAATCCAAAGCACCCGATATCATCGTATTTATTGACGGAGATTACTCTGATTATCCGGAAGAGCTGGATAAGGTAGTCGCCCCAATTTTGGAGAATGATATTGATTTTGTGGTAGGTGCGCGAAAAAAAGCGCTTCGGGAACCAGGTTCCATGACCCCGCAACAGGTTTTTGGCAATGGGTTGGCCACTTTTTTGATGCGATTGTTCTTTAAGTCCAGATTTACGGATTTAGGTCCTTTTAGGGCAATTAAATACGAAAAACTCAAAGAATTGGGGATGCAGGACACGACTTACGGGTGGACCGTGGAAATGCAGCTTAAAATTTTGAGAAAAAAAATGACATATATCGAAGTACCAGTACGTTACAAACAACGAATAGGAGTGTCAAAAGTTTCAGGAACGGTAAAAGGTACTATATTTGCAGGCATAAAAATCTTGGGTTGGATCTTTAAATACAGTATAAAATAATATGGGACTTACTATCGCTCTTATCATCATTGCCATTTATAGTACCGCCTTGATTTTGATATTCTTCTACAGTTTGGCCCAATTGAATCTCCTGATCAATTACCTCGGCTACAAAAAGAGAAACGAAGAAGCTCCTAAATTCAACCTGCTAGATCCAAAGGAAATTCCCTTTGTTACCATACAGCTACCCATCTACAACGAAGAATATGTAATGGAGCGCTTGTTGGACAACATTGCCAAAATAGAATACCCCAAAAGTAAGTTGGAAATTCAAGTACTGGATGATTCCACCGATGACTCGGTTATTGAAACCGCAAAACGCATCGAGGAACTCCAAAAAACCGGATTGGACATCCAACATATCCGAAGGGAAAACCGAAAAGGATTCAAGGCCGGTGCCTTGAAAGAAGGTTTGGCCATCGCCAAAGGTGAGTTCATCGCCATTTTTGATGCAGACTTCCTCCCAGAAAGCGATTGGCTTAAAAAGACCGTTCCTTACTTCAAGGACGAGGAAATTGGTGTGGTACAGACCCGTTGGGGGCACATCAACCGTGATTATTCCACCCTTACCCGTATCCAGGCCTTTGCTTTGGATGCTCACTTTACCTTGGAACAAGTAGGACGAAACTCCAAAGGACACTTCATCAATTTTAACGGTACCGCGGGCATCTGGAGAAAACAGTGCATTTTGGATGCCGGTAACTGGGAAGGTGATACCTTGACCGAGGATTTGGATCTGAGCTACCGAGCCCAATTGAAAAACTGGAAGTTCAAATATTTGGAGGATGTTGAAACCCCCGCCGAGCTTCCTGTAGTGATCAGTGCCGCACGTTCCCAACAGTTCCGTTGGAACAAAGGTGGGGCTGAAAACTTTAGAAAAACGGTCTGGAGTGTGATCACTGCCAAAAATATTCCTTTTAAAACCAAATTCCATGGGGTAATGCACCTCTTGAACAGTTCCATGTTCCTCTGCGTGTTCATCGTTGCCCTATTGAGCATTCCCATGCTGTACATTAAAAACATGTACGGTCATTTGGGTTGGATTTTTGAGGTGACCAGCTTCTTTATCATCAGTACCATTATCCTGTTTGTCTGTTACTGGTTTACCTACAAGAGTATCCAAGGCAGTAGTTTTGACAATTTTGTGGACTACATCAAACTCTTTTTCACCTTCTTTTCGGTGGCATTGGGCTTCTCCTTGCACAATACCGTTGCCGTTTTGGAGGGGCATTTGGGTAAGCGAAGTGAATTTGTGCGTACGCCCAAGTTCAACATCAACAACCTTACCGATACGTGGAAGGGCAATAAGTATTTGGCCAAGAAACTATCGCCCAACATGATTTTGGAATTTGCCTTGATGGTCTATTTCCTATTTGGCATGTACAGCGCCATCCCATTGAATGATTATGGACTTTTCCCATTCCATTTGATGTTGTTCCTAGGCTTTGGCTTTGTGTTCTTTAAATCATTGACCTCCAAGGCATAGACCATGCTATCTTACTGGCGCCTGCATAAATACCCGATACTCCTTGTCATCGGGAGTATGTTGTTCTATGCCAGTTTCGCCTATGACCTGCACCGTACCGACTATATAAAACTGCTGACCCTCTTCTGCGGGCTGTTCTTTTTCTGCTACAAGATCATCCAATTTGAAAAATGGAACTTTAAGTTCCTTTTGGTGGCGGGAATCCTTTTTAGGTTGATTTTCCTTGTTGCAGAACCTAATCTTTCCCAAGATTTTTATCGATTTATTTGGGATGGGGAACTCATCAAAAATGGCATCAACCCCTATCTGTACACCCCTGACCAGCTCATGGAGCAACCCTCTCTGCCCATTGCCCATGCCGATGAGCTCTATGCAGGCATGGGAAGCATCCACGGCAAGCATTACAGCAACTATCCCCCGGTAAACCAGTTTTTCTTTGCCTTGGCATCCCTTTTAAGTGGCGGCAGCATGCTCGGTTCTATCATTGCCCTACGTTTGATCAGTATTTTGGGCGATTTGGGTGTCCTATATTTTGGGAGAAAGCTGCTACAAAAGCTCAACAGGCCCGGTCACATGGCTTTCTGGTATTTTCTAAACCCATTGGTCATCATTGAGCTTACCGGAAACCTTCACTTTGAAGGAGCCATGCTCTTCTTCTTTCTGTGGGCCCTATACCTTATTTCCTGCAGCAAATGGTGGTGGGCAGCTCCTATGTATGCCATTTCCATTATGGTGAAATTGGTCCCCATACTCTTCTTACCCATTTTGCTGAAATACTTGGGATTTAAAAAAAGTACAGCCTTTTATTTATTGGTGGGCCTGGGTTGCGCGGCTTTGCTTCTTCCCTTTTACTCCCCCTCTTTTATTGATAATTATTCAGATACCGTTGGGCTATGGTTCTCTAACTTTGAATTCAATGCCGGAATCTACAATGGAATCAAAAAAATAGCCGTGCATTTTTACGAAGCGAAACCTTGGGAGTTGATCAAAACCTATGGCGCGGTTGTAATCAAGGTCATGGCCATGGTCATCCTACTCCTTACGTTCCTTCGGAAAAACCAAAACCTACAGACCCTAATAACCTCTATACTACTTGCACTTTCCCTGTATTATTTCATGTCCAGCACCGTGCACCCTTGGTATATTGTATTTCTTTTGGGCATTGCCATCCTCACCGAATATCGCTTTCCTTTGGTGTGGTCCTTTGCCATTGTACTCAGCTATCAAGCCTATTCCAATCCGGATTACAAGGAGAATCTTTGGTTGTTGGCCTTTGAATACATTTTGGTCATGGGCATTTTTATTTATGAAATGATAACCAAAGGTTCAAAAAAGTTATATTTCCCTAAAAATTAAATCCGTTTTTAGGTCAATTGGAATTAATTTGTACTTTTAACCCCGAAATGAAAGGACAACAATACATAGCAAACACGTTGAGCATCCCTGCTCCAGTACGTCCATTTTCTCCCCGCCGTCGCCCGTAAGGGTGCAGCATGATTTATGGAAATAGGTGAGTCCATTTCCGCAAAAACAACCAACATCTTTCACTAATTTTTTATCAGTTTAAACGCTTGCAATGGAAATTGTAGTTGCTAACGAATCACATTTTAAATACGCTCCTATCATAAGCGATACCATTACGGAATCTGCCAAGGTCAGAGGTACCGGTATTGCCAGACGTACCCCAGAGTACATCATGAAGCGGTTACAAAATGGGAACGCGATTATTGCCCTGGACGGAGACAAGTTCGCAGGGTTCTGTTATATAGAAGTATGGGGCAACAAGGACTTTGTGGCCAACTCCGGATTGATTGTACATCCAGATTACCGAAACCAAGGATTGGCCAAGGAAATCAAGAAGGCCATTTTTGACCTGTCCCGAAAAAAATTCCCCGAAGCAAAAATATTTGGCATCACCACAGGGTTGGCCGTGATGAAAATGAATTATGAACTGGGCTATAAACCTGTTACATTTTCTGAGCTCACCGATGACCCTGAATTTTGGAAAGGCTGTCAGACCTGTAAGAATTTTGATATTCTTACCCGCACAGAACAAAAAATGTGTCTGTGCACCGGTATGCTGTACGACCCAAATTCCAAAAAACCGGAAACCAAAAAATGGAACGAAAAAGCCTTTCAAAGACTGAAAAAAATCAAAGAGGCCCTATTCCTAAAAAAGAAACAAAAATAAATATCAGTTCGAGCGCAGTCGAGAACGCTACCGTTTCTTACTGCTCTCGTAACATCAATTAATAGAAGAAATACAACATGAAAAAATTAGTTTTGGCCTATAGCGGTGGATTGGACACCTCATATTGTGCAAAATATCTTTCACAGGACCAAGGTTTTGAAGTACACGCCGTAAGTGTGAACACGGGCGGCTTCAGCAAGGAAGAAATCAAGGAAATCGAGGAGAAGGCCCTGGCCCTTGGCGCAAGTTCCTATACTTCCATCAATGCCATTGCCACATTTTATGAAAAAGTGGTCAAATACCTCATCTTCGGGAATGTCCTTAAGAACAACACCTATCCCCTTTCGGTAAGTGCGGAACGGATTGTACAGGCCATTGAAATTGTAAACCATGCCAAAAAAATCGGGGCACAGTACATTGCCCATGGTAGTACCGGTGCCGGAAACGACCAAGTACGGTTTGATATGATCTTTCAAATTTTGGCCCCTGAGATTGAGATCATCACCCCGATCAGGGATAAAAAATTGGCCCGGGAAGAGGAAATCAACTACCTACAACAAAATGGTATTGATTATTCTTGGGAAAAAGCAAAATATTCCATCAACCGAGGTTTGTGGGGTACCTCCGTGGGTGGTGAAGAAACCCTGACATCACATTCGGCCCTGCCCGGAAGTGCCTACCCAAGCCAATTGGAAAAAGAGCTTCCCAAAGAACTGAAACTGACCTTCAACAAAGGAGAGCTTGTGGCTTTGGATGGGGAAAAAGACACCCCTGTGGCCAATATTGAAAAGCTTTCGGCCATCGCATCCAAATATGCCATTGGCAGGGATATCCACGTAGGTGATACCATCATCGGCATCAAGGGGCGGGTTGGTTTTGAGGCTGCCGCACCTTTGATCATCATCAAAGCGCACCATCTTTTGGAAAAACACACCTTGAGCAAATGGCAACAGTACCAAAAGGAGCAATTGGGCAATTTTTATGGCATGCTGTTGCACGAAGGAAACTATTTGGATGAAGTGATGCGAAACATCGAAGCGTTCTTGGCAGATACCCAAAAGCATGTTTCCGGCGACGTTTTTGTCACGCTTCACCCCTACCGATTTGAACTCAATGGAATTGCCTCGGACCATGACCTTATGAACGCTTCCTTTGGAAGTTATGGGGAAATGAACAAGGGCTGGACGGCTGATGATGCCAAAGGATTCATTAAAATTTTATCCAATTCCGGTAAAATTGCGAACCATGTAAACCAGAACAATGATTAAAGCAGGCATCATAGGCGGATCCGGATACACTGGTGGGGAACTTATCCGAATCCTATTGAACCACCCCCAAGCCGAAATTGACTTTGTGTTCAGCACCACTAGGGCTGGTAAACCTATCACTTCAGCCCACCAAGACCTTTTGGGGTTGACAGATTTGGCTTTTACCGGTGAGGTGAATCCAGATGTGGATGTGGTATTTCTATGCTTGGGACATGGCAATTCCACCTCATTCTTGAAGGAAAACACCTTTTCAAAGGACACCAAGATCATAGACCTCAGCAACGACTTTAGGCTAAAGGCCGATGCTCATTTTAATGGAAAAGAGTTTGTATATGGACTTCCTGAACTGAACAAGGAGGCCATAACATCCGCTGACGCCATTGCCAATCCCGGATGTTTTGCCACCGCAATCCAATTGGGATTGTTGCCCTTGGCCAAAGCAGGGCTGTTAAAAAATGAGGTGCACATCAATGCCGTAACAGGAAGTACCGGCGCAGGGGTCGGGTTATCGTCCACTTCCCATTTTAGCTGGAGAAACAACAATGTGTCCTGGTACAAGCCCTTTTCGCACCAACATTTGGGTGAAATTGGAGAGAGCCTGGACTCCTATAAAAATCCTGTGGGCAAACTATTGTTTTTGCCAAACCGAGGAAACTTCACAAGGGGAATATTGGCCACCGCCTACACTACCTTTGACGGAAGTTTGGAGGACGCCAAAGCCCTATTCAAGGAGTTTTATGCAGATGCGGTCTTTACCCATGTTTCCGATGAACCCATCCACTTAAAGCAAGTGGTGAATACCAATCAATGCCATATCCACCTGCACCAGCATGAGGATTTGATCTTGGTCACCTCTGCCATTGACAATTTATTGAAAGGTGCATCTGGTCAGGCAGTACAAAATATGAACCTGATGTTCGGTTTCCCTGAGACCGAAGGTCTATTGCTAAAAGCAGGAGTTTTTTAAACCAATATACCCTGAGCGTAGCCAAAGGGTTAAACAATTCAGATTCCCGCCTGCGCGGGAATGATAAAAAAGTTAAAAATGAAAATAGCCATCATAGGAACAGGAAATTTGGGATTGTCCATTGCCAAGGGCATTTTGCACAGCAATGGGGCCACCACCATGTACCTCACCAAAAGAAACACCAAATCCATCCAGGAATTTGAAAAGTACGGAAACGTCACCGTGACTTCGGACAACCAAGAAGCGGTGAAAAATTCCGACATCCTGATTTTTGCCGTGCAGCCCGGGCATTTTGCCACCATTTTAAAGGATGTCAAGGACCTGCTCTCCGAAAAACATGTGGTGATCAGTACCATTACAGGATTTAGCATTCCAAAAATTGAAGAGATCATAGGTGCGGACAAGTTCATCATCCGTAGTATGCCCAATACGGCAATTTCAGTAGGGAAGTCCATGACCTGTATCTGCAGCAATGAGTTGGGTAAAAAACGTGTTGATTTGGCCAAGGCCATCTTTAACCGCATGGGACACACCATGCAAATTCCCGAAGAACAGATGCAGGCCGCAACCGTAATCTGCGCAAGTGGTATTGCCTTTTGGATGCGCTTGATACGTGCTACCACCCAAGGGGCCATTCAGTTGGGCTTTGATGCCAAGGAAGCGCAGGAGTTGGCCATGCACACCTGTAACGGTGCTGCAAGCCTTTTGATCGAGTCCGGAAGCCATCCCGAAGAGGAAATAGATAGGGTAACCACCCCCAAAGGGTGTACTATTGAAGGCTTGAATGAAATGGAGCACCAAGGATTGAGTTCTTCCCTGATTCGCGGAATCGTGAGCTCATATGAGAAGATAAGCCAAATTAAAAAAGGATAAAACAATATGAGGTCGAGCGTAGTATTGACCTTCAACCATAAAAAACCATCTCTCGACTCTGCTCGAGGTGACCAGTAAAAAGATTATGAAATTATTTGACGTATATCCTCTTTATGACGTTACCCCAGTATCTGCCAAAGGCATTGAGGTATGGGACGATAAGGGGCAAAAATATTTGGATTTTTACGGAGGCCATGCCGTAATCTCCATTGGGCACACCCATCCACATTATGTGGCAAAAATCAAGGACCAACTTGATAAGATGGCGTTTTACAGCAATTCCGTGCAAAACCCACTTCAAGAGGAACTCGCAGAAAAATTGGGAAAATTGTCCGATTGTACGGATTATGACCTGTTCATGTGCAATTCGGGGGCCGAAGCCAATGAAAATGCGCTAAAAATGGCCTCTTTTCATACCGGAAAAGCCAAAGTGATTTCCTTTAAGAACAGTTTTCACGGCAGGACCTCTGCGGCAGTGGCCGCTACGGACAATCCCAGCATCAATGCTCCCATCAACCAACAACAGGAAGTGACCTTTCTTCCTCTCAATGATTTTGAAGCCTTTGAACAGGCCATCAACTCCGATGCGTATTGTGCCGTGATTCTGGAAGCCATTCAAGGGGTAGGTGGATTGGATGAACCCTCCACGGAATTCTATCAATTCATTGCCCAAAAATGTAAGGAGAACCATGTGGTCCTGATTGCGGATGAAGTACAGTCCGGGTATGGCCGAAGTGGGAAGTTTTTCGCCTTTCAACACCACAATATCCAACCTGATATCATAACCATTGCCAAGGGTATGGGAAATGGCTTTCCCGTGGGTGGCGTACTGCTCCATGAAACATTTAAACCTTCATATGGGCTTTTAGGCACTACCTTTGGAGGAAACCACTTGGCCTGTGCGGCCTGTTTGGCGGTTTTGGATGTCGTTGAAAATGAAGATTTGATTGCCAACGCAGCTAGCTTGGGCGCTTATTTTAAGGAAAAAGCGGCCGAAATCCCAGAAATAAAAAACATAAAGGGGCGAGGATTGATGATTGGCCTGGAATTTGATTTTGAAGTGGCCGAATTACGCAAAAAAATGATCTATGACCAACATGTTTTCACGGGAAGTGCCAAAAACAAAAAATTGCTTCGGTTTTTACCGGCATTGAACATAACCAAAGAACACATCGACCTATTTTTTGGAGCCCTCAAAACTGTATTGAAATGAAACACTACCTTTCCATAAACGATATAGATTCTCTCCCCGTATGGGTAGATGAAGCGATTACTTTAAAAAAAGACCCCTATCAATTTCAGGATTTGGGCAAACAAAAGACGGTATGCCTTCTCTTCTTCAACAACAGTCTACGTACGCGTTTAAGCACACAGAAAGCGGCCATGCAATTGGGAATGGAAGTGATGATCATGAATTTTGGGAACGAAGGTTGGGCCTTGGAGTATGGAGATGGCACCCTTATGGACCAAGGCACATCGGAACATATCAAGGAAGCGGCACGGGTAGTTTCCCAATATTGTGACATTGTGGCCATTAGGGCCTTTGCCGGATTGGTGGACAAAGCCAAGGATGAAGCTGAAGAGGTCATCAATGGGTTTGCCCAGTACGCCTCCATTCCTGTTGTGAACATGGAAAGCTCAGTGGGTCACCCTTTGCAGGCTTTGGCCGATGCCATTACCCTGGCTGAACATAATACAAAACCGAAACCCAAAGTGGTTTTGTCGTGGGCACCGCATCCAAAGGCATTGCCCCATGCAGTGGCCAATTCATTTGTGGATATGATGAAACTCCAAGATGCCGATTTTGTGATCACACACCCAAAGGGGTACGAACTTAATCCGAACATCACAAAAGGGTGTCATATAGAATATGATCAGGACAAGGCTTTGGAAGATGCCGATTTTGTCTATGTAAAGAACTGGAGCAGTTACTCTAATTATGGTCAAGTCTTGAGCAAGGACCTTGACTGGACCATGACAGAACAGAAATTGGGAAAGGCCAAGTTTATGCATTGCCTTCCCGTACGAAGAAATATGGTTGTGGACGATGCCGTGCTGGATGGCAATCAGTCTTTGGTCGTGGAACAGGCCCATAACAGGGTGTTCGCCGTACAACTTGTATTTAAAAAACTATTGGAAACCCTATCATGAAACTAAAGGACAAGGTCTGTATTGTTACCGGAGCCACCAGTGGTATGGGAAAAGCCATAGCACGAGTCTTCTCCATGGAAGGGGCCAAGTTGGTGCTGTCCGGTCGTAATCTGGAACGTGGTCAAGCCCTGGAAAAAGAACTGGCGGAAGCAGTGTTCTTGGCTGGTGACATTACCGACCCATCCTACAACGAACAATTGGTGGCTACAGCAATGCAGCACTTCGGAAAATTGGATATGCTTTCCCTGAACGCCGGTATTCTGGGTCTCGGGAATGTCAAGGAGCTTCCCATTTCCGAATGGCACAATACCATCAACACCAATTTGAGTTCAATTTTTTACCTATCGAAATATGCAGTGCCCCATTTACAAAACAGTGAACAGGGCCATATTTTGATAAACGCATCCATAGCAGCATTCAAGAGTTTCCCCAACCACCCTGCCTATTGTGCTTCAAAAGCCGCAGCTTTGGCTTTGATGAAGCAAATGGCCGTGGACTATGCCCCAAAAGTGAGGGTGAATGCCATTTGTCCGGGGCCGGTGGACACGCCTTTGCTTTGGGATTCCGCAAAAGCTTTCAATAACCCGGAGACCGCCGTGGAAAAGGCAAAGGAAGCCACTTTGCTGAAACGGCTGGGAACTCCTGAAGATATAGCAAAACTTGCACTTTTTATGGTCTCAGAAGATAGTTCATGGATCACTGGCACCGCAATAACCATAGATGGAGGAATTTTAAATGTATAGTATGAAACAAGCACTTTCCATAGTAAAAGTAGGAAGCAATTTGATTGAGGACGAGAAAGGGTTTTACCACATTTTGGGACTGTTTTCCAAATTGCCGGGAAACAAGATAATGGTACATGGAGGTGGCAAAAAGGCCACGGAAATGGGAGGTAAATTGGGAATCAAGACCAAAATGATCAACGGTAGGCGAATCACGGATGCCGCCAGTCTGGACGTCGCCATTATGGTGTATGGAGGTTTGGTCAGTAAAAACATTGTGGCCCAATTGCAGGCCTTTGGCACCAATGCCATTGGAATGAGTGGGGCGGATGCCGATGCCATAAGAGCGCATAAAAGACCCGTAAAAAAGGTAGATTTTGGCTATGTGGGCGATGTGGACATTGTGAATTCCTATGGCATCTTTAAGCTGCTACAGGCAGGCTTCACCCCCATTTTCTGCGCGTTGACGCACGATGGCAAAGGCCAGTTGCTCAATACCAATGCCGATACCATCGCGGCAGAACTTGCCATTGCCATGTCCGATCAATTTGACACTACGCTTTATTACTGTTTCGAAAAGAAAGGGGTCTTACAAGACGTAGAGGATGAAAACTCGGTGATTCAACATATCGACACCAAGACGTATGATGAGCTTTTGGCCTATGGCATCATCTCTGATGGAATGTTGCCCAAAATGCACAATTGCTTTTACGCCCTTCGCAACCAAGTATCCAAAGTCTGCATCGGGGATTCGGGTATGCTCGAAGAAGGCAATTCAAATTTTACCACATTAACGCTATGAAAATTTCCCAAGACCAATTGACCCAAAAAGCCATTGAACTGCTAAAACAGTTGATTTCCATTCCTTCATTTTCCGGGGAGGAAGACAAAACAGGGGATGCCATTGCTGCATACCTTGAAGGATTTGGCATTGAGGTACACAGACAGTATAACAACATCTATGCCTTCAACAAACATTTTGATAAGTCCAAACCCACTTTGTTGCTCAACTCCCACCACGATACGGTAAAGCCCAACAATGCGTATACCAAAGACCCTTTCCATCCTCATATTGAAGAGGGTAAATTGTTCGGTCTGGGCAGTAATGATGCCGGTGGATGTTTGGTGTCACTTCTTGCCACTTTCGTCCATTTTTACGAAGCCGAAGGATTAAGTCATAATATCATCATGGCGGCAACCGGTGAAGAGGAGGATGCCGGGGAAAAAAGTATTCGTTCCCTATTGCCCATCCTTCCCAACATTGATGTTGCCGTAGTGGGGGAACCCACCTTGATGGACCTGGCCATTGCCGAAAAAGGGTTGGTGGTCTTCGATGCCGTGGTCAAGGGAACCCCATCACACGCCGCGCATCCCAATAACAACAATGCCATATACAACACCATTGATGTGTTGCAATGGTTCAAGGACTGTTCTTTTGATAAAGTTTCCGAAGCTTTGGGCGAAGTAAAATTGACGGTGACCCAAATCAATGCGGGAAAACAGCACAATGTGGTGCCGGCCCAAGTGGATTTGGTTGTTGATGTTCGGGTGAACGATTGCTATTCCAATCAAGAAATTGCGGACCTTTTGCAAAAAGAAGCACCTTGCGAAATGACACCCCGTTCCCTACGCTTGAACTCCTCCTCCATTGACCCAGAACATGATTTGGTAAAAAGTGGTCTGGCATTGGGCAGGGGCACCTATGGCTCCCCGACCCTATCCGACCAAGCGGCCCTGAGCTGCCAATCGGTAAAACTCGGCCCCGGGGACAGCACCCGTTCCCATTCGGCCGACGAATTTATCTATGTAAACGAAATTGAGGAAGGAATCGCTTTATATATAAAAATATTAGAAGGTTTTCTAAAAAAATAAAACACGAGTACAAGCTTCAAACACCAAAAAGCTGTACTTGATACTTGAACTTGAATTATTCACTATGAAACTCTGGGACAAAGGTTTTAGTACCGATAAAAAAATAGACCATTTTACCGTAGGCAACGACCGTGAACTCGATTTGGTCTTGGCCAAGTACGACGTGATTGCTTCAACTGCGCATGCCAAGATGCTGGGAAAAGTGGGATTGATCACCGAAGAAGAAACCAAGGATTTGGTGAAGGCTTTGGGAAACATCGCCAAGGATATAGAAAAGGGGAAATTTACCATTGAGGACGATTTTGAGGATATGCACTCCAAAATCGAGTTTTTGTTGACGGAGAAACTTGGAGACACAGGTAAAAAAATCCATTCAGCTCGCTCACGCAACGACCAAGTTCTGGTGGCCATGCAATTGTACCTCAAGGATGAGTTGAACGATATCAAGGCCCAAGTAAAAACACTTTTCGACCTACTCTTGAACCTTGCGGAAAAACACAAGAATGTATTGTTGCCCGGGTATACGCATCTGCAGATTGCCATGCCCTCTTCTTTCGGGCTTTGGTTTTCGGCCTATGCCGAAAGCTTGATTGATGATTTGTACTTTGTACAAGCAGCTCACAAAGTTGCCGATCAAAACCCGTTGGGAAGTGCTGCAGGTTATGGAAGCTCTTTTCCCATCGACAGAAGTTTCACTACTGAAGAAATGGGCTTTGACACTCTAAAATATAATGTAGTGGCAGCGCAAATGGGACGGGGCAAAGTGGAAAAAGCCACAGCATTCGGAATTTCGAGCGTTGCCGCTACCCTATCCAAAATGGCGATGGACATTTGCCTGTACATGAGCCAGAATTTTGATTTTATCTCCTTCCCCAATGAGCTTACTACGGGAAGCAGCATTATGCCGCACAAGAAAAACCCGGATGTGTTTGAATTGATTCGCGCCAAATGCAACAAAATCCAATCGGTGCCCAACCAGCTTATTTTGATCATGAACAATCTGCCGAGCGGCTATCACCGGGACCTTCAGTTGGTGAAGGAAGTGATCGTCCCTGCTTTACAGGATATGCAGGCCTGTTTGGAGATGATGACCTTCAGCCTTAAGGAAATCAAGGTAAACGCTAACATTTTGGATGACCCAAAATACGATTACCTCTTCAGTGTGGATACCTTGAACGAATTGGTAAAAAGCGGAATGCCGTTCCGGGATGCCTACAAGACCATGGGCAAAGCCATAGAGAATGGCAATTTTAAACCCAAACGGGACATTGAACACTCCCACGAGGGTAGTTTAGGGAATTTGTGTTTGGAGGAAATCAGGGCCAAAATGGACAAAATATAATCTTATAGGGCTAGTAAAAGCATAGCTATATCATTTATCAATCCAAAAGGGGCATTGGTCAATCCATATGCCCCATACGTTGGTTTTGCCATAGTATAGTCCAATTCTTTTCGGATTTTGGGTGTTGAATGCATTCATTTTTTACATAAAAGATGAATTCCAATGCTCCAACAATGAAAAAAAATGCCTTTACTTTCCTGGTCCTGATTTCTTTGATATTCTTTGGCTGCTCCAAATCGGATAATGACGGTCCAGATACCGGTGGAAAATTGCCCCCACCCGATCCAACTGCCATACTCTCCATTGCATCGGAGAACAATTCCAGTTCCCTCAATTTTGGGAATGTAGTGGCCAATAGTGAGAAGACCATGGCCATTACCTTGGGCAATACGGGAAATTCAACCCTTACCATTACGGATATTACCTGGCCCGAAGGTTTCTCTGGGGATTGGACTTCGGGCGATATTCCCTCCAATGGGCAACGTACCATAAACGTTACCTTTTCGCCATTGGACCAGACCACCTATTCAGGAAGTCTTGCAGTGGCAAGCAATGCCACCGCCACACCACCCAATTTCCCGTTGTCCGGCAAGGGCATCAGTGATGTTTATGAGGGTGATCTTAATATATTAAGTCAAGAAGAACTGGAAGCGTTTATACAGAAAGGATATACAAGTGTAACGGGAGGAATATTTAGGATCAGTGATGAAAATATAGAAAGCTTACAACCGCTTGAAAACTTAACCTCTGTTCAGAATCTGATAATTACTGATACCAATTGCACTTCACTTTTAGGCATAGAAAATCTTATTATCACTGGTGCGCTTTTAATCAATGGAAATAAAAATCTTGCAAGTTTGGATGGTTTCCCAATATCACCCGGAGAAAATATTTCCATACAAATTGACGGCAACCCCAAATTGGAAAGTCTCTCTCAATTGAGTACTTGCTTCAACCTAAATTGGCTAACCATTACAAACAACCCTTTGCTTTTAGATTTAGACGGATTGCAAAATTTAACTGATGTTGATCATTTAATCATTTCCGACAATGACGCTCTCTATAATTTTTGTGCATTAGAGCAACTCTATACTTCAAATCCAAACACATCTGCCGTAATATATTTTAATCGTTACAACCCCGGAGCTTCAGAAATCCTTTCAGAGCAATGCCAATATGAGGTCCCTTTGGGGGAATATTATGGAAGTTTGGACATCTCGAAACAGACAGGGGTTGATAAACTTGCGGCAAAAGAATACATTGTGTTTAATGGAAAGCTAAGTCTTAGTGACAGCTATGGCGCACAGGCAGGATATAATGATATTGTGGATCTATCTGGATTGAGCACACTTCAACACATAACCGGTGAACTAAGCATCCGTAACAATCCGTCTCTCACTAATCTGGATGGACTGGATAATTTGGACACCGTTGAGGACGGCATTACCATCACAAACAACAGCCAGCTAACCAACTTTTGCGCAATTGTGCCGCTTATCCAAGGAGGAAATTATCCTTGGTACACAGCCACAGACAATTTATACAATCCTACGGAAATTGAGCTGCAAGATGGCACTTGTGAGCCTTAGTGCGTCTTATCATCAATGGTATAGCTTTGACAAGCATATAATTTCAGTGAAGTATTCAATTAGGGCACAAAACCAATGTCGTAATAAAAGCATATTGGAAGACTTTTCGGATTCACTTAAAATAGTATCTTGGTTGCATGATGCAACAACGATTTTTCCTTTCACTCGCTGCTATTTTTATGGTCTTTGGGGTCGTGGCCCAAGATTCCTACCCCAAAAATGAATCCGTAGATGTGCAAAACTATGTTTTTGGGCTCCAACTGAACGACGAAAACAACGAAATACTAGGGGAGGCCCAAATTGTGGTTTCCTTTAAATCCGAAGCTGTTCCATTTGCTTTGGACCTCATTGAAAAGTCGGGGGAATTTGGCATGGAAGTCACCGAGGTCCTGGAAGGGACATCGCCTGCGAAGTATTCCTATACCGATAACAAAATCAATATTGTTCCTGCTGCATCCGAAAGTAAGACCCGGACCTATACCGTAAAGTACCATGGTGTTCCTGAGCGGGGTCTGGTCATTTCCACCACCAAGTATGGGAAGCGTTCCTTTTTTGGGGACAATTGGCCCAATTTGGCCCGGCACTGGCTTCCTTCCGTAGATCATCCGTACGATAAGGCCAGTGTGGAATTCCAAATCACCGCGCCAGACCAGTATGACGTAGTAGCAACCGGCAAAAAACTCGAAGAAAGCAATCTGGAGAACGGCTACAAGCTCACCATATACCAAGAACCCGCCCCTGTGGCCACCAAGGTGATGACCATCGGGGTAACCGAATTTGCTTCTAGGCTTCTTGATGAAGTCCACGACATTGAGGTGTCTGCATGGGTGTACCCGCAAAACCGCTTGGATGGTTTTGGCGATTATTCGGTCGCAACGAACGTGCTGGACTATTTTATCAGTACCATTGGCCCCTATTCCTATGCCAAACTGGCCAATATGCAGGCCAAAACCCAATGGGGTGGGCTAGAGAACGCCGGGACCATAGCCTATTTTGAGAATTCGGTGACCGGGAACAAGACTGTGGAACCTTTGATCGCCCATGAGATTGCGCACCAATGGTTTGGGAATTCGGCTACCGAGAAAAGCTGGAACCATGTGTGGCTCAGCGAAGGGTTTGCCACCTATTTCTGTATTCTTTATCTGGAAAGCGTGTATGGCGATGACCGAAGGAAGGAAGAACTGGCGATTGACAAAAATGAGATTTTTGACTACTATCGCAATAGTCCCTCACCCATTATAGACCTTACCATTAAAGATCCCATGCGAGTGCTAAGCACCAACACTTACCAAAAGGGCGGTTGGGTCTTGAACATGCTTCGGTATACATTGGGTGACGAGACCTTCTGGGAAGGCATCCGCAAGTACTACGCCACCTACCAAAACAGCAACGCCCTCACCAACGATTTCCGACTGGTGATGGAAAATGTTTCAGGCCAAGGTCTGGAAGACTTTTTCCAGCAATGGCTGTTCACCAAAGGGCATCCCCAACTCAAATGGAAATGGGAGTATAAAAAAGGGGAGGTGATCATTCAACTCTCGCAACTGCAGGAACACCACACGTTTCAGTTTCCTTTGGAAATTGGTTTGGTCAAAGATGGTGTGACCACCATTGAAACTATTCAAATGGACGAACGTTCCAAAAGTTTCAAGATCAAGTCCAAGGACCGACCGGATTCCGTTGTATTGGACCCCAACCAGTGGACCTTGTTCGAGGATATGGGAAAACTATAAGAGTGGATTAGCGTTTTGCCAAAAGTGTAGAAATAAAAATATTAAGGAAATACAGGGTTTGACCCACAAGAAATCCCAACACTACCAGAAACCACGCATAATCCATACGCCTTAGCAAAGCTAAATTTTCAAAGCTGGGTTCCGGAGAAATATAATTGGTAAGGGACATCATCAAAAAAGGCAAAAGACTCAGTACAAAGTGCACCCAATGCATCCATGGAAACACCCTTATCTTCAACTTGAAAAGAATCCAATATCCCAATCCGCAGAGACCAAACCACAGTCCGGTCAATATGAACAAATCTGCCTGTGCCATGACAAAATAGGTGTCATGAATATTGATGTCGAAGTACGATCTGCCCAGGAAAAATTCAAAAACACCCGCAAGTGTAAAGAAGCAAAGTGCCAATAACCAAAACCGGATATGGTAGAGCTTCGCCGTTTTCAAACCTTATTTGATCATTCTTAGATTAATGATCTCCTGCTCGGTCAAATGTCTCCAATGACCCCGTGGCAAATCTTTTTTGGTAAGTCCGGCGAAGATAACGCGGTCCAATTTGGTCACCTCATAGCCCAAATGCTCAAAAATACGACGCACAATACGGTTTCTTCCGCTATGGATCTCCACCCCTATTTCTCGTTTGGGAGCCCCTTGGATAAAACTGATGCTGTCCACATCAATAGGCCCATCTTCCAGTTCCAATCCTTCCTCAATCTTATGCAGATCGGATAAACTCAGATTTTTGTCCAAATGCACATGGTATATCTTACGGACCCCATGCTTGGGGTGGGTGAGTTTTTTGGTAAGATCCCCATCATTGGTAAAGAGCAAAAGTCCAGTAGTGTTGCGATCCAACCGCCCTACGGGCAAAAGTCTGGACTTGGAAGCACTCGAAACCAACTCCATTACGGTCCGCCTTCCCTTTTCATCACTAGTGGTGGTGATAAAGTTCTTCGGCTTGTTCAAAAGGATGTATTCTTTCTTCTCGAGGCTTAATCGTTTGCCATCGAAACGGACGTCATCAGAGCGTTTTACCTTATAGCCCATTTCGGTCACCACCTTTCCGTTCACGGATACATTTCCGGCGGCAATATAGGTGTCGGCCTCCCTACGGGAGCAGATACCCGCGTTGGCAATATATCGGTTCAACCGAATCTCATCTGGGTTGGATTTTTTCTGTGTGGTATTTCCCTTTTCACGGGTATTGTATTTTTTGGCAAAGGGCTTACGGTTGTTTCCTCCCCTATTGCCGCCTTTTGGATTTCTCCTGTTCCCGTTATTGTCCGATCTCGTCATCAGTCATCAATTTTTTGCAAATGTAGTGTTTTTACCTCCCGAAAAACCTCTAGGGCAAACAATTAGAGGATTCGGTTCAGAACGAGGTCCACATCAATCAGGAGAATGCTAAAGACACCTGCTACAATGATAAACTTCAGGATGTTATGGAGCCAAACATAATCCCGCTTCCCCCCTGACTTCCACAGAAGTACCAAAAACAGCAAAAGCAGTGCAATACAGGCCATAAAATAAAGGTACATATAGCCCACATCAAAGGTCTTGATCAGTAAAAGAGCAGGAACCAGAGTCAGGACAATGAGCAGGCCGATAAGAAATTTGGAAACTTTGGGTCCGTAAATTATGGGAATGGTCTTGTAGTTCTGTGCCATGTCGCCGGCCATGTTCTCCAAATCCTTGATCATTTCTCGGGCCAAAATCAAGAGAAACAGAAACAGGGCATGTACAAAAATTACGGTCTTGAAATTCTGATAGTACACAAATACCACAAAGAAGGGGGCAATGGCCAAAGTGGCCGACACCAGATTGCCCAAAAAGGGAATACGTTTCAACTTATGGGAATAGAACCAGATGCCAAAAATATAGGCCGAAAAAAAGAACACCGCCCTAAACGAAATATAACTCGCCGCGAATACCGCCACAAAATTCAGGATGAAATAGGTGGTCAGCTTAAACCGCTGGCTCACCAACCTGTCCAGCATACTTTTGGTAGGTTTGTTGATCAGGTCCTTTTCCGCATCATAAAAATTATTGATGATATATCCGCTGGCAATGACCAAGGCAGAAGCCGTAACGATCAAAAAAAGATTAAGGTCAAGCACCACCTGCCGAAGCGGAACATCTGGCGAAAGTATGTAGATGGAGGCCAGATACTGGGCCAAGGTAATTACCAAAATGTTATATCCGCGAACCACAGAAAACAGACTCAACAGCTTAAAAAGCAAGAGTTTGTTCTTTCGACTGAGTAACATGGGACGATTTTAGAAGTTGTACACCACCTCTAAATTGTAGTCTTTGAGTGCTTTTTTTGCCTTCTCCAAATCTTGGGTGAAGCCCAAAATGTATCCTCCACCACCAGATCCACAAAGTTTAAGGTAGTAATCGTTGGTTTCAATACCTTGTTTCCATAATTGATGGAACTTGGACGGAATCATAGGTTTAAAGTGGTCAAATACCACATGGGACAGTTGCTTCAGGTTTCCAAAAAGCGACTTGATGTTTCCGTTCAAAAAGTCCTCCACACAGGCATCGGTATGCTTTACGAATTGGTTCTTGACCATATTCCGGAATCCTTCCTGCTTCATCTTCTCCATAAAAATCTGTACCATGGGAGCTGTTTCTCCAGTGATTCCACTATCCAACAGGAATACGGCACCCTTGCCATTGGTGTTTTGGGAGGGTATGCTGGTAGATTCAATATTGTCTTTGGAATTGATGAGAATGGGTAAACTCAAGTAGCTGTTCAAAGGGTCAAGACCTGAAGATTTCCCATGGAAAAAAGATTCCATCTTTCCAAAAATCTCCTTCAACCTCAATAATTTGTCCCGGGTCAGGTTTTCAAGCACTGTAATCTTGTCCTTTGCATATTTATCGTAAATGGCCGCCACCAAGGCACCACTACTGCCAATCCCATAGCCTTGGGGAATGGAACTGTCAAAATACATTCCGTTGGCAATGTCTTCTTCCAAAGCTTTTATATCAAAAGACACCAGGCCTTCTTCCTGATCTTGGAGCTGCTTCAAATACCCTGCAAAAGCCTTAAGGCTTTCGTTGGATTTAAGGGCTTGCCCAGATAGGTCCTTTCCGCTTTTTAAAGCTCCTTTAAAAAAATTATAGGGAATGGAAAGGCCTTTGGAATCTTTGATGATACCATACTCTCCGAAAAGTAGAATCTTGGAATAAAATAAAGGGCCTTTCATATACTATTGCTAAGATACAAACTATGTGTCTGACTGTTAAACTAATCCGATGAACAAAACTGTTTTCCCTTCAAAATCTTGTATCACCATCAAAAGTTGTGGCAAAGAACGCAAAAAAACGGTTTCCTTGGGTTCGTTTTACTGTATTTTTCGTGCTCCTTGGCCAATCCGGTCGCAAATGTAGTGCCCTTTCTCACAATGTTCAACCAATTCATCCTTAATAAATTGAATGGCTTTTTCCTTGACAGACTCTGGGTAGAGTACATGAACATTGGCCCCTGCATCCAAGGTAAAACAAATGGGAACATGGGTTTCCGAACGGTAGGCCCAAATCTTGTTGATAATCTCCAAAGTATCCGGTTTCATTAAAATGAAATAGGGCATACTGGTCATCATCATGGCATGTAGGGTAAGCGCCTCACTTTCCACAATCTTGATGAATTCCTCCACATCGCCATTGGCAAAGACCCCCTTTAACGCATCCAAATTTTCATGTGCTTGCCGGAACCGATTTTCGGCAAAAGGATGTCCATGCATCAATTCGTGTCCTACGGTGCTGCTGACCTGTTTTTGCCCTTTATGGACCAACAAAATGGTATCGTGATAGTTCTTGAACACCGGATGTACCTCAAAAGGGTATTTGATCCCGTACAGATTGGAACTTTCGGGTATGTTTTTATGTGTTCCCCATTGAATCAAATCACCCTCAATACTCCTACAGGCGCTTCCCGAACCCAAACGGGCCAAAAAAGACGCTTTTTTATTGAAAAAGGCCCCGTCCATATCAGGATTCATTTGCTTTTCAATGTCCATGATACACAAGGACAATGCGGCCATACCGCTTGCCGAGGAAGCTATCCCACTACTATGCGGGAAAGAATTGGAGGTTTCTATGACCAAATGATATTCCTTTAAAAAAGGAACATACGCATTGATACGTTCCAAAAAGGTTTGGATCTTGGGTTTAAAATCTTCCTTAGGTTTCCCCTCAAAAAAGAAGTCGAAAGAAAATGTATTGGAGCTTTCCTCTTTTTTCCCGAATACCATTGAAGTAGTTGTAGCACAGGCATCCAATGTAAAACTGATGGATGGGTTGGCCGGTATCTGATGGGCCAGTTTCCCCCAATATTTTACCAAGGCGATATTGCTGGGAGCCTTCCATGTGACCTTGCCCTCCTTTGGAAAATGGGAATAGGTGTTTTGGGAAAAGTCGTTTTCGGTCATGGGAAATGTTTGGACAAATATAAGATAGCATGCCTCTTACCGGAAAGGGGATTCAAATAAATTCTTATTTTAGTTGATGTAGTGCCTGTCATGAAAAAAAGAATCATTTACATTTCCATCAGTGTCGCCGTGTGTCTTCTCATAGGCTTCCTTTCGGGTTTTGCAACCCAAAGCTCTGTGAATGAATGGTATACCACATTGAACAAGCCTTCCTTTACCCCTCCCAATGAGCTTTTTGCCCCGGTCTGGACCGTGCTTTATGTGTTGATGGGTGTTGCGGCCGGGGTGGTCTGGTCCAAGGGATATCACCATATTTGGGTGAAAACGGCCCTTTATCATTTTGTCTTTCAATTGCTTTTCAACGCTTTGTGGAGCATTGTCTTTTTTGGATTGAAGAATCCACTATTGGCCCTTTTGGTGATTTTGGTGCTGCTCACCCTGATCATGTTGACCATTAAATGGTTCAAGGTGGTGAGTAAACCTGCCGCTATTTTAATGGTCCCCTATCTATTATGGGTTTGTTTTGCAGCCGTTCTCAACTACAAGGTCTGGGAGCTTAACCCTTAGGGTTAAATACAAGTTCAAGTTCAAGGGCAAGGACAAGTTCAAGTTCAAGTTCAAACATAAGTTCAAGGGCAAGTTCAGGTTCAATACTATTTGGAGAAAGACAAGACTATTGGCTGACTACTTTTTTTTGGACCATATCCAGCAGTTTTTGCATGGTTCTTAAATTGCGGGTGGTGGCTTCCACTTTGAGTTTTTGCTCTACCAGATTATTACTGAGTTTGGCGTTTCCATATCCCTTTTTGCACAGTAGGTAGACACAGGCATCCGTAATGTGAAAATCTTCTTGTTCAAAATGGAGTTCATTGAATTCGTTTACGGCATCCGTCCTTGGAGGTTCTTTGAGCAATACATAATATAATTTATTATCCTCATCATTTTGGTCGAACGGACTATTCTTCAGTATTTTCCTGATATCTTCTTCCAATACCACCAAAACGGGTACCTCAAACCCAAAATCATCCAAAATGGCCTTATGGATGCGGCTTTCAAGCACTCGCTTGTTCGATTCCCCATCCCTAAAAACCACATTACCACTCTGAATGTAGGTCTCCACATGGTTCAATCCTGTTTTGATCAAGGTTTCCCTTAGGTCTGCCATTTTTATCTTCTTTTGGCCACCCACATTGATTCCCCTTAGAAGTGCTATATAGTTATGCATCATATTAAAAAGCTACCCAAATTAATTTTAGTAAATTCAATCGCATTAAATTAACAAAAATGAACCAATACATCCTTGCTTTGGATCAAGGTACTACCAGTTCCAGGGCCGTGATCTTTGATCAAAAGGGAACCATTATCTCTGTGGCCCAGAAAGAATTCACCCAAATTTTCCCAAAACCGGGATGGGTAGAGCACGATCCCAATGAGATATGGGCCACCCAAGCTGGAATGGCCGCCGAAGCCGTTAGCAAAAAAGGATTGAAAGGGGAACAAATGGCTGCTATTGGTATCACTAATCAGCGTGAAACCGTAGTGGTGTGGGACCGAAATACTGGGGAGCCGATCTACAATGCCATCGTATGGCAAGACAAGCGTACAGCCGACTACTGCGATGCACTGAAAAAGCAGGGGAAATCAGAAATGATCCGTGAAAAAACGGGTCTGGTCATTGATTCCTATTTCTCGGGGACCAAGGTAAAATGGATTTTGGATCATGTGGAAGGCGCCCGGAAAAAGGCCGAGGCCGGCGATTTGGTCATGGGTACCATTGATACTTGGCTCATCTGGAAAATGACGGAGGGCAAACTGCATATTACCGACGTTACCAATGCCTCGCGTACCCTTATTTTCAACATCAATACCATGCAATGGGACGATGAGTTATTGGAATTGCTCACCATTCCCAAGAGCATGCTTCCCGAAGTACATCAATCCAGTGAGGTCTATGGCTACACCAGCCCCAATTTCTTTGCCTCTAAAATCCCCATTGCGGGAATTGCCGGAGATCAACAAGCAGCCCTCTTTGGCCAAATGTGCACCAAAAAGGGAATGGTCAAAAACACCTATGGCACGGGTTGTTTTATGCTCATGAACATTGGAGAGACCCCTGTAGTATCCAAAAATAATCTATTGACCACGGTGGCATGGAAAATCAACGGAAAGACCCAATATGCCCTGGAAGGGAGTATTTTTATTGCCGGAGCAGTGGTGCAATGGCTTCGCGATAGTTTAAAGGTCATTAAAACCTCCTCGGAAGTTGAGAAACTCGCAGGGGGTGTCAATAGTTCGGATGGGGTCTATTTTGTTCCCGCCTTTGCCGGTTTGGGTGCGCCACATTGGAACCAACATGCCCAAGGCACCATTTTTGGGTTGACGCGCGGAAGTACCGATGCCCATATCGCGCGGGCTGCTTTGGAATCCATTGCCTACCAGACCATGGATATTCTAAAAGCCATGGAAGCAGATTCGGGTATTTCCATCAAGGAGCTTCGGGTAGATGGCGGTGCTACCATAAATGATATGCTCATGCAGTTTCAGGCCGATGTTTTGAACACTGTTACCGTTAGACCGAAAATTGTGGAGACCACGGTCATGGGTGCCGCCTATCTGGCAGGATTGGCCGTTGGATATTGGAAAAGCACCACGGAAATACAAGATATTTGGCAAGCCGATGTCCATTTTAAGCCTTCCAAGGAGCGGGAAAACATAGATAAAGGCATACAAGGATGGTACCGGGCCATAAAAGCTTTGGAACATTGGACGGAAAACCCATAAATTAACCGACTGTAAACGCTAAACCAAAATCCATATGACTCCCTTTATCGCCGAAATTGTGGGCACCTTTCTTTTGATTCTTCTTGGGTGTGGTGTCAATGCCAATGTTTCTTTGCAAAAAACCTACGGAAATGGTTCTGGATGGATGGTGATCACCACCGGATGGGCCTTTGCGGTTTATACCGGGGTCGTGGTTGCCGGACCATACAGCGGCGCACATCTCAATCCGGCCGTTACCATTGGACTGGCCGTGGCAGGGGAATTCCCCGTTGATGCCATCCTAAGTTATATTGCAGCACAGTTCATTGGGGCCATGTTGGGTGCCTTTTTGGTGTGGTTGATGAATAAAGACCATTTTGATGCCACTTCTGATGGAAATACAAAGCGGGCAGTCTTTTGCAATGCTCCCGCCATTCCAAATACCTTTTTAAACCTCTTGACCGAAATCTTGGGCACTTTTGTTTTGGTGTTTGCCGTACTTTATTTTACGGATGCCGTGATGTCCTCGGACAATACCATTATTGGTCTGGGTTCATTGGGAGCCTTGCCCGTAGCCTTGATCGTATGGGGAATTGGGTTGTCCTTGGGAGGTACTACAGGCTATGCCATTAATCCGGCCCGGGATATGGGACCAAGAATCATCCATGCCCTGGTTCCCATAAAAAATAAAGGGTCCAACGGATGGGGTTATTCTTGGATTCCGGTGATAGGCCCAATATTGGGTGCGGCATTGGCTGCCGGAATCACCATGCTTCTACAGTGATCATTTGGACGAAGCAATGGCCTTTGCGGCCAAATAAGCTCCTGTCCATGCATTTTGAAAGTTGAAGCCGCCCGTTATGGCATCCACGTTGATGATTTCCCCAGCAAAGTAAAGGTTGGGAATGATTTTACTTTCGAATGTCCTAAAATCGATTTCTTTTAAATCCACCCCTCCAGCAGTAACGAATTCTTCTTTAAAAGTACTCTTTCCTTCAACTTTAAAAGAGGAGTCGGTGAGTTGCTCGGCCAAATTTTGAAGTTTCTCTTTGGTAAGGTCAGCCCATTTTTCATCTTTTTTGATGCGTGCCGCATGGACCAATTTTGCCCAAAGTCGGCGGGGAAGTTCAACGGCATGGGTCCTCAAAACCGTTTTTTTGGGTTCCACTTCCTTTATTTTCCGGAGTAGCCTTTCCATGGAAGCGGTTGTATACTCAGGCATCCAATTGATATTCAACCGGAATGCATAATTGTATTTGTTCAAAATATTGGCACCCCACGCAGACAGTTTTAGAATAGCTGGGCCACTCAATCCCCAATGGGTGATCAACAAGGGGCCTTCGGACTCTAAAACGGGTTCTTCCTTTTTAGCACTCTTCAGGTTGAGTTGGGCCTTATCTGAGGAAAAAGTTCTTTTGGGAGGGATTTCAGCAGAAACATAAGTACTTATCCCTTGGATTCCATGGATACGTTCATCATTGATATTAAATGTGAAAAGGGAGGGTACTGGCGAAACAATGGTGTGCCCCATTGCTTGCAACTGTTCCCATATTTTGGGGTTACTTCCCGTGGTAAGCAGTAGCTTTTTGGCATGGTAGTGCTTGTTCATGGTGGTCACCTGCCATTGCTCCCCATTTCGTTCAAACTGTTTTACGGAGCTGTTGCGCAAAATCGTGATGCCCAATCGTTCTGCCTCGCCTACAAGACAATCTATGATGGATTGTGAAGAATCGCTCTGGGGAAATACACGTCCATCCTCTTCAATCTTGAGCGGCACCCCACGTTCCTCAAAAAAAGCCATGACATCCATGGGGGCATAATTGTGGAAAGGTCCCAAAAGCTCTCTTTCGCCTCGGGGATAGTTGGTGGAAAGTTCCCGGGGGGAAAATTCGCCATGGGTCACATTGCACCGGCCGCCTCCAGAAACCTTTACTTTGGACAGTACATTCTTGCCCCGTTCAAAAATGGCAATCTTGGCATGGGGTGCCCGCTCCGCAATATGGATTCCGGCATAAAAACCGGCAGCACCTCCGCCTACGATAATTACATCGAACATTAATGGGCCCGTTCAGGATAATCGGTAATGATACCGTCCACCCCAAAATCTTTCATTTGTTGGATATCTTCAGGCTTGTTGACGGTCCACGTGTAAACCTTCAATCCTTCTCCCTGCATTTGTTCCACATTCTCAGCAGTTAAGGTGGTGTATCTGGGGTTTATGGCCACAGCATTCAATTCTTTGGCCACTTCAATGGCTTTTAGGGGGTCATCACTAGTAAGTACTGCAATCTTGATGTCCTTGTTGAGCTTTCGCATTTCCCGAAGCTCATCCCAATTGAAACTGGAAATGACAATATTGTCCGATGACCATCCCCTGTTTTTAATATAACTTTTTGTGATGAAGTCCACTCTTTCAGATGTTCCCGCTCCCTTCAACTCAATATTCAATCCTACTTTGTTATCAATGAGTTTCAACACATCCTGCAACAAAGGAATCGTATGTCCTCCATCCAAAATGAGCTGCTTCATATCAAATACATTGTACTCCTCTATTTTACCGCCTCCGTTGGTCAATCTATCCACCGTATCATCATGAAACACCACAGTTTCCCCACTTTCTATTTGGAACACGTCTATCTCTATCATGTCTACACCCAAGTCCATTGCCTTTTGAACAGACGCCAGTGTATTTTCGGTTTCGTGGCCCATGGCACCTCTATGCCCAATGACCAATGGTTTTGAATCTTTCATTCCGCAGCTGTTACATACTATAATGACAATTGATGCCCAAAGTAGATTTTTCTTCATTTTTCCGTTTTTATGGTAGTTAAAAATACAACATGAAAATCGAATCTGGGAACTGTATCCAAAAATGAAAAATCCATGGATTATTTTACCAAAAAGAAAGATATTAATTTTTTAAAGCGTTGATTTTTATCGATTTGTTAAATTTTATTTGATACATTTATCATATTCATAACCAATAAAAAACTACAACCATGTTTTCAAAATCCAATTTGCTGGCCACCTTGGTCGCAACGATTGTCATGTTTTTTCTGGGATACCTCATTTGGGGTATTGCCACTGTAGACTTTTTTACTGAGCACACCATTGTAAATGCCATGAAAGAGGTTCCAGATTTGGGAATCATCGCTCTAGCCAATCTTATCGCCTCCTTTATCCTTAGTACCCTGTACAGTAAATGGGCCAGAGGCCATCATTCCTTAGGCCAAGGATTTGAGTTTGGGGCTTGGATTGGGGCCCTAATAGGATTGGGCACAGGCCTCATTACCTATGCCACCATGAGCTGGATGGATATGACCGGCCATATTGTTGAAGCCGTTCTGGACATTGTTTTTTACGGAATTATAGGAGCCATCATTGCACTGATCTACCAAAAAACAGCTGCAAAATCGTAAGGCAACTAACCAACCTTAAACTGGAGCGGATTGCTTTGCAATCCGCTTTTTTATGGTGTCAACTTAAAAATATAGGATTCCAAAGGCTCTAGTTCCACCCAGACTTTTCCTTGCCCATTCTCCACCGATAAGGGCAATTCCATTTTTCCATATAATGCTTCGGAAAGGCCGTATACCGTATCCTTCAATTGCCATTTGGCTATGATATCTTCCGGAACCTTAAGTTCAAAAGCATAGTTTTTATGGGCGTCGAAATTGGAAACGACCAGGAGTTTTTCCCCATCGGTCCATCTTGCAAATGAAAGTACCCTATGATCATAGTTCTCGACACGTTCCTTATTGTAAAAATGAATTTCTTGGTATTCGCCCATCAAAGCAGAGCTTTGTTTGGTAAAGTTCAAAAGGCGGGCATAAAATTCCCGGAGTTCCTTTTCTTCTTGTGACAATTGACCTCCATCAAATGCTTTATTGTTCATCCAACGTTGATGGTGGGGCACTCCAATATAATCGAAAATGGAGGTACGTGTAGGCTTTCCAAAACCCGCATCCTCTGCGGCCGGCTCACCTACTTCCTGTCCAAAATAAATCATGGTGGGCGATGTGCCAATAGTGGCCGAAACGACCATGGCAGGCTTTCCCAGTTCTGCTTTGCCCACAAAATCCGGACTGGCGATTCTTTGCTCGTCGTGGTTTTCCAAAAAATGGAGCATATGGTGCTCAATGTCCAACACCTTTTGCTGCACCACGGGAATATGGTCTGTCCAGCCATACCCCTTCATGATATGCTTTAAACCATCATACAAATCCACCTTATCGTACAGGTAGTCCATCTTTCCCAGTTGGATATAGTTCCGATATAGGTCTGGATTGTATACCTCCGCCATTAAAAAAGCGTCTGGCTTCTTCATTTTGATGTTGGAATTCAGGTAGCTCCAAAACTCCACCGGCACCATTTCGGCCATGTCGTAGCGAAACCCATCCACGCCAAAATCCAACCAGTATAGGGCAATATCCCTGAATTTTGCCCAAGAATCGGGTACGGTCTTATCCTCCCAAAACCGAAAGTGTTCCTTGTGCCCCTTACTCCTGAAGTCCCAAGGCAATTCATCAAAATCCTTGATGCCATCTGGCCGTACCCCGTAGTTGATTTTTACGGTTTCATACCAATCGTTGAAATGGGGTTGGGCCATTCGAGAACCATTTCCGGTCCATTTGGCGGGGTTCTCCTCAAGTTTTTGATTTGATAACGGAACGTTTTTTCCGCCTAAAGGCATGTATCCATGCTCCCAATGGGGCAACTGAAACGGTTGACCCGGGATGTAGTAAAAATTGTTGTTGACATCGTACTCCTTCGTAACATCATCACGGGCGCCCAAGTCCACCACTCCTTCGGGATTGTTGGTTCCTTCGTATTTCCGGGCCACATGGTTGGGTACTATGTCTATGATCACTTTCATCCCCAATTTATGGGTCCTCTGGATAAGTTCCTTGAATTCATCAAGACGTTTGGAGGGGTCCAAGGCCAAGTCGGGATTTACATTGTAGTAGTCCTTTACGGCGTAAGGTGAGCCTGCACGCCCCTTGACTACATTATAATCGTCATTGGAAATGCCATAAGCGGTATAATCATTGACCAAAGCATGGTGCAACACTCCGGTATACCAGACGTGGGTGACCCCCAAAGCTTGGATTTCCCCCAAAGCTTTTTCAGTAAAATCCGCGAACTTGCCCACTCCATTTTCTTCAATGGTCCCCCAAGGAATGTTATGGGTATTGGTGTTTCCAAAAAGTCGGGTAAAGACTTGATAGACTATTGATTTTTTCTTCATGGGGTCTCGTGGTTTTTCCAACCGCAAAATAAAGGAACTTTTAGGCACGGACCGTTTCCCCAGGCATCAACTTGAGGGGCTTCCCATCTACCTGAATGGTCAAGGCATCATCCCCGGAAACTGTAAAGGCAGTTCCTTGGGCAGAGACGGTCATGGTCACGATTTGGTTCCTAAAATTGATTTTGAAGGCATATGATTTCCATTGTTCTGGAATTCGGGGGGTAAAACTCAGTACGCTGTCCACGACCCGCATTCCCCCAAAACCTTCCACAATGCTCATCCATGTGCCGGCCATGGAGGTAATATGGAGACCTTCTTCCACTTCCTTGTTGTAATCGTCCAAGTCCAACCGGGATGTTCTCAAGTAAAAGGTGTAGGCCTGTTCCATGCGTCCCAGTTTGGCAGCCTGAATGCTGTGCACGCAGGGGGAAAGTGAGGATTCATGGACGGTAAAGGGCTCGTAGAAATCGAAATGACGTTCCAATTCCTCCTGACTGAAATGGTCTTCAAAAAAGTAAAAGCCTTGGAGCACATCGGCTTGTTTGATGTAAGGAGACCTAAGGATGCGGTCCCAACTCCATTTTTGGTTGATGGGCCTTTCGGACTTGTCCAAATCTTGCACCCGAACCAATTCCTTATCCAAAAACCCATCTTGCTGTAAAAACACTTTGTGTTTTTCAGAAAAAGGAAAATACATGTTACCCGCCACTTTGGTCCAGTCCTCAATTTCAGATGGAACCAAATTTGTGTCGGAAATTATACGTTGGTAATCCTCTGGGTAGGATTCGGATACTATTTGGAGTTGTTCCGCAACATATTCCATGCACCATTTGGCCAAATAATTGGTGTACCAGTTGTTATTGACATTGTTCTCGTATTCGTTGGGTCCTGTTACACCCAACATCACATACTGTTGCTTCTCTTCTGAAAAATTGACCCTTTGGTACCAGAATCTCGCAATTCCGATCAAGACTTCCAACCCCATTTCGGGGATGTAGCTATAATCTCCCGTGAAACGGTGATAATTGTATATAGCAAAGGCTATGGCCCCATTTCTATGGATTTCCTCAAAGGTGATTTCCCATTCGTTATGGCATTCCTCCCCGTTCATGGTGACCATGGGATATAGTGCCGCCCCATTTTTGAATCCCAACTTTCCTGCATTCTCTATGGCCTTAAGTAAATGGTTATAGCGGTATTCCAATAGGTTCCAAGCTACTTGCTGGTTTTTGGTGGCCATATAAAATGGCAAGCAGTACGCCTCGGTGTCCCAATAGGTGCTTCCCCCATATTTTTCACCGGTAAATCCTTTGGGGCCAATGTTCAGTCTGGAATCTTTTCCAAGATAGGTTTGGTTAAGCTGAAATATATTGAACCGGATGCCTTGTTGCGCCTTTACATCACCTTCAATGGCAATGTCACTCATTTCCCAAATCTGGGCCCATGCATCCTTTTGCATTTGCAGCAAGGTTTCAAAACCGAGTTTGGATGCTTGGTCCAAAATCTTGTTGGCGGCTTCCTGGAGTTGGTCTGCCGGATGGTTCCTATCTACGGTATAGCCCCCATATTTTATCAAAGTGAGGGTCTCATCCTTTTGAAGATGGACCGTATAGGTATGACCTACGGAAGTTTCATCTTTTTTTACGGCAGGATTTTCATCAACCTTGTCCCCTTCCACATACAATTCACTCTCCATGAAGGTACAGACCTTAAAATGGGTCTTCATGGTGTGGGATTCCACAAAAGCCCTATTTTGTTTGGAGCCAATTGCAGTGATGTTCCAGAATTTATCGTCCCAATTGCTATCCCTGTTTTTTATCCCTCCATCCAGATAGGGTGTTACCAGAACTTCAGCGTCTCCATTGAGCAGTTGTATAGTATATTGTATGGCTCCCAATTCATCCAGGTCCAGACTTAAAAAACGGGTCACTTCAACCGCAATTTCCAAATCATTGGGTAGGGTGGCCACAAAACTGCGTTTGTACCATCCTTCTTTCATATTGAGCTCTCGAAGAAAATGCGCGACTTTTTTGCATTGGGCCAAATCCAAGGGTTGACCATTCAATGAAATATCAATACCGATCCAGTTGGGAGCGTTGAGCACTTTGGCAAAGTACTCTGGATAGCCATTTTTCCACCATCCCACACGGGTTTTATCAGGATAATAGACCCCTGCAATATAACTGCCTTGGAAGGTTTCCCCCGAATAGTGTTCCTCAAAATTGGCCCGTTGTCCCATGGCCCCGTTCCCGAGGCTGAACAAACTTTCCGAAGATTGTACCAATTCTTGGTCAAATCCTTCTTCGATAATGGACCAAGGGTGTGCTGTTATGTATTCTTGATTCATTGCTTTAGCGATAAATGTAATGGCAAAGATACTTATACCATAGATCCTATGTTAATGGATTATGGAATCCCGAATCACCAAGGTGGGTTCGAGGATTTTGGTCTGGTAGGTCTCTTCATCTTCCTCGCTTTCCACCTTATCGATCAACATTTGGGCAGACATCTCGCCCATTTTCTCCCCATGCTGGGCCACCACCGTTAAGCTTGGGTTGGCATATTTGGACAAAACCCCGTCCGTAAACCCAATAAAGGAGATATCTTCAGGGATTCGGAGACCGCTCTTTTGGGCCAACCGCATACTGTAGACGGCAAATATTTCATTAACGCACAGCACAGCATCCAATTTTTGGGTTTCCAAAAAGCTTTTGATGCCGGCCTCGTCCATTTCCATGGTGGGCAGTTTTAGGATTTTGGATTCATCAACATCTATCCCCATTTCGGTGAGGGCCTTTTTGTATCCAACTGTTCGGGCCTTGCTTACACTAAGGTAATCATCGGTTGTGATGAGGGCTATTTTCTTTCTTCCTTGTTCAATCAGTTTTTTGGTGGCCATGTACGCTCCCAATTCATCATCAATGACAACTTTATCGCAATCTATCTCATTGGTGATACGATCAAACAGTACCACGGGAATACCCTGCTCGGTTACTTCCTTAAGGTGGTTATAATCGCCTTTTTGCTGTGTCTCGGAAGACAAGGACATGATAAAGCCATCAATGCTACCATTGGCCAGCATCTCCATATTTATTACCTCTTTATCAAAAGATTCTTCGGATAGGCACACAATTACATTATATCCCCTTGCATTGGCATATTTTTCAATGCCCCTGATCACCGTGGTAAAAAAATGGTGGACAATATCAGGAATGACCACCCCAATGTTCTTGGTCCTCTTGTTTTTAAGGCTAATGGCTATGTTATTGGGCTTGTAATTGTACAGTCTGGCAAACGCTTGCACTTTTTCCTTGGTATCCCGGCTGATTTCCTCACTGTTCTTTAACGCCTTTGACACCGTTGAAATGGACACTTCAAGCTCTCTTGCTATATCTTTTAGGGTAATTTTTGCTTTCAACAATCAGGGATTTGATTTAATAATAATTTGGAAATTACTCATTATAGAAAAGGGGGCTGACCAAAATATGCTTTTTAACACAATACTTCTAAACTTCCTTAAAAACTCTTATAGAAATGTTAAAATCTTGTAAAAATAAAAAATACTATATTAGCAGCGTATTACAGAATTCTTAATTTTCTTATCTTATTTTGTAATATACATAAACCAACCCATTAAGTTTTGTCAACCTTACACATATCCAAAGTTATCAACACGAAACCGTTTTCGTTTCGTATTGCGGATATGCTTAGATTTTAATTAACATATTTTTTATATATGTTTAACACTTGAATTAAAATTAACTAAACTTAAAATTAATTATTTATGAAGATTACGCTACTAAAAAGCTTTTTGATGCTTGGGGCATTTTTATGCTTTGGCTTGGCAAAAGCTCAGACAGTGTCAGGTACTGTTTCGGATGCAACTGGACCGTTGCCCGGGGCAAGCGTACTTGTAAAAGGTACTACCAATGGTACCCAAACCGATTTTGACGGTAATTATACCTTGGACGGCATTGAAGATTCTTCCGTTTTGGTATTCAGCTATATCGGTTACAAGACCATTGAGGTTTCCGTCAATGGACAATCTACGGTAAACGTGACTTTGGAAGAGGATGCACAAGCCTTGGATGAAGTAGTCATCATCGGTTACGGTCAAACCACAATCAAGGATGCCACCGGAGCAGTTGCCGCTGTTACCTCTGAAGATTTCAACGGGGGAATCATTTCATCTCCCGAACAATTGATCCAAGGTAAAACAGCTGGTGTACAGATTACCCAAGCCAGTGGTGAACCTGGTGCCGGGATTGCACTCCGAATTAGGGGTACCACATCCGTACGATCCAATAACAACCCACTTTTTGTTGTGGATGGTATTCCTCTCACCAGTGATACTGCGCCCGAATCCGGGAACATCGGTTTTGGTACCAGTGGTTCAAAAAACCCATTGGCTTTCTTGAACCCATCCGACATTGAGAGCATGAGTATCCTTAAAGACGCTTCCGCAACCGCAATTTATGGGTCCAGAGGCGCCAACGGTGTGGTTATCATAACCACAAAGAGTGGTAAGGGCAGCCAAGGTGGCGTATTCGAATTCAATTCAACGTTAAGTATTTCAAACCCAGCCAATGATTTGCCCTTATTAGGTAGAGAGGCTTTCCTTGATGCCGTGGAGCAGTTTGGTGGTGACAGAGTAGCGCAAGATGCAGGTTACAATACCAATTGGCAAGACGTTGTAACAAGAAGAGCTGTCTCCCAAAATCAAAACATCACCTATTCAAACAATTATGGGAAAGGTAATGTCAGGGCCACCTTCGGTTACGGAAAACAATTTGGTATTGTACAAAACTCCTCCATGGAGCGAATCACGGGAAGAGTGAATTGGGGACATCGGTTTTTGGATGACAAATTAAGACTCAATTTACAAGGAACCGTATCCCGCGTAAATGATGAATCCCCAGCACTTAGTGGTAGTGCAGGATTTAGGGGTGACCTTTTGGGGGCTGCCTATTCGGCAAACCCTACTTGGCCGAGCAACCCTGAATATAACTCGGGCGGACAGTTGAATCCCCGGGTACTGACAGATTACATTCAATCTTTGAGCAATACCAACAGGGCACTGATCAATTTCTCTGCCGAATATGATTTCACCCCTGAACTTACAGGAAAAATCAATTTAGGTTACGATAAGTCAGAGGCTACCAGAAATGCAGTCGCTTCTTCCTTGGGACGAAACCTTGATAGGGGAACTTTTGGAAATGGACGTGGTGCCATCAACAATCTGGATATAGAGAATAGATTGATCGAGGCCACCTTGAACTATAAAAAGGAGTTTGAAAACTCAAACCTAGATGCGATAGTCGGTTTCTCCTTCCAAGACTTTGCCAATTCCGGTAGAAATGCAAGAGGTTTTGGATTTGCTACCACCGATTTGAATGAAATGTCGGACCATCTTAATAAAACGGTCAACGTTATAGAACAGAATATAGATGGTAGATACCAACAATATGGATATGCCCCCAACACCAATGGGGTGTTCATCAATAGATTGGTTCCCGATATTGTAACCGACAATATTGGTACTGTAACCGGAACGCGGGTAAACTCCTTGTTTGTAGATACTTTTGACACTACTGACGAGCTTCAATCCTTCTTTGCGAGGGTCAACTACACCATTGCCGACAAGTATTTATTCACGGCAACGGTCAGAGCGGATGGCTCCTCAAGATTCGGTGGAAACAACCAGTATGGGTACTTCCCTTCTGCTGCCTTTGCATGGAAACTCAACGAAGAAGATTTTATTGGTGATTCCGTGTCAACCCTTAAACTTAGATTAAGCTTTGGTATCACAGGAAACCAGGACGGTTTGGGTCATGCTAACTACATCTTCAGATCACGATACGCTGTGCCAGACCAAGTAATTTCCGATGGTGGTGACATCAACATTCCTGGAACGGAAACCGTTGCCTTCCCCAATGATGATTTGAAATGGGAGGAAACCGTTCAATACGGGGTTGGTCTTGACTTTGGTTTTGGAAACGATAGGTTGAATGGTTCGGTTGACTTTTACCGCAAAGACACCCAAGATGTGCTTTTAAGGGTAAATTCTGCCCAACCTGCCCCCCAACAGTTCTTTTTTGGAAACTTTGACTCTTCCATCATAAACCAAGGGGTAGAATTCTCCATAAACTATGATTTGGTACAGAGTGCCGATTTCAATTGGAGTGCAGGTCTTAATGTCGCCTATAACGACAATGAGATCAAGAAGCTTAGAAACCCATTGGGAGGACAGGTAATCATTCCTTCTGGACAAATCCGTGGACAAGGTCTATCCAATGCCTTTTCCCAGCGCTTGGAGGAAGGCCAGCCTTTGTTTGCATTCTTCTTGAGACAATTTGAAGGATACGATGGCGATGGACAGCCCATTTTCACAGGAGGTATCGATAACCAAGTTTACATAGGCGAAACTGCATTGCCAGATATCACTGGAGGGTTCTCCACAAATCTTAGCTACAAAAACTGGGATCTATCTGCTTATTTGAGTGGCCAGTTTGGAGCAGCGGTGTACAACAATACCGCCAATGCATTCTTCACCGCAGGGGCCATTCAAAATGCCCGTAACGTGACGCCAGATGTCCCTGCCAGCGATGAATCCGGTTTGGCCGAGGCATCCGTGTCCACTAGATTTTTGGAAAGCGCCGATTTTGTACGTCTGCAAAACGTGACCCTTGGGTACAATGTTCCACTGAGCGGTGATGGCGCCCTAAAAAGCTTGAGGTTATCCGTTACAGGACAAAACCTATTCTTGATTACCGATTATAGTGGCCTTGACCCCGAGGTAAGTGTTACCCCTGGTAACTCCAACGGTTCCACCGATCTATTGAACGGTATTCCAATTGCAGGTATCGACTATACGGCATTCCCTAGACCAAGGACTTTCACTATTGGACTAAATGCTACCTTTTAATAAAAAATTGAAAAGATCATGAAAAGAAGAAAAATCAAGATTAATCTATCGATTCTTGTTTCGACTGTCCTTGTGCTTGCATGTACAAATCTGGAAGTTGAACCTACGGATTCCGTTTTTAACGAAGCGGACACAGGAGGGTTTGGTGGCGTTAACGCACAGAGTAACCTCAATAACCTGTACAACGATGTTTACGGACAATTGGGAGATCAAGCAAATTTCTTTGCCCTCAATGAGGTTTCCACGGATGAGATGTTGGTGCCGACCCGTGGTACGGACTGGGGCGACAATGGAATTTGGCGTACCCTGCACACCCATACTTGGGATCCACAGCACCTCTACATTCTAAACGTTTGGAACAACCTCAACCAGAATGTATATAGGGCTTCGGAAATTATTGACAGCAGAAGCTCCCCCTCAGCACAACAAAAGGCTGAAGCGCAGTTTTTAAGAGCTTTCAGTATGTTCTTTGTACTGGATCTATACGGTCAGGTGCCATTCAGGGGACTGGACGACGGACCCAATATCAATCCTGAAGTAATGACCAAACAAGAGGCTTACGACTTTATTGTTTCCGATTTAACGGAAGCCATCCCTAACCTACCTTCCATAGCAGCTGGAGCAGAAGGTTTGAGCAAGGCCTCCCAAGCGGCTGGTCGATTCTTATTGGCCAAGGTCATGATGAACGGGGAACGCTATACCGGCACTGCCGCAGATTACAATGCCGTGATTGATCTGATCGATGCCATCGCTGCTGAAGGGTATGCCTTGGAGGATGGTTACTTCGAAATGTTTACGGAAGAAGCCGATACCGAAACCATTTGGTGGGCCAGTACCTCCGTTGGAAACAGGATTTGGAACGGAATGCACTACCATATCGTGGCACCGGACAATACCGGTGGCGGATGGAACGGTTTTAGCACCCTTGCCGAATTTTACGACCTATTTGAAGGAGACCCCAACAGCAACTATGTTGGCGATGGACAAGAGGAAAGAAGAGGTTGGGTGCCTGATGCCAGCAATGCCGATGATGTAAACCTCGGTATTGGTTACGGGTTCTTGATCGGCCAAATGTATGATGCAAATGGTGTTGCTTTAAAAGACCGTCCTGGAAATCCATTGGTTTTCACCAAGGAAATCCCCGGACTGGCCGGTAACAATGAGCGTACAGGTATCCGTACCATCAAGTACCACCCTGCTGGTGAGCGCTCTTTCAACAGTCACGAGATTGTCTTCAGATATGCCGATGCACACCTTTTAAAAGCAGAAGCTATTTTAAGAGGTGGAGGAGATCCCACCGCCTTGGTCAATGAACTCAGAACAATCAGACAAGCAACTCCGCTTGGTTCTGTTACCGCTCAAGATTTGATCGATGAAAGAGGAAGGGAACTTTATAAGGAGTTTTGGAGAAGAAACGATTTGGTTCGTTTTGGACAGTATACCAAAGATTGGGAATTTAAGGATGCAGGTTCTGTAGGTGATGACACCAAGAACTATTTCCCAATTCCAACCAACGCTTTGTTGTCCAATCCAAATTTGGTACAAAACCCAGGTTACTAAGCTCAATAATTCAAAGTTTGGGTTGTTTATATATAAAGAGGCCGCCAATTGGCGGCCTCTTTTCCTATTAGGCCAACCCTCTCATTATACAATTATTTGCCAAATATTAGGCGATTGTTAACCCTTTCCCTCTTCTAATTTCCTATGGAAATGGTTACCTTACCGTCTACCTCCATGAACCGAATCATAAAAACATACAAGCTGGTTTTGCTAGGACTTTTGTTGGTCATTGGCTGCACAAAGCCTGACCCCAATTCCCTTTTCGTACAAAAAAAAGCTTCCCATACAGGCATTACATTTGCCAACACACTCCACCAGACACCAGAACTCAACATACTTAACTACCTCTATTTCTACAATGGCGCGGGGGTAGCTGCCGGAGATTTTAACGGTGATGGATTGGTGGACCTATATTTTACTTCCAATCAAGGTGCAGATAAACTGTACCTCAATAAAGGGAATTTCAAGTTTCAGGACATTACCGAAGCTGCGCAAATCAAAAATGATACGGGTTGGACCACTGGTGTGACCCATGTGGACATCAACAATGATGGCCTATTGGATATTTATATCTGTAAAGTTGGGGACCATGGCCCGATCAGGGGAGAAAACCTACTCTACATCAATCAAGGGGCAAATACGGATGGCGTACCCTCTTTTAAGGAAGCAGCCGCCGATTACGGTTTGGATTTTATTGGATACTCTACACAAGCTGCCTTTTTTGACTATGACCTCGATGGAGATCTGGACATGTACCTACTGAACCATTCCGTGAATCCCAATCGCTCATACGGAAAGGGCACTAAACGAAAACTAGTGGATTCCATGTCCGGTGATATTCTTTTTCGGAATGACGAAGGTTCTTTTGTAAATGTCTCCAAAGAAGCCGGGATATTTCAAGGAAGTATTGGCTATGGACTTGGGTTGGCCATCAGCGACATCAACAATGATGGGTACCCAGACATCTACGTAGGCAACGATTTTTTTGAGAACGACTACCTCTACATCAATCAAAAAGACGGGACTTTTCAAGAAGTCATATCACAGGACCCCAATAAAATGGGGCATACCACCCACTTCTCCATGGGTAATGACATTGCTGATGTGAACAACGATGGTTTGGCCGACATTCTCTCTTTGGATATGCTTCCTGAAAATCTGGAAACCTTTAAAACCTCTGGTTCGGAATACCCCTATCCCGTATACCAACAATACCTGAAAAATGGATTTGCACCCCAATTTATGCAAAATACACTCCACCTAAACTTGGGCGGGGAACGCTTTGGGGAAATCGCCAATTTAAGTGGCATCGAAGCCACCGAATGGTCTTGGGGTGCCCTATTTGCCGATTTTGACAATGATGGTTTTAAAGATCTGTTCATTTCCAATGGAATTGTGGGCGTTACCAATGATATGGATTATATCAACTATATCTCCAACGAGGAAATCCAAAAAAGCATTGCATCCGGATTATCGGACAAGGACATGGAACTCATTGATCGCTTGCCCAAAAAGAAAGTGCCCAACTACTTCTACAAAAACAGGGACGGGGTCACCTTCAGTGATGTCACCGATAGCTGGAGCATAAAAAAAGATTCGTACAGCAATGGCTGTGCCTATGCCGATCTGGACAACGATGGGGATTTGGATCTAGTGGTCAATAATGTCAATGAAGAGGCCTTTATCCTGGAAAATACGCTCACCAAAGGAAACTCCATCAAGATTACATTTGAAGGTTCCCCAAAAAACAAATTTGGGATAGGTGCAAAGGCCATCTTGTTCCACAAAAATAATAGGGCCGTCCAGGAGAACATAACAACACGCGGATTCCTCTCCGCAAAGGACAATAGTCTTACTTTCGGGGTGGGTAAGGACAGCATCATTGACTCCATCCAAATTGTGTGGCCCGGTGGTCCATATGAAACCTTACGGAACATAAAGCCCGACCAAACCTTGAAGGTGTCCATAAATGATGCCTCTGGTAACTATTATATGGAGAAGCCCAACCAACCTGACTCCACTATTTTAAGCGCTACCCAACCTTTGGATTTTGTACATAAAGAACAGCCTTCCCTGGATTTTGACCGGAATCCGTTGGTTCCTTTTTCCTATGCCAATGAAGGGCCCTCCGTATCGGTGGCCGATGTCAATGATGATGGACTGGAAGACCTTTTTATCAGCGGGGCCAAAAGGCAAGCTTCGGCGCTCTATCTCCAAAACAGTGATGGTACTTTTACTTCCCATCAACCTGAACTTTTTGAAATGGATGCCATCAACGAAGATATAGACCATGTCTTTTTTGATGCCGATGGGGATAGTGATCTTGATCTATTGGTGGTGAGTGGAGGCAACGAGTTTACAGACGGCAAACCCCTGCAACCCCGATTGTATTGGAATGACAAAGGGGTCTTTACCAAAGATGATGGGCAGTTTTCCCAAACACAGACCAATGCCTCAAAAGTGGAAGCGGTGGATTTTGATCAAGACGGGGACTTGGACCTTTGTATCACCTCAAACGCCCTTCCTACACAATTTGGCGAAACATCACAACAATACCTTTTTCAAAATGATGGCCAGGGAACGTTTACCGAAATCACACCTTCCTTTGCTCCTGATTTTGCATCGGTTGGCAATGTGAAGGATTTTGTTTGGGCAGACCTTGATGGAAACAGCTACCCCGATTTGATTGTTGCAGGGCATTGGACACCCATCACCCTCTTCCTCAACAATGGAAAACAACTTGCCAAACAAGAAAACAACGGGTTGGAACACACCCATGGTTGGTGGAATTGTATTGCATTGGCAGATTTCGACAATGATGGCGATTTGGATATTCTGGCCGGTAACTGGGGTCTCAATACCAAGTTCAGGGCCTCAAAGGAAAAACCCATCACCCTATACATCCGCGATTTTGACGGGAACGGCTCCATAGAAACCGTAGCAACCTATTTTCATGGAAACAAGGAAACCGTTTTTTCATCCAAGGACGAACTGGCCAAGCAAATACCTTTCTTGAACAAGAAATTTCTCTTTTATGAAGATTTTGCCAAGGCATCCTTGGAATCCCTTTTTGGAAAGGAAAATTTGGATGCCGCCATACAACGAAAGGTGTATCTACTGAGCACTTCCTATTTTCAGAATGATGGAAACGGTCATTTTTCAAGGAAGGAATTGCCTCTTTTGGCACAATCCTCAACGGTGAACGACATTTATATTGAAAAGATTGATAAAGAAACGATTAATGAAATATTAATGGTTGGAAATAATTTTGAGATAAGCACCCAACTTGGTAGATTAGATGCTTCGCATGGGCTTTTGTTACAAAATGATGTACAAGGGAATATAACCTGGAAGCAAAACTTGAACGTTTCCGGGGCAGCCCGGAAAATTGAGAAAATTACACGAAATGGGAACGAGGAATTCATCATCACTCTAAACAACGATTCTCCCATTTTCTTAATCAAAAAACAGAACACGGAATGAAACTCAGATATGCGACTCTATGCCTTGTATTGATTTCCCTGGCTTCCTGCGGAGAAAAAAAATCCAATCCAAAAGATGACGTAAAAGAAACCCTTTTTACGTTAATGCCACAGGATGAAACCGGGGTAACCTTTATCAATGCCGTTGAAAATCAGAAGAACTTCAATATTTTCAAGTATAGAAATTTTTATAATGGCGGTGGTGTTGCCATTGGCGACATTAACAATGACGGTCTATCTGACATCTATTTGACCGGAAACATGGTGCCCAACCGCCTCTATCTAAACAAAGGTGATTTTAAATTTGAGGATATCTCGGAAAGTGCCGGGGTCATGGGCAACAAACCTTGGTCCACCGGTGTGGTCATGGTGGATGTAAACCAAGATGGCCTCTTGGATATTTATGTCTGTAATGCCGGAAACATGAAAGGCAACAACCATGACAACGACCTTTACATCAACAATGGAGATCTCACCTTTACGGAAAAAGCCAATGAATACAACTTGGCCAAGACCGGTTTCACTACCCATGCCTCCTTTTTCGATTATGACAAGGATGGGGATTTGGATGCCTATATCCTCAATAACAGCAATATTCCCGTGAGTAGCTTGGGGTATGCCGAACAACGCGAAGTGCGTGCCCAAGATTGGGAAGGTGTTCCCGACATATTCAAGGGGGTTGGCGATATGCTCTTGCGCAACGACAACGGAAAGTTTGTGGATGTCAGTGAAGATGCGGGCATCTATGGCAGTCTTATTGGCTTTGGATTGGGGGTGTTGGTTTCCGATTTTAACGGAGACCTCTATCCGGATATTTATGTTTCCAATGATTTTTACGAAAGGGACTATCTCTACATCAACCAACAAGATGGTACTTTCAAGGAAGAAATCAAGGATTGGACCTCGCATTTGAGCCTTTCCGCAATGGGAATTGATATTGCGGACATCAACAACGATGGCCATAATGATATTTTTATTACCGATATGCTCCCCGAGGAAGAACACCGGGTAAAATCGGTCATGGAGTTTGAAGGGTATAACGTCTTCAACTTAAAACAGAGCAAAGACTTCTACCAGCAATACATCCAGAACACCCTGCAGCTCAACAATGGGAACGGAACATTTTCGGAAGTGGCTTATTACAGTGGTATAGATGCCACGGATTGGAGCTGGGCCGGACTTATGTTTGATATGGACAATGATGGCCTAAAGGACATTTTTGTGACCAATGGGATCAACCATGACCTGACCGATCTGGATTTTGTGGACTTTTTTGCCAATGAGATCGTGCAAAAAATGGCATTGACCGGAAAAAAACAGTCCATTGATTCCATCATCAACAAAATGCCCATCAAACCGCAGCCCAATTATGCCTACAGGAATAATGGCGACATCAGCTTTACGAATGCCAATAAGGATTGGGGATTTGATTTGCCATCACGATCCAACGGTGCTGCATATGGGGATTTGGACAATGATGGGGATTTGGACCTGGTCATCAACAATGTGAATACCGAGACCTTTTTATACCGAAACAATTCGGAATCCCAACTGGACAACAACTACCTGCAGCTAAAGTTCATAGGACCCAAGAACAATCCTTTTGCGGTAGGCACTTTGGCCAAGTTCTATTTTGATGGGAACATCGTCAACCAAGAACTTATCCCATCCCGTGGTTTTCAATCTTCCATGGGCTATGAAATGAACATTGGACTGGGCAAAACCGAAACCTTGGATTCTATTCGCATCGTTTGGCCTGACAACCGCACCCAAAAGTTGGAAAATGTAGCGGTCAATCAGGTGATGATACTGGACCACGCCCAGGCTTCAGAAATGTATACCCTACCAAAGAAAGAAATCACGAAATCCTTCCTCAACGAATTGGATTCCAACGGCATTGCCACCCATGAGGAAGATGGTTATAATGATTTTGACTACGAAGGTCTCATTTACCAAAAGTTATCGCAGGAAGGACCTTCATTGGCCGTTGCGGACATCAATGGCGATGGCAATGAAGATTTTTATATGGGAGGTGCCCACGGACAGCCTGGAACCCTATACTTGCATACTGGAAACGGAAAAGTCAGACAAAAAACAATAAAAGCTTTTGAGGACGACAGGGATTTTGAAGATGTTGCAGCTGCGTTTTTTGATGCGGATGGGGACAATGACCTAGACCTTATGGTAGGGTCTGGGGGGAACAACTTGGATTTACAACGAACCTACAGACCACGTTTGTACCTTAACGACGGTAAGGGCAATTTCACTAAATCTGAAAATGAACTGCCCTCCACATTCAAGAATATTTCAACCATTTCTCCCTACGATTTTGACAACGATGGAGATATGGACGTCTTTATAGGCTCTCGGAGTGTGGTAGGGGTGTACGGGCTTTCCCCAGACCATCTTTTCCTTGAGAATATGGGGGATGGCACGTTTGCCAATGTAACCGAACGATTGGCGTTTGACCTTAAGGATGCCGGTATGGTCACCGATTCCAAATGGGCAGACATGGACGGGGATGGTAAGGACGACCTCATTGTAACGGCGGAATGGGACACCCCAAAAATTTATAAAAATACTGGGCGAAGACTTACTAAAATGCCTTCTTCGCTGGACAGCCTTTATGGATGGTGGAACACGGCCGAAACCGCAGATTTGGATGGAGATGGCGACCTTGACCTTATTCTGGGCAACCAAGGGCTCAATCTGCATTACAAGCCTTCCCATGGACAGCCCATGAAAATGTGGATCAACGATTATGACAACAACGGTACCATTGAACAGATTTTCACTTTGCAACAAGATGGTGGGGATTACCCCATCCATCAAAAAAGGGAACTCACCGAACAACTGCCCCCACTCAAGAAACAAAACCTAAAGGCATCGGATTATGCGCACCGTACCATACATCAACTTTTTCCAGAAGAGGTATTGGACAAGTCCATTGTAAAGAAAGTGGAAACCTCAGCATCCGTCATTGCCATAAACGAGGGAGGTGGAAAATTCACCATTCAGAACCTCCCCCCACGGGTACAACTGTCCTGCGTTTGCGACATTACCTGTGCAGATGTGAACAACGATGGTAACCTGGATCTTATCATGGCCGGGAACAATTATGAGTTCAAGCCCCAATTTTCAAGGCTCGATGCCAGCTATGGGAATGTTCTCTTGGGTGATGGCCAATTGGGCTTTGAATGGCAGAATTATGACATGAGCGGTTTTAAAATCAAAGATGAAGTAAAATATCTGAAGCAGTTCAAGGATAAAAATGGAAAAACTTTTGTCATTGCCGCCATCAATAACAATAAACCCAAGATATTTGCCATCAATGAATAAACTGTTGGTCATATTTCTAACGGCCCTGATGTTGGGAGGATGCAAAAAAGGAGGTGATCTTTTTGACAATCCCGACCCAAAGGCCACTGGAATTACTTTTACCAACACCTTAACTTCCACGGACAACCTCAGCATTTTGGACTACCTCTATTTTTACAATGGTGGTGGGGTATCCATTGGGGACATCAATAATGATGGGCTCCCCGATATTTTCTTCACTGGAAACCAAGTGAAGAACAAACTGTACCTGAACAAGGGTAATCTCAAGTTTGAGGACATTTCAAGTGCCGCGGGTATTGAGGGCAACAGCAGTTGGAATACGGGGGTTACCATGGCCGATGTAAATGGGGATGGCCTTCTGGACATTTACGTGTGTGCCGTGGTGGGCATCAATGGATTCAACGGGTTCAATGAGCTTTACATCAACAATGGAGATAACACCTTTACAGAAAGTGCCTCCCAATATGGATTGGATTTTGACTCGTATAGCTCCAATGCCACTTTCTTTGATTATGACCTGGATGGCGACCTTGACCTATACCTCCTCAACCATGCCGTGCATACGCAGAATTCCTTCGGCCGTTTCGACCTTCGGTTTGAGCGCCGCTACGAAACTGGGGACAAACTCCTTCGAAACGATGATGGCCAATTCGTCGATGTCAGTGAAGAAGCGGGAATCTACGGCGGTGTGAACGGATATGGTTTGGGTCTGGCCATTGCCGATTTTAATCAGGATGGATACCCGGACATCTACGTGGGGAACGACTTCCATGAAGATGATTACTACTACCTGAACAATGGGGATGGTACATTTACCGAAAGCCTTAAAAAATATTTTGGACACACCAGTCGCTTCTCCATGGGAAATGATGTGGGCGATATCAACAATGATGGCAGACCCGACTTCCTGTCCCTGGATATGCTACCAGAAGACGAAGTGGCCTTGAAATCATCGGAAGGGGATGACAACATACAGACCCAAAAACTCCGTGTGGAGCGTTATGGATATCACTACCAGTTTACCCGCAACATGTTGTTTGTGAACCAACCCGATGGCAACTATATGGAAACCGCCTTGATGAGCGGTGTCGCTGCCACGGATTGGAGCTGGAGTGCCCTTTTTGGGGATTATGATCTGGACGGACATCAGGATATCTTTATTTCCAATGGGATTCCAAAGCGACCGAATGACCTGGATTTCATCAAGTTTGTCTCCAATGACCAAATCCAGAAAAAACTGGACAACACCAAACTTGTGGATCAAGAAGCTCTGACCTTGATGCCTTCGGGCAATGTGCACAATTATGTTTTTCGGGGCAGTGAAGACCTCATGTTCCAAGACATGTCCAGCAATTGGATTACCAAGGACACCTTGATTTCCGGGGCAACCGCCATGGGTGATTTGGACAATGATGGCGACTTGGATTTGGTGACCAACAACATCAACCAACCCGCCTCCCTGTATATCGGCAAAGCTTCGGACAAGGGCAACTACTTAAAAATAAAGTTCCAGTTCACCCCAAAAAATACCTTCGGGATAGGAACCAAGGTATATTCTTATCAAAATGGGGGGCTCCAATTCAAGGAATTGTTCCCTACGAGAGGATTTCAGGCCTCTTCGGAACCCATGGTGCACTTTGGTTACCTAAAAGACATCCAACAAGTGGATTCCATTAAGGTGGTATGGCCTGATAAAAGCTATCAGCTACTCACCAACGTGTCCGTGAACCAAACCCTGACCATTACACCAGAAAACACCAAGCCTTTCGACTATGACATCTTGCACAAAAAGGACAAAAATTTGTTCACCCCCGTCAACAACAACCTAGGGCTGGATTTTACCCATGTGGAAGACAACTACACGGATTTCAACCGGGAAAAGCTGATTCCTTACCAAGTATCGGACAGAGGACCTGCCTTTGCCATGGGGGATTTGAACCAAGATGGAAAAACGGATATTTTTCTGGGAGGATCAAAATTCATGGCCCCACAAATCTTTCTCCAACAAGATTCCATATATGTGGCCCATCGTTATGATACGATTGCCAACGACTCCATCAAGGAAACTATTTCGGCGAGCATTGCTGATTTCAACAACGATAACAAGAACGATGTGTTCGTCACCGCTGGTGGTGGTGACTTTTTTGGGGAATCCGAAGCCCTTTTGGATGCCTACTATATACAGACCGATTCCAGTTTTACCGCTGTGGAAATACCCAAGTTTTTCCAAAACTCATCAGTGGTACGCACTTATGATTTTGACGGGGATGGTGACTTGGACGTGTTTGTGGGCGGACATACCATTACCGCACATTTTGGAACTCCGGTTGCTTCGCACCTACTCGAAAACAACAATGGGGTCTTCACGGTTTTTAAGGACTTCAATGTAGAGGGCATGGTCACCGATGCCCTATGGAGTGATTTCAACGGGGATGGCTCCACGGACCTTATTCTGGTTGGGGAATGGATGTCCCCTAAATTTCTGAAATACGAAAACGGGGCTTTTGTAGAGTCCAACCCCATGGATGCAAAAGGGCTCTGGCAACGTATCCAGCCTTTTGACATTGATGGCGATGGGGATACGGATTATCTTCTGGGAAACTGGGGAACCAACTCCAAATTCCACGCCACCAAGGAATATCCCATGAAGTTGTTCTTTAATGATTTTGATGACAACGGCCAGACCGAAACGGTTACCGCCCTCGAAAAAAATGGAGAGTACTATCCCTTGGAATCCTTGGACGGACTTGCATCACAACTGGTTTTCTTAAAGAAAAAGTATACCAATTACCGTTCCTTTGCCGGAAAGACCATGGAGGAATTGTTTGGAAAGGAACTATTGGACAAATCCACCCTTTGGGAAGTCAATACCCTTGCATCCGGTTTTCTGCGAAATGAAAACGGGACGTTCAGTTTTGTTCCCTTTACCAATGAACTACAGGTCTCCCCGATTATGGCCTTTACCACGGCCGATTTTGATGGTGATGGAGAACCTGAAGTACTGATCGGGGGCAATTACTTTGGGGTAAAGCCCTACCATGGTCGTTTGGATTCTTTTCCAGGAGCTTTGCTCAACAGTGAAAATGACATAATTTTAGGAAATCAATTGGGACTGGACCTTACCAAGAAATCCGTTAGACACTTGGGAACAGTATCCCTGAACGGACAAAAATATTTACTGGCCATATTCAATAATGACAAAACACAAGTATATAAAATCAATAATTAACAAGGAACCATGAAAGAAAGATTAAGTTTACTTGCGGTGGTATTGATGGTTTTCACCGGCTGTCAAAAAAAGCATGAAGCCATTGTGATCACTCCGGAAGAATACCACAGATCCGTGGACAAGGTCATCGAGGTGATGATCCATGATATCTTCTCCCCTCCCGTGGCCAGTAGAATATTTGCCTATCCCAACATTGCCGCCTATGAGATCATAGCCCAAAAAGATGATCGCTACAAATCCTTGGCAGGGCAGATACATGATTTGACCCCAATTCCAGCGCCAAAAGAAGGGGACAGCATCAACTTTGAAGTCGCTGCCCTCGTTGCGCATATGCAACTCGATAAAAACCTCATTTTTTCCGAAGACCGCATTGTAAGCTTCCGAGATAGTCTATATGCCATTTGGGCCGATAAAAATGAACCTGTCTTCAACGCTTCCAAGGCCTACGGTCTTGAAGTTGCCGAACATATTGCCGCTTGGATGAACAAGGACAATTACAAGCAAACACGGACCATGCCCAAGTTCTCCGTAAATTCGGAAGACCCTTCACGTTGGCAGCCCACACCTCCCGCCTATATGAACGGTTTGGAGCCCCACTGGAGTAAAATCCGTCCGTTTGCCATTGATTCCGCAGACCAATTTAAACCCGCTCCCCCACCAGATTTCTCCATGGAAGAAGGTTCCAAGTTTTACGAGGAAGTAATGGAAGTCTACGAAGTGCGCAAGAGCATGATCGGCAAAGGGGATAAGTCGGATGAGATAGCCATTGCCCAGTTTTGGGACTGTAACCCCTATGTTTCTGTAACCCGTGGTCACCTGATGTTCGCTACCAAGAAAATTACACCCGGGGCCCATTGGATCGGTATTACCAAAATAGCCGCTAGAAAATCGGATGCCGATTTTGCCAAAACAGTGTATGCCTATACCAAGACATCCATTGCCATTGCCGATGGCTTTATAAGTTGTTGGGACGAGAAATACAGGAGTAATCTTATTCGCCCTGAAACGGTCATCAATGAATATATTGACGACAGTTGGGAGCCTGTACTCCAAACGCCCCCGTTCCCTGAATATACCAGTGGACATAGCGTGGTATCCGGTGCAGCAGCCATAGCGCTTACGGACATTTTTGGGGACAACTTTGCCTTTGATGACGATACCGAAGTAGCTTACGGCCTGCCCGTACGCTCCTTTTCCTCTTTTAACCACGCATCTGATGAAGCCGCTTTAAGCCGAATGTATGGAGGAATCCATTATCGTGCGGCCATTGAGGTCGGGATCAAACAAGGTAGGAGCCTAGGGAAATTTATAGTGGACAAATTGGATATGACCAAAGGTTGATTCCCTATCTTTATCGGTAATTATGAGGAAAGTTTATATTGCTGCTCTTGTCCTTGTGGTGCTTTTACTGGCGTGGTACCTATTCCTGAAACCTCAGGATTATCAGGTCAGTTTTAAGGCAAAGACCGCTCCAGGAGTCATCTATGAAACAGTACGGGTATGGAACAAAACCCTGGATAGCAACATCCCTGTCAGGTATCAAAGTTTAGACCATTTTGAGCAGACCATTATTGTCCAAGACTCCATACATGAATACGTTTGGGACATTACCCCAATCCATGATTCGCTCAGTCAGGTTGATGTCAGCATCAAGGACTTGGACCACTCCTTTATGAACAAAGTCAGGATTCCCTTTTCAGATACGGATTTTGAAAAAGGATCCCGTAAAACTCTCCTGAGCTTTAACGAATACCTGAGCAACCACCTCAATAGCATCAAGGTCACCGTATTGGGAGAGGATGAACTATTTTCCACCTTCTGTGCCTGCGTTCCTTTGGAAGCTGCCCAAAACGAAAAAGCCTCTGGTATGATGGCCAACTACACCTTCATAAGTAACCTTCTGGCCGACAATGAGGTTACCGTAAATGGGCCTCCTTTTATTGAAGTAGTGGATTGGAGTGTGGAAAAGGATCATCTATCCTATAACTTTTGCTACCCCATCATCCGTTCAGAAAGATTGCCTATAAACCCCAATATCATTTACAAACGCATTTTTCCCAAAAAAGCACTGAAAGCCATTTATAATGGCAATTACATCACTTCGGACCGAGCTTGGTACACGCTTTTGAATTATGCCCAAGCCCGAAACATTCCTGTAGAGGAAAAGCCTGTCGAGGTATTTTTCAACAACCCCAACATGGGTGGAAATGAACTGATGTGGAAGACCGAAGTCTATATGCCCCTTAAAGAGTCTGAATGATCAGGATTTCCTTCATATTGGTTTTCTGTGTCCTTCAAGCATGTGCCCAAAAAACGTATTACGGTCAATTGGACGTTTTAGGGAAATTCCCTTCAAAACTTAGTGAGGTATCCGGATTGGAAACCAATGCGCATGGCGATATTTGGGTGGTCCAAGATAGCGGCAACAAAGATGAAATCCACAAAGTGGATACCACCGCCCAGATTCTTGAAACCTATAAAATTGACCATGCCAAAAATAAGGATTGGGAGGATTTGGCCATGGATTCACAAGGCAACCTCTATATTGGCGACTTTGGCAACAACACCAATGAACGGAAAGATTTGACCATCTACAAAGTATCCCATACAGAGTTGGACAAGAAGGAACCCAATGCCAAAAAGATACGGTTCAACTATCCTGAACAAAAGCGGTTTCCCCCTAAAAAAAACAACCTGCTTTTTGACACTGAGGGCTTTTTTCACTGGCAAGGCTTTCTGTATATCTTCACAAAGAACCGAACCCGTCCCTACACTGGGGAGACTTTGGTATATAGGGTTCCCGATACGGAGGGGGATTATGATGCCGAATTTTTAGGGAGTCTGTTCCTTTGCAAGGATCAAGACCACTGTTCTGTAACTGGGGCCGATATTTCACCAGACGGAAAATCCATCGCCCTTCTGACCTACGGTTTTGTTTTTTTGTTGACCGATTTTGATTTTCCCGATGTATCAAAGGCCCAATCCAAGGTCATAGACCTCAATAGTGATACCCAAATAGAATCCATCGGATTTTTGGATAATGGCACACTACTGCTCGCTGACGAGGAAAAGAAAAAGACAGGGCGTAATCTGTATCGGTTAAGGCTCAATTGACTTTTACATCAGAAACCAAATCCTACTCCAAAGGCAAACCGAAGCCCATCGGTACTATTGAACAATCCAAAGTTGGCGGTAATGATGTCTATACCGTTCACGAAGAAACCTCCTCCATAGGAATTGTGCCATTTGCCTGAAGTATCCCCAGGAAACCATACCCTACCATAGTCAAACCCGCCATAGATTCCCGGAGTGACGGGCAACAGTCCCGTTTGCCTGCTCCTAAAACTATATCGGATATCTGTATTCTGGTAAAAGGCCGTTTTTCCCGTAAACCGCTGAAAACGGAACCCTCGAAGGCCATTGTTCCCACCAATACTGGCGCCTTGATAGAACTCAAAATCATCTCCTATGGTAAAGTGCCCCTGTACTTTGGTGGCCAATACCAACCTACCATCCGAAGATATCCTATGGTCCATGGACAGACCGGGAACCACAAATCCGAAAGACCTGCCGGATTCCTCAATATTGGTCCTATACCCTCCGCGCAAGGAAAAACTCATCCCCAAAGTTGGATATGCCTCATTGTCCGTATTGGAATATTGGTATTCGCCATTGACCCCAACGAAATTTTGATGGCTTTCCTCTCCGTTTTCCAGATAAAACTCATTGATGTATCTGTCTTCGGTTTCTTCCACCTCAATGCTCTCATAAGTGACCCCCAACCGCACCTCGGAACCGAGGTAGCCCCGCCACACCAAGGATGGGGAAAATCGTAAGGTCCGTAGTTTAACGCGATTATAGTCCAACCCCAAAGGTTCCTCGTCATCATTGTTTATGGTTTCATTGCCAAAGCCGAAAAAGTTGAGCGTAAAATTGGGACTGGTAAATCGCACCTTCATCTCAAAGTTCACATTGTTGAACACGTTGGCAAATTCTCCGGTATACCCCAAATCAAATCCATTTGTCGCAAAATAATAAGCTGCATTTACCACATGCCGCTGGGTAAATGGGTTCTGCTTAAACCCATTGAAGGTATAGGTATCGGTGAACCCAATCCGCATCCCATCATCGGGATTGAAACCCAAGCTGGGCAAAATTTGATTGTTACTCGCCTTGACTTTCAAAAAGTCGTAGGTGTTGGTCTCATAATCATTCCACCGGTGTACTTGCCCTCCAAACGCCTCATCATAGGTGTTCTTCTTGGTCTTAAAATCGTAGGCATGTACTTTTCTTGAATTTTCCGAAATCTTGTACACGTCATTGTTCTGCCCCCCGACAAGTCTTACTTTAATTTTGGATGCAGGCGTGTTCACATCAAACACATCATCATCATCCAATCCATAGATCCAGATTTCCTTGGTATATGCCGGATCATACCATTTTTTAAAGAAAATATCTTCTTTCTCTCCTCCCTTGATACGATGGGCAAGAACCTCGACACCCCCATTGGGCAAGGCCGTAATGCTGAAATAATCGTCCTTATCGGTCCCTGTTACCACACTATACTTATTCAGAACCTCAAAATATTCCTTGGCCGTATCCACCAGATTATCTTTTCTGGCCATCAAGGTCTTCTTTATTTTTATGAGGGATGAATCCCTGACCGCTTCGGGGAAATCCAAAAAAGCATGGTCCACTACGGACCCATCAATGTGCTTTTGGATAAATTCCGCCTGTTCTATCCACATATCCAAATCAGACTCGGAGAGAAGCGCCATATCCAAGGCAAAAGTCCGTGGGGACGAAGTAAATCCTTTTACACTTCTGATTTCTTCGTTGAACCCTTCAAAAATTTGAAGTCCCGGAACCGCTCTTGAACCAAAACCCATGACGAATCCATCGCCCCAGCGCGAAAAAGCCTGGTCCCTGTCCCTAGGTATGGGCCTAAACACCTTGTCATCCCCCTCTTTGAACTGGGCCCACCGCCATTGGTCCACATGCCTGTCCCAATCTCCAATAAGGATGTCGAACAAGCGCGCCTTTACATATTCCTTATGATCCAAACGATATTCTTCATCTTCCCTTAGTTTGTTGATGAAATCATAGGTACTTTCTATTTTCTTGGTCTTTCCAAAGCTCTCCAAGTTGTCATGTCCATCGGACACATGCTCCTCAATCATGTAAAGCCCGTTGCCAAAATCAGTGTTGAAATCGCCCAAAACAGATTGCTTGGGCACATAATACAGCTTGGGATTGGTATGGTAAAGCCCCACTGCGTCAGATAGCTTGCCAATTACAAAAGGAGCATAGGGATGGGCACCCGTGTAGAGGTCCAAAAGTAGGTCTTCGGTATAGGTGCCTTCAAATTGCCCAATTACGTATTGGTCCCTAAATGCAATGGCCTGCAGATAGCGTTCCGCACTTTTCCGAAGGTCCCGCATTACATACTGTCTGCCTTGATTATCTTTCAAACGCAAGGAATTGGATTGGTTACCGCCTCCTTTACGAACTACCCTAAGCCCTCCAAAAAGGGTATCCAACCGTACTGTTGGCGCTTTTACCTGGGTTGCATAATATTCCCGGTAGCGTTCTCCCCATAAAAACTTATAAAATCCTGTCTTATCGATTTCTTCATCGGTATAGACCGAGGTCTCCATGAACGGAGGAAAGTCCTCGGGAAGGGATACACGCTCCGTGGACCGGTCCGGCGGCAATACTTGGGTATGGAACAAAAGCTCTTCCGAAGTTTCGTCTGCACCAAAAAAATTGACGCTACTGGAACCGTCTTTGTACACCTTGAGGACGGCATACCCATTTCTTCCCGTGGAAAACTTACTGCCGTTCAACAGTCGCGTGGCACCGGTTTTAGCTCCTGCTCCACTCACAATCTGGGGTTTTCCAAACTCTTCAATATATTGAAGGGTATGCTCGTGACCCGAAACAAAAATGACCTTGTCAGAATATTGGGACAGGGTTACAATACGTTTTTTTAGCTCATTGTAGACTTGGTTACTGAGGTCTTCCACTGTGGCACCGGAAGTTTTGCGCAACAAGTTCACTGCCGTTCCAAAAATAGGAAGTGGGACTTTCCCCCCACTGGGATACAAATGTTGGGCAAAAGAAAATTGTCCGCCGTGCGCCCCATAGGTGAACATAGGGTGGTGCAGGGCAATGATGATGGTCTTGTCCAAATTTTTCTTGATGAGACTTTCCAGTTCTTCCAAGAACCTAGTGCGATCTTTGATTTCGCAATTGTCGTTCATGGTAGGATGTTTGTCCCAATTGGTAAGGTACCACTCCGTATCAATGGCAATGATCATGGTTTGATCGCTTACTTCTACCTTTTCAATGGGGCAACCGTTGTCCGGAAGGAACACTTTCTTGCTATCCAATACTTTTTGAATGTACTTCTCCTCTCTTTCCAGGCCTTCCAAACCCTTACTATACCAATCATGGTTACCAGGAACGAACACTGTCCTGCCCTTGAAGGATTTTACAGCTGCCAATTGGGCGTTCAAATGGTTTTTGGCCATTTCATGGCCTAAGGGATCATCGTCTTTGTCGGGAAATCCGGCCGGATAAATATTATCTCCTAAAAACAGTACGGTACTGTTGGCATTGGCCTTGTCCAAAACGGATTTAAACCGCTTTAGGGTGGGATTCATCTCCCCCATGGGCGATTTTCCCGCATCACCAATCAAATAAAAGGTATGGTCGACCTCTTTTCCGGAAGTTGTATCACTACTCCCTATTGAAGCGGCATATTTTGCCTCATAAGTGGCACAGCTATAAGCCAAGATCAATAAGCATGCGAGCAAGTAATGTTTCTTCATATCCATGAGGTTGACTCCAAAATTTTGTACTTTGGATGTTCAAATATGTAGTTATGTCGGAAATTGTTGAAAAAGCTGAACTTTTCGCTTCGAAACTTTTGAAAAATAATCTCGATCCCAGGTTCTTATACCACAACTTACGACATACGCAACGTGTAGTTAAAAGTACTAAAGAATTGCTCAATTTCTATGATTTAACGGAGGAGGAGCAAGAAAAGCTGTTGTTGACGGCCTGGCTGCACGATACGGGCTATGTGGCCGGAAGACTGAACCATGAGGAGGCCAGTTGCAAGACCGCTTCCGATTTCTTGAAGGAAAATGGATATAAAGCCGCTGATATTGAAGAGGTATGCCGCTTGATCATGGCCACAAAACGACACTACGAACCCCAAACACTTTCCGAACAGATCATCCGAGATGCAGATTCTTCCCATTTTGCCAAAAAAAGCTATTGGGAAACCACTGATTTTTTACGGGAAGAATTAAAAGAACTGGACGTTGCCGATTATTCCCCAAAAGAATGGCGGGATGAAAACATCAGAATGTTCCGAAATGAGCATCGTTTTTATACCGATTATGCCAAGGAAAATTGGGAAGAGGGCAAGGCAAGAAACCTAAAACAACTGGTAAAGGAGAAAAAAAACGAAAAGGACATTGCCAAAAAAGAGGCCCTTAAAGCCAAATACAAGCAAGAAAGTCCGGATAGGAGTGTGCAGACCTTATATCGCGTTACCTTAAAAAACCACTTGAAGCTGAGTGATATTGCCGATACCAAGGCCAACATCCTATTATCGGTAAACGCCATCATCATTTCCTTGGTTCTGGCCAATTTGCTCACCAAACTGGACAATCCCTCCAATACCTATCTCATTTATCCAACGTTTATCCTAATCCTGTTCAGTGTGGCTTCCATGATCTTATCGGTTTTGGCCACAAGACCCAATGTCACCACTGGAAAATTCACCAAGGAAGACGTGGAACAAAAAAGGGTGAACCTTTTGTTCTTTGGCAATTTCCATAAAATGAAACTGGAGGAATACGAATGGGCCCTTCAGGAATTGGTCAAGGACAAGGAGTATGTATATTCCTCATTGACCAAGGACCTATATTACTTGGGCCTGGTACTGAACAAGAAGTATAAAATACTTAGGATCACCTACAACATTTTTATGTTGGGCATGATTATCTCGGTACTCGCTTTTGGAATTGCTTTTCGCTTCTTTGGTCCTGAAAGGCTTACGTTTTGATCAAGATTTCAGCTCTTCCATCAAATCATCATACGTATAGGTCTGCTCTGATTTCTTGTCCTTTTTGTACAGAATCTCTGCGCGGATGGCCTTAAGGCCCGTTACCCCCTGAAGTCCTTCCAACTCCACAATTTCTATATTATTGGTAAAGTACCCTTTTGCTTTTAGGAACTGTATATAGCGCATATACTCCCTTTCGTCCTTACGCTGGGAATATACAATGGATAGTTTTCCTTTTTGGGTCAATCTTTCATTGGTGCCCTTGATATAGGATTTATCAATACGTTTTTTGATCACTTCATATCTAGCATTATAGGTGCCATCCACATCAAAACGCTTTTCGTCCATCCTAAAACGGATGGCCAGGGAGGTACTGTACACCAAAATCAACGAAGCCACATCCAACTTTACGGGCAAATGTGGTTTCATGGCGTAGTATTTGTTCTCCATATCACACATTACCTGGAGCTGCCACAGCCTCAAGTTGCTCAAATACAGTTTATTGAACTTCCTGTCGCGTGCAATGGAACTGCCAATGTACATGTTATGCTCTACCCCATCGGTTTTGTACCGCTCAAAATAGTGGGGAAACATCTCTTGGGCTTCCAGTTGTTTTTTATCCAACAAGGCCGCCAATTGCATATTGGCCTCCATGACGCTATCATCATAATTGCGACGATGGTCATAATACGATTCCGTGGTTTCGTCTATCTTGGATTCGTATTGCTGGATAAGACCCTTGAGTTCCTTGTCCTCCTTTTTCAAATGCTTGAAAATAGGATCGACTTCCTCTTTCACAAAGTCAAATACAGCCTGCTCCGTATGGGTATACAACGCTTCCTTGACCTCATCGAGGTAGGCATCCACCCTATACATCAACTCTTCATATATGGGCAATTGATATTTTTGGGTCGCTCTTCCCAAAACCTCATTGATTTCGGAAAGTTGGATCATTAAATCGCGCTGAATGGACAGGTTGCGTTCTTTTGAAGAATCCTTGATATCAATCTGACCATACAACGGATACACATCCTTGAACACAATTTCCTTGAACAAGGGTTGGTGCCCCGCAAGTTGATCGGCCATAAACCGCTTGGCTTCCTCCTGAAACTTCCAATATACAGACGGATGGACGGTAGTACATTCATGTTGAATAATGGCATCGATCAGGTTTTCCTCCTCCTCAATAGATCGGAGCACGGCCGAGATGATAAAGGGCATAACATCATCCAACTTATTGGCATTTACACTGTTGAGCTCATTCACCGTGTTGGAAACCAGTTCCAAAACGCCCAACAACTCCCCATTATTGGATATAGGCGCCAATATGGCGCTCTTTATCCCCTGCTCGTGCAAACTTTTGTACGGCTGGCTTTGATTAGATCTGACCAATGATTTTTCCACATTGGAGATGGCAAAATATTTACTTTCCCTAAAAAGTTTCCCATGGGAATAGTCGCAAAGCATTGAATCGCAGGGCTCAGAATCCTTTCCATGAAGGATAAAGCTTTCCATGCCTTTCCCATATATCTTGAAGAAATGGTTGGCATTGGAATCATAACCTGCAAATCCCACCTTGATTTCCTTGAGCTTGAACAAAGACCTAAAGGTATCCTGAAAACTCTCCATAAAGTCTTCGCCCGCATGTTTATGTCTACCTATCAATGTCGACTTAATCTCTGAAATGGAGTGTTCCGCGGTAACATCGAACATATTGGAAATCACAAAACCTTTGGTGATAAAACTATTGGGCGGAATCTTTTCTTTCCAAAGTTCCAGATTCTCAAAGTTCTCCAAAAGTTCATCCACATCATCCTGTGTAAGCTCCTTGGACTGTTCCGTTGGAATGATTTCCATGAAATCTGCATTATACAGGATACGGTAATGGTGCATTACCCCATTCGCATCGGGAATATCATAGAAAAAAGGGCGTTTAAAATCCAGTTTAAACCCATAATAAAAGCTGAGGATCACCGTACATTTCATGATGTAGCTCAACTCGTCGGGAATGTTTCGGATTTCCAGCTCGAAGTCTTCCCCTGCGTCCTTCAATATCCTTTTAAACCGTTCGGAAGAGTTGAAGGTCAGGTTCTCAAAAGGGGTGGAAGCCGTCTTTATCTCATTTTGGGTAAGTACCGGCGAAAAAGTGTCGGCCAAAATAATACCTATAACATCCTTATGCTTCTCCAATAGGTCCAAATCGTTGAACCCATCCCTGAGTTCTGGGTAAGGGGCCTGTGCATCCAAGACATACCTCGCCCTTTCAGCAAGGTGCTCGTCCCCGCTATTGAGCTGTCTGTCATAGTGTTCCAATAGCTTGTTGAAACTAACCAACTGTACCATTGGACTTTCGGCATTGTAATGTGGCACCATACCCATATTGGTCGAGATTGAACAGGTAAAGTTACAAAAACCTTCACTGTTCTTTTCATAAAGGAGATTTTTATGGATTAATCGCCATTTTTAAGGATATTTAGTAAAAATTATTCCATGTCCTCCAATGCCAGATTAGATCGGGCCTATGCAAAAGCCAAGATCATCCCTTTTGATGACGACTCCAAGTTTATCTTTTTCAGCGATTGCCATAGGGGGGACAATAGTTTTGCCGATGATTTTGCCAACAACAGGAACATTTATTTCCATGCCCTTAGCCATTACTATCGCCAAGGATTTCATTATTGCGAGCTTGGGGATGGCGATGAACTTTGGGAAAACATGGGGTTCGATTCCATTTTTGAGGCACATAAAAATGTATACCAATTGCTTCGCCGGTTCCATTTGGAAAAACGCTTGCATATGCTCTGGGGAAACCATGACATGGTCTATAGCGACAAAAAATATGTGGACAAGCACCTTTCTCACTATTTTGAGCCCATTGACGGATCGGACAAAGCCCTATTTCAAGGCATTACCTATCACGAGGCCATCATCTTAAAACATACTGGAACAGGTCAAAAACTGTTCTGTGTCCATGGGCACCAAGCAGATTGGTGGAACTATGTGTGTTGGCGCATTGGACGATTTTTGGTGCGTATCCTTTGGAAACCACTCCAGGTGGTAGGTATTGCAGACCCCACAAGTCCCGCTAAAAATTACAAGGAACTCATTCGTATCGAAAAAAGGATAAAACGATGGATCTTACGGAACCATCTACAAATCACCATTGCGGGCCATACGCACCGACCACGATTTCCAGAACCCGGCCAAATTCCATTCTTTAATGACGGAAGCTGTGTGCACCCCAGAAGCATTACCGGAATTGAACTTGAGAATGGCAAAATTTCCCTCATCAAGTGGCATATAGACACCAAGGCAGATGGTACATTACAGATTGTAAGGGTGTTATTAGAGGGGCCGGAAAAGTTGGTTGATTATATGGAGAGCTAAAAGAATTGCCTGCAGCTTAACGATTTAACGCCACTTTATCATCTTCATGGCAAGGTATTTGCTACATTTACAAGTATCAATCGACCAAGTTGCTATGAAAAAGCTGGTTTTTGTTCTTATGGGTTTTTTATTGGGAATCAGTGTTTTGCAAGCACAATCCGATCTTCCCACTACCCGTCCCTTAAAGATTGGTGAACGGAACGATTTGGACATCAAGGCCAGCAACCAAGGAACACTTCTTCGCATGCCCTCCGTCCTTGACGAAAACCTTACGGACAAAAATGACAAGCCAGGAGTTAAAATGCTTCCGGACAGAGAACTTTTACAAGCAGGTCACGATATGGTCATTGACCCCAAAGTAGGGGAAAAAGAAAAAAAGAGCTCCAATGAACATTTTGGGGATCAATATCTGGGGGATTTCAAGACCACATCAAAATTTGTGGGCATCGTTTGCCGAGATCACGAATATGTGGATGGGGATCGCATTAAAATCTATCTCAATGGCGATGTGGTGGAATACAATCTTTTGCTTACCGGTTCTTTTAAAGGGATTAATATTGATTTGGTCAAAGGATTCAACCGCATTGAGTTTGAAGCCCTCAACCAAGGCTCTTCAGGCCCCAATACGGCCCAAGTGGTGGTGGCCAATGAAAAGGGTGAAGTCATCCACAACAACCGTTGGAACCTTTCCACCGGTTCACGCGCCAGCTTGATCATCGTCAAGGAAGACGAATGATCATTCCCCAGGCCTGTAAGTCCGTTTAGCCCTTTTTAGCACATCTTCCTTATAGTAAGCAGCATCTTTGAATTCCATATCTGCGTATCGCTGCGCCTGATCGTTGAAGTGGGGTGAATCCGGGTCTCCACTCTGCCCTCCGGCCAACATGGTCTTGGCCTTTACTTTGTCCCCAAATTCCACCGCAGCCACAAAACTGTTGCCACGAGTGCCATAAATTTTCTTGGTATTGTTGTCATATCGCGCACCATACGCCGCCAAAGCTCCCCAACGGCCACTGGCAAAACCAATGGGAATACTGGGTTTCGCATCATCAAAAGGTTGCCGGATATCCCCATTTAAACGTTGGTATCGGTTTACCTCTCCCCAAGGCATTTGCCAAGTGCCAAAATCATTTTTCAACTGATCAAGAGTCTCTTGGAAAAGAGCCAACTTTTCTTCGTTGGGCAAACCATTGCCCCAATATGCTACCCACTGCATGGCATAGCTATCTTTTGGCCTTTCCGCCTTTGCATAGCAAAGCGTCCCATAATAATGGGCCAAGGTCATGGCAATAGATTCTTTGGATGTGGTGAAATCCCATTGACGTAAAACATCGATGGATTCTTTTAATCCCGATATTGGATGGGCATCATAGGCGCGCACCAAACCGGGAATCAAAGCCTCAAATGCAGGTAGGTAGGGGTCATGGGCCAACTGGATAAGACTGTCCAAAGTATACCCGCTTCTATCTGTCAACAGTTCAATGGCGTGAACTCCCCTAAAGTTTTCTTGGTCCCTGGACATGTACTTGGGATAATCTTCCCGTTTTGGACTGAACTCCAATGCCGAAGTATATGGCGTGGAGTTGCAATTCTGGATCCAACCATTCTCCGGGTTCAACACCAAAATATTTTCATCCACCGTATGCAATCCCTGCCAATCGGTTTTGGGATTGCTGCCATCCACGGGTTGGGTAAAGTCAAAAATCGTATCCCGCTTGGGAACAAAGTTCCCATGGAAATAGGCAATATTCCCCTCAGCATCGGCATAGACCGTATTGTTGGACGAATTGGTCCGGATGTCCATCATCTTGCGGAATCCGTCATAACCCTCCTGTTTGGTTCTAATATAGGACTGCTCCAAGGCCTTGACCGGTTCCCACATCATGGCGCTTGCTGTCCATTGGCCATCCACCATATGGGTAATGGGCCCGTGATGGGTGCGGTACATGGGAAAGATTTTCTCCCTCATGGTGTCGCCGTCTTTGTATTTTAAGGTTACCTCCAAAGAATCCACGGGGCGCAATTCCTCCCCGTAGGCATAGAACAACTTGTCGTCATTCTTGACCACAGTTTCCTTGAATTCATCCATGACATCCGTATAGGTTGATGTGTGCATCCATCCGGTTTTTTCATTGAAGCCCTGATACACAAAAAACTGCCCCCAAGTTACCGCGCCGTAGGCATTGAGTCCTTCCTCGCTTACCACATGTACCTCTCCCCTAAAATAGAACGAGGTATGGGGATTGATCAAGAGCATGGCGTTGCCCGATTGCGTCAATTCCCCTGAAATGGCAATCCCGTTGGACCCCTGGGGTTCTGCCATTTCCTTTTCTTGTTGTTGTTTGATCAATTCCATTTCCGGAATTTCCATGCCACTTTCATAAAATACCTTGATCTTTGGGATGGAAATACGTTCAATATCCCCCCCAATGGACCCCTCACTGAAATACATGGGCATCCATGGTTCAAAACGGGTCAATAATCTAGGTTTCACTGCGGGATGGGTATGTAGATAATAGTTGATACCGTCCGCAAAGGCGTTGCACAATTCTTTCAACCATTCGGGACTTTCCCTGTATTTGGCCTTGGCCTCTTCCTCGGTCATGAACAGCTTGGCCCTAAGGTCGCTATACAATGCTTCCTCCCCCTCAACTTCTGCCAAACGGCCCGTGGCCCAGATATAATTCTGCTCCACACGGTTAAAATCGTCCTCACATTGGGCATACAACAGTCCAAAAACAGCATCAGCATCTGTTTTTCCATAAATATGGGGCACCCCAAAATCATCTCTGATGATGGTAATATCGTGGGCCTGTGCTTCCCATTTTTCAATTTCCGATGATGGTTTGGGCGTACAGGAGACCAGAACAAAAAGTACAGATAGAAGGATTGCTCTCATTTTGAGGTAGTTTGTTTATGTTGTGAAAATACAGGAATTCCCATTGATTTACCAACTGCCGCTGGCGCCACCGCCCCCAGAGCTTCCACCGCCGCCTGAAAAACTGCTGGAACTGCCTCCCGAGCCCGAACCAAAGGAATGGCTCCCCGATGAGGAAAAGGTCTTGCTCATGTAGCTGCTATCCGATTTTACCCATGATAGTTTAAAATCTTCTTTCCCTTTGAGCATTATTTTCAACAAAGCCAAAAGTATGGTGAAAACAAAAAAGCCAGGAAGTGCATAATACAACCATGATAGGTTTTCCGTTAGCGGGTCTATGTTGATATTGAGTTCCAGAAACATGGAAAGGAAAAACAGGGGCATCAACATAAAGACCAATCCAAAACCAGCTTGAAGCATCCCAAAGGGAATCATGAAAATCCCCGGTACCAAGCCAAGCTTTCCAATAAAGATTCCCCTGAACATTTCAATAAGTGCCGAATACCCTTTGTAGAAAACAAAACCGCCTGCAAAAACAAAGACAGAGAGAAATAAGATCATTACAATTTTTGCCCAAAGCGGCATGGCATTATCTTCTTCTATCCTTTGTTTATATTCTTCAAGTGCCTCTGGATCAAGCAAAAATCCTATGATCTGATCCGTGGCCAAATCCAATCCTCCAAAATAGTCTTCCTCCTTGAATTTGGGAATCATGGTGTTTCTGATGATGCGTGATGCCACGGCGTCGGTGATATATGGTTCCAAGCCATATCCCACCTCAATGCGCACTTCACGGTCGTTTTTGGAGAACAAAATCAAAATACCGTTGTCCTTATCCTCTTGTCCCAACCGATTCTGGTTGAAGGTGCCATTGGCATACTCCTCGATGGTTTCATACCCTAATTCGTTGATGGTAAGGATCACCAACTGGTTGGTGGTCTCCGACTCAAAACGGTTGAGCTTACTGGTCAAGGAGTTAAGCTGTTCCGGTGTGAAGATTTGGGCACTATCGGTAACTATGGCCCTTATGTCCAAATACGATTGTTGGGCAAAGCCCAAAACCGACACCAAAAGAAAAAAATGGAAAAGTAGCGCCTTTCTCATGTTTTGATACAAGAAAGACTAAAGATAGGGTTTTGTTGCTTTTCAGAATCGGGTCCGCTACAGAATCAATCTTCCGCAGGGGCGAGCTCCACTTTAAGGCCGTCCAGATCTTCGGTAATATGGATTTGGCAACCCAAACGACTGTTGTCCTTCACAAAAAAGGCCTCGGACAACATGGCATCCTCATCATCGGACTTTTCAGGAAGCTGATGGTCCGATTGCACATAGCACTGGCAGGAAGCACACATAGCCATTCCTCCGCAAATCCCTATGGTGCCTTCAGGGGCCAATTCATAGGAACGGACGACTTCCATAAGGTTCATGTTCATGTCTGTGGGCGCATCCACTTCGTGTGCCACACCTTCTCGGTCAGTTATTTTTAGTTTAATGTCGCTCATTCTATTGTTAGGGAATAGGAATTAGGGGTTAGGAATTAGTTTTCATAGATTTAATCAATCCATATAGTAATTTCGAGACTTCATGGGTAATCCCAATTATTTCATCTGCTCTTCCTTTAGCCAACAAATTTAGTTTAACGGAAAGATAAATCATAGATCTTACTTCACTATTCGAACCAAGAGCGTAAAATAAAAATTTGGAAAAGTCGGCGTTGGAACTTCTTTCGAAACCTTCAGCTATGTTGTTGGAAACAGAAACTGAGGCTCTTCTTATTTGATCTCTAAAACCAAAATCCGTACATCTTTCAAACTCTTTGTAAATAAGAACTGCTAGTTCCTGTGCTTTTTGCCAAACAATTAAATCTTCAAACTTCTGAACTGCCATACTAAATCCTATGCACTAATTCCTAACTCCTAGTTAATTGCTTTGACCACGGCTTTAGGGGCTTCTTTTTTGCTTCCGTCAAAACCGGTGACCCCTCCGACCGTTGTATATTTCATTACATATTTTTTGTCAGGGTGGATACGTTGATAGGCACTTTGGCACATTAATGTGGCTTCGTGAAACCCACAAAGAATCAGTTTTAATTTCCCTGGATAGGTATTTACATCGCCAATGGCATAAATTCCTGGCACATTGGTCTGATAATCCAGGGTATTGTCCACCTTAATGGCATTCTTCTCAATTTCGAGTCCCCAATTGGCAATGGGTCCCAATTTTGGGGAAAGTCCAAAGAGTGGAATGAAATTATCCACTTGTACATCCGTTTCTTCTGAAGTATCCGTGTTTTTTACGGTTACCTTCTCCAGTTGGTCCGTGCCATGCAAGGCCACTACCTCTCCTGGGGTAATCAGGTTAATTTTCCCTTGGTTTTTGAGCTGCTGTACTTTTTCCACTGAATCCAACGCTCCTCTAAATTCATTGCGACGGTGTACCAGAGTGACCTCATCGGCTACCTCGGCCAAAAAGATGGACCAGTCCAGTGCGGAATCTCCCCCTCCGGCAATCAATACCTTTTTGTTCCGATAGATTTCAGGTTCTTTGATCATATATGCCACCCCGTTGTCCTCATACTTGGACAAGTTCTCCAACAATGGTTTTCTAGGCTCAAAACTTCCCAATCCACCGGCAATGGCAACTACAGGAGCTTGGTGCCGGGTTCCTTTGTTGGTAGTGACCACAAAAGAGCCATCTTCTTGCTTTTCTATGGTTTCTGCCCGTTCTCCCAAGGTAAATCCGGGTTGAAAGGGTTTGATCTGTTCCATAAGATTGTCCACCAATTCCCCAGCCAATACCTCGGGATAGCCAGGAATATCATAAATGGGTTTCTTCGGGTATATCTCGGCACATTGTCCTCCGGGTTGGGGCAAGGCATCGATCAAATGGCATTTGAGTTGCAATAGGCCCGCTTCAAAAACAGCAAAAAGACCCGTAGGTCCTGCTCCAATAATGAGTATATCGGTCTTAATCATTCAACAAAAATTTTGTGGGATGCAACTTACCACTTGCTTTGGAAAGGATTCATGATTTTTGTCATCTAACTTATGTTGATGACCTCCTCTATCTGAGGAGCGTATTTTTTGATGGTCATTTCCACACCGCTCTTAAGAGTCATTTGGTTAACACTGCATCCAATACAGTTTCCTTCCAAACGCACCTTTACGGAGCTGTCGTTATCTATTGAAATCAATGTAATGTCCCCTCCATCACTCTGAAGGAAAGGTCGGATTTCATCCAACGCTTTTTCTACATTGGTTTTAATCTCTTCTGATGTCATGCTCATTTCTTTTTAACGGCGGCACAACCAGCCATTGTTGTAATTTTTATTGCTTCTGTGGGGGGAAGGTCCGTATTTCTCTTGACCAACTCCTGTACCACATTTTTTGTAAGCCCTTCAAAAGCTTCCTCTGTTGGGGTTGCCGTTTGCAATGCAGCCGGTCTTCCTACATCCCCCGCTTCGCGGATACTCTGAACCAAGGGAATTTCTCCCAAAAAGGGGACTTTTAGGTCTTCCGCCAGATTTTTGGCCCCGTTTTCCCCAAAGATATGGTATTTGTTGTTAGGCAGCTCTGCTGGAGTGAAATAGGCCATATTTTCCACAATTCCCAGAACAGGTACATTGATGGCTTCCTGTTGGAACATGGCCACCCCTTTCCGGGCATCGGCCAATGCGATTTCCTGTGGGGTACTCACCACTACGGCCCCTGTTACGGGCATGGACTGCATAATGCTCAAATGAATATCCCCGGTGCCGGGAGGCAAATCCAACAGCAAAAAGTCCAACTCTCCCCAATGGGCGTCAAAAATCATCTGGTTCAATGCCTTTGCAGCCATGGGTCCGCGCCAAATCACTGCTTGGTTGGGTTCTGTAAAAAATCCTATGGACAATAATTTGACCCCATAATTTTCAACAGGCTTCATTTTGGCCTTGCCGTTGACGTTGACGGACAAGGGCTTTTCTGTGGCCACATCAAACATAATGGGCATGGACGGTCCGTAGATGTCCGTATCCAAAAGCCCTACCTTAAAGCCCATTTTGGCCAAGGTCACCGCCAAGTTTGCGGTTACCGTGGATTTTCCCACACCACCTTTTCCAGAGGCAACGGCGATGATATTCTGGATTCCGGGGATAGGATTTCCCTTTATCTGGTTCACCTTGGGCTTGGCCGGGGCATCAACCTTTAGGTTGACTTTTATCTTGGCCTTTTCATAGACCTCGCTATGGATGATCTTCAAAATCTCCACTTCGGTCTTCTTTTTGGCCTGAAGACTTGGGTTTTTTATGGTCACATCCACCTCTACCTCATCGCCAAACACTTGGACATTGGTCACCCCTCCGCTTTCCACAATATTCTGGCCTTCACCCGGGGCGGATATTTTTTCCAACGCTTTTAGGATATCTGCTTTTTTCAGCTTCATCAATCTTATTTTTTCTGCAGTCGTTTGTATTGATTCTAAATTACAAAGATACGCCTTAGGCATGGATTATTGGAAGTTTGCCCATTGAAAATGAAGATGGTGGGATTGGGATTCACAATAGTTAATTTATCCTAATTTTTGAAAAATTTACAAATATTTACATATCTTTAAAACATTATGATTTATCCTAATTTTTGAAAAATTTACAAATATGTTGGAAAAACCACCAATATTTGAATTGGGTAAAGACCTAAACCTTTCCATCCTTCAATTGATGCTTACACAAAGTGTAACCGTTTTTTCAGATTCAATTTCAAAAATTGAAAGGGAATATCTTTACTGGGACAAAATCAAGCATATAAAGGATGAAAAATTAAACCTAATAAAATCAAATATAGATTCAGATCATTTGTTGTGGTTCATCACAAAATACAGGCGAGATAATCTAAAAAAAACCGAATATCTATTTGGCAATATGATAGATTCAAATTTTGAAATTGAATACTCATACAATGTCAACGAACATCTCCAACAAAAACTCCATTATCTCGACTTTAACTTTGGTGCAGGTATTCAAAAAGAACAGCTTTTATCCGATTTGGACCGACAACAATACTTGAACAATGCCTTAATGGAGGAGTCCATTTTCTCTTCCATGATCGAAGGAGCTACCACCACTAGGGTAAAAGCCAAGGAAATGTTGCGTAAAAACAAAAAGCCCCGCAACAAATCAGAGCAAATGATCCTGAACAATTACGAGGCCATTCAATTTATCAGTGAGCATCAAGACCAAGACCTTTCTTTGGAAAAGTTATTTGAAATCCATCAAATTGTTGTCAAAAATACCTTAGAGGATGAACACATCGGTGTTTTTCGCAACACTGACGATGTCCATGTCATGAATGAGGTAACCGGTGAAATTGTCCACACACCACCAAAGTTTCAAGAATTGGAGCCTTTAATGTTCTCTTTCTGCGAATTTTTTAATTCCAATCCCAAGGAAAATTTCATCCATCCCATTGTAAAAGCCTCCATTCTCCATTTTCTAATCGGTTATATCCATCCTTTCTATGATGGCAATGGCAGGACAGCAAGAGCATTGTTCTATTGGTTCTTATTAAAAAATGGATACTGGTTGACCGAGTATTTGTCCATTTCCAGGGTGATAATGGAAACCAAATCCCAATATGAGAAAGCCTATCTCTACACCGAAGTTGATGAAATGGATGTGAGTTATTTTGTGCATTATCAAGTGAAAGTGCTGACCAAAGCTTTCGAGGATTTAAAAAAATACATCGCCAAGAAGAAAAAAGAACAGAAAAAAATCTCCAAATTCTTTCAGATTGAAAGCATAAATGAAAGACAGGCCCAGATTCTTTTTTGGGTGGAAAGAGATTCAAATCGTTCATTCACGGTCAAGGAAGTTGAAAATATTTTCTCTGTAACCAACCAAACCGCAAGAACAGATTTAGAGAATTTAGTTGACATGCGTTTTTTAAAAAAAATAGCTGTAGATAAGAAATCATCAAATTATTGGAAAGGTGATGACTTTGAAAACTTAATCCCCTAGCTCTTTCCCCGGATCCCAAAAATATTTTTGAAAATCCACAATCTGGTTGTCCTTGACCTGGATGCCTTCGTTTTCCAAAAGCTGCTGCATGAGGTTGGTCCCACCAAAATGGTGTTTTCCGGTTAATACCCCAACTCGGTTCACGACTCTATGGGCAGGCACATCCTTTGCCGAGGAATTGTTCATGGCCCATCCCACCATGCGGGCACTTCGGGCCGCCCCCAAATATTTGGCAATGGCCCCATACGAAGTGACCCTGCCATACGGAATCTGTTGGGCCACTTGGTAGACTTTGTCAAAAAAGTTCTGCTCTTCCATATCAGCGATAAAAAATCCGAATCAAGGTAATCACCAACAACACAAGCATGAGTGCACTCAAAATGTAGTTCGAGTTTTTTGAGAATCGGTTGGTCTTGGTCTCCAACTTATCAAAATAAAAAGTATACAGGTACAGCACCGAAAAGGTACCAGCACCGGCAGCCACAACAAATGTAGTAATGTCCTGGGCCTCGAATTTTATCCATCCAGCTTCGTTCCACATGGCATTGAGTCCGCTGTAGTAGGGGATGGTCAATAAATTCAACGCTGCCAACAACACGCCTTTGTAAAAACTGTTCTTTTTGCTGACTTTTACCTTTTGCATTTTTTTGGTTTTCTTTCTCTTGGCCGTAACAAAAAAGAAAACGGCAAAAAAAGCAAACACCACCAGGGCAATTTTCAACAGAAGGTCTATTACCTCTGGATTTTTATACAAGAACTTGGAAATGAGCACGGCCACATACGCCTGTACCATGATCATTGAGGAAACCCCCAAACTAAAAACAATGCCATTTAATTTTCCTTTTTCCACACTGGTCTTGGCCGCATTCATATTGAGCAACCCTGGCGGCACGGTAGCCATGAAGGCTGCCGAAAACGTGGCAAAAAAGAGGATGATGATATGGGTCATTGGTTAGTTGATCCTAAACTGAATATAGGTAATCGGTTTTCCTGCTTCAAGATACTGATTTTCGTAGAATGTCTGTATCTCCAGAACTTCGGATGGGCTTCCTTCGTTTCGGTACACATCATGGTTGGCATAGCAAATTTCATGCCCCAATCCTTGCAAAAGCCCCAAGGTGTACCCATGCATATATTCACTATCGGTCTTTAAATGGATAATCCCATTGGGCTTCAGAATCTGCTTGTATTTCTCAAGGAACATAGGGTTGGTGAGGCGGTGCTTGGTACGTTTGTACTTAATTTGTGGGTCCGGGAATGTAATCCAGATTTCGTCCACTTCGTTTTCGCCAAAAAGCTGATCTACCAACTCAATTTGGGTCCGCAAAAAGGCCACATGGCCCAATCCATGTTCCAAGGCAGACTTGGCCCCCCGCCAAAACCGGGCTCCTTTGATATCTACCCCAATATAATTTTTGTCCGGGTTGCGTTGGGCCAGACCCACCGTATACTCCCCTTTTCCACAGCCCAATTCCAGGACAATGGGATTATTGTTCTTAAAAAAAGAGTTCCATTTGCCTCTCCATTCAAATCCTTCCAAAACCTCATCCCTTGTGGGTTGTACCACATTGGTAAAAGTTTCGTTTTCCCTAAACCGTTTTAGTTTGTTCTTACTTCCCACCGCTTACAGATTGAGCAATAATTTAATGTTTTGGCAAAACTAAGGAAATCCACAAGCAATATGGATTTTGTTTTTTTGCATTTATGCAAAGTTCCAAACGCATTTTGGTAGCCCCATTGAATTGGGGATTGGGTCATGCCACACGTTGCATCCCCATTATACAGGCTTTGTTGGACCATGGCCATCAGCCTTTTATTGCTTCGGATGGGGTTGCCCTATCCCTTTTACAAAAGGAATTTCCAGGATTGCCCTCATTCGAATTGCCATCCTACAAAATCACCTATGCCGAAAAAGGAAAGAACTTTAAGATCAAAATGATCTGGGATTCACCCAAAGTGCTCAAGGCCATGGCCAAGGAAAAGAAGGCCGTGAAGCAGTTGGTGAAGGAGCATGGACTGGACGGAATCATTTCCGATAACCGATTGGGGGTGTTCTATAAAAGGGTGCCTTGTGTTTTTATCACCCACCAACTCAATGTGCTTTCCGGTAATACCACATGGATGAGCTCCAAGGCCCATCAAAAAATCATAAAGAAATTCAATGCCTGTTGGGTGCCCGATGTGAAGGACAAACCCAACCTTACCGGAAAATTGGGGCACTTGAAAAAATCCAAGTTGAACATTCAGTATCTCGGTCCTTTGAGCCGGTTTGAAAAAAAGGAGAGCCCAATGGTCCATGATCTTATGGTCTTGCTATCCGGTCCGGAGCCGCAAAGAACCTTTTTGGAAGAAAAACTACTGTCCGAACTTCAGGGTTTTGAGGGAAACATACTTTTTGTGAAGGGAAAAATCGAGGAAACCCAGACCCAAGAAGAGCTATCAATCCCAAAAGGCTCCATCTTGCTGTACAATTTTATGCAGTCGCAAGAACTTCAAACTGCCTTGAACCAAAGTGCAAAGGTGTTGTGCCGATCAGGGTATACCACGGTGATGGATTTGGCCAAACTGGAAAAAAAGGCCTTTTTCATTCCAACCCCGGGACAATATGAGCAAGAATATTTGGCCAAGCGACTGGAGAAAAATGGATTGGTTCCCTACAGCCATCAAGAGAACTTTGTATTGGAAGACTTAAACCGGATGGATGAATTCCAAGGGCTGACCCAATTTGAATCTGAACTGGATTATTCGGACTTGTTTTCGGTCTTTTTCTCTAGGGTAAACGAGAATTCGGACCCGATACCTTCTTCGCTTTCCACATAGATTTTCTCACCGTGGGCCTCAATAATATGTTTTACGATGGATAGGCCCAACCCTGAACCTCCCTCGCTACGGCTACCACTTTGGTCCACCCGATAAAACCGCTCAAAAAGCCTGGGGATATGCTGCTTGGGGATACCTCCGCCATTATCCGTAACCCTAATGATGACTTTGTTCTTGATCAGGTTTTCCACACTTACCTCTGTGGTTCCCTTGGGGGAACCGTACTTGATGGAGTTCACCAATAGGTTGCTGATCACTTGTTGTATTTTTTCCCGATCGGCATTGACATAGATGGGATTGGGATATTCCATATCAAAGGTGAGGGTGATTTCTTTCTGGGCCGCTTTCATCTCCAAAAGGTCAAATACATTTTGGATAAGCTCAATAATGTCAAAATTCTCGCGATCCAGTTTTAGCTCCCCTACTTCCAATTTGGTAATCAGGTCCAAATCTTTCACGATATAGATCAAACGTTCTACACCCTTATTGGCGCGTTGCAGGTACTTTTCCCTGATTTTTTTGTCTTTCATGGCCCCATCCAGCAGGGTAAGGATGTAGCCTTGCACGGTAAAAAGGGGGGTTTTTAGTTCATGGGATACGTTGCCTAAAAAATCCTTTCGGTATTCCTCCCTGATCTTTAAGGTATCAATCTCTATCTTCTTGCCTTCGGCAAACTTTTCTATCTCCTCGGTAAGGGTCTTCATATCCGTAGTGACGGGCTTTGAAGAAAAAGAGGAAGATTCCAGCAAAGAGACATCATCGTAGATTTTCTTGATACGCCTGTAGATAAAACGTTCCACCCGGATTTGGAGAACCGCAAAGCAAATCACAAAGCAGCCCAAGGCATAGAACACCGTATACAACCATTGCACCTGTCCTTTTACAAGCTGGAATGCAATTATGGAGGCAGAGGTGAACAGGGTGATAAGAAGGGATGACCTTAAGGCAAACTTATAGGATTTCCGTAATTGAATGGCCATTACAGAACAAACTTATACCCTACCCCCTTAACGGTTTTAAAGTGATGATCGCCTATTTTTTCACGAAGTTTTCTGATGTGCACGTCTATGGTACGTCCTCCAACGACCACTTCATTGCCCCAGACCTTGTCCAAAATGACTTCTCTTTTGAAAACCTTACTGGGCTTGGATGTCAAAAGCGACAACAATTCAAACTCCTTTCTGGGCAGTATGATCTCCTCTCCGTCATTGATGATCTTGTACTCTTCCCTATTGATGACAATATTGCCCACCTTGACAATTTCCTCGAGGTCTTTCTTTTCTTCCTTAAGTCTTCGCAAAAGGGCTTTCACCTTACTCACCAAAACTTTTGGTTTTATGGGTTTGGTAATGTAATCATCCGCACCCGCATCAAAACCTGCCACTTGGGAATAGTCTTCCCCTCTGGCCGTAAGGAATGTGATGATGGTATTTTCCAATCCTTGGGTGTTACGGATTACCTCGCAGGCTTCAATGCCATCCATTTCTGGCATCATAACGTCCATGATGATCAAATGCGGGTTTTTCTTCTTTGCCTTTGCAACGGCCTCCACACCGTTCTTGGCGGTAAAGACCTCATAGCCTTCAGAAGAAAGATTGTAGCTTACAATCTCCAGAATATCAGGCTCATCATCAACAAGTAAAATCTTAATATCCTTAGTTTTCATGGGATGGTATTTCTAAGTTAATCGCCCAAATGTAAAGATAATACTATAATGCCATAAATGCTTAACGTTGATTTAATCCCCTAACATTATTGTAACAGTTTTCCAATAAACACTTAACATACAGCTAACATCGCTTTTACAGGCCGTGGCGTTCTTTGCGCCAAATACTTAGCTGATAATGAAATATTTTTTAATGATTTTTACGCTTGCATGCACCATGCAAGTAGTAGCGCAGCAAACCACAGGAAGTATAGTGGGTAAGCTGACCGACAAAGAGCTCAATGACGAGCCTTTGGCCTTTGCAAATGTACTTATTAAAGGTACCACAATGGGTACCACTTCAGATTTTGATGGCCTCTATGAGATTCCAAGCGTTGAGCCCGGAATTTACACATTGACCTATAGCTATTTGGGCTATGAAACTGTTGAAATTCCAAATGTGGAAGTAATCGCTGGTAAGGTAACCAGTGTAAACGTTCCCATGAGCGCATCTTCCGGATTGGCCTTGGACGAAGTTGTAGTGACCACCGTTGCCCGAAAGGATTCAGAAATTGCATTGCTTTTGGACCAAAAGAGAGCCATTACCTTGGAAACTTCCATTGGAGCCCAGGAATTGGCCAGAAAAGGGGCCAGTGATGCCGCTACGGCCGTCACCAAAGTTACTGGGATTTCCCGGGAAGAAGGTTCCAACAATGTTTATGTAAGAGGTTTGGGAGATCGATTTAACATCACTACCCTCAACGGGCTTCCATTGCCTTCCAACAACACCGCCAAAAAGAACATTGACTTGAGCTTGTTTGGCACCAGCATCATTGAATCCATAGGAATAGACAAGACCTATAATGCACAAAACTATGGTGACTTTGGTGGGGCGAACATCAATATTGTATCCCGCAACTATACCGGTTCCGGTTTCATGGAACTTGGTGTAGGTTCAGGAGTCAATACCGAAGCCATTGGTGTGGATGATTTTTACTTGTTCGACGGGCCAAATTTTACCGGATTTTATGACAAATCCATCCCTAGTGGGGCCTTCAACAACAATTTTGACACCAGTTGGGATCGCGAAAGCAAGAGTACACCCATCAATTCCAATATTTCGCTTAAAGGAGGAGATTCCTTCAATATTGGTGAAAACTCCAAATTGAGCTTCTTTGCCGTTGGTTCATTCAGCAATGGAAACTCTTATAGGGAAGGTGTGAACCGAGGTGCCCCCAACTTGGGGACCGGATTGCCCAATTCTGACTTTGATTATCAAAAATACAGCTACAAAACGGCCACTACCCTTATGGGGAACATTGGGCTTCGTTTAGGCAGTGCCCATGATATTCGATACAACTATTTATTGCTCAACAATACCGAGCAAAAACATGAGGAGTTCTACGGTATTTTGGACAGGGAAGATGATGCGCCCAACGGAGGAGGCTTCATCCAACGGAATACTTTTGAAAAGACCTTGCTTGCGGTGAACCAATTGTTGGGAAGCCACGATGTAAGTGAAAAATTTGAAGTGAACTGGGGCCTAGGGTACAACTATGTACAGAACCTGATTCCAGACCGTCGTCAAAATATTCTTTTACCTTACTCCAACAACGATCCCGAAGGACCTAAATCCTTTAGATTGGTTTCCGCTGCCTCAGCTAACCATAGGTTTTTCCAAGAGCTCCAAGAAGAAGAAGTCTCTGCAAATATTTCAACTTCCTTCAAATTCAAGAAAAATGAGGATGACGGATTTGACGGAAAACTTACTGTGGGATACAACGGTCGCTTAAAAAATGTTGCTTTTGATGCCACCCAGTTCAACTACCAAATATTGAACGTGGCCAACCAACCCTTCGTTGACCCATACAACATCGATGCGTATTTTGATGAATATGGTCCCAACTCCGGTTTTTGGCAAATACGGACTTTTAGGGGAACAGCTTCCACGGAAGGAGCCCTTGATCCACAGACCTATGGTGGGGAACAGCAGATCCATGCAGGATATTTGACCTTGGAATACAAGTTCTCTCCAAAATTCACCCTGTTTGCCGGCGCAAGGGGTGAGCAAATCACCCAGAACATTGACTGGAGTACCGTTATCCAAGGCGATGACAGCAGCGAATTGGACACCTTTGAGTTCTTGCCTTCGCTAGCATTCAAATATGAGTTGAACGAAAAGCAAAACCTAAGATTTGCGGCCAGTAAGACCTATACGTTACCACAATTCAAGGAACGGGCACCCTTCCTTTTCCAGGAAGAAATCAACCAAGATACACAAGGTAACCCTGCCTTACAGAACTCCACCAATTACAACTTTGACCTTCGATGGGAATTGTTCCCTTCTTCAAGCGAATTGGTATCCTTTGCCGTATTTGGGAAGTATATTGAAAACCCCATCAACACTTTCTTGATCGTATCGGCCGCCAACAATTTAAGTTATGCCAATACCGGCGACCATGCCACGGCCTTTGGTGCTGAGTTGGAAGTAAAACTGGACGTCATAGAAAACGAAAGGGAAACCGCCGAAAGTATATTGACCGACAGGCTATCCATTGGTGGTAACGTTTCCTACTTGAACACCAATCAAGAATTGGACTACCAAAAAGTTTCGGAAGAAACCATGTTTGCCGCTGCGTTCACCAATACCAAAGCGCCACTGCAAGGAGCATCTGACTTTATTTTCAATCTCGATGCCAGTTACTACACGGAGTTTTCCGAGAATAGAAACCTGAGATCTACAGTTGCGGCCAACTATTTCTCTGACCGTATTTACGCTTTGGGAAGTACCGGTAGAGGGCATTTGGTAGACAAAGGTTTTGTGACCCTTGATTGGATTACCGCAGTTGAACTTGGGGACCACTTTGGCATTGGACTGAACATGAGAAACCTCCTAAACCCAACCGTTGAAAGGGTAAACGAGAACGCTGAAGGGGATTTGGATACCGAAAACCCAGCCATTCCTGGCTTTTTGGAAAATGGTCCAGTGACCGCTTTATCATATAAAAAAGGGGTTGACTTTAGTCTATCCTTGACCTATAAATTCTAATCATACTGAATTTCAACCTTTAAAATGAATATTAATCTGAATATTTAAATCTAAAACCTCAACTATGAAAAAATCACTTTTAAAATTTGTCCTAAGCTTCGCTGCAGCGGCTTTGGTGGTCTCTTGCATGAGCGACGACAATGGCCCTGCTCCCGATCCAGACCCAGTAGCCACCTGTTCGGATGGTATTCAAAATGGGGATGAAACCGGAGTTGACTGCGGGGGATCTTGTACTGCCTGCGTTGAGCCGCCCGTTGAACTTTCAGGCGAAGTAACCGAAGACACCGAATTGGATGCTTCCAAAGAATATACCCTAACAGGTTCTTACATTGTAAAAGCAGGTGCCTCGTTGACCATTCCTGCCGGTACAACCATCAAGGCTTCTGGAGGTACTGCTGCTTTCATTGGTGTTGAAAGAGGTGCCCAGATTTTCATCAACGGTACTGCTGCCGCTCCTGTTATCATGACTTCAGATGCTACTAGCCCGGCACAAGGTGATTGGGGTGGATTGGTAATTGCCGGTGATGCCCCTACCAACAAAGGTGAAGACGTACTTTCTGAAGTAGGTGACCTTACCTATGGTGGTTCTACTGCCGATGACGATTCTGGTTCCATTACTTACCTACGTGTTGAATATACTGGTGCCACATTCTCCAATGACAAAGAGTTCAACGGAGTTTCTTTGTTCGGTGTTGGTTCTGGGACTACTTTCGAGTACGTTCAGTCTTTCAACGGTGGTGATGACGGTATCGAGTTCTTCGGTGGTACTGTAGATGGCAACTACTTGGTGTCCATCGGAAGTGGTGATGACTCCATCGACTTTGCTGATGGATGGACAGGTTCTGGTAGCAACTGGTACATTGCCGCTGGTGCCAAAGCCGGTATTGAAGGTTCCAACAACGGTGACAACGGTGATGCCACTCCTGTGACCACAACTACCTTGAGCAATATTACCGTGGTGGGCCCTGTTACCGAAGGTGCCCTCTTCTTTAAAGAAGGTGGTGGTAACTTTACCATCGATAACTTTTATGCCTCTGATATTGACCTTGCCATTCATGTAACCGATGGCGATACTCCTGCCGCCACGCGTATAGAAAATGGCGATTTGGCCATCACCAACATTCAGTTTGCCGATCCTGCAACCGGTTTCGAGGCAACAGATTATACTGGTCTTAACCAAGCATTCTACACTGAAGGTGTTGCCACAGGCGCTGGTAACGGTGCCGCATCCCCTGATTGGGCTGCTGGCTGGACCACAGGTTTGGAAAACAGCGCTTCCTCAAGCGAAAACTTGGCCGGTGAAATCACTGGTGATGTGGAATTGAGCGCTTCTGTAGAATACTTCTTAACCAGCGGATTGATCGTTAAAGCTGGTGGTTCTTTGACCATTCCTGCCGGTACTACTATCAAAGCCTCTGGCGGTACGGCTGCATTCATTGGTGTTGAAAGAGGTGCACAGATCTTTATCAACGGTACTGCCGCTGCTCCTGTAGTAATGACTTCTTCCAGCGAAACTCCCGCACAAGGTGATTGGGGTGGGTTGGTTATTGCCGGTGATGCCCCTACCAACAAAGGGGACAATGTCCTTTCTGAAGTAGGTGACCTTACTTATGGTGGAAACACTTCCGATGATGACTCTGGTTCTATTACCTACCTTAGAGTGGAGTATACTGGTGCCACTTTCTCCAATGAAAAAGAATTCAACGGGGTTTCTTTGTTCGGTGTTGGTTCCGGAACTACTTTCGAGTATGTTCAGTCTTACAACGGTGGTGATGATGGTATCGAGTTCTTCGGTGGTACTGTAAACGGAAACTACTTGGTATCCATAGGCAGTGGTGATGATTCCATTGACTTTGCTGACGGATGGACCGGTAACGGTAGCAACTGGTATATTGCCGGTGGTGCCAAAGCTGGTATTGAAGGTTCCAATAATGGTGATGATGGTGATGCCACTCCTGTGACCACTACCACTTTGAGCAACATCACTGTAGTTGGTCCTGTTACTGAAGGTGCATTGTTCTTCAAAGAAGGAGGTGGTAACTTTACTATCACCAATTTCTACACCAGTGGTGTTGATTTGGGTGTAAATGTAACTGGCACGGATGCCGAAGCCGCGGTTCGTATTGAGGCAGATGCACTATCCATTACCCCAATCCAGTTTGATGCTCCTGCCATGGGACTTGTAAACACCAACTATGCTGGTGCAAACCAGGATTTCTATACTGTAGGTGACAATACTGGTGCTGGTAACGGTGCTGGTGAACCCGATTGGGCTGCAGGTTGGACTGTAGGTATTGAATAATCACATAGATTTTCTATATTATATTAAGAGCCCCACGATCGTGGGGCTCTTTTTTTGCATTTCATCGAAAAAAGAAATACAATTCGTTGAACGGCCCCACCATCGCGGACATATTTTTTTATATTTGTGGCACAGCCTTTGTTATCAATACTTTATGAAGCACTTTTACCTTGTCATTTTCTTTTTTGTCTGTACGCTTGGTTTTTCGCAAGAAACTACCTCAAGTTCGGATATTGATGGGTTTAAGCTGTATCCAAATCCCGTGACCCAAGGCAAGGTTTTTATAGAGACAAAGGACAATTCCCCCAAACAGATTTACATTTTTGATGTATTGGGCACACAAGTGCTCCAAACCACCATTTTGGGCAAGGAACTCAATATTTCCCGTTTGGGCAAAGGTGTTTATATTTTACGGGTTTTGGAAAACAACAAAGTGGCCACCAGAAAGCTTATTGTCAAGTAGTTTGGGCTTTTTCGCCACATTAAAGGCACCATAAACCACAACTTTTATCCTTTTACCTACAGAAACTCCCATTTCACAACATTTTGTGGCCCTTCCCTACTGATTTACATACTTTTACATTGCATAGACCCCAAATCAGCATTCATGAAGAAACTCTACTTTGTTCTCATTATGGCTTTACCTATATTCACCTACGGTCAAGAGTTGGTCAGTGTAAACACTGAGCCCCTACAAGAGCTTACGGGTTTTAAAATGTACCCCAATCCTGCTTATGGCGAAGAAGTGTACATCACTACCGAATCCAATGGAACCAAACAGATAAAGGTATTCGATGTTTTTGGTGAGGTTGTCCTAACCGATCGGATAACCACCAATACCTTGGACATCTCCCGACTGGTACCTGGAGTCTACGTGCTCCAAGTGACCGAACAGAAAAAGACCATGACCCGAAAGCTGGTCGTGAAGTAAAAAACATATCTTAAAAGCCCCACTCTTACGGTGGGGCTTTTTTATTTTTGGGTACTTTTACGGCCCAATGGACAACACGGACATTCAACAGCTATTTTCCATCCAAAATTCCAACGAATTTGATTCCTTGGCCATGGAAATATTCCGTTTTCAGTACAGCGCCAATGCCATTTATGGAACGTATTGCGATCACTTGGGAAAAAGCCCTTCCAATGTTGCCCACCCGTTGGAGATCCCATTTTTGCCCATTGAGTTTTTCAAATTGAAAACCGTTGTCTCCACCCCAAAGAAACCAGAGGCCATTTTTGAGAGCAGTGGTACCACCCAAAACACAACAAGTAAACATTATGTGGCCAACCTAAGCTTATATGAACGTAGCTTCATGGAAGCCTTTACCTTGTTTTATGGCCCTGTGGAAGAATTATGTGTTCTGGCCCTATTACCTTCTTATTTGGAGCGCTCCGGATCATCTTTGGTCTACATGGTCAATGAGCTGGTATCCCGTTCACAACATCCCAACAGTGGATTTTATCTGTACAATCTTCAAGACCTCCATCAAAAACTGAAAGCACAGGAGGCTTCTGGCTCCAAAACCTTATTGATCGGCGTCTCTTTTGCCTTGCTGGATTTGGCCGAGCAATTTCCCATACCCTTAAAACATACCACCATTATGGAAACTGGTGGAATGAAAGGGCGTCGTAAGGAATTGATTCGCGCCGAACTGCACGACATCTTAAAAAGTGCCTTTGGGGTTCCCAACATACATTCAGAATATGGCATGACGGAACTTTTGTCCCAAGCCTATTCCCAAGGCAACGGCATTTTCAGGACTCCACCATGGATGAAAGTCCTGACCCGCGACACGGAAGACCCCTTGAGCCTTCAATCCCATGGAAAAACAGGCGGCATAAACCTTATTGATCTGGCCAACATCCATTCCTGCTCCTTCATTGCTACACAGGACTTGGGAAAAACCTATGCCAATGGATCTTTTGAAATTCTGGGTAGGTTTGATAATTCAGACATACGGGGGTGTAATTTAATGGCACTTTAAGGCTGTATAGGACAAATTCTTTCAATCCACACACTAAACAACACGATTTGTATATTTAATCCGCTCATTTTGTGTTTTTTACATATCTTAAAGGGTAATCAACAAACTACTATTATGGATAGAAATGCTTTTTTAAAAAGAGGTGCTCTTTCGGTTGCGGCATTGACATCATTGCCCTCTTTGGCCCATTTTTCGAAAGAATTGGACAAAGAAGTCAATCCCTTGACACCAAAAATTGTTCGCAGCAATGAAGGTAAAAAAGTGAATGTCATTGGAGATCAACAAACCTTTAAATTGACCGGGGATGACACCAATGGCATGTTCACATTGATTGAGGAAGTGAATCCTCCCGGCACCATGATCCCACCACATGTACATACCAACGAAGATGAAATCTTTAAAGTTTTGGATGGAGAACTTGAGGTTACAGTTGGGGAACAAACCACCATTTTAAAGGCAGGTGACCTTGCTTTTGCCCCAAAAAATGTGCCCCATACTTGGAAAGTAGTGGGTAATCAAGATTGTCGAACCATTTTAAGTGTTTTTCCAGCCGGACTGGAGCATATGTTCGAAGAATTGGGGAAACTGCCCCCAGGACCACCGGACTTTGCCAAAGTGAGTGAAATCTGTGGCCGTTACGGAATTTCCTTCATCGCCTAATAACAAGGGCCATCTTAAGATGGCCCTTGTTATTTATTCCACTACCAGAACAAAGTAATTTTTCTTGCCCCTTTGGAGCATCACAACAGTATGGTTTTCGTCAACCTGAACTTGTTTCAGGTTCTCATCCCGAAATACATAATCCACATCATAGGATTCTGAAATAAATTCAGAATGACGGTCCCATAACTTTTATTCTACTACCAACACAAAGTAGTTCTTTTTACCCCTCTGTAGCAGGACAAACTTGTTGTTTATCAAATCGGTATCAGTGATCAGGTAATCTTCCTTAACCTTCTCCTTATTCACCGAAATTGAATTCTGTTTTAACTCCCTCCGTGCTTCGCCATTGGATCCCAAAAATCCGGTTTTTGCGGCCAAGGCTCCAATCATATCCAGACCGGGAGTTATCTCCTCTCTTGCTATTTGCGCTTGGGGAACTCCTTCAAAGACATCCAAAAAGGTCTTTTCGTTCAATTGCTTTAGATCTTCGGAAGTGGATTTACCAAAGAGAATGGCACTGGCCTTTATGGCATTGTCCAAATCTTCCTTGGAATGCACCATGGTGGTGACCTCTTCCGCCAGCTTCTTTTGAAGTTCCCTTAAATGGGGTGCTTCCTTATGGGCCGCTACCAGGTCTTCTATCTCCTGTTGACTCAGGAACGTGAATATCTTGATATACTTTTCGGCATCCTCATCCGAAGTGTTCAACCAATACTGGTAAAACTTGTAGGGTGAGGTTCGTTCTGCATCCAACCAAACATTTCCACCTTCGGTCTTGCCAAATTTGGTTCCATCTGCCTTGGTGATCAAAGGACAGGTAAGGGCGTAACCTTTTCCGTTCCCTATTCGTCTGATCAGTTCGGTACCCGTGGTAATGTTGCCCCACTGGTCACTCCCTCCCATTTGAAGGGTACAGTCATGGGCTTTGTATAGATGTAAAAAGTCGTACCCCTGAACCAATTGATAGGTAAATTCAGTAAAAGACATCCCTTCCTTGGCATCTGCCGAAAGTCGCTTTTTAACCGAATCCTTGGCCATCATGTAGTTAACGGTGATATGCTTTCCCACATCGCGGATAAACTCCAGGAATGAGAAATCCTTCATCCAGTCGTAATTGTTCACCAATACTGCAGCATTGGGCACATTGCTTTCAAAGTCCAAAAAGCGGCTCAACTGACCTTTTATGGCCTCTTGGTTGTGTCGAAGCGTTTCTTCATCCAATAAATTCCGTTCGGCCGATTTTCCGGAGGGATCCCCTATCATTCCCGTGGCACCGCCCACAAGGGCATAGGGTTTATGGCCCGCCAATTGAAAATGTTTCAGCATCATTACTCCCACCAAGTGCCCAATATGCAACGAATCCGCTGTGGGGTCTATCCCCACATAAGCGGCACGCATAGCTTCCATAAGATGCTCCTCGGCACCAGGCATTACATCGTGTATCATTCCTCTCCACTGCAGTTCCTGAACAAAATTCTTCTCCATGGTCAACTTTTTGAATAGCTGCAAATATAAAATGAAGTTGCCACTTCCCTCAATAAATTCAGTACAAATAGGTACTTTTATCATATGATATTGGTAACAGGAGGCACTGGATTGATAGGTTCGCACCTACTCTTCCGCTTGGTGAAAAATGGAAAAGCGGTGAGAGCCAACTATAGAAGCACGGATGCGCTCCAAAAAGTATCCAAGGTGTTTGGTTATTACTCGGACCAACCAGAAAAACTATTGGAAAAAATACAGTGGGTACGGGCAGATATTACCAATATTGGCGACTTGGACCAGCTGTTTCATGGAGTTGAACAAGTATATCATTGTGCTGCCTTGATTTCCTTTGATCCCAAAATGTACAAAACCTTGGTCATGACCAACGTAGAGGGAACGGCTAACATCGTAAACTTAAGCCTCAAGCATGGCGTAAAAAAGCTTTGCCATGTAAGTTCCATAGCCGCTATAGGTTCTTCCAAAATGGACAAGGAAGTGACTGAGGACAATGAATGGAGCAACACCAATGCTTCGGTATACGGAATTACCAAGCATGATGCCGAGCTGGAGGTTTGGCGAGCCTCCCAAGAAGGCCTAAAAATAGTCATTGTAAACCCTGGCGTAGTCATTGGACCAGGATTTTGGAAATCTGGGAGTGGAAGCTTTTTCACGTATGCAGCCAAAGGCAAAACCAACTATATTCCCGGCGGCACCGGTTTTGTATCCATCAATGATGTGGTCAAGGCCATGCAAACCCTGATGGAATCCAATATTAATGGAGAACGGTTCATTTTGGTCAGTGAAAATTTATCATATGGGGAACTGTTCCATAAAATTGCTCCAAAATTAGGGGTCTCCCCTCCGACAAAAAAAATATCCTTTTGGATGTTGGAGCTTATGTGGCGCTTGGATGGGCTGCGAAGCTCTGTATTGGGGAAAAGGCGGAGACTCACCAAAGCCATGGTAAAAGGATTAAGACATCAAGACATTTACAGCCATCAAAAGTTAAAGGAAGTACTTGATTTTGACTTTGAGGACTTGGATACCGCAATTGATTTTTGTTGTTCCAAATTCCCTGATTAGGGGTCTACGAGGCTGTCCTTCGCGCTCTTAATGGAGTCCCTCCGTTTCTCTTGGGCCTTTCTGATGCTATCGTTCCTTTTCTTGGTGTTTTTATCCATCAAGTTTTTGCGTTCGTTTATCCTGGCCTCCACATCTTCGTAGATGGATTGGTATTCCAAAGGGATTGAGGCATAATAGAGATCGCTCTCCACAAATTGGACACTATCTATTTGATATTTTTTGTAGATAAAATCCATGATTTCAATGCCATTCTCATCAAATGTCTTGCTAAAGGCCGATTTAGCGGCGTTCATGAGGGCCAAGTCATGTAGAATATCGGCCATCTTCTCTTTTGGGATAAGGTTTTCCGGTTTTTCCACCACCTTTTCGCCACAGGAGAGGATTAAGATTCCCATCAAGAACAAAACAAACTTTCCCATGCCCTATCGGTTAAACGTGAGTCTTTTGGCGTTTTTCTTTTCGGAAAAAACCCCATAATCATAGGCCAAGTGCCCATTCACAAAGGTACGCGCCACTTCGGAACCAAAAGTAACCCCTTCAAAGGGAGACCAACCACATTTATAGAAAATATTGGCTTTTTTAACCTCGTTTTGTGAATTACGGGTTACCTGTACCAAATCGGCATAATGGCCTTCGCGCACAAAGCCTCTCCTATCAATATCAAAGAGCTTTGCGGGGTTATGGCACATTTTTTCCACCAGTTTCTCCAAACTGATCTTGCCTTCTTGCTCCTTTTGCAGCATGGCCAACAAGGCATGTTGCACCAACGGTCCACCAGATGGGGCCTTGGTATAGGGATTTTGTTTCTCTTCCAAGGTATGGGGTGCATGATCGGTGGCCACAACGTCTATCCTATCATCCAAAAGGGCCTCCCAAAGTTTTTCCCGGTCGTTTTTGGTCTTCACCGCAGGATTCCACTTGATCAGGGTACCTTTTTTGGCATAGTCCTCATCGGAAAACCATAAATGGTGGATACAAACCTCGGCGGTAATCTTCTTTTCTTCCAAAGGAATCGCATTTGTGAACAAATCCGTTTCAATTCCCGTGGAAACATGAAAAACATGCAAACGGGCGCCCGTTCGTTTTGCCAAGGCTATGGCTTTGGAAGACGAAAGGTAACAGGCTTCGGCACTTCTAATTATGGGATGGAACTCCACAGGGATATTGTCCCCATACATATCTTGATATTTGGCCATATTGGCCCTAATGGTCCCTTCATCCTCACAATGGGCCGAAATCACCATTTCCGTATTGCTAAAGATTTTTTCCAACACCGCCTCGTCATCCACCAACATATTTCCAGTAGAGGAGCCCAAGAAAAGCTTCACCCCGGAACAAGCGTTCTTATCCAGTCGCTTCAGTTCCTCCAAATTATCGTTGGTACCCCCAAACAGAAACGAATAGTTGGCATAGGCATCGGTGGAGGCCATGGCAAACTTCTCCTCCAATTTTTCGAGGGTAGTGGTCTGTGGATTGGTATTGGGCTGCTCCATAAAGGTGGTGATACCCCCTGCTATGGCTGCCCGGCTCTCCGTGGCAATGGTACCCTTATGGGTAAGGCCCGGCTCCCTAAAGTGCACCTGATCGTCTATGATGCCCGGCAACAACAAATCTCCCTTCAAGTCCACGACTTGGGCATTGGCATCCGAAATGTCCGGATCAATGCGCACAATAAAGTCCCCTTCCAACAGCAAATCGGTTTCAAAAATGTGGTCCTCATTGACCACCTTGGCATTTTTCAATAGTGTTTTTGACATTCCTAAAAGTTCTTTCTGAAAAAAAGGCTTCTAAATTTCATGGCAATGACCCCAAATATAGCTTCCCGGATGATGGCGGAATTCATTTTTGACTTCCCATTGACCCTATCGGTAAAAATGATGGACACCTCCTCTATTTTGAACTTTTGGAGGTAAGCCCTGTATTTCATCTCAATCTGAAAGGCATACCCGATGAACCTGACGTTGTCCAACTTGATTTTTTCCAACACTTCCCGTTTGTAGCAGATGAACCCTGCCGTAGGGTCGTGGACCTTCATCCCGGTAATGAATTTCACATAGAACGATGCCCCATAGGACAACAGGATCCTAAAAAGTGGCCAGTTGACCACATTCACCCCCTTTTTATATCGGGAACCCACGGCCACATCGGCTCCGTTGAGACAAGCGCGGTGAAGGCGGGACAAGTCGGCAGGACGATGCGAAAAATCGGCATCCATCTCAAAAATATATTCATAATCCCGCTCCAAGGCCCATTTAAATCCGTGGATATATGCCGTTCCCAGACCAGACTTTTCCTTGCGGACCTCCAAGAACAACCTATTGGGGTACTCTTCTTGTAAAGATCTAACTGCCTGGGCCGTACCATCGGGGGAATTATCATCCACTACTAGAACATGGAAATCCTTCTTAAGGTCAAAAACCGTTTTTGCAATGGCCTCAATATTTTCAATCTCGTTGAAAGTGGGTATAATCACCAAGCCGTCCGCCATTCGAAATCAATTAGAGCTCAAAAATACGGTTTTCTTGTTTGCCAATGCAACTTGTTGCACCTAAGCCTACATCGCCTGTTCACCAATATTTGTAACTTTGCCCATCAAAAATCCATTTAATGACCCAAAAGTTTCCTAAACTTTTTCTTGCACTGCTGTCTGTAGTTTTTGTCTTAAATCTTGTTCAAGGATATTTTACGGAACTTATTTACGATGAGGCTTACTATTGGTACTACGCCCAAAACCTGTCGTGGGGATATTTTGACCATCCGCCCATGGTGGCTTTTTTGATAAAGATGGGGAGCCTATTTTTTGATGGGGAGCTTGGGGTCCGTTTTATGAGCTGTATCTTATCCGTTGGCACATATATCTTATTATGGCTACTGATCGATAACCCCAAAAAGAAGGACTATGTGGTTCACTTTTTTCTATTGGTATTCTCCTTTACCTTGATGAACGCCTATGGTTTTTTGACCCTTCCGGATACACCTCTCTTGTTTTTCACGGCCATGTTCCTCTGGTTGTACAAACGATTTCTGAAAGACCCTTCTATTTTGACGACGGTTCTTCTGGGTCTGGTCATGGCGGCCTTAATGTACAGCAAGTACCATGCGGTATTGGTGATTCTGTTCGTATTCCTTTCCAATGTCAAGCTTATTTTTAACCCAAAGGCTTGGTTGGCCGTGGTCTTGGCATTGATCTGTTACATCCCGCATTTTGTCTGGTTGTATCAAAACGATTTTGTATCCATTACTTTTCATCTGTACGAACGCCCCAATCAAGCCTATTCCTTTGAAGGGTTTACCTTGGGATATTTTTTAAACCTCATCGTCATTATTGGTCTGTTGTTTTATTGGGTTTACGCCTCCTTTTTTAAATTCAAGGTCACAGATACCTTTTCCAAGGCTTTGGTATATCTCGTCTACGGAATTATAATTTTCTTTTTCATATCGAGCTTTAATAGGCGGGTACAGGCCCAATGGGCCATTGTCATTTCCATTCCATTGGCGATTATTGCCTTTGACCATCTGCTGGAAAATGCAAAAAGCAGAAAATGGATGTACAGAATAGGCTTGGTGAGTGTGGTTCTATTGCTTTATGCCAGGGCTTGGCTAGTATACAAGCCCCTGTTTCCCATGTTGTATGAGACCCATGCCAATGAAGGTTGGGTGGAGGAGCTCCATGCCAAGGCAGAAGATGCTCCCATTATCTTTGAAAATTCATACCGGCTTGCGCCCATATACCAATTCAATACCGGGATACCTGCCATTTCGTTGAACAATTTCATGTATCGAAAGAACCAATATTCCATAGACGATTCCGAAGAAAAGGTAAGGGGCAAAAAGGTGGTCTATGTAAGTAAGTACAGGAAAAGTGGGGATATCCAATACACACAACCGGACAGCACGGTTTTTTACGGGGTTTTCATGGAAAATTTTCAGCCTTATCGAAAGTTGGAATGTATTGTGCAAAAACCGGAAACTGGGATAGAGCACACCTTAAAGGTGTACAACCCCTACCCGTTTGATATTCCCCTTGAAGAGTTAACCTATACCATTTCGTATTCCAACGCATACAAACAGGTGAAGGAAATGCTCCCTTTAAAAGTGGGCAACCTTTATCCAGACCGTGCCATGCTAAAAACAAAGGACACCGCTTTGTATACCTTTGAACTTCCTTTGCCAAAAACAATGGACAACCCGGTGTATTTTAGGATTGGTATATCAGAACATGGTTTGCCTCCCGGTTTAAATGGAAAACCCATAAAAATCCTAGAATGATTCCCATAGAGAAGACTATAAATTCTTTGGATTGGATGACGATTGCATTGTTCGTTGGCCTACTGATCCTTGCCTTGGGAAAGTACTTGTACCACAGCAAGTTTTTTAATTTTGTGATTTTACCGTTCAATGACAAATATGTGCTCTTGCACAACAAAAAGGGCCAACTCTTAAACTGGTTCCACATTTTGCTTACCCTGTTTCAATTGGTAAATCTTTCTCTCTTTGTGTTTATTGCCCTAAGCATCTTTAACGCCATGCCCGAAGGCAATCCCCTGACGGTCTTCTTTGTGCTTATGGGTTGCTTGGCCCTGTTCCAATTGCTAAAATTCGGCGTCCAATTTTTAAAGGCCTATGCCTTTAATACCCAAGAACTTGTATCAGGTTTGGTTTTTAGCAAAACCTCCTATTTCAATTATGGAAGCCTTGTATTGTGTGTGGCCAACATCATTTTAATTTATATTCTAAAAGACTCAAAAACCATAGTTTATACGGCCATAATCTTAATTCTTCTTATAAATGGCATAGGAATCGTAAAGCTATTGAAGAACTATCAAAAAGCTGTGTTTCCGTATTTTGTCTATTTTATTTTGTACCTTTGCGCACTCGAAATTGCGCCCTTGGTGATAATTGGAAGCTATCTAAAAGATTGAAAAGCTTATGAAAGTAAAAACAATTTTGGTTTCCCAACCAGAACCCAAAATCGAAAACTCTCCTTACTCACGATTGATCGAGAAAGAAAAGGTTAAAGTAGACTTTAGGCCTTTTATCCATGTAGAGGGAGTTGAAGCCAAAAATGTACGGCAGCAAAAAATCGATCTGAACAATTTTACGGCAATCATCTTGACGAGCAGAAACTCTGTCGACCATTTTTTCAGGATTGCCGAGGAAATGCGTTTTAAGGTTCCTGACACCATGAAATATTTCTGTCAGTCCGAGGCCGTGGCCTACTACCTGCAGAAATATGTGGTTTATAGAAAGCGTAAGATCTACGTTGGCAAGCGTACCTTCAATGAATTGGTGCCGCTTATCAAAAAATACAAGGACGAAAAATTCCTTTTACCTTCCTCCGATGCCCTTAAGGCAGCAGTGCCCCAAGCTTTGGATGAGTTGGGTGTAGATTGGAAACGCGGCATTTTCTATAAGACCGTCATCAGTGATCTTTCAGACCTTAGAAACGTATATTACGATGTTTTGGTTTTCTTTAGTCCATCTGGAATTGAATCCCTTCTGAAGAACTTCCCGGATTTTGAGCAGAACAACACCCGCATTGCCGTTTTTGGCAATAGCACTGTAAAAGCTGCTACCGACGCCGGTCTTCGAATTGACATTCAAGCTCCAACCCCGGAAACACCATCCATGACCATGGCGCTACAGAAATACATTACCAGCGTAAATAAGTAAGATTTTATTGGAACATATTATAAAAAAAGCCCGGTGTTCACCGGGCTTTTTTGTTATCGTTAAAATGCATAGCGTTGGGGGCCTCCCCTTCTAATTTCTTCGTTGGCATAGGCTTCAAACTTCTTGAAGTTCTCCCTAAACGCATTGCTCAGTTTAAAGGCCGTTTTGTAGTATGCCTCATCATTGTTCCAAGTCGCCCTTGGACTCAACACCTTGGTGGGAACCCCTGGACATTCCCTAGGTTGTGCCACACCAAATACCGAATGGATATGGTATCTGTCATAGCAATAGAGGCCAAGCTCACCGCTTAAGGCCGCATGGATCATGGCCCGGGTATATTTCAACTTCATTCGTGTGCCTACTCCATAAGGTCCGCCGGTCCAACCCGTATTGATCAACCACACGTCCACTCCGGCTTCTTTCATTTTCTTGCTCAACATTTCTGCGTACTTGGTGGGATGCAATGGCATAAATGGTGCACCAAAACACGCCGAAAAGGAGGGTTGGGGCTCAACGACACCAGCTTCGGTACCGGCCACTTTTGCGGTATACCCAGATATAAAGTGATAGGCCGCTTGGGCAGGTGTCAACTTTGATATAGGAGGCAATACCCCAAAGGCATCTGCAGTAAGAAAAAAAATATTCTTTACATTTTTCCCAATCGATGGCTCCTGTATATTGTCTATATGGTAAATAGGGTAGCTTACCCTAGTATTCTGTGTGATGGAGGTATCTGAAAAATCAACCACTCCAGCATCATCCATAATCACGTTTTCCAGAATGGCCCCTTTTTTAATTGCTCCGTAGATTTCGGGTTCACTCTCTTCGGAAAGGTCAATGACCTTGGCATAACAACCTCCTTCAAAATTGAAAACGGTATTGGCCTCGGTCCATCCGTGTTCGTCATCTCCAATAAGCTTTCTATGGGGATCCGTGGACAAGGTTGTCTTTCCAGTACCCGAAAGTCCAAAGAAAATGGCGGTATCGCCCTCTTCGCCAACATTGGCGGAACAGTGCATGGGTAGCGTATTCTTATATACTGGAAGAATAAAGTTCAGGGCAGAGAAAATACCCTTCTTGATTTCTCCTGTATACCCAGTTCCCCCTATCAGGGCAATCTTTCTAGTAAAGTTTAAAATGGCAAAATTATGTTGGCGCGTCCCATCCACTTCGGGATTGGCCATAAAACCGGGCGCATTGACCACCGTCCATTCCGGTTCAAAACCATCCAGCTCCTCATCGGTTGGCCGTAAGAACATATTATAGGCAAACATATTGGACCACGGATACTCGTTAATGACCCTTAGGTTCATTTTATATGCCGGGTCCGCACAAGCATAGGAATCCCGTACAAACAACTCCTTTTCGTTAAGATATGCGATGACCTTATCATAGAGTTGGTCAAACTTTTCACTCTCAAAAGGAATATTGATGTTGCCCCACCAAACCTTATCTTCGGTAATGGCATCCTTGACAATAAAACGGTCCTTGGGCGACCTTCCGGTAAATTCCCCAGTGTTTACGGCCAAAGCCCCGGAAGAGGCTTCTTTTCCCATCTCCATTTCCAAGGTAACATTGTGCAATTCCTCAGGAGAAAGTTGGTAATGGAAATTTTTATGATCTATTCCATAAGGTTTAAGCGAAATCGTTTTCGAAGCTGGTGTGGAAGCTTTCATTAGTTCATTTTTTAGATACTACAAAACTAGAAAAATATAACTTTTAAACCTCTATTTGTGGTTATTTAGGCCTTCTTATGGGTTAAAATGCGGTATCCTAAAAGAAACCATCCCAAAATCAAAAAAACGCCGCCAATTGGTGTTAAAAATCCAATAACTTTAAAATCAAAGCTCGTAAGACTGTTCAGGGCCAATGCATAAATGGAAAAAGAAAACAGGACAACGCCCATCAGCACCATAGTATAAATCACTTTTTTATGCCTTTTGTCCAACCCTTGCCAAATCCCCAAAAAAAGCAGAAACAGTGCATGGTACATTTGGTATCTCACTCCGGTCTCGAACACCTCAATCGATTCAGAATCCACCAATTTTTCCAAGCCATGCGCCCCAAAAGCACCCAACACTATGGCCAATAAACCAAATAGGATTCCCGTTAACAATATTGTTCTGTTCATAACTTTATCGACTAATTTTTTTAGAAATATAACAATTTGATACCTTAGTGTCCGTTTTAATCAAAAGTAATCAAAACCTATGGTCCGCACTATTTTAGTTGTGGGGGCAGGAAAATCAACCTCCTATCTATTAGACTATCTGCTTAAAAATTCAGATAGTGAAAACCTCCGTTTGGTCATTGGTGACCTACAACCCAAGAACATTCCAGAGCAATTTTCATCACATCCCAACTGCGATGTAATCACGTTGGATATTTTCAACGATGATGACCGTAAAAAAGCCGTATCGTCCGCCTCGATTGTCATTTCAATGCTTCCGGCCAGTTTGCACATCAAGATTGCGGAAGATTGCATTCAGTTTAAAAAGCATTTGGTCACCGCATCGTATGTAAGCAAAGAGATGGAAGCCCTGAACGACGAGGTAAAAAAGAACGGTCTCATTTTTATGAATGAGATTGGCCTTGATCCAGGAATAGACCACATGAGCGCCATGGAAGTAATCGATCGCATCAGGGCAGAAGGTGGAAAAATGTTGTTGTTCGAGTCGTTTACCGGTGGATTGGTGGCCCCTGAAAGCGATTCCAATCTATGGAACTACAAGTTCACCTGGAACCCAAGAAACGTGGTTCTAGCCGGCCAAGGTGGTGCGGCCAAATTTATCCAGGAAGGGACCTATAAATACATCCCCTACCAAAAGCTGTTCAGGAGAACCGAATTTTTGGAAGTGGAAGGGCACGGAAAGTTCGAGGCCTACGCCAACCGCGATTCCTTAAAATATAGGGAGGCCTATGGGCTTCAGGATGCCCTTACCCTTTTTAGGGGCACCATGCGGAGGGTAGGCTTTTCCAAAGCATGGCAGATGTTCGTTATCTTGGGAATGACCGATGATAGCTACACCATTGAAAACTCCGAAGGCATGTCTTACCGGGAGTTCATAAACCTTTTCTTGCCCTATTCCCCAACAGACTCGGTAGAACTGAAACTGCGGTACTACCTTAAAATAGACCAAGACGATATCCGTTGGGGAAAATTATTGGAGCTGAACCTGTTTGACCCAAACAAAAAAATCCCCTTGAAAAATGCTTCACCGGCACAGATCCTACAACATATCCTTGAAGATAGTTGGACTTTGAAAGAAGATGAAAAGGATATGATCGTGATGTACCACAAATTTGGCTATGAATTAAACGGTGTTAAAAAACAAATCGATGCCAATATGGTGGTCATAGGGGAAAACAGAACTTACACCGCCATGGCCAAAACCGTTGGATTACCCGTAGCCATAGCCACTTTACAGATATTGAACAAAAAAATCACGACCCCAGGGGTGCAGATTCCCATAAACAAAGAAGTCTACCAACCTATCCTTGATGAACTCAAATCCCACGGTGTGAACTTTAAGGAATACGAAGTGCCGTACTTGGGATACAATCCAGATTCGGTAGCTAGTTAGCCTTATGCATTTTTTCAATATCTTTAGCTTCAGTTTTAAATCTTTTCTGTGAAAAACCATAACAGTTCGGTTAAAATTGATGGCATAGACAAGAAAATTCTAAGGTTCTTGATGGAAGATGCCCGAAGACCCATTTTGGAAATCGCTCGTAACATTGGTATTTCCGGAGCGGCCATTCACCAAAGATTAAGGAAGTTGGAAAGCTCAGGTCTCCTATCTGGCTCAAAATTCATCATCAACCCCAAAGTGCTGGGCTATACCACCATGGCCTACATTGGTATCTTTTTGGACAAGGCCATGGCCAATCCGCAGGCTGTACGGGAACTTGAAAAAATCCCCGAAGTACTGGAATGCCATTATACCACGGGAAACTGGTCCATCCTCATTAAAGTCTTGTGCCGGGACAACGAACACTTGATGCAAGTGCTCAACAAAAAAATCCAACAAATCGAAGGGGTTTCAAGAACCGAAACCTTTATTTCATTGGATCAGCAAATAGATCGACAAATTCAAATCTGATATTTGTATTCAATCTAAATAAACTTTACATTTGTGCCCATGAATGTAGTTCATCAGTCTACATATTACACTTTATACCAATCCGTGAAGGAACGCTGCTTCTATGTGGATTTTGGCCAAAAATTGGTCCGAATGTCACTTTGCCAATTGCTTTCCCTTCGGCATAAGGTATTGTCCATTTCCATTGAAGATCATTTTGACGGGGATTTGAACAAACACGGCTTTGAGGTATTGATGCTTTGCAACAAAGAACACCTCTTTGTCCTGAACACCCTTGAAATCTTGGATTTGAAGTATTTGGTTGCACAAGGCTTTGTAGCCATGGGACTTTCCGAGGAACGAGAAGCCATCACGGTTTAGGCCAGTTTCTATTACCTATTTTTATTCAATCTAAAACTGCCTTAAAACAAGGAAGTTACTTCCAAAACGAGATCAAATTCCGTATTTTTGATATATTAACACGATAAACCCAGTATACATGAAAGATATAGCAAGACAAAGTATGAGCATTAAAGTGGAGTCCATGGATCTGCTCAACGGACAGATAAAAATGGAAGCCCATGCTTCTGCCACCTATTTGGCCATGGCGTCTTGGTGCGAGCAGAATGGGTTTTTTACCAGTGCCAAATTCTTCTACAAGCAATCTGAGGAGGAACGCGGCCATATGATGAAGATTTTCGAATTTTTGATCGATACGGGAGGAAATCCATTATCGCCAGAAATTACTGGCATCAACCATGACTACTCATCCATAGTTGATGTGTTCGAGAGCACATTGGAACATGAGGTGGCCGTTACCAAATCCATTCACAATATTGTGAGAAAAGCACGTGAACTGGGTGATATTGCCACAGAACGTTTCTTGGATTGGTTTGTGTTGGAACAAGTTGAAGAGGAGAACACGATCCGGGACATTCTGGATATGATCGAAGTGACCGGAACAGAAGGTGTAGGGCTACAGATGATCGACAATCAAGTGGGCAACTGGATAGACTAAAATATCCATATCCAATAAAAAAAAAAACGGGGCCATTGGCCCCGTTTTCAGTTTAGGTAATGTGCCTTGATGATATTCAAGTGGCGAAGCTCGTGTCCTGCAATATGGTATGCCAAGGCCCTAACGGTTCGCTTGTTGATAACACTTCCGTCAAAATCGATTCCTTCCCCACTTCTGGTAAAACTATCCTCTGGCAAATACTTGAAAAGTGCAATGGTCGACCTCCTGACCCATTCGTATTCTTCAAGAATACTTTCCAAGCTTCTGTCATTGGCTTTGGAGAATCTGGCGTATTTATCCTGATCAAAGCCATGGAGCGGCGTATCGTCATTCCGGGCATACCGTAGGGCCCTATAGGTAAAAATACGCTCGTCGTCTATAAGATGCACCAAGATTTCCTTGATAGTCCATTTATTTTCAGCATAGCGATACAACAATTTCTCCTCGGGCAAGGTTTGGACAAGCTCTTTGATTTCCATGAAATTTTGCCTCAGATGTTCCAAAACTTTGCCGTCATCCTCCAATAAATCCATATAAATATGGGAATATGGAGGATATTCCCCCTTAAGGGGTTTCTTAATATATTTCATTCTTCTGAATTATCATTTTTGAAACTTTCGGTCCATTTGTACCTAGCCCATGACCCCATAGGTTGCAACAGCTCAAATAATTCCTCCCCATATTCTGTTAGTGCATAACCCTCCATGGTTCTTTTGATCAGGTTACAATCCCTTAATTCCTTGATTCGTGTATTGAGTGTATTGGGAGAGATGGATTCACAATAATCCTGCAACCCCCTAAAAGTACTAGGCCCATTATGCAGGTGCCAAATGATTCCCATGGCCCAGCCCCTCCCTAACAAATCCAATAAAGCCATGATGGGCTGTCCGGTTTTTGACCCCCGAACAGGCTGCCCAGGTTTAGGTGTTTTCATAATGCTATTATTTTCATAGCAAAGCTACTAAAAATATAGCAATCAAATGTAACACCTCATAATAGGGCACAAAAAAACCTGCTCAATCTTAGTTGAACAGGTTTGTATAGATTGTGGATTTTGACTCTTAATCCCTGCTGCCAAACACCTGAAACGCCCAATAGAGCAAGGAAGCCAAGGCACCCAGTGCAGCCACGAGATAGGTTCTGGCCGCCCATTTTAAGGCATCTTCGGCCCCAGCATATTCCTGTTGGCTTACCATATTCTTCTGCTTTAACCATACCAAGGCACGTTTACTGGCATCATATTCCACCGGAAGGGTAACAAAGCTGAACAAAGTTGCCATTCCCATCATGACCAAACCGGCCACGGCTATATAGAAGCCAATGCCTCCAGCCACTCCTGTAGCCGCCATCAAGGCGATACCGCCAAACACCACCCAAGTGGACATCCCCGAGGTTACACTCACCACAGGAACCAATTTGGACCGCATGGTCAACCATTCATACGCTTGGGCATGTTGTACCGCGTGTCCGCATTCATGCGCCGCCACGGCGGCGGCGGCGGCATTCCGTTGACTGTATACCCCTTCACTTAGGTTAACGGTCTTGTTTTTTGGATTGTAGTGGTCCGTAAGCATTCCGGGGGTAGAAATGACTTTCACATCCCGAATGCCATGGTCATCCAGCATTTTTTGGGCAATCTCTGCACCACTCATGCCATTTCTTAGATGTACCTGGGAGTATTTCTTGAACTTACTTTTAAGCTTATTGCTCACCAACCAGCTGACCAGTGCAATCCCACCGATCAATATATAATATGTCATCATAACTATTCGATTTTTGCTCTTATAAATATAGCATATTACAACAAAAACCCCGCCAAGGTTTAGCGGGGTCTTTCTACTGACAAAATGTATGCTTTTATGCCACGGCGGATTCCCAATGAAACGTCTTAACAATTTCTTCGTACACCACTTCCCCTTCAACAATATTCAACCCTTTGGCCAAAGTCTTGTCCAAATTGCAGGCACTTCGCCAGCCCATATTGGCCAATTTCAGCACATAGGGCAAGGTGACATTGGTCAAGGCCACGGTTGAAGTGTACGGCACAGCTCCAGGCATGTTGGCCACGCAGTAATGAACCACATCATCAATGATATATATAGGATCACGATGGGTTGTGGGCTTGGTGGTCTCCACACATCCTCCCTGGTCCACGGCCACATCAACAATAACCGTTCCCGGCCGCATTTCCTTCAACATATCCCTTGTGATCAGATTGGGCGCCTTGGCTCCTTTCAGCAGCACACCCCCTATGATAAGATCATGGGATTGTATATGCTTTCTAATGTTGAACTCGTTGGAAAACTCCGTGACCACATGACTGGGCATAATATCGTTTACATAGCGAAGTCGTTTCATATTGATGTCCAAAATGGTAACATGTGCGCCAAGTCCTGCTGCCATTTTTGCAGCCTGAATGCCCACAGTGCCCGCCCCTAAGATCAAGACACGACCGGGGGCCACCCCGGGAACACCACCCAAAAGCACGCCACGACCTTTTACGGGTTTTTCCAAATATTTTGCCCCTTGTTGAATGGCCATCCTTCCTGCCACTTCAGACATAGGGGTCAACAAAGGCAAGGTGCCTTCCTCATCTTCAACGGTCTCATAGGCAATACAAATCCCCTTGCTCTTGATCATGGCCTGCGTCAAGGCCTCACTCGAAGCAAAATGAAAGTAGGTAAAAACAATCTGCCCTTCCTGGATCAAATCGTACTCCTTGGCAATGGGCTCCTTGACCTTCACGATCATATCGCTCTTGGCATACACCTGCTCAATGGTATCCAAAATAGTGGCTCCGGCCTGTTGGTAATCCTTATCAAAAAACCCACTGCCGTCACCTGCACCAGATTGCACATAAACGGTATGGTAGTTCTTCACCAATTCAAAAACCCCAGCTGGCGTCATACCAACCCGGCCTTCACTGCTTTTGATTTCTTTAGGCACCCCTACAATCATTTTGTTGTGTTTTATGGTTACTATACCCAAAGTTGTTACAAAAACCGGAATCAACGAAATGAAATCGATAAAAAGTAGGGGTTATCAGATAAATTTTATATAAAAAATGATTTATACCCTATTTTTTATGGGGTCAATATAGATTTTATATAAATATTTTATTCTATACCCTAAAAAAATAAGGGGTGGTTATTTATGTTTTAATTTTAAAACTAGCATTACTATGACCAACAGCCCAGTTACACCATTGGCCAATATAATGGCCAGGCTCCCATGTACATAACCGTAGTATAGCCACAGCATGGTTCCAATGAAGAAAGCCAAATACATGGTAAGGGAAATATCCCGGGTAGATTTATGTCGCCATGCCCTATATACTTGCGGGATAAAGGCACTGGTGGTAAGGGTAGCCGCAACTAGGCCAATGATTTCAATTGTGTCCATGGTAGGTTATTTGCCCTAAATGTAGGGACTTTACTGTTTTGAAAAACAAAAATAGACCTCCTTACAAGTAATATTCCATCACTTGGAATAGTTGAGCCTTTTACCCAACAATATTCACAATCTTACCAGGCACCACAATAACCTTTTTAGGGGTACGGCCCTGCAACTGTTCCTGGGTTTTTTCGTGGGCCAAGACCGCCTCTTCGATTGCATCTTTGCCCATATCCAAGGGCAATTCCAATTTAAAGCGCATTTTTCCATTAAAGGAAATGGGGTATTCCTTACTGCTTTCCACTAGATATTTCTCCTCAAACTTTGGAAAAGGCGCTTCCGCAATAGATTTCGTATGACCCAAACGACTCCATAGCTCTTCAGCAATATGGGGTGCGTAGGGCGACACCAAAATGGCCAGCTGTTCAAAAATGGCCTTGCTGGTACATTTTTGAGCAGTGAGTTCGTTCACACAAATCATAAAGGTGGAAACCGAAGTGTTAAACGAGAAGTTCTCAATATCCTCCTCCACTTTTTTAATGGTCTTGTGCAGCGTTTTCAGATTATCGGCCGTGGGTTCTTTGTCCTCAATGACCTCAAAAAGGCGCCATAGTTTTTTAAGGAAGGAATGTACTCCCGTAATCCCCGCAGTGTTCCAAGGTTTGGATTGTTCCAAAGGTCCCAAGAACATTTCGTAAAGGCGTAGTGAATCTGCCCCATACTCCTCACAAATGGCATCGGGGTTGACGACATTGTATTTGGATTTGGACATTTTTTCCACTTCCCTGAAAACTTGGGCTCGCGTGTCCTCGGTCATTTTTTCATTTGGGATGACCTCTTTTCCATCAAAATAATGAGCATTGCCAATAACTTTTAATCGCTCATTGTCTTTCAACTGCAAAATACCTACTTGCTCTTTGTTGACAAGGTCTACATCAATATTTGTTGATTTAAATGCTATGTAAGATTTTGTGTAATCCGCATAACCTTTATTAAATTTTAAATGAGAATCAATCCTTTCATTTAAAAAATCAAAAAGAGGTTTAGGCAACTTATTGATAGCCCCTTCTTTTAGGTTCAAACCGTCATAAATTTCTTTGCTTATTATGATTTGACAAAAAGTAGAAACATCCTCATCTCCTTTCTTTAATCTTCCTTCAATTATATTTAAAAAGGCACTTTCTCCCGTAATCATCCCTTGATTGATCAACTTTTGGGCATACTCGTCCTTGGGCACATAACCTCTGTCAAACATAAACTTCTGCCAGAAACGAGAATACAAAAGGTGGCCCGTAGCATGTTCGCTACCTCCAATATAGAGATCCACATCCTGCCAATATCCAATGGCCTCTGGAGAGAAGATGGCCCCATCATTACGGGGATCCATATATCGATTAAAGTATTGGGAACTTCCTGCCCATCCCGGCATGGTGTTCAATTCCAAAGGATAAATTCCGTCATGCTGAACTTGATTCAGCATCTCACCCCCCTTGTCTGACCCTTCGACTGCGCTCAGGGTGACAAGGTCGTTCGACACAACTTTATTGTTCTTGGCGTCCCAAGCCCAAGTGGTGGCATTGCCCAGGGGCGGTTCCCCGGTTTCAGTGGGAAGATATTTCTCCACTTCGGGTAATTCCAACGGCAAGTGTTCCAAAGCAATCATCTGGGGCATCCCATCCACATAATACACCGGGAAGGGTTCTCCCCAATAGCGTTGCCTACTGAATACGGCATCACGAAGGCGGTAGTTCACCTTTCCAACCCCGTGTCCAATTTTTTCCAACTCGGCAATCACCTTTTTGGTGGCCTCTTTATAGGAAAGCCCATTCAAAAAGTCGGAATTGGCAATAATGGTGGTCGCTTTATCGGCAAAAGCCTCTTCGGAAATATCAACCCCCTCAAATATATTGGGGATATCTATATGGTAATGTTTCGCGAAATCGTAATCCCGTTGATCACCACATGGTACGGCCATAACCGCTCCGGTCCCATAACTGGCCAAAACATAGTCGCCAATCCAAATGGGAACAGGCTCCTTGGTAAACGGATGCTCTGCATACGCACCGGTAAACACCCCTGAAATGGTTTTTACATCGGCCATACGATCCCGCTCGGAACGCTTTGCTGTGGCCTCGACATAGGCTTCCACCTCAGCTTTTTGTTCCGGGGTGGTGATTTTTGCCACCAAATCGTGCTCAGGGGCCAAGGTCATAAAACTTACCCCAAAAATGGTATCGGGGCGGGTGGTGAAGACCTCAATCGTGTCCGGCTTCTCGACTGCGCTCGAAGTGACACCTTCATTTGAAATGACATTGAAAGTCACGGAAGCGCCTTCAGAACGACCGATCCAATTGGTCTGGGAATCTTTTAACGGCTGTGGCCAATCAATCTTGTTCAATCCATCGAGCAAGCGTTGGGCATAAGCCGTAATACGCATGCTCCACTGCGTCATTTTTTTACGGATGACGGGATGGCCTCCACGCTCGGACACGCCGTTTACTATCTCATCATTGGCCAAAACCGTTCCCAAGGCCGGACACCAGTTCACTTCGGTATCAGCCAAATAGGTCAGTCTGTATTTTAAAAGAATCTCTTGTTTTTCCTTTTCAGAAAATGCGTTCCATTCCGCTGCACCAAAACTGGGTGTATCCTCATCGCAAACAGCTTCCACCGTTGCATTTCCTTCTTTTTCAAAAATGGAAATCAAGCCCTCTATAGCCTCAGCCTTATCGGAACTTTTATTGTACCATGAGTTGAACAATTGGATGAAAATCCACTGTGTCCATTTGTAATATCCCGGATTGGAAGTGCGCACTTCCCTGCTCCAATCGAACGAAAAACCCAACCGATCCAACTGCTCACGATACCTTTTGATATTGTTTTCGGTAGTGATCGCAGGGTGCTGTCCGGTTTGAATGGCATACTGCTCCGCAGGCAATCCGAAGGAATCGTACCCCATGGGATGCAATACATTGAACCCTTTATGCCTTTTATAGCGAGAATAGATGTCCGTGGCAATGTACCCCAGCGGGTGCCCAACGTGCAATCCTGCCCCAGAAGGGTAAGGAAACATGGACAAGGCATAAAATTTAGGCTTGTCAGAATCGTTGACTGCCTTAAAGGTTTCATTTTCTGCCCAATACTTCTGCCATTTGGCTTCAATGTCACGGAAATCGTAGTTCATGGTATTCTCTTTCATTTTCGAGTTGCAAAAATAGGTTTAATCCCCTAAATACAATTTACTTTTCTATTTTTACGTACTGATTCCACTCTATGAGCCAATATATTGAACGATATCAGCGAAGAAAGTTGATTTCCTCCTACTTCTCCGTGGTTTTGAGCATCGCTTTGGTGCTTTTCCTGTTGGGCGTTTTGGGACTTTTGGTCCTGAATACCAAAAAACTGGCCGATCACTTTAAGGAACAAATCACCATTTCAGTCTTTTTGAAGGACAATGCCAAACCGGTCGAGATTGACCAATTACAAAAAAGCCTTGCCTTGGCCGAATACACCAAATCTGCCGAGTACATTTCCAAAGAGGATGCTGCAGAGCAGTACAGTGAGGACATTGGTGAGAATTTCGTCGAGTTCTTGGGATATAATCCGCTAAAGAATTCCATTGATGTGCATTTAAAGGCCGATTTTGTCTCTCCCGAGCAAATCGCAGAAATTGCCGATGATCTTGCCACAAAAACCTATGTGGACGAGGTAAGTTACGACAAACCTTTAATCTCTTTGCTCAACGATAATGCCCGGAAAATCAGTTTATGGATATTGGTGGCCAGTGCTGTTTTTACCGTCATAGCCGTGCTGCTGATCAACAGTTCTATCCGATTGTCCATCTATTCCAAACGGTTTATCATCAAGACCATGCAGATGGTGGGGGCTACCAAAACCTTTATCAGAAGACCGTTTATTTGGGCCAATATCAAACTAGGCATGATAGGCGCTGCCGTGGCTTTGGCCTCCTTGAGTATCTTGATCTATTACATCAACAAAAATTTTCCCGAATTGAACCTGCTACAGGACTATTTGGTATTGATCTTTTTATTTCTCGGAGTCTTTGGACTTGGGGTTGTCATTTCATGGGCGAGCACCCATTTTGCCACCCAACGTTTCTTAAATCTGAGGACAGACGATCTGTATTATTAAATAAAAGATGCAAGACCGCTTCGCTAAAAGAATTGAGACGGTATATCCACTAAGACTCCCAGTGGCTGAAAACTGGGAAACTTTTCCTTAAATTTGCGGCATGAGCAAGAAAAACAAGAATGTTCAAAAACCTACCAAGGAGTTCATCTTTCAAAAGAAGAACTACCTGTTCCTCTTCATTGGGCTGGCCTTTATTGCCTTGGGCTTTATTTTGATGACCGGTGGTGGCAGTGATGACCCAGAGGTCTTCAATCCAGATATCTACAGTTTTAGGAGAATCCGTTTGGCCCCCACTTTGGTGCTCATCGGGTTGGGCATACAGATTTATGCCATTTTGTTGAACCCTAAAAAAAACAAAGAATAATTGGAGCTTATTGATGCCATTATCCTCGGAATCATCCAAGGGTTGACCGAATTTTTACCTGTATCGTCCAGTGGACATTTGGAATTGGGGAAAGCCATTTTGGGGGCACACGCCCTGCCTGAGGAAAGCCTACTCTTCACGGTAATCTTACATTTTGCCACCGCACTGAGTACTTTGGTGGTATTCAGAAAGGATGTTTTTGAAATTTTAAAAGGCCTTTTCCAATTTAAATGGAATGAAGAGACCCAATTTTCGCTGAAAATTGTCATTTCCATGATTCCCGCGGCATTGGTCGGGCTCTTTTTGAACGATTTTATCGAAGTGTTTTTTGACGGGGCCATCATCATAGTGGGCATCATGCTCATCATTACCGCAGTGCTGCTCTATTTGGCCGATTTGGCCAAGACTACGGACAAGGGGGTTTCGTTCAGAAGTGCCTTTGTCATTGGAATGGCGCAGGCCGTGGCGATTTTACCCGGTATATCTCGAAGTGGAGCGACTATTTCAGCAGCCGTACTTTTAGGGGTGGACAAGGCCAAATCGGCTCGTTTTTCATTCTTGATGGTCGTTCCCTTGATTTTAGGAAAAGTCGCCAAAGACCTTATGGGGGGTGAAATCAATTTTCATGGTGATCAAGCTGTGGCCATGGGCGCTGGGTTTATTGCCGCCTTCATCGCCGGTCTTGCCGCCTGTACCTGGATGATCAAACTCGTGCGCCAGAGCAAGCTTACGTATTTTGCCATATATTGTCTCATTGTGGGACTCATCGCCGTTGCCTGGAGCATTTGGGGATAGATTGTTACCTTTATCCAAATCCCGAAACCTTTGAAAACCAAGGAAGATTTTTTAAACGGTCAGATTCTTTTGATCGACAAACCTTTGGAGTGGAGTTCCTTTCAGGCGGTGAATGCCCTTAAATGGGCCATCCGAAAAAAATTCGACCTTAAGAAAATAAAGATAGGCCATGCTGGCACTCTTGATCCTTTGGCCACAGGACTTCTGATTATCTGTACGGGAAAGTTCACCAAAAAAATCCCGGAGCTGCAAGGACAGATCAAGGAATATACGGGAACATTCACCCTTGGTGCCACCACTCCTTCCTACGATTTGGAGACCGAAGTAAACCAAACCTACCCCACGGAGCATCTCACCGAAACCTCTATAAAAGAAGCCACCAAGGAATTTTTGGGAGAGATTGAACAGATTCCTCCTATATTCTCTGCGTTGAAAAAAGATGGTAAGCGACTCTACGAATTGGCCCGTGAAGGAAAGGAAGTGGACATAAAATCCCGAAAAATTACTATCTCGGAATTTGAAATTACCCGAATTCAACTGCCCGAAGTGGGTTTTAGAGTGGTTTGCAGCAAAGGAACCTACATTCGTTCCTTGGCCCATGATTTTGGCAAAGCCTTGGGTTCCGGAGCTCATTTATCTGCCTTAAGAAGAACCAAAATAGGGGATTTCAACGTAAATAATGCCACAAACCCCTTGGTCTTCAAGGAAAACCTATAGCAAAAATGGTCCTTTGACCATCGTATCAATTGGTTTATGAAGGTCATTTGGTAAAATAATTTTAAAAAAAAGCGGTTATACTAGAACCATGAACTTGAACAGAAGCCAGTTATCCCTTATCATAACCTTCTTCTCCATGGCCTTGGTGATTTTGTTGTTGTTCAACATTCACTTAGGGAGCATGCAAGAAGATGAATATGTCATTGAGATGAGCTTGGCCGATGAAGATATCGAGGAATTGCTGAAAGAGGAGGAAGAGCGTTTGGAAGAATTGGCCAACAACGACCCCATTAAGAGCCATATGGCGCTCAATGAAACTGCAAAACCCACCATTGGAAACCCTGAACCACTAAAAACACTGGAAGAACTTCTTGAAGAACGGGCCATGAGCAGCGAGGAGGGGGAATTTTCCGGAAATGATGAAGCTTTTGCAAATCAGCTGAAGGAGCTGGCTGCCAAACGGGACGAGAAAAAACAAAAACTAGGGGAGCGGGATGCCCAAAAAGAAGAATTCACCAATTACTTAAAGGATAGACGTACCTCCATTTCCTTCTCCTTGGTAGATAGGAATGCCTATTATCTTCCACCCCCCATTTACACCTGCATTGAAGGGGGCAAGGTGGTCATCAACATTAAAGTGGATGCCAACGGGTATGTGACCGAGGCCGATTTTAACGACAAAAGCTCCGGCACCAGCAACGGATGTTTGGTGGACAATGCCATTGCATATGCCTTAAAGGCACGTTTCAGTCCAGATTCCAAAGCTTCGCAAATTGGCACCATTACCTACCTATTCCAAAGGAAGTAGCCCAACCAAGTCATTTAAAATATTTTCTCCCTTGTTTTTATTATACCACACCTGAAGTTCCTGTTTGAATTCTGGGGTAAACGTTCCATGCATCGTTTTGTAATCATTTGCCATTTGTGTGGCAACGCTTGGCCTTGGCCCCCATTCCGCAATAATTTCATTCAAGTCCGCATCAAAGACCACCAACTTGGGTATGGAACGACTACCATTGGTCAAGAAGGCATCCATAAGCTCGGGGTTTTCATCCCTGAGCAAAGCTTTAAAATCTATATTTGGATTCGCTTCGGCAATCTTGTTCATGATCGGCATACTGTGCGCAGCATCCCCGCACCAGCTTTCCGTCAAAACCAAGAATTTCAACCTGGAAGAAATGTTGGAGACCTTTTCCCCTATCGCTTCAGGCAGTTTGAAGGTCTTGTCCCACCGTCTCATGCGGCGGTCGTTGAGCTGGGTGTATTCAATGTTCGCTTCGGATCGGGGCAAGCCTGTGGTCTGTTTGGTATCCGCTAAATGATGGACCAAATCCCTATATTTTCCATAATCCATTCCCATTGAAATCCCCTGTTTGACCAATGTGATCTTGGCCTCTTCAATCTTCTTTTCCAGTAGTTCCATCCGTAATACTTTTTACAAAAATACGCTCCACAATTTGGGCGTTTTCTGATTTTTATCATTGGTTGTATCCCATATCAAAACCTTACACCTATCCCACCATATCAAATTAATTATTCATCCATGCTGTTTTCGTTACCAGATGTTTCGCGGGTTCTTTACCTTTATCCCTAAACTTCCCACTATGGACAAACATCGATGCGGTTGGTGCTTGGGCGACCCTTTGTATGAAGCCTACCACGATCAGGAATGGGGCGTTCCCGTAAAGGACGATGCCACTCTTTTTGAATTTTTGATACTGGAAACTTTCCAAGCAGGTCTCAGTTGGATCACCGTTTTGCGAAAGCGGGACAATTTCAGGGAAGCCTTTGATTATTTTGATTATACCAAGATTGCCGAGTATGATCAGGATAAAATTGACGAACTTTTAAATGATGCGGGCATCATTAGAAACAAACTAAAAGTACACGCCACTGTTTCCAACGCCAAGGCCTTTATGGATGTCCAGAAAGAGTTTGGCAGTTTCAGTGCCTATATCTGGGGGTTTGTGGACGGTAAACCCATTAAAAATAGTTTGGAGAATTATAAAATGGCCCCTGCCACCACGCCTTTGTCCGACACCATTAGCAAAGACCTAAAAAAGCGAGGCTTCAAGTTTGTGGGCAGCACGGTCATTTATGCGCACATGCAGGCCACGGGCATGGTGAACGATCATGAAACGGCTTGTTTCAGGTACCATGAAGTATAGCTCGATCATATTGTTTTTTTTGTGCCTTTCCCATTTGGGTTGGGGACAGCAGAGCAAATACGAACAGGAATATAGGATAACGCAAGAACTATTTCCCCAGAAGGCCTATGCACTTCTATCAGAATATTTGGACCAAGCAAAACGAATTCGTTTTTACAAGGAAATAGACAGTACCAAGGAAAGTTATGAGGCCAAATTCAAAAAAGGCAGACTGAGGTACAGTGTTGAGTTTGACATTGACGGAACCTTGGAAGATGTGGAGTTTATCGTCAAAAAAGATGATGTACCAGAAGAAACATGGCATAATATCCTAACTCATCTTGATACACATTTTCCAAAATTTCGACTTAAAAAAATTCAACAGCAATATCCCTTAATCCATCAGGACCCCAAAAAGACCCTTCATGATGCCTTTCAAAATTTAATCCTGCCCCACGTTAATTACGAACTGGTTTTTTCCGCTAAAAAAGAAAACCGTTTTCAAACCTATGAGGCCTTGTTCAATTCAGAGGGCAAATTGGTCAAACTCCAAAAATCATTCCCCCCAAGTTATGACCATATCCAGTACTAAGTGGCTTTCCCTATTCTTTTTCTTTGGATTGGCAGTGGTGAGTGCCCAAGATAACTTTACAGGATATTGGCAGCCCCAGTTTGCCATAGATTATGATGTGACCCCACTCTATTCCCATAATTTTTCCGTGATCAACAGAAATTATGTGGTGCAGGAGGGTGAGTCCAAAATCAAAACCCGCCACTTGGATGTGGTCCATTTTTCCAAAATTAATGTGCAAAACAACCAGAGTATTGCATTGGGTGTCTTATACAGGTTCAGGGAAGCTTTTGAGGATTCTGAAAATGAACTGCGCCTCACACAGCAATTCAATCTTACTTCAAAACCCTATGTGGTTCGTTTTGGACACCGGATACGTTCGGAACAGCGCATAACAAAATCTACCACCGTGCATCGATTTCGATACAGATTTGCCGTTGATTTTCCCTTGAAGGGTGAAAATCTGGATATAGGGGAACCTTATTTTGTGGGAACGCTTGAAAATTTATTGAGTGTCGCTAGAAGTGCCTCTCCCCAGTACGATACCCGACTTACCGGTTTTATAGGGTGGCAATTGGATGCGAATCTAAAGCTTCAATTTGGTCTGGAGTACCGATTGGAAGAGTACACCTCGGGCTTGCCCCAAAATGTGGTCTTTTTACTAACCACTGCGCAATTATCTCTTTAAGATTTCCACAAATTGTTTTCTAGGGATCAATTCTGCGCCCAGGCTTTCCAGATGGTCGGTATGGACTTGGCAATCGATGAGATGATAATTTTTTTCCTGAAGTTCTTGCGCCATTTTCACAAAGGCAAACTTAGAGGCATTTGGTTTTAAGCTGAACATGCTTTCGCCACAGAACACATGTCCCAAATCCACTCCGTACAATCCCCCTACAAGAACGCCCCCTTCCCACACCTCATAGGATTTGGCCCATCCCTTTTTATGCAAATCAACGTAGGCCGATTTCATTTTGGGGGTGATCCAAGTCCCTTCCTGTCCCTTTCTCTCCATGCTGGCGCAGCGCTCCAATACCTCTGAAAAACAGCTGTTCTGGGTCAATTGAAACCTTCCATCACGCAACACCTTGCGCATACTTTTAGACACATTGATTTTATTGGGAAAAAGCACCATACGGGGATCTGGGCTCCACCATAGAATAAGGGCATCATCATTGAACCATGGGAAAATTCCGCTTTTATAGGCAAGTAGCAATCGCTCAGTGGACAAGTCACCGCCCACGGCCAAAAGCCCATCTTCGTTTGCCATATGCACAGGAGGGAACTCCAAACGGTCTCCCAGAAATGCCAGGGGAAAGTTGTTTCCGTTATTTTCCAAAGCGCTCTTTTTACTAAGATACGCAATAGGTTAAAAAATAAGAAGTCCGGCTATATAGATAAGACTTCCAATTACCATGAACAATAAGGTATAGGGTAGTATTTCCTTGGCTTTGAGTTTGGTAATCCCCAATAGAGGCAAAGCCCAAAAAGGTTGTAACATGTTGGTTACTTGATCTCCATAGGCCAAGGCCATAATCACTTTTGGCAACGGAACATTCAACTGTATGGCAGACTGAAGTACCAAAGGTCCTTGAATGGCCCATTGCCCTCCTCCACTGGGCACAAAAATATTGACCAATCCGGCACTGAAAAATGTAAAAATGGGCAAGGTAGTATTGGTACTGATAGAGGTAAAAAAGTTGGAAACCTCATTGATCATACCACTTCCGGCCATAATTCCCATAATCCCGAAATAGAGTGGAAACTGAATCAGAATACCTGCGGTATCCCCAATGGCTTCCTCCACAGCGATCAAAAAACGCTTAAAGCTCCCGTGTAACAGAATGGCCAGTCCCAACATAAAAAAATTGAGCATATTGGGGGTAAGGTTCAATGTTTTGAGTGCCGGGAGGTACTGTACCAAAAAGGCTGCCAATACCAATACCCCAAACAGGGTGGAAACCCAAGGGGAATAGTCCAACCTCTCGGCACCTTCGCTATTTTTTCGCTCCAGTGATGCAAACTCATATCGTTTCAGGTTCAGTGGAGTAGATTCCGTTCTTTTGCTCAAGTAATAAGCCAGTGCCACAATGCACAAGGCCACCAGTGCAAATACAATCAAGTTCCAATAACTGAAAATGGTGTAGGCGGTGGATAGCGTCTCCGGCAGTGTTTCCAAAACCTTGGCATCGGCCACTCCTTCCAACAAGCCTTTTAGATGTCCGGCCTCGGCGACTTTAAGGGGAGCCGAGCCGCTAATCCCTCCATGCCACACCATCAAACCGGAATACCCACACGCCCCAATTAGGGGATAGTTGATGGGTATGTTCTTCATTTGGGCATATTCCCCTACTTTCCGGGCCAAAATGGCCCCAAAAATCAATCCCAATCCCCAATTGAAGAAAGAAACCAAAAGCGTGGGCAATACCACCAACACGGTAGCACTGGACGTATTGGTCACCCATCCCGTGATGCGCAGGATCAATTTTTCCATGGGTTTACTTAGAACCAAAACATGCCCCAATACCAAAATAAGCATCATCTGGTAGGCAAACACTAACAGTGCATTGTTCCAAATGCCGTTTTCCCAATAGGATAGGATGGCAAAAAAATGGTTTCCACCTGAAGTGTTCTCCGTAAAGACCAGAGCCAACACCATGGTCAGAAGGGTAAGTAAAACCGCAATGGTGAAAGGGGAGGGCAAATACCTCCTAAAAATATGTTCTATGACCTTGGTAAGGCCCAATTTGGATTAGAATGGAAGATCGTCGTGATCCTCTTCATTGAGGTCATCTGCAGGTTCAAAGGCTTCCATGGGTGGGACCGGTGGCATATTCTCCCCTTGGGCCTCGGACTGTAGGTTTTCTATCCTCCATCCTTGTATGGAGTTGAAGTATTTGGTTTCCCCTTGGGGGTTGGTCCACTCACGACCGCGAAGGTTAATACTGACCTTTACCGGCTGTCCTACGGAATAATTGTTCAGCAAATCGCACTTATCCTGTATAAACTCCACCAAAATATGTTGGGGATATTGTTCTTCCGTGGTAATGACCATTTCCCTTTTGCGGAACCCATTGTTCCCAAATGTCTTGGTCTCATCAATCATTTTGATTTTTCCCTGAACTTCCATGTATGTTAATTTTCAATGAAATTCAAATGTACATAAAATGAAACCCATAAGAAACCCGTTATTTCAACTAACTATCAACATATTTTTTCTTTTCCGCTATCTTTAATCACAATTCAGCCTAAAAATGAACTTCAATCCCAAACGGAAAGCTTCCAACATTATCTTGCTGATATCGGCATTTGTGATTGTTAGCCTTATCCTTTGGAATACCAATAGTTTCTTTAAAAAGTTCAAGGAGGAAGAGCGATTGAAAATGGAGATTTGGGCCACGGCCCAGTTGGAACTTATCCAATCTTCCGTAGACCAAGAACTGGGCAACCTCACCCTAAAGGTCATGGGCAACAATACCTCTACCCCCATGATCCTGGTCAATGAGGAGGGCTCGTTCAAAACACACAACATTCCCAAGGAAAAGGTCACGGACAGTGCCTATATCCAAAAAAAAATCAGGCAGTTTGAAAGTGAAAATGAGCCCATACAGATTATTCAGGATGGGGAGCTTTTGGAGACGCTCTACTACGGGAATTCCGAAGTCCTGAACAAACTCAAATATTATCCCCTGGCCCTGTTGTTGATTATTTTCCTGTTTGGTGCCGTGATCTTCTTTTTCTTTAGGACCAACAAAGCCTCGGAACAAAATAAGCTCTGGGCCGGGATGGCCAAGGAAACGGCACACCAGATAGGTACGCCGCTGACCTCCCTCTTGGGTTGGAACGAGCTATTGAAGTCAGAGGACATCAATCCGGATATCACCAAGGAAATTGCCAAGGACATTGATCGGTTGCATACCATAACGGAACGATTTTCCAAAATTGGGTCCATCCCTGAATTGGGCAACCATGATATTGTGGCAGAAACCAAAAAAGCATACGACTATCTAAAACAGCGTAGCTCCAAATTGGTGCATTTTTCATTCAGCACCAATATTGATGAACTCATTGTGCCGCTGAATCCCCCTTTATACAACTGGAGTATTGAAAATTTGGTGAAAAATGGCATCGATGCCATGAAGGGCAAGGGAAACATTGGTATCCAGATTGAAAAAAAGGGGCAAAACGTCCATATTTTGGTCACGGACACAGGGCAAGGCATCCCCAAAAGCGATTTTCAGAACATTTTCAATCCCGGAGTGACCACTAAAAAAAGAGGTTGGGGATTGGGGCTGTCCTTGGTAAAAAGAATCGTTGAGGAATACCACAAAGGAAAAATTAAAGTATTTTCGTCCAGTAAGGAAGGAACAATCATGCAAATTTCACTGCGAACAAATGCATTGTGAGTCATGTCAAAGGAAAAAAAGATCATACTAAAGGAAGCCGAAATCACAAACAACTGCCCAGAGTGTTTTAACCAAGAGCTGATGCTCACTTTCTACCAGAAACATACTTTTGGTACATTTTTCCACGTCACTACCAACGAAGTGACCCATGAAATTAAATGCAAAAAATGCCAATCCATTATTTACCCGGTAAGCTGGACGCCGGATATTGAACGCGTTTTTGATTACTACAATAAGCTGGTAACCCCCGAAAGGTCTTCCATACGCTTTACCACCTTGTTCTTTGTGGTCTTGATAGTGGCCATTGGGATTGTGGCCGCAACGATATATTTATATCTAGAAGGACTTATCTAGTGCATCGCCAATTTTCTCTGCCAAAGCTTCAAACTCTTCGGCACTAAGGCTTTCCTTGTGTTGAAACGTGGCGTTTTTCATACTTTGAAGAGGAATGAGGTGTACGTGCACATGGGGCACCTCCAACCCTATCACGGACATGCCCACCCGCTTGCAGGGAACAACGGCTTCAAGGGCCTTGCCCACCTTTCTGGAAAAGGCCATGAGTTTCATATAGGCTTCCTCATCCAGGTCCAGTAGTTTATCCACTTCCTTTTTGGGGACACATAAGGTATGCCCCTTGGCATTGGGGTTGATGTCCAAAAAAGCAAAATTGTCTGCGTCCTCTGCAATTTTATAACAGGGAATCTCCCCATTGATAATCTTGGTGAAAATACTGGCCATGTTGATTTTGGTTTAAAAAAAATCCCATCAAGGGATGGGATTAAATATAGGGATTTTAGTGTCTTTTAGTGTCTGGTGATTTCCAAAACCTCCAACTTTAACGTTCCGTTGGGCACCTTGATCTCGGCCACATCACCGACAGATTTTCCCAGCAATCCTTTTCCAATGGGAGAGGTCACCGATATTTTGCCCGATTTCAGGTCTGCTTCACTTTCGGCCACCAAAGTATATTTCATTTCCATGCCATTGGCTTGGTTCTTTAGTTTTACCGTGGAAAGCACCAATATTTTTGAGGTATCCAATTGCGATTCGTCTATCAACCTAGCATTGGCCAAGGTTTCCTCCATTTTGGAAATTTTCATTTCCAAGAGGCCTTGAGCTTCTTTGGCAGCATCATACTCGGCGTTTTCGGACAAATCTCCCTTGTCCCTTGCCTCAGCAATGGCTTGGGAAGCTTTGGGACGCTCAACATCTTTTAACTGGTTGAGTTCATCCCTCAATTTTTTTAATCCCTCAGCTGTATAATAAGATACTTTACTCATATCGTCACGTTTTAATGCATAAGAACATTGAAGAAAATAAAAAATTTCCCCAATGGTCTCTTCTCTACAAATACAAAAATCCTCAACGAATTCCATGCCCCTGCATGGTTTTTTGCGAGGATTTAACGCAAATATAGGTAAATTTTGTTCAACTTTGTTGCGCTAACATTTTGAATTCCATACTATGAGGCGCTTTTTCGGTTATGCCTTTCTTATTTTCATAATATCCTGTAGTTCAGACAGTACCAATCGAAATCCATACCTTCAAGAAGTGAGCTTCAGGTTTGATTTAAACTTGAATCTACCGCTCTACAGTAAATTGAACAACATTGGCAATCCTGTTCTTGTGGACAATGATGGAGTGGGTACCCGAGGCGTCTTTGTGATGCGTGCCGGATTGAGTGGCGCCCAATTTGTGGCATGGGAGGCCAGTTGCCCCAACCATGCCCCCAATAGCTGTTCCACCATGGCCATAGATGGGCAGAATGTGGTCTGTGATTGTGAGGGATACACCTATAATCTGTTTACAGGACAACAACTGGATAGGCCCGATGATGGGGGGAGGTACTACGATTTACTTTTTTACAGGGCCACACAAAGTGGAAACACCGTGGTCATCTCCAATTAAAGATTACCCAAGATAGCATCCATGACCCAACTGGTATGCAAGCCTGTTTTTCCTATTGAGGGGTGCTTCCCCTTTCCCAACAAATGGTTTTTGATGTTTTCCACATGAAACTGTTGCACATGCACTGGATGTGGGATTTCCAAAATTTTATGTCCCGAAGCGTTTTCCAGTTCAATAGGCGCTTCATCCAGAACCGCAAAGCGTATACTTCCTTCCGAACCGAAGATTTCTACCTTATCCACCCTATGATGGGTGCCAAAATTCCAAAATCCAGCTCCTGTCACCCCATTTTCGTGCAACCAACTTCCCGTAACCGCATCATGGGCTGTATACAAACCTTGTTGGTTCAAGGCCATTCCGTTTGCTGTTTTGATATCCCCAAATAGAAAGTTGAACAAATCCAGACCGTGACTGGCCAAATCATCAAAATACCCACCAGGAGCTACTTTTTCTTCCGTCCGCCAATTGGACCCGCCATTTAAATCGACCTCATTGGGCGAAGCGGATTTTTGCCAATTTACATGCCTTACCGCACCTATCGATCCTTCATCCAACCATTGCTTCACTTTAAGGAATCTGGGCAAGGAGCGACGGTAATACGCAATAAAAAGAGGTATCTTCTTGGTCTTGAATGCCTCACAAATAGCCAAACTATCCTGATAATTGGGTGCCATGGGCTTTTCAATACAACAAGGCTTTCCCGCGGCGGCCACTTGAAGGGCGTATAATTTATGGGTATCCGGAGGTGTGGCAATATAGATGGCATCGACCTCTGGATTCTGAATCACCTCATCGGCATGGGTGGTCCAATGGGCAATTTGGTGCCTTTGGGCATAATCTTGGACTTTTTCTGCATCGCGGCGCATTACCATGTGTACTTTAAACTCTGGGATGAGTTGGTATGCTGGAACGCTTTTCTTTTCGGCCACACTACCGCAACCGATAATACCCCATCGGAGGGGTTTTTCTTCAGAAAAATTTAAATGGGATTCTGTCATGGTGTATAAAAGTACAGAATCCCATTTACTATTTGGTCATTAAAAATTAACGGTGGCCCCTATCAGAAAGTTGATTCCTGCCTGAGGGTAATATCCCGCTCCCTCAATGGTGGTAATGGTCCCAGGATTGGAATAGTCGTCATCAAAGGTGTAGAAATACCCGTTGGAAACAATATCGGCATCAAAAATATTGTTCACCAGTCCGGAAAGCACAATACTTTTCACAAACGAATTGGCCTCGATCACGTATTGTACATTGAAATCGGTTTGGGTATAACTGTCCAAAGTTGAATTTTCGGAATCGATGTTCCCCATATATTGCTTGCCCACAAACTTTGAAAGCAACGATACTTGAAGGTTTGTATGGGGTTGAAACGCCAGGATGTTTCCAGCAATCACTTGTGGTGAATACGCAATTTTGGTGTTCCCCAAGTTTTGGAGTTCCCCATCGCGTTGGAAGAAGAAATCAACATTTCGGTTATCGCTCAAGGCCACATTGGGCTGTAACCTAAACTTGCGCCCCAATCGGATGTTGGCATCCACTTCCAACCCCAAGCGGTAGCTATCCCCTACATTGGCCCGTAGCGGCGCACCCACATCATTGAGTTCACCGGTGAGCACCAACTGATCTTTATAACGCATGTAGTACACATTGGTGTTCAACTGGATGTCAGGGGAGACAAAACGCCATCCTAACTCATAATCGTTCAATTGTTCAGGCTTGGGGCTTCCGTTCTCATAGTCATTCCGATTGGGTTCCCTATTGGCCCTGGCATAGGACAGATAAAAATTGTTGTTGGGGTTCAAATTGAACGTAATCCCTGCCTTTGGATTAAAGAAATTGAAGGTATCATCCACTAATCCCGTATCTTCTCCATTGGCTTCATAACCAACCCTTCGGTATTGCATATCCCCAAAAACCGACCATTGGCCATCCAACTGATAATTGACCTTTGCATAGGTATTGAAATCCGTTTTAGTGGAATTGTCATCATAGTACCTATCCCTAATTTCACTACCACTTGCATAACTTGCCCAGATGATTTCCCCAAAGTGGTCTCCCTTGTACTCATTATATCCTCCACCCAAGATCAATTTCAGGTTTTCCTTGTTATACGTGGCCGAAAAAACGGTACCATAAAAGTGATTGTCCAACCATCTTCTACGAATCAAGTCGGTAGTATTGATGGTCTCCCCTCCCAAGCTAATGGGTTCCAAGCCATAGTCTGAAAAGTCATCATCTTCCCTATACTGCTCAAAGTATCCTCTTCCACGTGTATAGTGCAAGGCCAAATTGGTACTCCATTCCGGACTTAGGGTCTGGTTCCAATGCAATTGCACATGGTTTTGTTTGTAATTGTCCTCTTCACGGTCATGAAACTGTACATTCCCATTCTCATCGGTATATCTTCCTGCAGAATTATAGGTTCTATTTTCTTCCAATTCTTCAGCGGTGATGCCGTTCCAGGCTTGATAAGTAACCTCATGCCCTCCAAAAAGCAATGCCTTTAACAATGTGTTGTCACTGCGATATGTTCCTTGCATAAAATAGCTGTCCAGTTCGGAGCTGGCCCGGTCCACATACCCATCAGAGGTGATGCGCGACAACCTTCCCGAAAATTCAAAATGGTCGTTCAACATCCCCGTACTGAACTTTACATTGTTTCGCAGGGTATTAAAACTCCCCACAGAAGAGGAAATCTTGGCGTAGGCCTCTTCGGAAAATGCATCCGTCAATACATTTAGGCTTGCGCCAAATGCCCCTGCACCATTGGTAGAGGTCCCTACCCCGCGCTGCAACTGCAAACTCTGGGTCGAGGAAGCAAAATCGGGCATGTTCACCCAAAAGGTCCCATGGGATTCCGCATCATTGTAGGGCACACCATTAATGGTGACATTTACCCCCCTTGAGTCGGTCCCCCTTACACGGAAACTGGTGTATCCCACGCCAGCACCCGCATCTGAAGTAGTGACCACGGCCGGTAAAAAGTTCATTAAAATGGGAACGTCCTGCCCTAGGTTTCGGGAGGTAAGCTCCTCTTTGTTCAAGTTGGAAAAAGTAATGGGAAATTCCTTGGTCACCCGTACAGCTTGGACCAAGACCTCGTCCAATACCACTTTTTTTCCCTCCAAAGAATCTGTTGGTTCCTGTTGCGCACTCATACTCAGCGCCAGCCCGGAAACGGCCAATGTTGTGAATAAAGTTTTCATTCGTAAAAAATGTTACGAATAAAAGGGGCCATTATTCTTGTTAATACTTGATTTTGTTTCTTTAAAGAAACGATGAAATTCCAAGATGCGCCTTGCGCAATCCCTTGGCAGCATTACCCGCCCAGGTTCATTGGGTATAATCTCAGCCTTGCCATGCAAAGCACCCCTTTGAGATGGGCGCAAATGTACTATGCCGCTTTCATTTTTCATAAGAAACCCCAGAAATTAACTTTTGATAACAACTATGTGGTATACCTGAATGCGTATATACAATATCAAAGAATTGTGTATGACCCGTAAACCCAAGAACAGATTCACTCTAAAAATCATTTTCAGTTATTTGATTTTGGGAGCATTGGGGGTCTTGGCCGCTTTTTTTATCTATACTGAATTTAAAAGCTACACTACATTCCAAGACAAAAATGACGACAATCTTAAGCTTTTAAAAACCAATAGATTGCTTGCCAGTCTTTATGAGGCCGAGAATCTGTCCAAACTTGCCTTACAGACCAAAAGTGCCAAGAACCTGAAGGTCTATGCGCAAAAAGTGGATTCCATAAACATCTTGATCGATTCCTTAAAGCCCATGGTTTTTGCCCGGGATGTCAACCAAGTTTTCAAGTTGGACAGTGTACAGAAGCTGCTTCAGCAAAAGATGTACAACAGTGCCGAACTCCGAAAATTAAAAGTTGAAAACGAGAACACGGCATCCATAGATTCCATTTTGCAAGCATTCCACAAAATGGAGGTGGAGATGGGCCGAATCACCCCGGAGACCTTTGCTCCCAATTTTGATCAACTGTCCCCGGCAACCCAAAAATCCATCAGGGAATATGTGGCCATTCTCAACAAAAATATTCCAGACCCCAATGGAAATACCAATGCCAAAAACATAGATTCCATCCTTGAGGTCTCCAAATCGATTTTACAGAAAGCCAAAACAGAAACCGCCGCTGCAGAACGCTCGGTATCCCAAAAAGAACTTCAAATCTATAGAACCGATCTGGAACTTTCCCAAAAAATACGCAGTATCATCTCATCGTTTGAACGCGAAATCATTCGAAATACCTATTTGGACAACCTTAAACAAAAGAGGGTGTTGCAACGAAGCATTCGTATGGCAGCGGCGGCCATTGCTTTGGGGCTCTTGGGCATAATTTTGTTCACTTTTTTTATCTCCAAGGATTTTTGGAAAGTACAGCAATACCGGGAACGCTTGGAAAAGGAGAAAAAATACTCGGAGTCGCTCTTAAAAAGTAGGGAACAATTGATTTCCACCGTAAGCCATGACCTAAGGACACCGTTGAATACCATCAGCGGATATACAGAGCTGATGGAACAAAGTGGCCTCAACCAAAAGCAATCAAAATATCTCCATAATGTGAAATCCGCATCAAACTATGTGGAGAACCTCGTGAACGACCTATTGGATTTTTCAAAACTGGAAGCAGGAAAAGTACATATCGAGAAAGCCTCTTTTGTTCTTTTCGACCTTATTGTGGAAACAGCTTCCCATTTTCAGGAAACATATTCCAAAAAAGGGGTTGAGTTACATTTGAATATAGCCGAGGAACTTAAGAATCCCATTATTGGTGATGCATTCCGCATACGACAAATCTTGACCAACCTTGTTGGAAATGCCTTTAAGTTTACCCATACAGGTTTTGTAAAAGTGGAAGCCACCGCCAAGAAAAGTAAGAACCATTCCTATTTGAACATTAAAGTAGTGGATACCGGCATCGGCATTGAGCCCGAAAAACAGGAAATGATCTTCAAGGAATTTACCCAAGCTGAAGATTCAACCGAAAAACACTACGGCGGATATGGGCTAGGGCTCACCATCTCCAAAAAACTGACCGAACTGTTGGGGGGAACCTTAACGCTAAACAGCAAAATAAATGAAGGGAGCACCTTTACCCTACAGCTCCCCTTTGAGTTTTCCAAGGAACCATTGACCCAGGTTGAAGAGACCTTTATCTCCCAGGAGGGTTTAATGGTTTATGTTTTGGATGATGATGAAATCCTGTTGGAACTCTTACGTGAAATCTGCCAGAGGAACCATATCCATGTCAAAACATTTTCCAGTTATCGTACTCTAGCACAAACGGAAAATCCGAACTACGACCTCCTCCTTACGGATATACAAATGCCAGATACCGATGGATTTGCCGTACTCCAGAAATTACGGGAAAGGGATAACCATCTTTACTCAGGTCAACCGATAATTGCCATGACAGGGCAAAAAATCGTGGACAAGGGGAAATACACCAAAATGGGTTTTACCGACGTGCTGCAAAAACCTTTTTCCAGTCATGTATTGCTAAAAACACTTGGAGTTGTATCCAAAATCGATGTAGAACCCCAAGTTGCTTTACTCAATAGCATACCGGAATCCAATTCCCCCCTGTTCCGGATTACACAGATTTCGGCTTTCCTGGACAGTCCGAATGCAGTACGCGAGGTATTGGAGGTTTTTATGGAAAATACGCAAAAGAGTATGGAATTGCTTTTCTCGGCCATTGGGGATGCTGATTTTTCCTGTATTCGTTCCGTTTCCCATAAAATGCTGCCCATGTTTCGGCAATTGGAGGCACAGGAGGCCATTGAAACTTTGAAAAGATTGGAGCATCTGCCTGATGACTCCAATGGAGAAAAGGTTTTTGAAGAGCTCTCCAACTTAAAAACCCGTATTGACCAACTTGAAAAGGCCATTTGCCAATACTTGGCTACACCTCCATTTGGTACAGATTGATTTTATTGTAAAGTGTCTTTCTTGTCATTTGCAGCAATTTGGCCGCCTTGCTCTTATTGAAATTGGTCTGTTTTAGGGCATTTAGAATCCGTTCCTTTTCATACTCGGATTTTGAAAACTTTGTGGTGGTGTTCTTTTCAGCGCCATGGATCAGCTCATCTGGGAAGGCACTTGACATTATGGAATCCCCTTCGGTAAAAAGAACCGCCCGTTTTATCACGTTCTTCATTTCCCTAAGATTTCCCGGCCAAGGGTAGGCTTCAATATATTCTTGGGCCTCTGTTGAAAAATGGGAAACGTTCTTCCCCAGTTCTTCATTGGCCCCATCTAAAAAATAATCTGCAAAAAGCATGATATCCCCAACCCGCTCCCGAAGTGGCGGAACAGTCATGGAAAACTCGTTCAATCTATGATAAAGATCTTCCCTGAAGCTTCCTTCCTGAACCGCTTGGGCCAAATCTTCATTGGTGGCGGCAATGATCCGCAAATCCAAATGGATTTCTTTGGTGCTTCCCACCCGTTTTATCTTTCGTTCTTGGATGGCCCTCAATAATTGTATCTGGTGCTCGTAGGATAGGTTTCCAATCTCGTCCAAAAAAAGGGTCCCTTCGTTGGCGGCCTCAAAATGTCCCATTTTATCTTCAATGGCCCCGGTAAAACTTCCTTTCACATGCCCAAAAAACTCGCTGGTGGCAATCTCCTTGGGAATGGCACCACAGTCAACGGCCACGAAGTTTTTCTCCCTTCTTTTACTGGCATCGTGGATGGATTTTGCGGTTACTTCCTTTCCCGTTCCACTTTCTCCAATAAGCAAAACCGACATATTGGTAGGGGCAACCAAATTGATATACTGCTGCAGTTTTTGGGAGCTTTCACTCTTACCTACCAAAAATTGATTCGGCGCATCCTTTTTTTTGATTGAACTTTCATTTGACTTTTGTGTGTTGCCGAAAGTTTGAGTGTTCAGCGCATTGGTGATGACAGACAGAATTTCATCTGGCGTAAAAGGCTTGGAAATATAATCAAATGCCCCTTTTTTCATGGCGTTTACCGCTGTTTTTACCTCGGCATATCCCGTCATCAGAATCACTTGGGTATTTGGCGAAGCTTTCTTAACAGTGGACAAGAGGGCCAGTCCGTTACCTTTTGGGAGCCTAACATCAGATAGAATCACATCAAAATTGGAAGCACTAAGGTTTTCTTGAGCTTCTTTTATGGTATAGCTTGAGGAAACAACATACCCATGCTTCGTCAAAAACTTGGATAGCATTTGACAAAAAGCAGTATCGTCCTCGATGATCAAGATTTTGGGCATATCTCAGTAATATATACGATGCCCATTGCTATGAAGATGATGGGAGTTTGGTAAAATTATCACAAAAAAAGGGTTGCCGTAGCAACCCCTTTTCATCAAACCAACTAACCTAACAAGGTCTCATAAACTATTTCATAGCTCTATCCAGTTCCCTTCAGAATCGGCATAGACGGTTCCCTTGGTACCATCTTCCAAAGACAGTTCCAATTTGTATTGGTCCTTCTCATTCTTATAGGCCTTGTCCACTTTGGCCGTAGGGTAGTTCTTTTTCACTGCTGCCGTTACAGCTTCAGGAAGGTCAGAGACGTTGATTTCCTCAAAGTTCTGAACAACAAATACTGTTGCTTCATCTGTTTTCAATTCTGGGGTGTTCTCATTGGCGATAGCTGTAAGTCCTACAAATGATAGTGCGGTTGCGATAACTAAATTTTTCATGGTATATGATTTTATAATGTTAAACTCACCTATAACCATGAAAATCCGATGCCAAGATTTTCTTCAACCACAGTTCTTATACAACCCTCTAAAAAACTGTTCATTAGAAATAACAAGCATTTCAAGCTATTGTGTAAATCTGTTTACCTGAAGCAAAAAATGTATCCTTTTTATACAAAGAAAGGCTGCCGAAGCAGCCTTTCAAAAGTGCCAAATCATAATCCCAAGGAAAAAATTATGAATAGGTTGGCAACAACGGATAATACAATGGATAGTGTTTATATAGCATCATCCTGATTTTTTTTGTGCACTATTTTCTTACGACTTCTTAGATATGATATCAAAAGATATAGGACCATAGCCAATGAAATTATATTTAAGAGCACTACAATTCCTAATAACATTATTTTTTCGTTTCCACAGTAAACATTGCGCTAAAGAATTTTAAAAGAAAGCCGTACATAGTGTACGGCCTTCCAACCAAATCAACCAACCTAAAATCCAGATGGCCTAACAAGACCACCTCTCTTCTACGGTTACGTTATAAGCCAAAATTCTTTTATCAGCGTATCCGTTTCCATTATATCTTTTTGACACTCTTTTTATTTGGGGGTCACATAAAAGGCAAAAAAAAATCCGTTTCGTGGATTTGAAACGGATCTCATACATTATTTTCTTTTATACTAAGCTTGATGTGTAGGCTTTAAAAGGTCGTTCACGGTCTTAACGGGATTAAATGTCACCAAAGGCACTTCAACAAACAAGGTGTTCCAAAAGGCCATGGCCCCGTTCCACAGTCCGGGAAGCTCCAGCGCCTTTAGTTCCTTGCCTTCTTGGGTCTTTCCCGTGATAAACCCCTGTTTTGGATCCACAAAATCCAAAAGGTCATACTTTTCTCCCTTGTGGTTCCTTACCCCACATACCAAATCCACCGGATTGAAGTGGGTTGAATTTTTGAGTATGGCCTCCTGTTCCTGATCGGATAGATCAATCTGGGCAGATTCAATGATTTGAAGGGAAATATTTCCTTCTACATCTTTCACCCAAAAAGGACCTCCTCCTGGTTCACCTTCATTCTTTACCATTCCACAAATACGTATGGGACGATTTAATTTATCCTTCAGAATGACTAGTTGTTCGTTAACATCCAAGTCATCATAATTCTTGGGCATCCGAACATTGAGTTCTCTTTCCAAAAAGGATTTTATTTCATCCGATTTCTCTGGCGACACCTCATTATCGTCCAAAAGTCTGGCATAGTCAAAAGCCTTGGCCTGCACTTTTCTTAATACTCCCGCCAACATCTTTTTGCTATTGGCCACTTTTTCCAAATTCTTGTCGACCACCACATTGTCTATGTTTTTGATGAAAATGATATCGGCATCCTGCTCGTTCAGGTTTTCAATGAGGGCTCCGTGCCCTCCGGGGCGGAACAGTATGGAACCATCCCCGTTCTTGAAAGGTTGGTTTTCCATATCTACCGCTATGGTATCCGTGGATGGTTTTTGATTGGAGTACGAAATTAAAAACTGCGTATCGGTTGCTTCGGATATTTTAGGACCCACTTTGGACTCTTCGTCCTTGAACATTTCGTCATGTTGCGGAGAAACGGTAAAGTGCAGATGGGCCTTGCCTTCTGTTTTGGCGTATAATGCCGCTTCTTTCAAATGTTCCTCAAAGGGTGTTGCACTACCCGAATCGTACGCATGGAATGGCAATAGTCCTTTGGGGTAGAATCCGTAGTTCAACCTATCTTCTCCCAACATTTCCTTTACAAAAAGATAGGCTTCTTCATCTTTATTGGATGCGTTATCCTTGATACGGTTCATAATCAACCCATAAAAGGGCAACTTATGCATTTGGTCGGTAAACTTTTTTGCATCGGAATCGCCTGTTCGGTCCAAATATTCGGAAAGGGTCTCTTTTTTGGGATCAAAGGCATCCAAAAAGTTGAACATGGCCTTGAACATCCGAGAAGCGGCCCCAGAGGCGGGAACAAATTTCAACAGATCTAAATGACCTCTGTTCTGTTCAAAATATTGTACAAGTCCTTCTTGTTCCTTTTCCGAAAATCTTAAGATCCCATTGGAAATTACCGCGGCCTTCATCAAATCCACAAAGGGTATCCCTTCTTTGAAAGTTTCTATCTGATTTGCTACTTTTTCTTTGGAAATCCCTTTGTTTTCCAATTGTTCCAAGTCTTTTGAACTTAAATCAATCATGCGCCTTAAAAAGTTTATCGATTTCTTGTATTGCCGTTGAAAGCCGGAACACTTTGTCCCCCTTTAAAATAACAAAATTTCGGTCATATTTTTCCAAAGCTTCCTTGAAATACCTGAACATTTCCTCACGTTCGTCGGGTTTGTCCCTAAGATCGTCCGCTTCCCATGGGATGTCAATATAGGTTAACAAGTATAAATCGTATGTATTTTGGATAGCATACTTCTCCAGAATTGGATCACAACTTCCTGTGTAATAGGTTTCTGAGTATACTTTAGTTTCCAAAAGGTCTGTATCGCAAACCAAAATCTTGTTCGCCTTTTTTGCCAGTTGGTTTTCCAAGCGCATCTGTCCATAAGCTATGGGAACAAGGTCTTTGGGCTCGCAGGTTTTTTGTTCCCGATCCCATTTATCTTGAAGATATTCCCGGGCATATTCTGGCACCCACTCGGTTTGGTAGTGTTGGGCCAATTGTTGGGCCAAGGTGGTCTTTCCAGTAGATTCCGGCCCAAATAGAACTACTTTTATGAGGTTTGAGGGCTCTTGCCCAAGTCTTTCTTCCATGCTACATATCCCTGAATGGCCAATACGGTAAAAATGAGGTATTGTAATGAAAACATGCCCCATCCCCTATAGGCGTACAAAGGTACGGTTATTAAATCCCCCAAGATCCAAAGGGTCCAGCTTTCCAATTTTTTGTTGGCCATATACCACATGGCCGTAAAGAAAATGCCCGAGGTTATGATATCTACATAGTTGGTTGCCTTTATTTCAGCCCCAAAAGCCTTGTATACTCCAAAAGTAACCAGCAAAGTAATGGAGAACAGTGCAACCCCTATCCATTTTTCCTTGGTATTGGTACGGGAAATCTTTACAATAAATTCCCGGTCCTGCTTTCTTCGGGCCCAGTTCCACCATCCATAAATGCTCATGATGGAAAAGTAGAAGTTCATCATCATATCGCCCAACAAGCGATCTACAAAAAAGATATACGTGGTAATGGCCGTGGCAACCAACCCCGTTGGATAGACCATAATGTCTTCCATCTTGGCATAGACCACACTGGCTATTCCAAAGAAGAAGGCAGTGGCTTCAAGAATGACCAAGGAAAGTTCCCTGTCTTCGTACGGACCGAGAAAAAAATCAAAAATGGGGCTCATAGTCACTCCTATCGGATTTTACAACCTTCATCCCCAATACCACATGATCAATATTTTCAAAAGCTTCTTTTATCTCATCGGTCAACAACCCCATAACCCTATCATACTCCCCAAAGACTTGTGTACTTAAAGGATTCTCCAGAACGGTAAGCCCAGAAGACCTCAACTTTTTTATGAAATTGATAATAGGGGGTTCAAAATTATCTTGTAATGGAGTCAAGGTAAGCTCAACGGATATCTTCATGGGGCACTTTTGTATTGCGAAACAAATCTAGTAAAAACTACCTGTCATCCCCCCATCATCTTTAGGGCATATACACAAGTGAATCCCTCAAACTCCAAAAACTCAATATCATAATGGGATTTTTGGCCCTTGTAGAGGATTTCGGCTACGGTACGTGCATCTTGAAAGGTAAAGTCCATCACATCAATATGCCGTAAAAAACTCAACCCCTGCTGGGCATAGATTTTATAAAGTGATTCCTTGGCGCCCCACACGATGGTAAGTTTTCTAATAATGGCCTCGACATTGGCCAAGGTCTTGTACTCTTGAATGGGGGTAAACTTGTGTGCAATTCTCAGGATTTTATCACGCTGCATCTCAATATCTATTCCCACTTCGTCCGTTTCGCTGATGATGACCCCCGTAAAATTATGCGAATGGGTAATGGAAATATGGTTGCCATCCTTTAAATGGGGTTTTCCAAAATCGTCATAGTATAGGTCCTTGTCCACATAACCCGCTTTGGCCATTAAGTGTCTGATACTCAAAAAAGCCCTCCGGTGTGCTTCGGATTTCATCCCATCCATCCTATTTTGGCAATGCGGGGTAAGCTCTATCCCCTTGGACAATTCCTTCTCAGCCTCGGTAACTTTCCAGATATAGACCGAGGTGGTTGGTGAAACTGTTATGGTTTTGTAAATGGGCACGACTAATAGTTAGGTGTTTTTGTATCTTTGCTGCACTATAAAAGCTAAGCTACGAAAGTAAATTTATATACGTATGAGCACAAAGACAATTCCCCATGTACCCTATAAGGTGAAAGATATTTCCCTAGCTGCTTGGGGAAGAAAAGAGATTGAGCTTGCCGAGGCCGAAATGCCAGGACTAATGGCATTGCGCGAGGAATACGGAAAAGAGCAGCCCTTGAAGGGAGCCCGTATTGCCGGTTGCCTACATATGACCATACAAACCGCGGTATTGATCGAAACTTTGGTGGCCCTTGGTGCCGAGGTGACCTGGAGTTCCTGCAACATCTTTTCCACCCAAGACCATGCCGCCGCTGCCATTGCCGCTGCAGGAATCCCGGTTTATGCCTGGAAAGGGATGAACGAAGAGGAGTTCGACTGGTGTATTGAGCAGACTTTGTTCTTTGGCGAGGACAGACAGCCCTTGAACATGATCTTGGACGATGGTGGTGACCTTACCAATATGGTATTGGACAAATATCCTGAACTGGCTTCAGGCGTAAAAGGCCTTTCCGAAGAGACCACCACAGGTGTGCACCGTTTGTACGAGCGTATGAAGAAAGGTACCTTGCCCATGCCAGCCATCAACGTGAACGATTCTGTGACCAAATCCAAATTCGATAATAAATACGGGTGTCGTGAAAGTGCCGTGGATGCGATTCGTAGGGCCACAGACACCATGTTGGCTGGAAAACGAGTGGTTGTTGCCGGATATGGTGATGTAGGAAAGGGAACTGCTGCCTCTTTCCGTGGTGCGGGCTCCATTGTTACCGTAACCGAAATTGATCCCATCTGTGCGCTTCAGGCTTGTATGGATGGTTATGAAGTGAAAAAACTGGAAACCGTTGTTTCCAATGCAGATATTGTAATTACCACTACGGGCAATAAGGACATCATCCGGGAAGAGCATTTCCGCGCCCTGAAGGACAAGGCCATTGTCTGTAACATTGGGCATTTTGACAATGAAATTGATATGGCTTGGTTGAATGGCGCTTATGGAAATACCAAGGACGAGATCAAGCCCCAAGTGGATAAGTATACCATTGATGGTAAAGACCTTATTATTTTGGCAGAAGGTAGATTGGTGAACTTGGGTTGCGCCACGGGCCACCCCAGTTTTGTGATGAGCAACTCATTTACCAACCAAACCTTGGCCCAAATAGAGCTTTGGAACCACAGTGATAAATACGAAAACGAAGTGTATATGCTTCCCAAGCATTTGGATGAGAAAGTGGCCCAATTGCATTTGGCCCGTTTGGGTGCCGAATTGACCCAATTGAATGAGGAGCAAGCAGAATATATCGGTGTGAAGGTGGAAGGACCCTTTAAACCTGATTATTACAGATATTAATTTTCTGGACAACCTATAAAAAAAGGCCCCGATCATGATCGGGGCCTTTTATATTTTGCGAAACCTGTGCCTAGCCTTTTAGCCACGCCTTTCGCAATTCTTTTTGGGCTTCCGTTGCCTCTGGGTTTTCCAATAGGGTAACGGCTTTGGTATACGTTGGTGTGGTTGTCGTATCAATGAGGATTTCCTCTTCTCCCCGCAACAACTCCACCTTTATTGCTTTTCCGGAACTCCATGCATACACTTCCGCTAGAATTTGATTGGCATTGGCCAAGGTAACCCCTGTTCCATTGATGGATTTTATAAAGTCATTGGGCTGTACCCCATTATCCTTCCAAAAGCTGTTGTTCACCACAAGGTCGTTGAACTTGACGCCTCCCCTTGCCGGGTCTGCGGATAAGATCAGTTCGCCCGCATTCTGAATGTAGTTGGTCTCCACTTCGGCCTCAGCAAAATACAATCCAACCTTATCCAACATTTGGCCATAATCTATAGGTGTGTTTCCTACCACATGGGTGTTTAAAAATTCTCCTACCGCAGGATAGGTCATTGCTGTAATCTCGGCAATCAAGGCATCATCTTCAAAAGGTTTATCCTTGCCATATTTTACGGACAACTCTCCCAACAACGATCGTAGACTGCGCTGTCCATCGCTATTTTCACGCATTAAAATGTCCACACACATACCGATCAACGCCCCTTTCATATATACATTGGCATAGTTGTCTTTATATGGGTTCTCCAAGATGTTTTCACTCATTTGGGTAAAACTCATGGCGTCATCGTAATTGGACCTTGAGGTGTTTATCTTTTCAGTGGTCCTGGCATAATATTCCGCTGGATCTATCAAGCCCTCATAAACCTGAAAATGCTGTGCAAAATATTCGGTGACCCCTTCGTAAAGCCATAGGTGCTTGCTGAAAGTTGGGTTGTTGTAGTCAAAATAATGTACATCTTCTGAATGTACCGAAAGTGGGGTTACGATATGAAAGAATTCGTGGGCCACCACATCGATCATAGATTCCGCCAAAGCTTCTGGATCCATTTGTTCCGGTAAGACCACCACAGTGGAAGTATGATGCTCCAAAGCTCCAAAACCTTTTGGGGAATCTGGTTTCTGTGTATCGGACAAATACAGTAGGATGTCATACCGCGGGGTGCTGTTCAAATCTCCCAGATATCTTTTTTGGGCCTGCATCATCTCCGCCATGACCTCTTTGATTTCGGAAGCCTTATGTACTCCATTGGGCGAAAAAACACTCAATACAATCTTGATGTTCCCCACCATGAACTCTTCCACCTCGGTCTCCCCATACATCATGGGATTGTCCGTCACCTCAAAATATCGATTGGCCAAGAACACTGAATTCTTAACAGCACCATCCGCACTCAATGTGGATTGTATTTCGGTTAGGGGAGAGGTATACGTAAAGCTGGTAGGGGATTTGATATCAATCTGGTAAGCATTTCGCTTTAAGGAATCAAAATACCCCACAAATCCGTGCAGGTTCAGCATCACCTGCTTAGGTTCTATATTGGTGCCCGAAGGCGAAAAGGGAACTTCCTCACCAATACCTCCCTGTACTTCCTGATCAAAGGTATCGTTTACGGCATATTCTATTCTATCCAAATTCTTGGCATTGACAAAGGTCCAAGTGTTGGTATCCACTTGGGTGGCCTGCATTGTGTTGCCTTCATAATCAAAAGCTGTAATATTCTCTATATACCTGCCAAAATCGGATACGGCGTAGGTTCCCTGGACCACTCTTGGCAATCTGTAAGTGATGGTATCTTGGATAAACCTCCCCGGATCTATGACCACATTTACTTTATCATCTTGGATGTTGACCAAATCCAATTGTGCCCTTATAGGATTATCGGAAGCTAGATCATTTGTTTGATTTTTGACACCGCAAGAAAAAACCGTTGCAAGTACCAATGCATGTAAGGTTACCTTTTTTATCATGATTTACTGATTGTTTTTTGATATTGCCGACTAATATAGGATTAAAATATTTTCAACAGCAATAGGTCACGGAAATTGTTGTTTTGTTACGGACAAAGGCGCTTTTCCCGGTAAAATCCCCGTTTTGGAATATATTGAAAGTTTATCGCAACAAAAAAGCCATAGTTCTTACCATGGCTTTTGATGAAGTGCAATATTTTTAATCTGCCAATAGGCTTTCCGAATAATAGCAGGTCTTGCTCTCTTGTAGAATGGCCAACCCCTCTTGTCTGGTACTCATAGGGTCGATTTTAACTTGTTCCCCATTGGGCATATACACAATGTAGAATCCTTCCTCGAAAGAAGATAACTTTATAATCTCTCCATTTGGGCGAACGGCGTTCCAAGATTTTTCATCTGGCTTGTACACCAAATCGATTTTCTTGCCTTGTTTGGGTCCTGCGACCACACTCACCTGCACTCGGTTCTTTGTGGCCACCATTTTAAAGGTATTACCATCATGTTCCACCATTTGGGTCTCGGATTCCCCTTCCTTCATGGCAATAGGGTTAGATCCGGACCAAAACTCGATCACATTGAAGATTATAGCATCCCCGAGAAGGAACAATTCATACACGGGGACAATCCACAACCCCCAAAAAATCAGGTTGTCTACAAATTTACTGTCGGTTGCCCCTTGGTTCCAGTCCTTCAAATTATTGAACGCCTTGAACGACCCCAAACAGCTTGAAAACAAGATGGTAGACGACAATAACAAACAGCTAATGACTTTTTTCATGATAAATGGGTTTATAGTTAATGTACTTAAAGCTACAAAAAGAATTCAACTTCCTTTCGCACATAAATGAGTACCTTGTTTCCCAATTCAAACTAATAGGAACATGGCCCAAAATTGGTATGAAATCAAAAATGTGGATACGGTAGATTCCCCATCCATTGCCCTGTATATAGATCATCTGGAATTCAACATCAAAGAAATGCTTTCCTTGGTCAATGGGGATACCCAAAGGTTGATGCCCCATATCAAGACCAATAAAATGCCCAAGGTCATGGAGCGCTTGTTGGATGCGGGCATTTCCAATTTTAAGGGTTCCACCATTGCGGAAGCGGAAATTGCCGCAGAGGCGGGTGCCGATTTTGTACTGATCGCCCATCAACTGGTAGGGCCCAAAGTGGACCGTTTCCTTGAATTGACCGCCCATTTTCCTTCTACCCGTTTTGCCACGCTGATTGATGCTGTGCCCATGGCCAGATTATTAAATGAAAAAGACAAAACCAAAGGCTTGATCATTCCAGTTTATATAGACATCAACAACGGGATGAACCGTTCCGGAATCAAAATAGGAAAGGAACTCGATACTTTGATCGCCTCTTTGGATGAATGCAAATCCCTTCAGTTTGAAGGGTTCCATGTGTACGACGGACATCTTCGCGACCCCGACTTTTCGGAGAGGAACCAAAAAATTGAAGAGGGGCTGGAGTCCGTCACCGACTACTTCAACGCCTTAAAAAATTCACATCCAAACCTGAGAATGATTTGCGGTGGAACCCCTTCCTTCACTTCACACCGTATGCAAGAACACAGGATTACCAGTCCGGGTACCTGCGTGTTGTGGGATTGGGGATATGGTGAAAAATTAACGGAACAAAACTTTAAACACGCGGCCCTCGTGGTGACCCGCGTTATCTCCAAACCCACCGAAGGTATTGTTACCGTGGATATGGGGCATAAATCCGTGGCCGCTGAAAATCCAATCGACAAACGGATACAATTCCTCAATCTTGAGGATTACGAGCTACTTTCACAAAGTGAGGAGCACGGCGTGATCAAGGTAGCGGATTGGGATGCCCTGAACATCGGTGATGTGCTTTACGGCATCCCCTACCATATTTGTCCTACCATTAACCTACATGATGAAGTTTCCGTAATCAAAAACGGTAAAAAAACCGACACTTGGGAGATTACCGCTCGAAAACGAAAACTTACTATTTGAATTTTATTCCAGGTCCAACGCTTTCTTCAAATCGTAAAAATAAAAGTCCTTTTGGTCGTTCATTGCAGCAAAAAGACCATTGGAGAAGTTATCGTTCAAGGGTACAGTGACCACATCGCAACCGTCAGTTTCAGTGGTTGACAAGTTTACGGCCTTGATAAAACTATTGTCTTTTCTGGAGAAGATATTGAACTGTCCGCGTTGCTGGTCAGATACAATGATGTACCCTTCTCCGTTGGGGTATCTAGCAATGGCAATCCCCTCGATATCCTCCAAAAAGTGTTCTCCTCCAAAGCAGGCCAATTCTTCATTGCCCATACTAGGTTCCGCATAATATTTTTTAACGCATTCGCCCTCATCGGAATAATATACGTAGCCCATTTCGTTGTCCACGGCAATGGCCTCAATTTCCTTTCCTCCCGTAAAGCTTCCGAACTTTCGCACCAAATTGGCGGAAATTCCCATGCTATCCGATTCAAATTTATATTGGTACAAATACGAACCACTTGGTCCTATCTTTCTGCCAACAATGGCATACAGGGATGAATCTTTTGGCGATTTGTACAAACTGATACCCATGGCCAGACGTTGTTCCATATTCGATTCGTCTTCAAAAACAGGGAAACCTCCATCATCGAGCGGCTTCATATCTGGTACGGAAAACAATCTTATTTGTTGCTTTTCCCTTTCCGTGAAAGCAATTACATCCACAGCAACCGAATCGTTCAACTGAAAACCGTATTCCAAATCCACATTGTTGGGTCTTTGGATGTTTTTGATGGACTTTTCTTGAATGATCTTTCCATTGAGGTCAAAGGCATAAATACCTCCGTTGGTCTCTTTATCGGTTCCAAAAACAATACTTTTTGATGCATCATCCGGATTGACCCAAATGGCGGGATCATCCGTATCGTTTGGTGTTTTTTCAGTAATAATGTCCGGTGCTATGGCTGGAAGCTCACTCCCTTGTTTACAGGAAACCATACCTAGCACAAGCATAAAGGGTATATAGATTTTTTTCATAAGAATAGTTTAAAAAAAGAAGGCGTCATTTGGAGCGCCTGCCCAAATGTTAGGACAGGCACTCGGCATGACATTGTTCAAAATAATACTAGCTGCTGAAATTATTTTTTGAACAAATCGTACTTCAATCCAAAAGTGAATCGAATATCGTAGAACTCCATTTGTTGGGTTCTATCCTTTACTCCTTGAAAATAGCGCAAAGGCTGATTGGTGATATTGTTTACGTCTGCATACAATCTCAAATTACTATTGATGGCATAGCTAGCGTTGAAATCCAGGAAAAACTGGGTATCATAGTACCTGTCCTCAAAGGCATTCCCTCCGATTTCATCCACATACGAATCCGAAAAATTGGCGGAAAGTCTTGCACTGAAACGTTTGTCGGCATACCCCAATGATCCGTTGAACATGTTGGGAGCGGTATTGGGCAGATCCAAATCGGTTCGTTCATCACCATCTTCGTTACGGATACCATCTGCACTTGAGGTCAAGTAGGTATAGTTTAGATAAATGCTGAAATTACGTGCAAACCCAGGCAAGAAATCCAATTGACGCTGGAAGGAGACCTCCGCACCAAAAATGGATGCAGAATCCCCGTTCAAGGGTTGAAAAATATCGTATCCTGTGGTTCCTGTTCCAAAAGAATCATCTTCAGATTCTGTGATGAAGGTATAGATAAAATCGTTTATCCTCTTATAAAAAAGCCCTCCTGAAACAATACCTACGCTCTCAAAATAATGCTCCGCGTTCAAATCAAAGTTCATGGACGTTGTTGGGTCCAACTCTGGATTCCCAACGATGACCTCTGCATCCTCGTTCACAATCTCGGCCCTTGGAATCAAATCAACATAGTTGGGTCTGGCCAAGGTGTTGGTCCATGCAAACCTAAGAATGGTATTATTGGTTGCATCATATTTAAAGTGAACGCCCGGCAAGATATTGGTATAAGAGTTTTCATCCGAAACTTGTTCCACTTCAATACCTTCCTCAATACCGGCATCCTCATCTTCCTCTATATAAATGACACGGTTTCCATCTGACTCCAATTTGGTATTCTCTACCCTAACCCCGGCCAACACACTCAATTTGTTGGAAAGTCTTTGGTTGACCATGGCATAAGCTCCCAGAACATTCTCCTTTACCTCAAAATTTCCTGGTAGGAACTCATCTGGAATGGCCTCCCCATTTGAACTGTTCAAATCCAAAGAGCCCAACCACTCCTCACTGGCAAAATTCCCAGCTTGATACTTGCTACCCGCCAAAAAGTCTGGATCCGTATAACTCTTAACAGGCATATCGGCCAAGGTTGGATATAGATCCTCCAAATCATATTCAAAAAAATCATTGTTTCTTTCCTTGGTCTTGAACCTGCCCCTTGCACCAAATTTTATGGTCCCATTACCTTGACCAAAAAAGTCCGCAGGCAATTCAAAGTTGGCAAAGAAGTTTATGTCTTCTTCTTCGGTATATTGATTTTCATTGGTAACCTCACCAAATTCAAAGTTGCCCAAATCATTAAAATCCGAAGCATTGGCAGCCGTCATGATGGGGTATTTGGGATTGCTGTTATCGTTGTTTACAATGTATTCAGATTCGTATTCCGCATAACGCTCGTTCAAACGTTCCTCTGAAGCCTTGGCATAAGATCCCATCCAATCCATCTTTAACGACCCCAACAAATGGTTACCTCCAAGCGTATAGTTTTGCATCCGTTGGTCTTCCAAACGTCTATTCTTGTTGCGTCCACCGGCAATACCTCCCTTGGTCTGTCTTTTGATCTCTGCCGGGAAACGGGTAAGTCTTCCACTGGAAACTGTGAAATCCCCAACTTCAATATCCTCTCCGTCCAAGATTTCCTGCTCCAATCGGAAACGGTTCTCCCGATCATCCCGCCAGTTGTACATGGTTTTCAGGAAAATATTGTTCCCTGAGTTGATTTGAAAATCAAAGTTGGCCGCAAAGCTTCTTCGCACCCGTTGTACCAAATAGGTACGTTGTTCCGTTACATTGGTATAGGGGTCAACATCCATTTCCTCCAAAATGGGTTCACCTTCATCATCCTCAGCTCCGGTATTGTACTCAAATTCATCGGTCCATTCCGCTTCAATATTGTCCGACCCAAAATCATTATCGTTGATGGTTGCGGAAAGCATATACCCAAATTTGCCATCATTGGTGCGGTCCCCAACTAGAATGGATCCGTTCCAAATTCTTTTATCGGTAATAAAGTTGACTCCCGACCCGGCTGTGGCTGAAACCCGGAACCCTTGGGGCGCGGTACGGGTAACCAAGTTTACCGAACCTCCCAAGGCATCGGCATCCATATCTGGGGTAACGGCCTTGTTCACCTCAATGGTCTGGATCATATCCGAAGGAATCAAATCCATCTGAATGTTTCGGTTATCTGCTTCCGCGGAAGGAATCCGGCTACCGTTCAAAGTCACGGAGTTTAATTGGGGGGATAGACCACGAACAATGATATTCCGGGCCTCCCCTTGGTCTACCTGCATGGTAATCCCGGGAATTCGTTTTACGGCATCCCCAATATTGGCATCTGGGAATTTTCCAATCTGGTCCGTTGAGACTACATTGGTAATGTTCAAATTGGTTTTTTGGGTATTCAGGGCTTTCGCCTGCCCACTAAGTCCATAGGCACTTACCTGCACTTCGTCCAATTCTACATTGGAAGGGTTCAGTACAATGCTCACAGCAGTGGTTTGCCCGCCGGATACGGTAACCTCTTGCTCCACATCGGCATAGCCCAAGTAAGAAATATTCAGTGTATAGGTCCCTGCGGCTATTCCCACCAAGGTAAATCTACCATCAAAGTCGGTGATAGCCCCTTTGGATAGCGATTCAATATATACATTGGCCCCGGGAACATAAATTCCGTTCTCATCGGTAATGGTTCCTTGTATATTGCCTGTTTGTGCTTGTGCATTTAGGAGACCAAGCATCAAAAAAAGCGTTACAAAAAGTAGTTTTTTCAAGTTCATCGATTTCATTTTGGTTTACGTTAGTATGCATTCCAAAACTATGTATATCAACTCATTAAGGTTTAAATTAAAGGGAAACAAAAAGGAAACAAATCCCTAACACTGCGGAAACAAGAAGGCAACAATTACATTTTTTTTACATGGGGCTAACCTTTTCTAAAAAGTGGGGTAAAAAAGGGGTCAAAGCTCTATCATAAAGTTTACCAGTTCATCTTTTTGGTCTATGGGGAGTTTCTTCCGGAGTCGATGGCGGGCCACCCGAACACTATCAGGAGTCACCCGTAAAATGGATGCGATTTCCTTGGACGTCAGGTTCAGTCTCAGTAGCATCCCCAACCGAAGCTCCGCCGGGGAGAGGTTGTCTTGGGACATGGTGGAGAGTTTTTTGATAAATTCTGGGTGGATCTCCTTAAAAAAATTCATGAACTCATCCCACTCGTGCTCCTGTTGCAGATTAAAATCGATTTCCTTGACCAAGGCTTTTATTTTTTCCGAAGTGTCCATGTTCCTTCGCGAAGCAATGTTTCTCAAAGTATTGGCCAAATCAAGTAAGATTTTGTTCTTCTGGGATAGGTGTAGGCTGTACCGGGACAAGGATGCAGTCTTTAACTGTACTTCACGTTGCAAATTCCTTTCCTCAATGGCTTTTTTGTCCAGTTCCGCCTTAAGCATCCGCTGTTTGTATTCCTGTATCTTGATCTTGGCCTTCCGTTTTCTCCCCAAATAGTTGTATAGGATAGTAAGAATGGCGGCAATCGCGAACAGGGCCACCCAAAGTAGATTTTGGTTGGCAGCACTTACCTTGTTCTGTTCCTTCAGCAATTGTATTTCGGCCTCCTTTTTATTGGTCTCGTAAATGGTCTGCAGCACATTGAGCTGATTGGTGTTTTGGGCCATGAGCATGGCCCTGTTGTATTTTTCCGATTGTATCAGTTCCGCGTGGGCCTTTTCATAATCCCCCATGAATGCATAGGTCTTGGAAAGGTCTTTATGGGCGCTTTCCAACTGATGGAAGTCATTGAGTTTTTGGGCAATCCCCAACGCCTTTTGGGTATGTGCCAATGCCAAATCATAGTCACCAGTTTTCCGAAAGGAATCTCCCAGATTATTGAGTACGTTTACCTCCTCTATGGTTTCGGAATCCTTTACGTACCCGTATGATTTATCAAAATATTGATGGGCAAGGTCAAACTGCTCCAAATCTTCGTAAATACTTCCTATATTTTCATTGGTGATGGCTACGCCATGTTTATCTTCCAGTTGTTCAAACAACAACAAGCTTTCTTTTTGATAGGCCAACGCCTTATCATATTCTCCCTGCTTTTCATAGCAAGCTCCCAATAGGGCCATGGAATTGGCCCGGCCAACACTATGGTTAAGCTCCAAGGAACGGTTCATGGTATCCGTAAAATGTTGCTCGGCCAAGTCAAAATTGTTTAGGGAGAGATAGACCCTTCCAATATTGTTGTTCAATGTGATATATAGCGTATCCGAAAGGTCGGTCCCCATTTGTTCCAAAGCGCCATTGTATTGGTCCATGGCTTCCGAATACAATCCCAAAGCGTGGTAGTACTCTCCCAATCCAATATGGCTTTGTACAATTTCCCGGGGTTGGTCGGGATGCTTTTTGGAAGCTTCCAATCTTTTTTGAAATTCCAGAAAAGTGGAGTCGGAGGTTTGTGTTGGGCTGAGATCGGTTTGGAATTCTTGTCCCAGACCTTTTGTGTGGATAAGAGCTATCCCCAAGACCAATGTACAAAAGGCGCCAAAATTTGCTTTCATGGAACGTGACCCAAATTAAGAAGGGAACAATAAAATCAATTACTGCCGGTCACATATCACCATTAGGTTATTAAACCATTAAAAAATAAGTTGGGGGCAAGGGTAAAAAATAAGGCCCCGCAAAGCGGGGCCTTATTTTAATCGTTTAAACGGTGGTGTTATTATGCTTGAAAAGGCTCGATGGAAACAAAAGATTTTCCTCCAGTTTTCTTTTCAAACTTAACAATGCCGTCTACCTTGGCATGCAAGGTATGATCTTTTCCGGCATAAACATTGTCTCCAGGGTTGTGCTTGGTACCACGTTGTCTTACAATGATGTTACCGGCTACAGCGGCCTGACCACCAAAAATCTTAACCCCTAAGCGTTTCGATTCTGATTCTCTACCGTTTTTTGAACTACCTACACCTTTCTTGTGAGCCATGATATATAAATTTTAGTTCTGTGTCTTATTTGCTTAACGCTTCAATCAACTCGGCTTTCTTCATGGAAGAATATCCGGTAATGTCCTTGGCTTTTGCCATATCCCTCAATTCAGCTACCGTTTTGGAGCTTAAATCCTCGGTTGCCTTTGGGGCTTCTTTTTTGGGAGCTGTTGCTTTTTTAGCTTCTGCCTTTTTAGGCTCTGCAGCTGGTTTTTCATCAGCTTTCGCCTTTGCAGGAGCAGCTTTCTTGGCACCTTTGGCCACGATACCTTCAACAACGATCTCAGTCAGGTATTGTCTGTGTCCGTTTTTCTTTTGGTAACCTTTACGTCTTTTCTTTTTAAAGACGATCACTTTATCACCTTTAAGGTGTTTTACAACTTTGGCCTCAACAGCCGCACCTTCTATGACTGGGGCGCCAATGGTAACGTTACCTCCATCTTCCAAAAGAAGAACTTTGTCAAAAACGACTTTTTTACCTTCTTCTTCCTGCAAACGGTGAACGTACACTTTCTGGTCTTTTGCAACTTTAAATTGCTGCCCTGCCATCTCTACTATTGCGTACATAATGCGTTAATTAAAATTAATTTAGGTTCGCTTTGTCAAATTAGCGGGTGCAAATATACTGCTAAATCCTTAATCCACAAGTATAATCCCAAGCTTTTCCCCTATTATTTTTTGGGATTGTTGGAAGATTTGAAGAGTTGCATGAAAGATAGCGTCAAAACCAAGGTGGTGGCAAAACCCATAACGGCCACAGTGAAGAAAACAATTCCTTGGAAATTTTTATAATCCTTGGCCCAGACCTTGGAAAGTTCATCCAAAAAATGACTGTTGAGTTCAGTCGCGTAGAACGCAAAGAAAATGGTAAATAGGAGCGATGCGACAAACCCCGTGGTTATGCCCGCCGTGAAACCACTCCCATAGCTAAAACCCTTGCCCTGCCTTATCCGGGTATACTTGATGGTCTCATAAATGCCAAATCCCGTTATGATGCCATTGAAAAGGCTATAAAAAACATTGGTATGTTTTCCCATAAGGGACAAAATCAAAAAATAAGCAATGAGGATGGCACTGGTGACAATCCCAAAACGGATAGGAAGGGTTAAATTTTTCATCTCATTTTAGTTTTGAAATGATGTTTAATTTACTGAATGTTTACGACATATGCCACAGTTATCCCCAAAGACTTGTGTCATATTTATCTGACTTTCAAATTTTATCCTATATTTAGCGTAACATCAATCAAAAAATCCATACCAACCTCATCGATTACATCAACATAAAATAGAACATTATGGAAAGATTTCTGCTATCAGCACTTTTCATACTCTCTAGCGGCCACTTCATTTCAGCACAGGAGGTAGCTTTTGAAGAGTATGATCTTAACAACGGATTGCATGTTGTCCTACACCAGGACAACACTGCACCCGTGGTGACCACATCGGTCATGTACCACGTGGGCTCAAAGGATGAAGACCCACAAAAAACAGGATTTGCCCATTTTTTTGAGCACCTTTTGTTTGAAGGGACCCAGAACATTCCCAAAGGCGAATGGGACAAGATTGTGACCAGCAATGGTGGTCGCGGAAATGCCAACACCTTCTTGGACCGTACCTACTACTACGAGACCTTCCCCTCCAACAGTTTGGAAGTTGGATTGTGGTTGGAATCTGAACGGATGATGCACCCTATCATAGGACAAGTGGGGGTGGATACCCAAAAGGAAGTGGTTCAGGAAGAACGACGCCTCCGCGTGGACAACTCCCCTTATGGGGCGTTTTTTGAGCAGATGCTTAAAAATCTATATGTGGAACACCCTTATCGTTGGGGCGTTATCGGTTCCTTGGATCACTTGGCGAGTGCCACCTTGGATGATTTTAAAAACTTCAACAAGACCTTTTATGTCCCCAACAATGCCGTATTGGTCATTGCCGGTGATATCGACATCAACAAGACCAAAAAAATGGTCTCCGATTATTTTGGACCTATCCCAAAAGGGGCTGAAATTCAGCGAAAGCACATAGAGGATACCCCTATCACAACTACCATTCAGGCTACCTATCACGACCCTAACATCCAAATTCCGGCCATATTCTTGGCCTACAGAACCCCGGGACAGGCCAAAAGGGATGCGTATGTCATCAACATGATATCTACCTACCTCAGTGATGGGGAGAGCTCCAAGCTCTACAAAAAGTTGGTGGATGAGGAGAAAAAAGCCCTTCAGATTTTTTCCTTCCCCATTGATGCCGAAGATTATGGTGCCTACTTGGTTGGCGGATTGCCCGTTGGGGACAACACCATACAGGATATCAAGGATGGGATTGATGCCGAAATCTTGAAAATCCAAACGGATTTGATTTCCGAAAAAGACTATCAAAAACTCCAGAACAAGTTCGAGAACAATTTTGTGAGCGCCAATAGTAGTGTTGAAGGAATCGCCAATTCCTTGGCAGAAAATTACATGTTGCGAGGCAACACCAACCTCATCAACACTGAAATTGACATTTACCGATCCATTACCCGGGAAGAAATCAGGGAAGCTGCCAAAAAGTACCTGAAAGTGAACCAACGGGTGGAACTTGAATATTTACCAGAACAAAAAGACGCCAATTAAGATGAAAAAGTATATCGTATTGACGGTACTGTCGCTCTTTATGGCAGTATCCCACGCACAGATAGATCGTACCAAACAGCCCCAAAGAGGACCTGCTCCCGAAATAAATTTGCAGGAACCTGCCCGGTTTGAACTCATGAACGGACTTAAGGTTATGGTGGTGGAAAACCATAAGCTACCGCGAGTATCCATCCATTTGACCATAGACAATCCACCTATTTTGCAAGGGGACAAGGCCGGGGTTTCCGATCTCACTTCAAGCCTAATGGGAAAAGGGTCCAAAACCATTTCCAAGGACGATTTCTATGAAGAAGTGGATTTCTTGGGGGCCTCCATCAGCGTGGGTAGTCAAAGTGCATCTGCGAGTTGCCTTTCCAAATATTTCCCAAGAATACTGGAGCTTATGGCCGATGTATCACTGAACCCCAACTTTACGCAGGAGGAATTTGACAAGGAAAAAGACCGTATCCTGACCGGACTCAAGTCCCAGGAAAAAGATGTTTCCGCGATAGCCAATCAGGTTCAATTGGCCCTTGCCTATGGCAAAAACCATCCTTTTGGCGAAATCACCAGCGAGGAGACGGTCAATAATGTATCCTTGGTCGATGTAGAACAGTTTTACCGCAATTATTTTGTACCTGCCAATGCCTATTTGGTGGTCATTGGTGATATTGAGTTTGACAATGTCAAGGAACTGGTCACCCAGTATTTTACTCCATGGTCCAAGGCGGTTCCGCCATCCTTTAGCTATACGGAGCCTACCGATGCCCAATACACGCAAATCAATTTTGTAGATGCCTCCAATGCTGTTCAATCCGAGGTGGCCGTGGAAAACATTACCCATTTAAAAATGAAGGATGCTGATTATTTGGCCTCTCTTTTGGCCAATAGAATCCTAGGTGGAGGGTCACAGGCCAGACTCTACCAAAATTTACGGGAAGACAAAGGATACACTTACGGATCGTACTCTGGTATTAGAGACAATAAATACAGCCCCATGCGTTTTGATGCGTATGCCCAAGTCCGCAACGCCGTGACCGATAGTTCGGTGGTACAAATCTTGGAAGAAATCGATAAAATGATCCAGGAGCCGGTCACCCAAGAGGAATTGACCAACACCAAGGCCCTCTATGCTGGAAGTTTCGTGATGGCGCTGGAAAATCCGGCAACCATTGCCAACTACGCCTTGAACATTGAAACCGAAGATCTTCCTTCGGATTTTTATAAAACCTATCTGGAGCGCATTGAAGCGGTTTCCATTGCTGATATACAAAATGCGGCCAAGAAACACTTTTCCACCTCCAATGCCAGGGTCGTGGTCACCGGAAAAGGAAGCGATGTCCTGGAAAACTTGGAAAAAGTCTCCTTTAAGGGCAAAAAAGTTCCCGTGCTCTACTATGATAAGTATGCCAACAAAGTGGAAAAACCCAATTATAATGAAGCTGTTCCGGAAGGGGTCACTGCTGAAACCGTTTTGGAGAAATATATTGAAGCTATCGGGGGAAAGACCAAATTGGAGGGCGTGGAATCCTATGCCATGGTAGCCGAAGCCGTAATGCAAGGCATGACTTTGGAACTGGAAATGAAAAAAACCTCCAAGGACCAGTTCATGCAAGACGTAAAGGTAATGGGCAATTCCATGCAAAAACAGGTTTTGGATGGCGACAAAGGGTATATGGTGGTACAAGGACAACGAAAAGATCTATCACCGGATGAATTGGAAAAAATCAAGGAAGAATCCGCTGCCTTTCCTGAACTAAACTATCTGGCTGCCGGCAACATTGATTTGGAAGGGATAGAACGTGTAGGTGATAGGAAAACATACCGATTAAAGATTACCGATAAGAAATCGGCCTTCTATGATGTGGAAACCGGACTTAAGCTCCAAGAAGTGACCTTAGAGGAGGTTCAGGGCCAAGAAATGCAGAACACCGTGGGATACGACAATTACCAAGAAGTATCCGGAATCAAGTTTCCATTTAAACTGACCCAAGAAATGGGTCCCCAGAATTTTGAGTTCATGGTCAAGGAAATCAAAGTGAATGAAGGCGTGACACCCTCTGACTTTAAGTGATCCTGACGAACTATCAATAAAAAAGGCGCCTTATAGGCGCCTTTTTTATTTTACGCTCTAAAAACTGTATTGAACAAAGGCAGATAGGTTTCTCCCCGGGTCATTAATGGGCACCCTACCATAATCCGCTTGGTTCACAAAGGAAAAGTTCAAGTGGTTGTTATAGGTCTCATCAAAAATATTGGAGGCCGCCACGCCAAGAGTGAGATGTTCAAAAGGTTTCACTCCAAAACTTAAATCCACAACACCATAGCCATCCGTTGTCCTTTCCCCGAAAGAGGCGGCAATGTCCGTTTGCTTGGAAGTTAAGGTATAGGTAGCCCTGGCCCATATTTTTTGTTTTTCAAAACTAAGGTTCAGACGCGTCACCAAAGGTGGTGTCAGTGGAAGGGATTCGTCCAAATCCTGATTCTTGGCGTACACGTAGGACAATTCCGTTTTAAATGCAAAGTCATTCAAAAAGGCTAATTCCCCGAAAATCTCAAATCCTGTTTTGTACGCCTTATCCAAATTAGTAAACCTTTTCACTTCGGGTGGTTCTTGCATGGGCATGTATTTCTTGTCCAATGTAGGATCTATCACGGCAACAATATAATTGTCGTAGATGGAATAATAGATGGATGCCCCATAATCCAAACGATTGAAAGCAAAGCCCTCAAAATTGGTCTTCGCCTTCACTCCCAATTCAAACTGATTGTTCACCTCGGCATCCAAATAGGGATTGCCCATATATTCATACGGGTCTTGACCTACGGTAAAATGGTTGATGAACCTTTCTATCATATTCGCGGAACGCACCCCTCTGCCATAAGCCAATTCGAACAAAAGATTGGAGGTTGCCATATATTTCACGGAAGCGGTAGTACTTACATTATGCTCCGTACGGCTTCCCAAATTGGGATATTCCGCAACAAAATCATCTGCTGGCGCATCTATTTTGGAACGCACCATATCATACCTAGCTCCTATATTCAACAAAAACTTTTCAGACAGCGGATATTTTCCCTCCACAAATGCCCCATAGTCATCTATTTGGGAATCTTGCCACACTTCATCAACAAGGGTCATGGGCATTGGCAGTAGCTCCCCGGTCATCATATTCCGTTTTACCAAGCGGGTCCTGTTACCGGTTCTTCCTACGGAAAATGCATCTACCCCAGTATATAGTTTAAAATTTTCAACGGGTCTCCATTCCAATTCAATCCTACCTCCCAAGGTTGTTGCGTCAACTTCCGATACGGCTTCCATCATCATAAACGATGGTCTTAGCCCATTGGTCATGACATGATCCACTTTGGAACGGTACACTTTTGCATTCAACGTTTTTAATCCGTCGGAAATATTGTCCAATTTATAATCCACAGAAAGCACGTTGCTATCGTCTATCTCGGTATCCATGGGCAATCCGGCGTGCAGTACATCCCTTCCAAACGATTGGCGAAACCCCAACTGTATCCGTTGGTTTTCCGTGGGGTTATACCCCACCTGAACACCATAATCGGTGCTTTTAAAGGACGATGGCACTTCATTACCGTCCCCATCTTCGTAATTGCCAAAGTCCCGGAACCCAAAATTGAAAGTGGCATCAAATTGTTCACCAACATACTTCACATTGGCAAAACTGGTAATGGCATTGCCATTGTTCTCACCTCCAAAGTTTACTTTGCCATGATATCCTTTCTCTTGTTTTTCCACCTCTTGGGTCACGAGGTTTACAATGCCACCAAAAGTGGGGCCATACCTAAACGTATAGGGTCCTTTGACTACTTCCACGCGTTCTATCTCTTCAGGAATTACGTGGGTGGTAATGGGGTCCATTCTATTGGGACATGCATGCATCACCTTGGTTCCGCCATTGAACTGAACATTGAGTTGCTCATATTGTGAAGCCCTGAAGGAAGGGTCTATGGCATAATTTCCTCTTTTGATCAAGGCAAACCCATTGATATCCTTAAAAAGGTCGGCCACATTCTTGGATTGGACAATTTTTTTCTCCGGTTCACTTGTAAAGGTTGAAAAAACTGGGTCGGACTTACTTTTTCCCTCTACCAGAACCTCATTCAACTGTATGGGTTGTCTGGTCAGGGAATCTTGCACGGTTGAAACCTGCGCTAAGGACACACTGGTCCCAAAAAGCAAAACACAGAGTTTTGCCATTGCTCTTTTACTCATTTTTGTTTTATGTTTAAGATTATACAAGGACGGCAAAGGGTATCTTGCCGTTTTTATGGTAAAATCCTAAACCATAGGCGGTTTAATGAGCATTTCACTAAAGCAGTAAGAGTATGGATTACTGTAAAAAAATGTGCTTCTTTTTTCTGTGCTGTCTATTTGTATGTCATATGTTGGTAAATCCATGAAATAGACCAAAACCTGCTCCCAACCTATTACAGGCATTGGTTGTTCATCATCGGTTTGGGCTTGGAGCATTTTGGCCAACATACATTTCCCATTGCAATTAAGCGCTGGTCTATCCTTGTTCTCGCAAAGTCGCTCAATAAAATCTTCCCTATCCAAGCTGTAATACACATACATGGACGAAAAACGGAGGTTGCCCATCAATATCAAAAAGACAAAAAGGCAAACAAAAACTCCTTTTGAATCAAATATGTACCGTATTTGTAGCAACATAATTTATTTGAGAAACAAAGATAAAATCCGGTTCCCGCTATTTTTATGAGAATTATCATCTATTAATTTATTCTTGGACCATAACCATATGATGGTATTTGCCATATGCTTATTTTTGTGGATAAATAAAAGCCCATGAGAAAAATAGTTTCCATCATTATATGTGCCATTTTGTTCGCAGGAATCTCTTGTAAACAAGAAAAAAAGACCCCTGAAGGTCCAACGCAAATGCAGCAGGTCATGGCCATCCATGACGAGGTGATGCCCAAAATGGGAACCTTGGGAAAGCTTGTGGGTGAACTCAAGGCAAAAGTGGACACCACGGAAGCAGGCCAGAAATATGAAAAAGCCATGAAAGACCTTCAAGAGGCCAATATGGCCATGATGGACTGGATGAGAGGTTTTGGAGATCGATTTGATTCCGATGAAATCTTGAATGGAAAAGAGCTTACCGAACAGAAACAACTATGGCTCAATGAGGAAGAAGAAAAGGTAGAAGCCCTCAAAGAGCAGATCAATGGCAGTATAGAAAGGGCACAAGCACTTTTGGCCCAAGAGTGATCATTCTTTCCATCTTAGGCTCTCCATAATCCTACGGATATCGTTTTGGAGATACATGGCGGCCGGTAAAATGGAGTCGTAATTGGGCTTGGCATAAAAGTACAATGAGCCCGTTACAAAGTGATTGGTGCTATCGGTCACATAAAATTGGGATTGGGAAGCGGCATTACCACTCACTTCGTAGAACATCCCGTATACCTTTGCTTCCGAATCCACATATTCCTTAGGGGCAATATTGTCCGCTTTCACTACATGTTCATAGGTGAGTTTTTGGGCATCGATGAGTAATTCCCTGATATTTCCGTTCACCTTTTTATAGGTTAAAAAAATGGACCCCTTCATCATGGGATAGTCCAACTCTAGGGAACAATCCTTGTTTTCCTTTATGGAGGAGAGGGTGTTTTGGTCAAAAGTATAGACACAATCGGTGCCCGCTTTGGTGTACACCGCTTTGGGGTATTCCAAACGCAGCATCGCTTTAGGCTTGGGCAACACATCTTTTTTGCAGCCCACAAATACTATTGCAATCAGAAAACAAACCAAAGGACTATACTTCATGGGGCAAGGTAACTTTTATACGTTTCAATCTTTTCTTATCCAGACTTTCCACGATGAATTGATACTTATTGAAGAGTACTTTCTCCCCTTGTTTGGGAAAGCTTCCAGAAATTTCCAGAACAAACCCGGCAATGGTCTCTGACTCTCCTTTTTTGGCCTCGAACTCCTCATCATCATCAATCTTGGTCACCCGATAAAAATCCTTTAATGCCGTTTTGCCATCAAAGACGTAGTTGAGGTCATCCAATTTTGAAAAAATAAGGTCCTCGTCATCAAACTCATCACTGATATCCCCAACAATCTCCTCGATAATGTCCTCCAAGGTCACAATTCCCGAGGTACCTCCATACTCATCCACCACAACGGCCAAATGGTTCTTTTTTTCCTGAAACTCCAACAAAAGATCATCCAACTTTTTGTTCTCAGGAACAAAATAGGGTTCCCTGATCAGGGACATCCAACTGAAACTTTTTCGATCTATGTAAGGCAACAGGTCTTTTACATACAGGACCCCCAACACATTGTCCATGTTTTCCGAAAATACAGGCACCCTGGAGTAGCCATTCTTTTTGATTTCCTCGAGAACCTCGGGGAATTTCATCTTCTCGTTCAGGGCAAAAATATCGATTCGGGGTCGCATCACCTGCTTGGTATCCGTATTGCCAAAGGTCACAATCCCCTCCAATATTTTCTGTTCCTCTTTGGTGGTATCCCCTTCCGAAGCCAGTTCCAATGCTTGCGATAAATGATTTATGCTGAGATTGGATTTTTGTTTGCCCAATTTATCCTCCAAGTACAACGTACTGGAACGCATTGGTGCGCTCAATGGGGTAAACAAGGTGCTCAATATCTTTAAGGGCACTGCCATAAAATAGGAGAACTGCACCCGGTTCCTGTTGGCATAAATCTTGGGTAAGATTTCCCCGAACATCAAAATGAGAAAGGTGGCCACCACTACTTCCAACAAAAAACGAAGGGTGCCATCTATCCCTGCAAAAATGGTCTCCCCAATGGAGCTGAACAAAAGGACAATCCCTATATTGATGGCATTGTTGGCAATCAAGATCGTGGCCAACAGTTTCTTGGGCCTGTCTAACAACTGCACGAGTATCTTGCCCCGGGAGCTGTCTTTTTCCTGCATTTCGTTCAAATCTGTCTGGGACAGACCAAAAAGGGCCACTTCGGCAGCAGAAATCAAGGCCGACCCTCCCAACAAAAACAAAAGCACGATAACTTTTATGGTGAAAATACCATTAAAGGTGGTAAAGAAAAACGCCAAACAATGGGGCTCGGGATCCAAATTGTATTGCTTTAACTTATATTCTTAGAATGGCAGGTCATCCTCTTCCTCGGTCTCATCCATAGGTGCCGCAGGCCCAGAGACCTTCTGCGTTTCTTGTCTGGGAGAATTGTCCGGCATCTGCTGTGCATTATTGGCCAAACTCTCTTTCTTGGTGGTTAGGAAGGTGAAGTCCTGCACATGTACCTCTGTGGAATATCTGGTGTTTCCATCCTCACCCTGCCACTGTCTGTTTTTGAGCCTTCCCTCAACATATACCTTATCCCCTTTGCTCAAATATTTTTCACAGATCTCGGCAGCCTTGTTCCGCACCACAATATTATGCCAATCCGTATTGGTCACCTTTTCACCGGTCTGTCTATTGGTATAGGTTTCATTGGTGGCCAAGGGGAAGCGGGCAATGCAATTTCCTCCTTCAAAATAGTGGATTTTCACTTCGTCTCCCAAATGCCCGATCAGCATTACTTTATTCAATGTTCCGCTCATAACTCTTTAATTAGTCAAAAGTACTAAATTTTAAATGTCTGGATGAAATCCGCAATCAAAACTGGTACGGGAAATTCCACTATTTGTTCCCATGAAATTCCATTAGGTAAAAGCTCCTTGGTTTCAACGATCCAGAATCTGGTGTATAAATGCTGATGCGATAATTTGTGGACAATAGGCCTTTCATTATAAACGGACAAGGAATCCCCGGACGGAAAACCATTTTCTATACTTTGGGCCAGTTCCTTTTCATTGATTTCCTTTTCGGATTCCACCAAAGGAAACTGATAGAGGTTCTGCCAAATGCCCTTGCCTTTTCGTTGCTCCAACAGTGTGTTTTTTTTGCTGTCCAAGAAGACCAGATAATTAAAATATCGTGTCCTGGTCTTGGTCTTGTTCAATTTTACGGGCAAAACATCCACTTTATTCTCTTTCAGGGCCACACAACTCTCCTGTAATGGACAAAGCATGCAATACGGTTTTTTGGGTGCGCATTGCATGGCTCCAAACTCCATGATGCCCTGATTGTAGTCCCGGATATCATCAACATCCATTACTTTTCGTGCCAATTCCTTAAAATACTTGACCCCTTCAGAACTGTTGATGGGCATATCCACGCCATAATACCTTGCCAAAACGCGGTATACATTACCATCCACAACAGGTTCAGGGATATTGAAACAGATGGAGGCTATGGCACTGGCGGTATAATCCCCTATCCCTTTTAGGGATTTTAGGCCTTTGTAGGTTTGGGGGAATTCCCCATTCCATTCACTGACCACCATTTGGGCGGTTGCATGCAAATTTCTCGCCCTGGAATAGTACCCCAATCCCTGCCATAACTTCAATACTTTTTCCTCTGGGGCATTTGCCAGATCATAAACCGTTGGAAAATCCTCCAAAAATTTGTGGTAATAGGGAGTTCCCTGCACTACCCTGGTCTGTTGAAGTATGATTTCGGACAGCCAGATTTTATAGGGGTCCTTAGTGTTCCTCCAAGGTAGTTGACGTTTGTTTTGGCGATACCATTTTAAAATTTCTTGGGAAAAAGACATGTAAAAAAATACGATTGTCGGAATGTGTTAGTTTATATACTTAAAATTAAAGGCTTTAAACGAAAGATTAATTTTAATGTTTATATTTGCAAGCCAAAAAAATAAGAAAAATAATCAAGAGAAATGACGAAAGCAGATATTGTAACTAGAATCTCAGAGAAGTTAGGTATTGAGAAAGGAGACGTTCAGGCAACAGTTGAATCATTTATGGAGGAGGTAAAATCGTCCTTGGAGAATGGAGACAATGTGTATTTAAGAGGTTTCGGAAGCTTTATCATCAAGACGAGAGCGGAAAAAACAGGTAGAAACATTTCAAAGAACACTACCATCAAAATTCCTGCGCACAATATTCCTGCCTTCAAACCTGCAAAGGTTTTTGTAGAAGGCGTAAAAAGTAATGTACAAGTAAAATAATATAACTAACACTAAAGCAAGAGCCCTATGCCAAGTGGTAAAAAAAGAAAAAGACATAAGGTAGCTACGCACAAGCGCAAGAAGCGCAGAAGAGCTAACCGACACAAGAAAAAGTAGTTGTTGCAACTACTTTTTCATTTTACAACAACACGTTCTTTGACATAGAGATTCAAGAAACGAATTTCAATCGGTTTGAAATAGAACCGATACCATATATTGTTTAATCATTTATCCCATAAACACTAACTATCGGGATAAATTTAAAATCGATTCAGGTGAATAGAGAATTAATTGTTCGATCTAGTCCTGAAGCAGTCGATTTTGCCTTATTAAAGGATGGAAAACTTATAGAATTACACAAAGAGGAAGACAACAACAACTTTTCCGTAGGGGATATCTTTCTAGCCAAGATCAGAAAACCCGTTACCGGCCTCAATGCGGCATTTGTCAATGTAGGTTATGAAAAAGATGCTTTTCTGCATTATCATGACCTTGGTCCGCAACTGTCTTCCATGTTGAAATTCATCAAAAAAGCAAGAACAGGGAAGGTAAAGGATTATACCCTGAAAGATTTTCCATTTGAAAAAGACATCGACAAGAATGGCAGCATCAATGATGTGATCAAAGCCAATCAGTCATTATTGGTACAAATTGTAAAAGAACCCATTTCCACCAAAGGCCCCAGGATCAGCTCCGAGCTTTCCATAGCCGGGCGCTATTTGGTCATGGTTCCATTTTCCGACCGTGTCTCGGTATCGCAAAAGATAGCGAGCAAGGAAGAAAAGGACAGGCTCATACGTTTGGTCAAGAGCATTAAGCCCAAAGGATTTGGTGTTATTATCCGTACCGTTGCAGAAGGCAAAAAGGTTGCAGAACTGGACAAAGATCTTCAGAACTTGGTATCCAAATGGATAGCAATGTGCAAGAAATTGCCAAGAGCACCGCACCCCTCAAAGGTTTTGGTAGAGGTCAATAGGGCCTCCTCCATTTTGAGGGATGTTTTCAACGATTCCTTTACCGGAATTCATGTTGATGACGAAACTCTTTATAATCAGATCAAGGATTATTTACACGAAATCGCACCCGAAAAGGAATCCATCGTAAAGCAGTATTCCGGTTCCGCCCCTATTTTTGAAAAATTTGGAATTGAACGTCAGATCAAGACCTCTTTTGGACGAACGGCCTCCATGAGCCGTGGGGCATATCTTGTCATAGAACATACCGAAGCGCTCCACGTTATAGACGTGAACAGCGGTAACCGTTCCAACAAGGCCAAGAACCAAGAAGATACCGCTTTGGAGGTGAACCTACTGGCCGCATCGGAAATTGCAAGACAATTACGCTTGCGCGACATGGGAGGAATCATCGTTGTGGACTTCATAGATATGACCAGAGGTGAACACAGAAGAAAGTTGTTTGATCACCTACGGGAAGAAATGAAGGACGATAGGGCAAAGCACAAAATTTTGCCCCCCAGTAAATTTGGCCTTGTCCAGATTACCAGACAAAGGGTCCGTCCCGAAATGAACATCAAGACCAGTGAAGAAAACCCCAATGGCAGTGGTGCCGAAGTGGAAGCTCCTATTGTCTTGATAGACAAAATCCAAGTAGATCTTGAGCGAGTATTGAAAAGCAAGCAAGGGAACAATGGCATTATTTTAAATACCCATCCGTTCATAGCAGCTTATCTAACCAAAGGATTTCCATCCATACGGTCCAAATGGTTTATGGACAACAAAAAATGGATAAAGATCCAGCCAAGGGATGCTTACAAATACCTTGAATACCGTTTTAAGGACAAAGACGGCAAAACATTACATATATAAATAAGAAGCGGCTCCGCAATGGGGCCGCTTTTTTGTTTTATGTACATTTGGCAAATGCATCATATCAAGAGTTATACCCTCCCTGAGGCTACAAAAAAATTGGAGCGCTATTGTGCTTATCAAGAGCGTTGTCATTACGAGGTCGTGGAGAAATTAAAAGGGATGCGCATGATCCCCGAAGCCATAGACCATATTGTTGCCCACCTTATCCAAGAGAACTACTTAAACGAGGAACGATTTGCCAAGAGTTTTGCCCGTGGAAAGTTCAATATCAAAAAATGGGGCAAAAAACGCATTGTAAGGGAATTGCAGCAACGCCAAATCTCCACATTCAACATTAAAAGCGCCCTCGCGGAAATCAATGAGGAAGACTACCTTACCACTTTGGATGAACTTGCCAAAAAACGTTTGGACCAAATCAAGGAAAGTAACCTTCAAAAAAGAAAAAAGAAGTTGGCCGACTACCTATTTTACAGAGGATGGGAAAGTCATTTGGTCTATGAAAAGCTCCATGAATTGATCTAGCCCCTTATTTCTGGGCCACCAAGCGTTGCGTTCTTGCAATGGCTCTTTCATTTTTCCAATCAATCCATTTTTGCCCTTTTATTTTCCGCATAACATTGTCAAAGTGGCGCATAAAGAAAATATTGTACACCGCCTTGCCAAAGTTTTTGGGTTTTCGGGCAATGGCTCGTAGGCTCATTGAAAATCCCGGGGTTATGTACTTCATATGGTGCCAATACCCTTCGGGTATGTACAGCACATTACCATGCTCCAACTGGGCCACATGGCCTTTGGCATGTTGCAATGCAGGCCATTTTTCCAGATCGGGGTCGGCAAAATCAATATCCTCCCTTGTGATTAGGGAATGTGGGATTTTGTACAAAAATTTGGTTTCGGATTGTGCGTATAGGATGCATTGTTTCTTCCCTTCAAAATGAAAATGGAAGATATTGGCCAAATCTATATCGTAGTGCATAAAGGTGTGCGAATCACTTCCCCCAAAAAACAACATGGGCAGTCCCTTCATTAAACGCAATCCAAAATCGGGATACGAAAAATCCTTTTGCAACTGGGGCACTTCCTTTAAGACGTTCCACAGAAAAATACGGTATTTGGTTGGCTCCCTTTTTAAAAGGTCCACGTACTCGGCCATCTTCATCTTGGCATGTGGTTCATTGAAACCCTCGTCGTGCTTTACGGGACGATCATCATAGAGGGGGACCGTCTTTTCACCTGCCACCTCTTTCATATAGTCCAGGTTCCATTTGGAATACGCAGGCCAATCCTCAATAAAGCGCTCAATGACCACGGGCTTTTGGGGCTTGAAATATTTACGGATAAACTCTTTCTTGGAAAGGGTTTCCTCCCTGGGAATCTGTTCAAGGTGCAGCTTCAAAATTTCAATGAGTTTGAAACAACTAAATTAGCAAAAAGGTTTTAATTTAATTCTGAAACCTTACTCCTTTGAAGTCAAAGCCGCTTTTTGCTTGGCTGTTTCGTTACGCTCAATGGTATGTCCCGGTCTGCTCCATTTTGGTTTTTCACCCAAAGATCGGTGTTCAGACTCCGAAGCCTCCAAGGTTTTGGGTTGCGGGGCCTTTACGAAAGCCTTTTGTGGATTTAGCCCCAACTGTTTGAACATTTCCATGTCCTCGTTCACATCGGGGTTAGGTGTGGTCAATAGTTTATCGCCTGCAAAAATGGAATTGGCCCCTGCAAAAAAGCACATGGCCTGTCCTTCCCTGGTCATCTGGGTCCTTCCCGCGGAGAGTCTCACTTGGGTCTGGGGCATAACAATACGGGTAGTGGCCACCATACGGATCATTTCCCATATCTCCACAGGTTTTTGGTCTTCCATTGGGGTGCCATCCACAGCCACTAAAGCATTGATGGGCACCGATTCTGGTTGCGGATTCAAGGTAGAAAGTGCCACCAACATACCGGCCCTATCTTCTTCGGACTCCCCCATACCAATAATACCACCGCTACAAACAGTGACATTGGTCTTACGGACATTTTCTATGGTCTGCAAACGGTCTTCATAGCCACGGGTGGAGATGACTTCCTTGTAATATTCCTCTGAAGTGTCCAAATTGTGATTGTACGCATAAAGCCCCGCTTCTGCCAATCGTTTGGCCTGGTTCTCTGTAACCATACCCAAGGTGCAGCATACTTCCATATCCAACTTGTTAATGGTACGAACCATTTCCAAGACTTGATCAAACTCGGGTCCATCTTTTACATTTCGCCATGCAGCTCCCATACAAACCCGCGAACTACCGGATGATTTTGCACGAAGGGCCTGAGCCTTTACCTGCTGAACCGACATTAGGTCATTCCCTTCCACATTGGTGTGGTATCTTGCCGCCTGCGGACAATATCCGCAGTCTTCCGGGCAACCTCCCGTTTTTATGGAAAGTAAGGTAGAAACCTGAACCGTATTTGGATCGTGATGCTGTCTATGTACACTAGCTGCTTCGTAAAGCAACTCCATTAAAGGTTTATTATAAATGGCAAGGATTTCTTCCTTGGTCCAGTTGTGTCTTGTCTCCATCATAGGTCAAAAATAGTCTTTAACGCAGAAAAACCGAAGTTTGCACTCCGGTTTTCTTTAATTTCAATTGTTAATTGTAGGCTATTCCTCTTCTGAAGAATTTGTAGATTCATCCTTTTTAGGACTATCTGACGTTTGGCTTTCCGTTTTTACATCCTTGCCTTTTAAATATTCCGGCAGTTCCATACCCGCCATATTAAACATTTCCTGCAAAGGCGGTACAGACTTGTACATGCCCGAAATAAAATTGGCAGTTGAGCTTTTACCATCGGCAGATTGACTTCCTGAATCCCATACGGTGACCTTATCAATTTTGATATTTTTGATGGCTTCGGCTTGTTTTTCAACCAATTCTGGTAATTTATCGGCAATCAATAAGAGAACGGCATCCTTTGGATCATTACCGGCGGCTTGAACAATTTTATCCAAACCTTCCGCTTGTTTGGTCAATACCTCAAAAATACCTTTTGCTTCTGCCTGTGCCTTAAATAGGATGGCATCGGCCTCACCTTTCGCTCTTCTACGAATCATTTCAGCTTCAGCCTCGGCTTCAATTTCCACTTTCTGCTTATCTATTTGCGCCGGAACCACAATATCTGCCATTTGGGAGCTACGTTCTCTTTCGGCCCTTGCGACTTCCGCATCGCGTTCTGCAGAATACGACTCTTCCAAAGCCTTTGCTGCTTGTACTTTTTCGGAAGCGATTGCAGTTCTTTCTGCTTCAGCTTCCCGTTGACGACGTAAAGATTCAGAATTGGCTATGTCGATTTTCGCCAAGTTTTCACCCTCAACAGCCTTGGCATTTGCTGCCGCTACCTGACTACGTTCGTCTTGCAAGGCATTGGCCTCACCAATGGAACCATCCCTGTTTTTCTCCGCAACGGATTTTCTTGCTGCGTTAATGGCGTGGGCTGCCGCTTCTTTACCCAAGGCTTCAATATACCCAGACTCATCAACAATATCGGTAATGTTTACGTTGATCAGTTTAAGACCCACTTTTTTCAATTCCGATTCCACACTCTGGGAAATATTGGTAAGAAACTTATCCCTATCGGCATTGATCTCTTCAATATCCATTGATGCGACCACCAAACGCAACTGACCGAAAATAATCTCTTTGGCCAATTCCTGCACTTCTTTTAATCCAAGACCCAGTAAACGCTCTGCTGCATTTTGCATAACTCCTGGCTCAGTAGAAATACCAATGGTAAAACGAGAAGGTACATTTACACGAATATTCTGTCTACTCAACGCGTTGGTAAGGTCCACCTCAATAGAAATCGGTGTCAAATCCAAAAACTCGTAATCTTGGATAACGGGCCAAACAAAGGCGGCCCCTCCATGAATACACTTCGCTGAATTTCCAGTGCCCACCTTTCCATAGACCACAAGAATACGGTCTGAAGGACATCTTTTATACCTCCGAATAAAGGAGATAATAATGATAAAGAAAAATAGAATGGCGAAGCCGATGGCCAGCAATGTGGCACCTCCGCCCATCTGTAATGGTAGTGTTAGCATATGGTTATTTATTTAAAAGATTAACGATCAATATTCCGGTATCGGTTACTTCCTGTACTTTTACCACGTTCCCCTGTACCAAATCATGGTCCTCGTCCGTTAGTGCCGAAAGCTCGCGTAAAGTTCCTTGTACATTGACGGATACTTTCCCAATTCGAGTACGATTGGCCCCGATGGTCAGGTAGACTTCCCCAATTTGATTTACCGCATTGGACAATTTTAGTGTGCCGCTGCTCTGTAGTTTGGCCAAATAATAAAACAAGGAGGCCATGGCAAGCATCATTAATAGTCCGCATATCACCGATATTAAAACAGTAAGTCCTGTGGATACTTCATTTTCAATGCAAGCAATTCCAGTCCAACCAAAAATGGTGAAAAAACCCATCAAGTTTTTAAAGGACAGAAATTGAAAATCTATTCCTGTATCGGTCTCAATGTCAGTGTCCACATCTCCCAAATCATCTACATCACCTCCAATTAAGGTCATTATTACAAGAACCAAAAGGATGGCTGAACCAGCAATGGCAACAATCCAGTAGACTTTTTCAAACACAGTCAAAGCGGCAAACCAATTTTCCATGGTAATAAAATTTAACGTTGGTACTAGGTGTAAGATAAGACTTTGTGCAGAATTCCTGATAGCACTAAGGTTATCTTTTGGAAAGTAAAATCGATACCGCATTTCCACCAAAGCCGACAGCATTGACCATGACTTTATTGATGGTTTTTGGAAGTGCTTGGTAAGTAACGAACGGAATGGATATCGGCCTCTGGTGGTTAAGCATCAACACTGCCAATTCTAGGCTGAGTGAACCAGAAGCTCCGAAGGTGTGCCCTACTTTCCATTTATTAGTAGTTAAAAATGGAGTTTTGTTACAAAACACCTTTTGAATGGCATTGTACTCCGATATATCTCCTTTTATGGTTCCTGGGGCATGCATGACTATCACATCGACTTCGGAGGGATCTAGTTTGCCCAACGCCATTTGCATGGAATCTTGAAAACACTCTGCATCGGCACTTACGGAAACACTGTGTTGCAAAGGTTCCGTGGCATACCCAACACCCTCGATAAAAGCCATGGTATTTTCTTTTTCGCCTTTTTCCAAGCACGCCATTCCTGCAGCCTCTCCCAGAACCATGGTATTCTTGGTTTTATCCAAATCCATGGTTTTGCAGGGAAAATCATCTTTCGCCTCTGCTCTTGATGGCACTTTGGAATATACTTTCAATGCCTGCATTTGTGCAATGGTGAAAGGCGTCAAAGGGGCCTCACTACCCCCTACCAAAAATTTATCCGTCATGCCACTTTGAATCCACGCTACACCATTTAAAACTGCATGCAGGGCTGTTGAACAGGTAATGGAATGCGAAATATCCGGCCCTTTGGTTTTTAAGTCATGCGCTACCCATGATGAAATATTCCCCAAAGTAGTAGTTGGGGATGATAAGGTTGAGGGTTTTCCATCAGCTAAAAATTCTTGGTGGTATTTTTCAAAAAGAGAGGTAGCGCCACGCGACGAACCTATATTGATACCAAAATTGGAGTCACTTCCCCATCCTGCTTGTTCAACAGCTTTTCGCGAAGCATAAATAGCAAACAACACTGAGGTATCCAAATATTTGTATTTGATATCCGATTGGCGCAACTGTTCAATCGCCAATTTCACCGCTTGAGGTAATCGCGATGCCCATACGGTTTGATCACCAATTTGAACCTCGGATAAAAAATGATTTTCTGTTGTGTACGCTTCCCATACCTCATCCAAAGTTTCCCCCAAAGCGGATATGGATGACAATGCGGTAATGGAAATAGGCTCTTTCAACATAGGTGATCTTTAAATCGATTCAACAGCGGACCTGATGGCATCATATATCCTTTCCATTTGCTCCCTTGAAGTAATGAACGGTGCCAAAATATAAATGGTGTTCCCCAACGGACGTAAAAAGACCCCATTATCCATAAAGTGCTTAAAAAGTCGGTCTCTCAGGTTTCCGTAGCGTTCCATCTTCACATTGAGGTCCAAGGCATAAATCACGCCCAATTGACGCGTACCGCCCACTTTGGGGTGGTTTCGCATTTCTTTGTCAAACTGTTGGTGCCAATCGATGATGTTCCCGATATTCTCCTGAATTTCATCTGTTTGGAGCAATTCCAAAGCTGCCAACGCTGCTGTGCAGGCCAAGGGATTTGCTGTATAGGTATGCCCGTGGAAAAGGCCTTTTGCCATATCATCACTATAGAACGCCCTGTACACTTTCTCGGTGCACGTAGTTAATCCCATGGGAATCAATCCAGCGGTCAGGGCCTTTGATAAGCACATGATATCCGGTTTGGTAGTAAGGTAATCCGAGGCAAAATGCTTTCCGGTTTTACCAAAACCCGTCATTACTTCATCCGCAATAGTGAGCACATGGTGCTCTTTCAACAAAGCCAATATTTGATCCAGTCCTTCTGCATGGTGCATCTTCATGGCGGCGGCACCTTGAACCAAAGGTTCATAGATAAATCCGGCCAAGTCATTCTTCTTTAAGCGCTCCTTAAGTTGACTTAAAATTTGGTCGATATTTTCCTCAGTGGGAACAGGAATCCGCTCCACTTCAATAAAGAAATCCTCAAATGGACCATTATAGACCGACAAGCCAGAAACGGACATGGCACCAAATGTATCCCCATGGAATCCTTCCTCAAAAGCGAGAAGCACATTACGCTTCTCCCCACGGTTAAAATGATATTGCAATGCCATTTTTATGCCTATCTCCGTAGATGTAGATCCATTGTCTGAAAAGAACAGTTTTTCTTGGTTCCCCGGAAGTATTTTAATGAGCTCTTCGGACAACCGAACCGCAGGTTCGTGGGTGAATCCACTAAAGACCACCTGGTCCAAACGTTGCATCTGCTCCATGACCTTTTCCAAAATATAAGGATGGCAATGCCCGTACATACAGGTATACCAAGATGAAATACCGTCTACATATTCCTTTCCGTCCTCATCATAGAGGAGTGCTCCCTCCGCCCTGGCAATGGCCAACATGGTGGGATGCACCTTATGTTGGGTCAATGGGTGCCATAGATGTTTTTTGTCCCGCTCCGATAATTTTTCCACTGGTACTGTCTTACTCAAACGCCTCAATTTATCTATCTTGCAAAGATGACAATTAATAGCCAAAAAACTTAATCGGGACCGTGCTTAAAAAAATTACCAGCCTTGCCTCGCCCAACTACAAAAACCTGGATTGGAAAACCGTTTTTTTGATTTTATTCCTCGTAGCTTTCTTTATACGGTTTCCCTTTTTCTTCAGAGACTATGTGGACCGGGATGAAAGCACTTTCATTATCATGGCGCAGTCTTGGGTAAACGGACACCTGCCCTATACCCAACTTTGGGACCTGAAACCACCTGTTACCTTTTTGTTTTTTGCGGTCATCATCAAAATATTTGGTAAGAGTTTTATGGCCATTCGATTGTTCGGGACCTTATTGGTGGCGCTCACGTCCCTGTTCACCTACGGAATGGCCACCAAAATCACATCCAAAAAAGTGGCTTTTTGGTCCTCTGTGTTCTGTGTGTTCTTCCAAAGCTTGTTTGGGAGCCTACAAGGGGTAATGTCTGAACATATCTGCACCTTTTTCTTTGCGGCTGGAACATATCTTTTGCTTACCAAAGATCATGTAAAATGGTATTTTTTGACCGGAACCCTTTTTGGATTGTCCGTAATGTCCAAATTGAACATGGTCTATCCCGTTTTGGGACTTGGAATCTATTTTTTGCGGGAAGGATTTGCCATTAAACAGTTTGCAATGGTCCTGAAAAAAATGGTTTTCATGGGAATGGGTTTTTTGTTTGTATTGGCCCTCACAGCATTGCCATATTATCTTGAAGGCCATTTACAAGTGTGGTGGCAATCCATATTTGAGGCGCCTTTGGCCTATTCCGATTCCAAATTCCATTCTCCTCTCAAAGCATTGCCTTTTATTATTGGAATCCTTGGCCTACTTACCGCAGGGTTTGCCTCAAAAAAAATCGACTTTAAGTCAAGACCTTTACAAATATTGATGGTTATCGTCATTGCCGTCCTTGTTTCGTTTATGCAAACGGGAAAGGTGAATGGCCATTACATGATCCAACTTTATCCTTTTGTGTTGATTCCTTTTGGAATTATGATCGGTAAACTCATCCCTCCAAAGAAAATTTTTAAACCATTGGCCATTGTACTTTTGTTGTTGCTCCCCATGGAAGCTTATTTGGAGTACGTAAACATCGTTGGGAACAAGATGGAAAAAGGGTCTTTTTTCAACGGGGAGGGAGTAGATGTTCCCAAATATATTGAAGCCCATCATCTGGACACCCAAAACATCTTTTTTACCGAGTACCATATTGGGTATTGGGTACTTGGCGTTGACCCTCCTACCAAAGCCGTCACTCACCCCAGCAATATTGCCCGGGAGGAGTTATATCCCTACATGGAAAATCCTAGAAAAACGGGTATGGAGGAACTACACTACATCATGGATATCCTAAAGCCCAAGATCATAGTAGCACGCAAGGGTAAAAAGATATTTGATAAAAAATTGGTGGAGTACAATTCGTATATTGATGCATATTTGGCCAATCATTACACTTTACTGGCCACTGTGGACCGAGGTCTCATCTATCAACGGTTAGAATGATTCCAAAGCTGACCTCAATTGACCTGCATATTTCTTTATAGTCCCTTTGTCAAACTTTTGTTCCTCATTGATCCTTCCCAAAAAGGTTGCTCCGGTTTTCTTTAGTATAATGCTTTCCGTGGTTGGATGCTCATCCCCGCTAAAGATAATACCGACTTTTACTGATTTCTCTTGAAGCTTTTCAAGGGTCAAAAGGGTATGGTTAATGCTTCCCAAATAATGTCTGGAGACCACAATCACTTTGTAATCGGGCTGTATCAGGTCAAAAATAGTATCGGAATCGTTCAACGGAACCAAAAGTCCACCTGCACCCTCGATTACCAAATGGTTATCGGTTTCAGGAGGGATAATTGTATCCAAATCAATGGTAATTCCATCAATTTCCGCAGCGGCATGCGGACTCATCGGTGTTTGTAGGGCATAGCTATTGGGGTGGATGACCGTTTTCTTGTTGGATATAAAATCTTTCACTTTATGACTATCGGAATGGTCCAGATCCCCGGCCTGTATAGGTTTCCAATAATCCGCCTCTAGCGCTTCCACCACTATGGCCGAGACCACTGTTTTTCCTACTTCAGTTGAAATTCCTGTAATAAATAGTTTCATGAATCTTGGGGTCTGGTAATAAAATTACACTGCATACATCGGTACTTTGCCGACTCGAAAAACGGAAAAAGTTTAAGGAAAATCCCTTTTCTGGAATAATACTTCTCAGACTTGGCAGCCTTGCAGTTTGGGCATATGATCAAATTCCCGTTTTCATCCCTTGCATAATTTTTGATCTCTTCATAAATCTCCAAGGCCTCGTCTTTTTGTGATTTGTACACCTGTAGACGAATCCGGGAATAGCTGGTGGCCGTATGATAATTAAGGTTCTCCTCCCATATAAAGGCAGGAATTCCTTCAGATTCGAGCTTTGCCTTGACCATTTGGGCATCTGACTCCAGAAAAAACGAGTCAATTGTGTAAAATTCCTTTTTCACCGAGTATACGTTGTACAATATGCAAAATTCGTGATATTTCTTCTTTTGTGTTATGGGCATGCAAACAAAATCGCAACCGTTCCTCTCTCTCTTTTACCGTTGGGGAAAGAATGGGCTTTACCTCAAAGCCTTCCTCTTGTAATGCTGCAGCGATGGTCTTCACTTTCTCATTTCCTGGCACCAAGGCACATTGAATGGCAGAGTTGCTTTCAATGAAACAGTCTTCCAAATCCAAAAGGGACACTTGCTTCTTGAAGTAAGTGATATTCTCCAACAATCTTTCCGACAGTTCAGTCCCATTATCCCTTATATATTGGTATGAAGCCAAAATAGTGGCTACTGTGTGCGGTGGTAATGCTGTCGTGTAAATAAAACTTCGGGCAAAATTGACCAAGTAAGTCTTCAGCTTTTCAGGACCTAAAATAGCGGCTCCATGACACCCAATGGCCTTTCCAAAAGTGATGATCCGCGCAAAAACCTCATGCTCCAGACCCAACTGGCAGATCAGGTCTCTTCCCTCACCCAATACTCCGGTGGCATGAGCCTCATCAACCACCAAAAAACAACCCTCCTCGGTACAAAAGTTAGCCAAGACCTTCAAATTGGGTGAATCGCCATCCATGGAAAATACCGACTCGGTGACGACATAAACATCTCCCTCACTCCCCAGCTGCACTCGAAGCGACCGAAGCTTTCGCTCCAAACTGTCCAAATTGTTATGGGCAAACTTGTACCCTTTGGCATGTCCCATCTGAATGCCATCCCGGATACTGGCATGAATCAATTCATCATATAAAACTATATCGCCACGTTGGGGAACAGATGAGAAAAAGCCAATATTGGCATCGTAGCCCGAGTTGAACACCAAAGCCGATTCAGCTCGGTGATGCTGGGTCAAAAAATCTTCCAACTCCTTATACAACCCATGATTTCCGGTCAGTAATCTGGAACCGGACGAACCGTTTACGGAACGCTTTCCTTCCAAAAATCCAGTAGCAATCTGGGTCAATCCCTCATTCATTGCCAGACCCAAATAATCATTCGATGAAAAGTCCACCAAACCCGCACTGGATGGCAGCTTTCTAAGGGCATTATTGCCCAATCGCTCGGTAAGTTTGGATTGTAGTTTCTCAGGTAATTTCCCCATAGAACAAATGTAGCACTTACTGTTTTTAAACAGTATATTCGTTTCCACTAAACCTATTGAAAATGAAACTTGTTCTCTCCCTTTTTGCAATACTTTCCGGTTTGTGGTCCATGGCACAGACCAATTCCTATACCATTTCGTTTGCGAATGCCGTGCACCACGAGGCATCCGTCCATGCTACTTTCCCAAATTTGGACGGGGATACCATTTCCTTTCGAATGAGCCGTACTTCCCCAGGGAGATATGCCTTGCATGAGTTTGCCAAAAACGTTTATGGATTCAAGGCTTTTGACAGTAAGGGAAAGATATTGTCCGTTCATCGACCCAATCCTTATGAATGGCAAGTGACCGGTCATGATGGCTCCATTCAGATCCAATATACCTTGTTTGCCAATCGTGGCGATGGGACCTACTCCCAAATTGATGAAACCCATGCCCATTTGAACATTCCCGCCACCTTTATGTATGCTCCTTCCCTCAGCGAACGCAACATTGAAGTGACCTTTGATGTCCGAGAGGATCTCAACTGGAAAGTGGCCACCCAATTGCCCTTGGTTTCCGGTACAACCTATTCCGCACCCAACCTCTATTATTTTATGGACAGCCCTACTGAGATCAGTAATTTTATGCTCCGTTCTTTTGAGGTTGATGGGAAGACCATTCAGCTAGCCCTTCATCACAATGGAACCGAAGAGGAGGCCCACACCTATTTTGAAAAGGTAAAAAAGGTGGTCTTGGCGGAAAAGGATGTTTTTGGTGAGCTCCCCAATTTTGATCATGGCTCCTATACCTTTTTGGCTTGTTACATTCCCAATGCCTCCGGGGATGGTATGGAACACAGAAATTCCACTATCCTAACGAGCACTCGAAGTTTGGCCGGTGGGGGAATGGAACGCAATATTGGTACGGTGTCCCACGAGTTTTTCCATGCATGGAACGTGGAACGTATCCGTCCAAAGTCCTTGGAGCCTTTTGATTTTGAAGCAGCCAACATGAGCGGTGCGCTTTGGTTCGCCGAAGGGTTTACCAGTTACTATACCAATCTGATTTTGTGCAGGGCGGGCCTGATTTCCCCCGCAGCATATGTGGAAGGTATTACAGGCACCTTCAACTATGTTTGGAATTCCCCGGCCCGGCAGTTTTTCAACCCTATTGAAATGAGCTATCAAGCGCCTTTTGTTGATGCGGCCACTTCGGTTGATCCCGTGAATAGGGACAACACCTTTATTTCGTACTATTCCTATGGCAGCGTCCTAGGTTTGGCCTTGGACCTTTCTTTGCGTGAAAATGGTCTTGATTTGGATGATTTTATGAAGTCTGTTTGGCAACAATACGGAAAACCTGAAGTACCCTACACCCTAGAAAACCTTCATGATGCCCTCAACGCATTTGCCGGCAAAAAGTTTGGGGATGATTTCTTCAACACCTACATCTATAAAAGTGGAATGCCCAATTATGTTTCTTTGCTGAACTCCGTCGGGGTGCACTTGGAACAGCCTAAAACGGAACCTTATTTTGGAGCCTATACGTCCATGAGTCCTGATAATTCCGGGTATAAAATATTGAGAAATCCTGTAATGGGTAGCCCTGCTTACCTAGCCGGATTGGATAATGGCGATGTAATTCTTAACATCAATGGCGCTTCTTTTTCTGAAGAGCAAGACTTTTTGGATTACCTGAAGCAATTCAACATAGGGGACTCCCTAGAAGTGAGCTTTACCCGTTACGGGGTTCCAAAAACAACTTCACTGGTCTTACGTCCAAGTCCAGATTATTCCATCCATCTTATGGAAGACATGGAGCAAACCCCATCCAAATCAATGCTCCAACAACGAAAAAGTTGGTTAAAACAGGAATAGATGATTTACTATAAACAGACAAGTTCCCCAAAAGAACTGGAACAGATCCTTTCCCTTCAGCAAAAAAACCTGGCCAAAAGCCTAACTGTGGACGAGTTGGAAAACGAGGGTTTTCTCACGGTGGAGCATTCCATGGATATACTACAGGCCATGAATGAGGAATGTGGACACATCATTGCTTTGGAAGATGGTGAGGTCATTGGATATGCCCTTTGCATGCATCCCAAGTTTGCCGACTCCATCGAAGTTTTAAAACCCATGTTTGTTGAAATCAACAAGGCCGTGGCTGGCAAAAGCAACTATATGGTCATGGGGCAAATCTGCGTTTCCAAGAGCCATAGGGGAAAAGGTATTTTTAGAAATCTATACCTCACCATGAAGAATAAGCTTCCCGAAGGTTTTGATACCATCATTACTGAAGTGGACGGCAAGAACAAACGATCGTTGAGCGCCCATGCCGCGGTTGGTTTTCAAACATTGAAAGTGTATCTAGCCGGGGAAAAAGAATGGCATTTGATCGAACTGAAATAAAAAAAGCCGCCCAATTGGGCGGCTTTTTGTTTCGTGAACTTATTTGTTAATCGGCCAAGACAATTATTTTGTTGTCCTTCATCTCTATTGTCCCACTGGTAATGGACAGTACAGTTTCGCCGTTTTTCCCTGTGGAAAATTTATCCTTAAAAGCTTCATCAATTTTGATGTCCCCTTTTACCCTAACGCTCCCAGCTTGCAACAAGGAAACGATCGGGGCGTGATTTTCCAACATTTGAAACTCTCCATTTACACCAGGTACGGTAACCGCAGTTACGTCGCCTGAGAATAAAGTCGCTTCGGGTGATACTATTTCTAAATACATGTTATCTAGTTATGAGTTATAAGTTACGAGCTATGAGCTACTCTGAACTCCACACTCTTAACTCTTAACCGGTTTATGCTTCCGCCAACATTTTCTCTCCAGCCTCGATAGCTTCCTCAATGGTTCCCTTAAGGTTGAAGGCAGATTCTGGCAAGTGATCCAACTCACCGTCCATGATCATGTTAAATCCTTTGATGGTATCTTTAATATCTACCAATACCCCAGGGATACCAGTAAACTGCTCCGCTACGTGGAAAGGCTGCGACAAGAAACGTTGTACACGTCTTGCTCTACCTACGGCCAATTTATCTTCTTCAGAAAGTTCTTCCATACCCAAGATGGCAATAATATCCTGAAGTTCTTTATATCGTTGCAACAGCTCTTTTACACGTTGCGCACATCCGTAGTGTTCTTTACCCAAAATGTCTGGGGTCAAAATCCTAGAAGTAGAATCCAAAGGATCCACAGCTGGGTAGATACCCAACTCAGCAATCTTACGGGAAAGTACGGTAGTTGCATCCAAGTGGGCAAAAGTTGTTGCAGGAGCAGGATCCGTCAAGTCATCCGCAGGAACGTAAACCGCCTGTACAGAGGTAATGGAACCTCTTTTGGTTGATGTAATCCTTTCCTGCATGGCCCCCATTTCTGTGGCCAAGGTTGGTTGGTAACCTACCGCAGATGGCATACGACCCAAAAGTGCGGATACCTCAGAACCTGCTTGGGTGAAACGGAAGATGTTATCCACGAAGAACAATACATCCTTTCCTTGTCCGTCTCCAGCACCATCACGGAAATATTCTGCAATGGTCAATCCAGAAAGGGCTACACGGGCACGGGCACCGGGAGGTTCGTTCATCTGACCGAACACAAAGGTTGCCTTGGATTCCTTCATGGCTTTCTTGTCCACTTTGGACAAGTCCCATCCGCCTTCTTCCATAGAATGCAAGAAAGCATCACCATACTTTATAATTCCAGACTCCAACATCTCACGAAGCAAGTCGTTTCCTTCACGGGTACGTTCACCAACACCAGCAAACACGGAAAGTCCACCGTGACCTTTTGCAATGTTGTTGATCAACTCCTGGATCAATACGGTTTTTCCAACACCAGCACCTCCGAACAATCCAATTTTACCTCCTTTTGCATAAGGTTCGATCAAATCGATAACCTTGATTCCTGTAAAAAGAACCTCGGTAGAAGTGGAAAGGTCTTCAAATTTTGGTGCTTCCCTGTGAATGGGCAGTCCGTTGTCTCCAGTTTTTGGCAGTTCTTCCAAACCATCAATGGCATCACCGATTACATTGAAAAGCCTTCCATATACGTCTTCCCCGATAGGCATTTGGATTGGATTTCCGGTAGCTACTACCTCAACCCCTCTGCTCAAACCGTCGGTAGAATCCATGGAAATGGTCCTTACGGTATTCTCACCAATGTGCGATTGAACCTCCAATACCAATCTGGAACCATCCGCTTTAGCGATTTCAAGGGAATCATAAATCTTGGGAATCTCAGTTCCCGACTCAAACTCAACATCAATGACCGGGCCAATAATCTGGGCAACCTTACCTGTAACTTTAGACATTACTGTGTTTATTTTTAATTGAATACGAGGAAAAAACCGTTTTTTTTCCGGCTGCAAAGATATACTTTTCCCTTTGTAATCAGAAACTAAAAATCTTCTTTTTTAGCAATAAAAAAGGCACTGAAAAAATCAGTGCCCTTGAATATTTTTTTTGGTATTGCCTTATGGGTTGATGGTCCATGAAACATAATAGATGGACCCTATGTTTCCTGTACCCACTGCTGTAAAGTACTCATCTCCCAATATATTGGAGCCTCCAACCTTGAAAATGGATTTTATACTGGGAACGGCGTAGTTCAACTGCGCATCCAATACCGTAAAGGAAGGAATGTCGCCATCCGCGAAAGATGCTTCCCAGAAATAGCTGTCGCTCCATCTGTAGTTCACATTAAATCCAAAATTTGTGAAAAGCTCTGGGTTTCCAAAAGATGCCTTCACCTTATGTTTTGGCGTGTTGAAGTTTGTTCTCAAATCCGGGAATTTCCCTTCATCAATATCCAATTCGGCAAACGTATAGTTTACCCCTAGATCAAAGTTACCGAGTTTGGTATCGACCCCTACCGTTGCCCCGTAGGAGTTAATATCCTGGTCTGAGTTGGTATAGGTTTGATACACTTGGTAGTCCCCATTTTGAATAGCCAACAAGGACAATCCTCCATCCCCAGCTTCTCCATAGAACGGAACTGCTGTAGTAGTATTGGCCAAGAAATTCTTGTACTTGTTGTAGTACCCGCTTAAATCAATGGTGAACTTCCCAATTTGGGCCCTATACCCAGCTTCGTAAGCGGTAATTTCTTCGGGCTGCACCAAAGGTGTATTGACAGCTTCGGGTGCTCCAGCTTGTAGTGAAGCGGTAGAATATGCATTTTCATAGGCCGCTCGACCCACAATTTCCACCGTGGCCGGCATTCCAAGATTATCCTGAGCGGCTTGACTCACATCAAATGTCCTCACATCCCTGTCCAAGTTAGCTGGAGCCGAACCTACCAAAATAGCACGCCCTGCATTCAATCCAATGAACAAATCCTGGGTGGTAGGGTTTCTGAAACCTTGTTGTACCGATACCCTAAAATTGTGGTTCCTGTTTTCACCTGCCGTATAGGCCAATGAAACCCTTGGCGAAAGGAAACCGTCAAAAAATTCATTTTTATCATAGCGTGCAGAACCTGTAAACTTTAAACGCTCATCCATAAACTTCTTCTGCAACTGTAAGTATGCCCCGTATTCATTATAGGTAATGGGCCCGTCGATATCTGTAAAAATGGTCCCGTTGGAGTTCAATTCATATTCCCGGAACGAACCTCCTATTTGAAGGTCGGCCCAATCATCAATCAAATGGGCCAAATTATAGTTCCCATTTACGTGACGGAACTTGGTTTGGTCCACGAACTTGGCTCCTGTACTAAGGTTACCATCATTAATTACCTTGTTGAAGACACTTTCAAAAGCTGGGGTTCCCGGAATCAACCTTCCTTGGTCAGCGGCTTGACGCCCTGCGATATGTGCTTGGGCAGAAGACTGCTCAGGGGTAAGTCCACCCTGCTGTATCCCCCCTAAATAGGTGGGGATGTATGCGGCGGCATAATCCGTGAACCATTGCGTATCCGATTTCCATGCCCTATTGACATTGATAGCGGCGAAACGGGTGTCATAAGCGTCTCCAGAATTTTCGGAAACGATATACCCTCTAAGGAAGAAGTTATCATTCTTTATTTCCAAACGATGCTGTTGCATGGTGAACCCTGCAACGGCATAACGGTTGGCCCCTTGATAAATCGTGGTGCCACGACCAATCCTGCTGTTCAAAATAACCTCCAGGTCATTACCGAAAGGCCTATAATGGAATGCGAAATCTGCTTTTACACTTTCCGCATTGTAATTGGCCAGATCCGCTTCATCATACCCTGTTCGGGAAATCAAGGCAGAACCAACTGTCCCCGTAGGCAGGCCTGCAGCAGCATCAAAATTCAAGGTAGTTGAGACTTCGTCCCCATAAACATTTAAACCGTCATAAGCTGGATTGGAACGATCTGCCCCAGGATTATTCAAGTCTATGGTTTGATTAGCGTGCCAATCCTCACCCGTCAAAACGGAAAGGTTTGCCTTAACGGCCACTTTATCACTGAAAGCATGGGCCGCCCTAATACCAAAATCCTTATAAAAGTTACTGCCCGCGGCATCTTGCACGGTAACTCCTCCCTTGGCATAGGCACTGATTCCTTGAAAATCAAATGGGTTTTTGCTCCTCATGAACAGAATACCATTAAAAGCACCTGCACCGTACAAAGCGGAAGAGGCTCCGGGCAGGATTTCCACGCTTTGCACATCCAACTCGGACATCCCCACCAAGTTCCCCAACACAAAGTTGAGTCCAGGTGCGGTATTGTCCATTCCATCCACAAGCTGTAGGAACCTATTGTTGGCAAAAGTGGCAAAACCCCTAGTGTTAATGGATTGAAAGGTTAAACTATTGGTATTGATGTCCACTCCTTTCAAATTTTGTAATCCGCCATAGAAAGATTCTGCCGTGGTATTCTTTATCTCCTTCAAACCAAAACGTTCCACGGAAACCGGGGATTCAAAAATCCGCTCCGGGGTACGGGAGGCCGAGACTACAATCTCGTCCAAGAGAGTAGAAACCTCACCCAATACAATTGAAAGTGTTTGGTTGTTGGCCGTAACATTGGCTATAAATTCAGAAAAACCAATACTACTGACCCGTAGTCTGAACGGGGGTTCCTCTGATGTATTAAAAGTAAAGTTTCCATCAAAATCGGTAGTGGTTCCTTCCGCCTTTCCCATCAACACCACATTGGCTCCCGGGATAGGCTCATTATTTTCATCAACCACCTTTCCTTGGACCGTTGTTTGTGCGTATGCGACAATTCCAAAGAGCATGAGGGAAATACTGAATAGTCTTCTCATTGGTTTTGAATTAGAGTTAGATAAGTTTTAAGTGCATATTAAATAATGTAAGTGGAAGATACATTTTTTTTTATTTGCATTCCACAAATATGAAAAAAATTATGCATGCATAATACTTATTTATCAAAAAACCCCTTTAAAGACTACATATTTCATAAAAATGGCGCCATTTACGGCGCCATTTTATATTAAATTATGAATTTGGAAAGTTACTCCACGGTAACCGATTTTGCCAAGTTTCTGGGTTGATCCACATTACATCCTCGCATCACCGCAATATGATAGGAGAGCAATTGCAATGGTATGGTGGTCAACAGCGGAGAAAGACTTTCAGACGTTTCGGGAATCTCTATGACATGGTCTGCCAATTGCTTTACGCTTTTATCCCCTTCGGTAACAATGGCAATGATTCTTCCTTTTCTCGACTTGATTTCCTGAATGTTGCTGACCACTTTTTCATAATGGCCTTTTTTTGTGGCAATGACCACTACGGGCATTTGCTCATCAATGAGGGCAATGGGTCCGTGTTTCATTTCGGCCGCTGGGTATCCTTCGGCATGTATATAACTGATTTCCTTGAGCTTCAACGCCCCTTCCAAGGCCACTGGAAAATTATAGCCCCTTCCCAAATACAAACAATTGGCAGAGTCTTTATAAATTTCCGAAATCTCCTTTACCAAGGCATTGGATTTTAGGGTTTTCTCCACTTTGGCCGGAATAGATTCCAACTCCGTAAGGTACTCATGGAACTTGGATTTCGAGAATGTTCCCTTTTCTTGGGCCAATCTCATGGCCAATAGGGTCAAAACCGTAATTTGGGTGGTAAATGCTTTTGTTGAGGCCACCCCGATTTCTGGTCCTGCATGGGTGTAGGCCCCGGCATGGGTTTCCCTTGCAATGGATGAGCCCACAACGTTACAGACCCCAAAGACAAAAGCTCCTTTTTCCTTGGCCAATTTAATCGCGGCCAAGGTATCGGCCGTTTCGCCGGATTGGGAAATGGCAATCAGCACATCCTTATCCGTGATTACAGGATTTCTATACCGGAATTCGGAGGCATACTCGACCTCTACAGGAATCCGGGCCATGTCCTCAAAAATATACTCAGCCACCAGGCCGGCATGCCATGAGGTTCCACAGGCCACTATAATAATCCTGTTGGCATTGAGGAATTTTTCCAGATTCTGGTCAATTCCTGCCATCTTTATAATACCCTTATCAGCCAATAATCTACCTCTGTAGGTGTCCATGATGGCCCTAGGCTGTTCATAGATTTCCTTGAGCATGAAATGCTCGTACCCCCCTTTTTCAATTTCTTCAAGATTCAATTGAAGTTCAAGGATATTGGGGTAGGCAATGGCATCGTCTTTGATTTTGCGCATCTTGATTTCCTTCCCGATACGGACAATCGCCATTTCTTCATCTTCCAAATACACTGCGTTATTGGTGAATTCTATAAATGGAGAGGCGTCAGATGCAATAAAATATTCATTTTCCCCAATCCCGATGGCCAAAGGACTTCCCAGTTTGGCCACAACGATCTCGTCTGGCTTGGTGCGATCAAATACCGCAATGGCATATGCTCCCACCACTTGGTTCAAAGCTATTTGCACCGCTTTACCCAGCTTTACGCCTTCTTTCTTCTTCACCTCTTCTATAAGGTTTACCAACACTTCGGTATCGGTATCCGATGTAAAGGTGTAGCCCCTTTTGGTAAGTGCTGTCTTTATGGATTCGTAGTTTTCGATGATTCCGTTATGGATAATCACCAAATCCCCTGAATTTGAACAATGGGGATGGGAGTTTACATCGTTTGGAACACCATGGGTGGCCCACCTTGTGTGGCCCAAGCCCAATTTTCCTTTTGTTGGAATGGTGGCTTCCGTTCTGTTCTTTAGATCCTCAACCTTTCCTTTGGTCTTGGAAAGGCTTAGGTTTTCACCGTCGAAAAGTACCACACCGGCACTATCGTAGCCTCTATATTCAAGTCTTTGTAAGCCTTTTATCAATACAGGATAGGCATCTCTATGGCCTATGTATCCTACTATTCCACACATAAGATTGTTTTTGGGTTAATGATTATTTTGGGTTTAGGCCCATAAAATTATAATCTATTGCCCAAAAATAGATAAAACGACATCGCTAAACCGATGAACGACCCAAAATAAGCCACAAGAAGTTGTTTTTAATTGGCCTCGGTGTAGAAAATCTCCAATTTTAACCTTTTATCGCTTTCGGAACCCTCTACATTGCTTCCATAAAGCACTGTTCCCAAGGGGCTTATACTAGCTCTAATAGGAACGTCAATTGCTTGGCCGCCTTCTCCCATTCCTTCCTGAACTCCAGTGAAGAATATATTTGAAGTAGTGGTCAAGGCCAAAACGGCATTGGTGGAATCCCTGACGATGATATCATTTAAATGTTCGGTTATCCTAACTGTATACTGTACTCCCTTGCCGTTCTCCTTTTTGAGGATTCCGTCGTAATTAAGGAACAATCCCAATGGAGCACTGTTGGCATCCACTACATTAATGGCGTTCCTCTCCGTGTTGGGGTCCAATATGGGCAGATTGGTCTCCGCGTTGTACAAATACAATCTTGGTGGTTCCACTGCATCGTCTCCCAATGTTTCCCGATCTACATAAAAGACCAGATTGGCTTCGTTGATAATCCAGTTATTTGCCTTGATTTCGTTAATGACACTCGCCCCACCATTTACAACATCATCAAAAAGTCGTATTTCGGTAAGGGTCTTTGCCCCTTTCACATAGATCCTTGAAGCGTTTTCACCATTATCAAGTGCACCAGCAATATCCGGGGTAAGTTCCTCATCCTGAAAAACATTGACCGCATTGCCCAATGTAATTCCATTACTGCTCAGCAATAACCCCAATACAAAATCCCTTTCCGCAGTGACCACCTCTTCCTCATCGCTGTCGTAATCCTGATATTCGTAGGTAATGGTGATGTTGGCTTCGGTAAGGTCCAAAAGGAACATAAGTTCATCCATTCCCGTTCCCGTAATATATATCCCCCTTAAAAAGTCATTGAAGTTGGATTGGCTCAACAGCTCGGACTGCCCTTCTTTATCCAATATATTTTCTTGAAAAAAAGTAGGGTTGAGCGGTACGCGTATGCCCGGAGGGCGACGCGAAGCGACCACGGTTTCGGACTCATCAACATCATCGGTATCAGGGTCATCTTCAGCAAAAATGAGCACCTCCTTATTGTCAATGGTAATGGTTTTGTTATCTGCCATGGTCAGTTCTTCCCCTATAAAACTGGAAAAATCCTGATTGGAAAAATACTCTTGCGCCTCTTGAAAACCGGTATTGGGATCCAAATCCCTCAAAAAATAATTGGATCGGTATACCGAAATCTCAAAACTTGCGTCCCTGTCCCCATAAATACTGTCCAAATCAAAAGTCCTGCTAAAAATATTGGGTATAAAATCATCTGCCGTACCGTCTTCATCAGCATTAAATGGATCCGACCCAATATTAGTTTCTTCAATATCACTGACACCATCCCCATCCCAATCGGATGTTGGGTCATAAATATCTTCTTCGGTCCTTTCCAACGAATTGTCCACCCCATCTGCATCAGAATCCTTTGTTGTTGAAGGCGGAATCTGGAACGGGATGTTCAGATATACCTCTTTTACGGTTTCTTCCTCCGGTACAGTGGAAGCACTGCTATCAGAATCTGCAGTGTCTTCCGTTGCTTGGGACGAATCCCCAAAAACTGGATCACCCACCCTGTTGGGCAAGGATAGCTGCGAAAGAATACTGGCATTTCTTTTTCCATATATGGGATCGTTAAAGGTTCCCAATTGGTATAGGGGCAGCCTATTGGTCTGCACCGCGGTGATACCTTTATTATATGCAAAAACCTCAAAGGTCCTCTTGCCCGTTGTAAAGGGCTCCCCACCAACAACACCTTCACCTATGGTGTCCAGTTCGTCTTCACAAGAAGCGACCAGTAGAAACAAAGTTCCAACCCAAGCTGAAACCTTTACGATCTTGGAAAATCTCATGCAATTTATTTTAAAACTTCTGTTTTATAGAAATTTGTGTATGCTTCCTCCGCTTCCTGAAGTGAAACGTAGGGCAATACGGGTTTGGAAAGATTGGCAATGTGGTCTTTTATCTCCTCAGACACCTCTTCCGCGGCTAAAATAATGGCATCGGAATGATCTACGGCAACCTTTAACAAATTATTATAGTCGGGTTTGGCCAGTGCAGAAACGGTTTCTTTGTCTATCCCGTCAAAGGCAACTTTGTTGATCATTTCACCGTCCAGCTCCCCCTCAAATCCTTTGTTATAAATGGAGGTTATTATTTTACTGTCCGCAAATAAGGGCTCATCTGCGTAGTATTCCCTGAGGTATAATGGAACCATGGAAGCCATCCAACCATGAACGTGGATAATATCCGGGCTCCAATTCAATTTTTTAACGGTTTCCACCACGCCTTTGGCAAAGAAGATGGCCCGCTCATCGTTGTCGGGGAACAAATTTCCATCAGCGTCCGCGAAAGTCGCCTTTCTTTTAAAGTATTCTTCGTTGTCGATAAAATATACTTGGATCCGTTCCCTTGGGATGGATGCCACTTTAATGATCAAGGGCATATCCATATCATTGATCACCAAGTTCATCCCAGATAAGCGTATCACCTCATGCAATTGATGCCTTCTCTCGTTGATGTTCCCATATCTCGGCATAAATATGCGTATTTGACCGCCATTGCTGTTGACCATGCGGGGCGCTTCGTACGACATTGAGGAAACTGGATTCTCTGGGAGGTAGGGAACTAATTCAGAAGATACGAACAATATCTTTTTGCCATTCATAAACACTTTCTTTTGTTTATCCGAAAAACGTAGCTGCAAAAGTACAAAAATTATGCTGATTACCAGTATTTATAGTATTTTTGCACGCTTTTGATCCTTGTGATGCACCTATTTGACCGCAAAAAAGAACTGATTTCCTTTCTACAGGAAGAACGCGACAAAAACCGTACCGTTGGTCTGGTACCCACCATGGGCGCCCTTCACCAAGGCCATATTTCCTTGGTAAAAAAGGCACTTTTGGAAAATGACCTGGTGGTGGTGAGCATCTTTGTAAATCCAACCCAATTTGACAAAAAGGACGATCTTGACAAGTATCCCAGGAACCTTAATCAGGATATACGGATTTTAAAGGATGTTTCGGAAAAGATCATCGTCTTTGTTCCCTCAGTAGATGAAATATATGGCTCCAATATAGCATCCAAGCACTATGAGTTTGATGGTTTGGACAAGGTCATGGAAGGTGAGTTCCGGGAAGGCCATTTTAACGGTGTGGGCACCATTGTGGAAACCTTTTTAAGAACGGTCTCCCCCAACAAGGCATATTTTGGGGAAAAGGATTTTCAGCAGTTGCAGATCATTCGCAAAATGGCTGAATTGAGAAAACTGTCCTTTCAGATCATTGGCTGTCCCATAGAGCGCGAACCCCACGGTCTGGCCATGAGCTCCCGTAATGAACGCCTGTCAAAACCGACTAGAAAAGAAGCCGGTTTCATTTATGAAACCCTCCAAACTGCCAAATCTAAATTTGGCACGGAAAGTGCGCAAGATATTATGGATTGGGTAAAAGAGGAATTTCAAAAAAATCCCCTGTTTACATTGGAATATTTTCAAATAGCGGACGAAGACACCCTCACACCCATCCTAAAAAAACAGGAAAACAAAAAATATAGGGCGTTCATAGCCGTTTATGCCGATGATGTCCGCCTTATAGATAATCTAAGATTGAATTGATACATTTGCACCATGCAAGTAGAAGTTGTAAAGTCTAAAATTCACAGGGTAAAAGTAACCGGGGCCGATCTCAATTATATCGGTAGTATCACCATTGATGAAGATCTCATGGATGCCGCAAACATTATCCGTGGTGAAAAAGTACAGATCGTGAACAACAACAATGGCGAACGATTGGAAACCTATGCCATTCCTGGGCCGCGAGGCTCAGGGGAACTGACCCTTAACGGTGCCGCAGCCCGAAAAGTGGCGGTGGGTGACGTACTGATTCTGATCACCTATGCATGGATGGATATTGAAGAGGCCAAATCCTTCAATCCGGCATTGGTCTTCCCCAATGAAGCCACCAATCTACTGAACTAGTTTTGGGCACCTCCCTGAAAAAATTCCTAAAGATTTTTATTCCCATTGCCTTTGGGCTCTTTTTGGTTTGGTATTCCTACAATTCCACTTCCCCGGAGGAGCGCAGGCAAATCATTCATTATATTTCCAATGCCAACCCTTTTTGGGTTTCCATTTCCGTTCTCATTGGTATTCTCAGTCATATCTCAAGGGCTATTCGGTGGAAGTATCTACTGCAACCCATGGGGTACAATCCAAAGTTCGTCAACAGTGTTTTGATCGTGCTCATTTCCTATTTTGCCAATCTGGGCATCCCAAGATCAGGGGAATTTCTCAGGGCCACTGCCCTCACCACCTATGAAAAGGTCCCTTTTGAAAAAGGATTTGGGACCATTGTTACCGAAAGGGTGGTGGATTTGCTGATGCTTCTGGGCATTATCATGATCACCTTGGTGCTACAGACCGATTTTATTTTAGGCTTTTTGGAAGAAAAAGGGGTCAATATCATCGGGGCAGCCGGAATTTTAATTGTAGGAATCGTAGGGCTATTCGTGGGAACCTATATCATCCGAAAATCCAACTCGCCTTTTGCCCTTAAATTGAAAGGGTTTCTGACCGGCCTGCAAGATGGGGTGCTCAGTGTTTTCAAAATGAAGAACAAATGGCCGTTCATCTTTCACACCCTTTTTATCTGGGCAGCCTATTTTGGCATGTTCTGGGTCATAAAACACACCGTTGAAGAAACCATTACCCTAAGCTTGGGACAATTGTTGGTGGCTTTTGTGGGTGGCGCCTTTGCCATGTCCACAACCAATGGTGGAATTGGCCTATATCCCATTGCCGTAAGTGCCGCCTTGGGTATTTATGGAATCAGCTCCGTATCGGGCGATGCCTTCGGATGGATCATGTGGATTGCACAGACCCTAATGGTGGTGGTTTTTGGCACAATATCCTTTATTGTATTACCGTTATTGAATAGGAATCGGTAAACCCCAGCCACCAAATTCTTTTTTCATGAAAAACCGTCTACTATTTGTGTTGATAGGCCTCGTTTGCCTGAACCTTGGCGCTCAGGTAAAACACGAGATTTTCGAATCCTTCAAACTACAGGAAAGAAGAAACGTCTCCTATTATTTTCCCGAAGACTATACCGAAGAAAAAAAGTATCCCTTGATAGTGGTATTGGATGCCGAGTACCTGTTCGACCTAGTGGTATCCAATGTAAAGTTCCAAAGCCGATTGGGGCGTATGCCGCAGGCCATTGTGGTGGGCATCGGTCAAGGAGAAAATGATATTCGTTGGGACGATTGTGACTACGAAGAAGTCTCTGGTCTCCCTACGGATAAAGGAAAGATGTTCTACGAATTTTTGGGCACCGAGATCATTCCTTATTTGGCGACCACATACAAAATTGCCCCCTTTAAAATGTTCATTGGCTATGACATCACTGCCAATTTTGGGAATTATTTCCTTTTCAAGGATCGTTCACTTTTTAATTCCTACATAAGCATTTCACCCGTATTGGCCACCGAAATGGAAAACCGGGTCCCTGAACGACTATCTGCCTTGGACCAAGTGATCTTTTATAATGTCATTGTGGAAAAGGAAGCTTCGGACGATAGACAGCGTATCCTTCAGATGAACCACAGTGTCAATTCCATAACCAAGGAGTCCCTGCACTATTTCTTTGATGAATATGACAATGCAGACCATGTTTCCATCATCCCATATGGCATTGGGAAAGCGTTTGACAATGTCTTTAAAATATTCCGCCCCATCAGTCCCAAGGAGTATAAGACCGAAATACTTACTTCCACGGATCCTGCCTTTACTTATCTTGAGGACAGATATACCATGATCGAGCAATTGTTCGGTTTTGAAAAACCTGTGGAACTCAACGACATTATGGCCATTTATGCCGCCTGTAGAAAAAAGGAGGATGTTGAATCCTTAAAGCCCTTGGCCGAACTTTGCAAGAAGCAATATCCGGAAACCATGATGGGATTCTACTTTGAGGGTGAATATTACGAAGAGCTCGGCGAACCCAAAAAAGCCTTCAAAACCTTTGAGAAAGCGTTCCAAATGGAGGAAATCGACTTTTTGACCAAGGATATGGCCCTAGAAAAAATCGATGCCCTCAAGGCTGACTTCGGGTATTAGATTTGTAGATGGTTGGATTATTGGATTGATGGACGCCATCCATCCAAAAATCCATTTATCCAAGAGTCAAACAATCCATAATTCCATATCTTTAGGCCCCTCATTTAGTTGGAATGGCCAAGACCAAAACTGCTTTTTTTTGCCAAAACTGTGGCACCCAATATGCAAAATGGGTAGGACAATGTTCCGCCTGTAAGGAATGGAACACCATTGTGGAAGAGGTGGTCCAAAAAGAGGACAAAAGAAGCTGGAAGGCCAGCAGTGTTTCGGACAAAAAAGCCAACAAACCCCTTCGCGTTTCTGAGATTACCCATGAAAGTGAACTACGCCTCGACACAAAAGACCAGGAGTTCAATAGGGTATTGGGAGGAGGCCTGGTCCCCGGTTCCTTGACCTTGTTGGGTGGGGAACCCGGCATTGGAAAAAGCACGCTTTTACTCCAGATTGCCCTAAAACTCCCCTTTAAAATCCTATATGTTTCTGGAGAGGAAAGTCAACGGCAGATCAAAATGCGGGCAGACCGCATCCAACCCAATAGTGAAAACTGCTATATCCTTACTGAAACCAAGACCCAGAACATTTTTCAGCAAATTGCTTCGTTGGAACCGGATTTAGTGGTCATCGACTCCATCCAGACCTTACATACGGACTATATAGAATCAGCCGCGGGAAGCATTTCCCAAATCCGGGAGTGCACCGCCGAACTGATCAAATTTGCCAAGGAAAGCCATACCCCTGTTATTTTGGTGGGACACATCACCAAGGACGGTACCATTGCAGGACCCAAAATCTTGGAGCACATGGTGGACACCGTCCTGCAATTTGAAGGAGATCGGAACTATGTGTACCGCATCCTCCGTTCCTTGAAGAACCGTTTTGGCTCTACCGCTGAGCTGGGCATTTATGAAATGCAGGGCAGTGGTTTACGTGAAGTGAACAACCCATCGGAAGTGCTCATTTCCAAAAATGACGAAGACCTCAGCGGAACGGCCATTGCCGCCACCGTGGAGGGTATGCGTCCCCTCCTCATAGAAATCCAAGCCTTGGTGAGCACAGCGGTCTACGGAACACCTCAACGCTCTGCCACGGGATTCAATGCCAAACGCCTGAACATGCTCTTGGCCGTATTGGAAAAACGGGCGGGCTTTAAATTGGCCGCCAAAGATGTGTTTTTGAATATCACTGGAGGGATTTCGGTGGACGACCCCGCCATTGACTTGGCCGTTTTGGCCGCCATTCTGTCCAGCAATGCCGATATTCCCATTGAAAAAGGCATCTGCTTTGCAGCGGAAGTAGGTCTGGCCGGTGAAATTAGGCCGGTACAACGGGTGGACCAGCGTATTTTGGAGGCTGAAAAATTAGGTTTCTCAACCATTTTTGTCTCCAAAAGCAATAAAATCGGACTAAAAAATACCTCGATCCAAATACATAAAGTATCCAAGATCGAGGATATCGTCTCTTCTTTATTCGATTGATTTTTATGGAGAAGGATTGGGGATGGAATTGTGGATCTCATCAATCCCTTTCAATACCTCATCCGAAAGATCTAGCTCAATACTTTCAATATTTTCCTTGAGTTGTTCCATGGTGGTGGCCCCAATGATATTGCTCGTTACAAAAGGTCTCGAATTCACAAATGCCAAGGCCATTTGGGCCATGTTCAAATTGTGTTCCTTGGCCAACTCGGCATATTTTTTCGTGGCCTCAACCGCAGAAGGATTGCTATATCTATCGTATTGGGGGAATAGCGTTACCCTTGCCTTTCTGGGCGGGACATCCCCTAAATATTTTCCACTCAACACACCAAATGCCATGGGTGAGTAGGCCAAAAGCCCTATCTGTTCCCGCATGGATATCTCGGAAAGTCCAACCTCAAATAATCGGTTCAGCAAACTGTATGGGTTTTGGATCGTGAGCATACGGGGTAGGCCTTGATGGACTTTGCTCTCTTCCAAATATCGCATGGTGCCCCAAGGGGTTTCATTGGAAATCCCAACATGCCGTATTTTTCCTTCTGCCTTCAAATCCCGAAGGGTTTCCAATACCTGATGGATATTGTCCTCCCAACCATCAATGGCATGGGCATTAAACCCACGCTGACCGAAAAAATTGGTGTTCCGTTCCGGCCAATGCAATTGGTACAGATCAATATGATCCGTTTGTAATCGCTTTAAGCTTCCTTCCACAGCACCAATCAAAGACTCTTTGCTAAAACCTGTATCCCTGATTTCTTTCGCTGCATACCCCGGACCGGCAATCTTGGTGGCCAAAACCACCTTGTCGCGGTTTCCGGTTTTCTTGAACCAATTTCCAATAAGTTCCTCGGTCACGGCATACAGTTCCTTTTTTGGGGGAACAGGATACATCTCGGCCGTATCAAAAAAATTGACCCCTTGATCTAGGGCATAATCCATTTGTTCATGGGCTTCTTCTTCATTGTTCTGTCTCCCCCAGGTCATGGTGCCCAAACAGATTTTACTGATACGAATATCGGTATGCGGAATTCTCGTGTATTTCATCAAACTGAATTATTTAAAGGTCTAAGGTACGTAATCCGTATTTTAAGCTTTTAAGGGAATTGTTATGTTTCCAACTCCAAAAGAATGGGGCAATGGTCGCTATGCTTTGCATCGGCCAGAATCACCGAACGTTTTAAACGGTCTGCCAATGATTCGTTCACCATACCATAATCCAAACGCCAGCCTTTGTTATTGGCCCTCGCATTGGCTCGGTAGCTCCACCACGTATAATTGTCAGGTTCCTTGTTGAAATGCCGGAAACTGTCTATAAAGCCACTCTTGATAAAATTGCCGATCCATTCCCGTTCCACGGGCAAAAACCCCGAAACATTCTTGTTCCGTACCGGATCATGGATGTCGATGGCTTCATGACAGATATTGTAATCCCCACAAACCACCAAATTGGGGCGTTCTTTTCGAAGTTGGTCCGCATACTTTTGAAAATCGGCCATGTACGTCAATTTAAAATCCAAACGATCCATATTGGTCCCGGAGGGCAAATACATACTCATGATGGAAACATCGCCATAATCCACCCTGAGGTTACGGCCCTCATGGTCCATATAATCGATTCCCGTTCCGTACTCCACATGGTCCGGCTCTTTTTTGCAAAGCAAGGCCACCCCACTATACCCTTTCTTTTGGGCACTATACCAATAGTGGAAAGGGTATCCGGCTTCCTCCAAAAGGGCTGTATCCACCTGTTCCTCCATGGCCTTGGTCTCCTGCAGGCACACCACATCCGGATTTGCGGTCTTGAGCCAATCCACAAAACCCTTGTTCATGGCCGCCCTGATACCGTTTACGTTGTACGAAACTATCTTCATCTTTAAATTTTCCTTAAAAATAGCCATTGTGGTCGGCTCCTTAAAATTGAATTTATCAATATCCCCATTGATGAAAAGAATTGTGCCATAATAGCCTTCTTATCCGTAATTTCACCCTAAAACTTTTTGGTATGACGGCCTTGCTCTTGATCGATATACAAACGGGACTTCAGGAAATTGAATTTTACGGCACCGAGCGCAACAATCCCGAGGCGGAAACCAATGCCCAAAAAATATTGAATGCCTTCCGAAAGAAAGATTGGCCCATCTTCCACGTTCAGCATTGTTCCACAAACCCGGATTCACCCTTGCACCCATCTAAAAAGGGGCATGCCCTCCATCCCTTGGTGGCTCCCATTGAGGGGGAGCCTGTCATCCAAAAAAATGTGAACAGTGCCTTTATCTGCACCGATTTGGAATCCCGCCTCAAGGCCCAAAACATTTCAAATCTGGTCATTGTGGGGCTCACTACGGAGCATTGCGTGTCCACTTCGGTACGGATGGCCGCCAATCTGGGCTTCAATGTTACTTTGATTTCCGATGCCACTGCTGCCTTTGACAAAATTGGGGCGGACGGGATACGGTATTCCGCCGAAACCATCCACCAGACCAACTTGGCCGTCCTTAAGGACGAGTTTGCCCAAGTGGTCACTACAGCCACTTTATTGGAAAAGCTAGCGGATTAGTTCTTACTTTTAAGGCTAAACCCTTTTTTATTGCCTTATGTTACGTTCCGGATTTCTTTTGTTATTGTGTCTTGCTTTAAATGCCATTCCCACCTTCGCCCAAGAAAAACCGGTGCGGATCGGGGTGGCCGGACTCTCCCATGCCCACGTGCATTGGATCTTGGGCCGTGAAGATCTGGGCGATATTGAACTTGTGGGCATTGCCGAACCCAACCGGGAACTGGCCCAACGCTATGCGGAACAACATGGTTTTTCCATGGATCTGGTGTACAATACGCTGGAAGAAATGATCAACGCCACCCAACCCGAGGCCGTGACCGCCTTTGGATCTATTTTTGAACATCTGGCCGTCGTACAGACCTGCGCGCCCAAGGGCATCCATGTGATGGTGGAAAAACCCCTAGCTGTGAGCTTGGACCACGCCCAAAAAATGAAGGCATTGGCTGAAAAGCACAACATACATCTACTCACCAATTACGAGACCACGTGGTACCCTACCAATCATAAAGCCAAGGAATTGTTGGACGAAGGAAAAATAGGCGACCTGCGAAAGGTCATCGTACGCGATGGCCACAAAGGGCCCGTGAAGATTGGCGTCAACAAAGAATTTTTGGATTGGTTACAAGACCCCATCCTCAATGGTGGGGGCGCCATTACCGATTTTGGCTGTTACGGGGCCAACCTCATGACCTGGCTCAAAAAAGGGGCAAGGCCCAATACCGTTACAGCCGTGACCCAACAATTTCAGCCGGGGAACAACCCCAAGGTGGACGATGATGCCACCATTATCCTTACCTATGACGATTGCCAAGCCATTTTGGAACCTTCGTGGAACTGGCCCATTGGACGAAAGGACATGGAACTCTACGGCCTTACCGGGGCCATTTATGCCGATAACCGAAACGACCTCCGCATACGTATAGCCGAGGGATACGATGGCTACCATGAAGAAAAAATGACCTTGGAGGAGCGCCCTGCACCCAACAACGATCCTTTTTCCGTGCTGGCCGCCGTGGTGAGGGGCAAAATGAGCCTACAACCCTCCGATCTCACCGCATTGGAGAACAATATGGTGGTCATGGAAATCTTGGATGCCGCCCGCCAAAGTGCCAAAAAAGGGAGAACCATCCATCTAAAAAAATAAGTCGCCAAAATGGCATATGGACAAGGAGGGTTTAAAGGAGTAAGGTGCCAATAAACACATCCTATCAACTATCAACAACATTATAAGTAGAAATGAATACAATTGAATTTAAAAAACAATGGAATCCCGATGAATTTGACACATGGACAGAGTTTAATTCTGAGCAATTTAAAAGGACCCCGCTGACAAAATCGACAACCGAGTTTCTTACCGGTGGATTCCCCTATTCGGCTGCTCCATTTCTAGATTTTGGTTTAGAGCGTTATGACGGTGTGCTATATAACATAGCAGAATATTATTCTGGGACGGATGTCGTCAAAGGAGCAGAAAACTATTGGATTTTTGGTTCGGATAGTTCTGGAAATCCGATCTGTATGGACTGTTCCGCAAATGATAAAATAGTCTTGCTAGATCATGAGCTAGGTTTTGAACCTATTCAGGACATAAATAAAAATGTAATTGAACTAGCTTTATGCCTGTTGGAATTCAAGAGGTTTGTTGCCCAAATACAACTAGAATTTGGGGAAGACGGGTTTATGGACTCCAAATTCACAAAAAATCATCTTGAGGAACTTAAAAACAAACTTCAATCCATAAATCCAAACATTTTTATCGAATCGGACTTTTGGAAGAGTGAAATTGAAAACCTGTTTTCAGAAATCGAATAAAAACCGTCTAGGCATTTATTAAAGCTAACTAAAAACACCTAACAAATGACAACCAAGGACTTTTTTAGGCTTATCATAAAAGCATTTGGGATATATTGTTTTATCAACGCACTTTTTACATTGATTCCCAATCTATCTTATTCCGGTGGGTTTTTCACCTTTCACTTTGCAATGAACTTCGTTTATTTCATTGTAACCGGAGTCATTGTTTATATCCTCTTGTTCCAAACAGACCGAACAATAAATCTCTTTCACCTAACCAAGGGTTTTGACCATGAAAAAATTGAAGCCAAGGATTTAAACGCAAATGGTCTTTTCAAATTTTCGGTAATCCTGATCGGGCTTCTTTTGATCACCAATAATTTGGCCCAATTTTTAGACTATTGCTATTTGGCCTTTAAAAAACAGGTTTCTGCATATGGTTTGGGAGAGATTGAAGGTGCCATGTTGGACCAACATTTGGATTACAACTGGTGGGCCATCTCTGGATTGAATATCCTGATAGGAATCCTAATGTTGTTGAACTATGAATGGATCGCAAAACTATTCACTCCAAAAGGCAAATTGGATAAGGGTTGATTTCTCCCCTCCAAACAAAACAACATCACTATAATCACATTTATTCAAAAGCAAAAACTCCGGACAGCTTTGCCATAAGTCGTGCTTAACTCCTATATTTAAGGAAGATAGACATTACCCCTCCTCTATTTTACGCAAAAAGCACCTTCATGAATACAGCAGAGCATCGTATGGGAACACCGTTTGCAAGCCGGCTTGTTTTGCTGCCCAAAAAAATAGCCAAGGCGCTTTACGTGATCAAACTGCAGCTTGCCGGAATCTATTTTACGTTCTTTTTAAAGGCCTACAAAAAGGAAGGCATAACGCTCTACGTACCCTTTCATTTAACGGATTTGAAATTCCGGGGCAGGTTCCCCTTGAACCTTTATGAGGTGGAAGAGACCAAACACCTAAAAAAACATTTGTCCCCCCATGCCAAAGTTTTGGAATTGGGCTCCTGCCTGGGGTACACTTCGTGCATGATCAACACCATATTGCTAAACAAAAACGCCCATGTTGCCTTGGAGGCAAATCCGAACCTTATCCAATGGATCAAGAAAAACAAGCAAACCAACCATTGTGGTTTTTCTGTGGAAAATGCCATTGTCTCTCACAACAAGGAAAACACCTTCTACATCCATAAACTGATTGTTGGCGGTAGCACCGTGCGGAAAACACCTAAAAAAGTTACCGTTAGGGGATGGACCATAGATGAACTGAAAGAAAGGTACAACATGGACTTTGATACCCTGATCATGGATATTGAAGGAGGCGAACTGAACCTTTTTAGGGATTTTAAGGAGAGCCTATCCAGCTTTAAAACTATTTTTTTGGAGGTCCATCCGTTTGCCGGAATCTTGACAGAGGAGGAAGCCAAAGAATGTGAGGACCTCTTAAGTGAACTCCATTTTAAACTGGTGGTCAGGGATGGGCACTTTCAAATTTGGGAAAAATAACCTCCCACCACCATGGTAAAGGCTTGCCGCACTAGCCAGGAATTTTCCGCATTACCCGCTCCATGCCCTTTAAGGCGGTGACCACGTTCTGTATCTCCATTTGTTCAAAGGAATCCTTTTCCAGATAAAACAACATTTCCACGGCAAGGTCCAGATAGTGGGCCAAGATCGCCGGGCTGCCGTAGGTGTCGGTGATCCATGCATTGAGCTGGGCCATTTGTATTTGGTTCATATTTGGGACAACTTGGTTATGTTCAAATATAGAAAAGATTTTAAAATAACTACTAATTAGTAGTTACTTATTAATAGCGCACTTGATTTCTTTACTTTATGGACAAATCCAAAGAGATCAAGAAGCTAGCCAAGCGTATCAAATCCTTACGACTTCAAAAAGGATATTCAAGCTATGAAAGTTTTGCCTACGACAATGGCATCCATCGTGCCCAATATGGTCGTTATGAAACGGGTACAGATATGCAATACACCAGCCTTCTTAAAATTGCCCAAGCTTTTGACATGACCCTAGAGGAATTTTTCAGTGAGGGTTTTGATTAAACACAAGAACCGTCACCCTGAACTTGTTTCAGGGTCTCATAAACATGTTCAAAAATAATGGGATGTAAAAAAAGGGGTGTTCTGGCAGTGTCTACATTTCGACTGCGCTCAATGTGACATAGAAAACCCGGTTCTCGATACTTTTCCTTTGGAAAAACGCAAACTGACGCATTCATAAAATGTACTATTCCGTATCTTAGTCAAACTAGAACATTTTGTATGCCCAAGTTGGTCTTGATCCTATTGTCCTTGCTTATCTTGTCCTGTGCCGAAAAAGCACCGGAGGATGTCAGTTCCGTGGACCCCATAAACTGGAGTGCCCGTACCGTGACCCTATCCGCCAGTGATTCTTTGGTGAACGGGAGCAGTTATCTTTCGGTCTACTCGCAGGTGTACAGCGAAACGGAGCACCGCACGCACAACCTCACGGCGACCATAAGCATGCGCAACACCAACCTCATGGATACCATTTACATTCGCAAGGCGGAGTATTTTGACACCCACGGTGATGCCATCCGCATCTATTTTGATGCCCCCATCTACATAAAACCCATGGAGACGGTGGAAATCGTCATAGACGAAAAGGACCCAGCGGGGGGGACAGGGGCCAATTTCCTTTTCGATTGGAGCATTAAGCCCTCCTCACACGAGCCTTATTTTGAGGGGGTCATGATCTCCACATCCGGGCAACAGGGGTTGTCCTTTACCACAAAAGGCATTCGGGTGGAGTAGCAAATAAAATCATTTGTTTCCTATCCCTGTAAACTCAAACGGGGCATTCGTTAACCCAAACAGGGCATCCATCAAAGTTTGGGCAAAAATTCCGGAATATTTAGAATCTTAGAGGGCCCATGCACCAAACTTGACCCTTATGCACAAGATTCTTAACGTCTTTCTGTTGGTATTTTTATTGGGGTATGCACAATCCAATCAAGCACAGGCCATCAAAAAATATACGAATAGGCTAGAAAATACGCTTGTGAAAGTAGAAAAAGATGGAAAACCCGTCAATACCGTTGCAAATGGGGCCCATTACCTTAGAGAAGGTTCCTATAAGACCTCTTCTTCCTACTTTACCGAGGTAACATTGGCCAATTTCATTTCTGGGAACCTTACCCATACCATGGAGGTACATTTCAAGAACAAGGAAGGAAAAATTTATACAGGTGTGCTCAGTTATCCCTCCAATACTGATGGGCCACCACCAAAAAAGGTCAGAGGGAAAATGGATGTCATCAGCGACATATCCTTTTTAATCCACGAGCAAGATCAAAGTATGGTAATCGAGTTTTACCATCAAGGGGATTTTGCCGGAGTGCTGTTCATTGGACATAAGGATAAAGCGGTCCTAAAAAAGGAAGCCAATGACTTTGAAATTCCAGGTTCCGAAAGCAATGGCATGTACTTGGGCGAGGTACAGCGCCGAGAGGCAGGAAGGATCGTGCTATCTAAAACTGACCATCTATTCCACAACAACAAAGGCCCTTTTGCCCTAAAGGAATTTACCATAGGCGACAAATTGTATGCAAGGGCTTTTTACACCAGAATAAAGCCTCCTGTAGAAATATTACAAATTGAAGGCTTCCGAATCAGACGAGGTAGCAGCAGGGCAAAAATCATAAACGAATTTTATTTGGATGGAAAACTGGCCGTATACAACGAAGAAGGCCCTTTTCATGATAAGGACAAGGATATGATCAACAGTTGCACTTCAAATAGAGAGCCTGTTTTTATTTTAAAAAATGAAGGGATAGAAGGAAAATTTATGGAATATGTACTTAAAAACAACCTCCCCTCAAAGAAATATGGGTTTGAGTGGAAAAAATATGTAGCCCTCCCAGATTCTTCCCATACAGCATCCGCCAAAGTGCTTTTGGCAACTACCGGGCCAATAGCATTCAACATTACTGATGAAGGGTTAAAAAAACTGTGCTCCACTGAATTTGGCCCTCCAGTGGAACCCATCTATACCGATCGCAAAGCAAGAAAGTTACTGAATGTGCTAAAAAAATACGCCAAATCACAGGGTTGGATGCAGACTTTCACAAAAAATACCATAAGCAACAAAACCATATGGACCAAAGTATATGATGCATTTAATAACTATACCCACTCCAAATGCTCAGCTACGTTTAGAACGGAACATCCTTTGGAGGGCGACAGAAAATCCTATGGTATGATTTCGGCCTTGTTCCACAAATATCCCAATGGCTCCATAGAGGTGTTCAGCACATATGGTCAAAAATACATTCCTAGGGTCTGTAAACAGGATTTCTCCGATGAAAGACACCCATAAAGATTACAGTTTCTGCAACCAGTACCGCATATCCACTTCCTTGGAGATGATTTCCTTGACCTCGGAAAGCTTTACCCGGCTCTGTTCCATGGTGTCCCTATGGCGAATGGTCACGGTATCGTCTTCCAAAGTTTGATGGTCCACAGTAACACAGAATGGTGTCCCCGCAGCATCTTGACGACGGTAACGGCGGCCTACGGCATCTTTTTCATCATAGTCCACATTGAAGTCCCATTTTAGCTCATCAACAAGTTTTTGGGCCACCTCAGGTAGACCATCCCGTTTGAGCAATGGCAAAACAGCCACTTTGTTGGGGGCCAACACCGCTGGAATTTTCAGTACGGTCCGGGTGGAGCCGTTTTCAAGCTCTTCTTCTTGTAGTGAGTTGGAGAATACGGCCAAGAACATACGGTCCAATCCTATTGAGGTTTCCAGCACGTAGGGTACATAGCTCTTGTTTTCCTCCGGGTCGAAATATTGTAGTTTTTTTCCTGAATATTCCTCATGCTTGCCCAAATCGAAATCGGTACGGGAGTGGATGCCTTCCAACTCCTTGAACCCAAATGGGAACTTGAATTCGATATCAGCGGCCGCATCAGCGTAGTGGGCCAATTTTTCGTGGTCGTGAAAACGGTAGTTATCTGCTCCCATTCCCAAGGAAAGGTGCCATTTCATACGTTTTTCCTTCCAAGCTTCGTACCACTCCATTTGGGTTCCCGGCTTAATGAAGTATTGCATTTCCATCTGTTCAAATTCCCGCATACGGAAAATGAACTGGCGGGCCACAATCTCGTTACGGAAGGCTTTTCCGGTTTGGGCAATCCCGAACGGAATTTTCATCCTTCCGGTTTTCTGTACATTCAAAAAGTTGACAAAAATACCTTGTGCAGTCTCAGGACGAAGGTAGAGGTCCATGGCACTATCCGCAGAGGCACCCAACTTGGTCCCGAACATAAGGTTGAACTGCTTCACGTCCGTCCAGTTTTTGGACCCAGAAAGTGGACAGGCAATTTCCAATTCCTCAATAAGAGCTTTGACATCGGCCAAATCCTCGTTTTCCAAAGATTTTGCCATTCGTTTTAGGATTTCATCGGCCTTAGCCTGATAATCCATAACGCGTTGGTTAGTGGACAGGAACTGCTCCTTGTCAAAACTATCCCCAAAACGTTTGGCGGCCTTGGTGACCTCCTTGTCTATCTTGGCTTCTATCTTGGCCACATAATCTTCGATCAAGACGTCGGCCCTATATCTTTTTTTGGAATCTTTGTTGTCTATCAACGGGTCATTGAAGGCATCCACGTGGCCAGAGGCCTTCCAAGTGGTGGGGTGCATAAATATGGCGGCATCTATGCCCACAATGTTCTCATTGAGCTGCACCATGGCCTTCCACCAATATTCGCGGATGTTCTTCTTTAGTTCAGCGCCATTCTGACCGTAGTCATAAACTGCGCTAAGTCCATCATAAATCTCACTGGATTGAAATACATAGCCGTATTCCTTTGCGTGAGAGATAACCTTCTTAAAAATGTCTTCCTGATTTGCCATTGGGCAAAAATAGAATTTTACCCAAAAAGAAGTGTGTTATTTCAGCTGAAATTCTGTGGAAGCGAGCAATCTTTCGTCCTCAAAAACATTAAGGGTGTAAATTCCTTCGGCCAAGGAGCCTTCGGGTACGGTAATGGCATCACAAATACTGATTTCCTTTCCCGTATACACAATCTCCACTTTTTTGCTGTAGATGTTTCCACTGACCGATATGGTATTGGCATTATCCTCTATCACGGCCATATTGGGGTCCAAAAACTGTAGGTATACCACTTTTACATCGCCACGTTCGTTAGGGTCGCTCAAAATGGTAACACATCCCCGTAATTTTTCAATAGTGGAGGCCTTATTGGTCTTTATGGGTCTTCCGGCCCGCAATCGGAACCCACTTCCCTCGGCATCCTGCAATTTCAGATAGCTTTTAATGCGTAATTCCCGGGTCAGTTCCCGATTGGTCTCCCTAAGCAAGGATTCGGTCTGTTCCATGGAATTGGCCCTGCCCCTTAGATCTTCCAACTGCTTACGGGTTTCCTCATACTTACTGGCCAAAAGGCTATTGTTGTACCGCAGAAAGTTGTTCTTCAATTTAAGACTGTCAAAGCGTACCTCCAATTTGCGCAGCTCCTTTCGGGTTTCCTTGAGCTTGGTAATGCTAAAATTGAGCCTTCCCACAGAATCCAAGAGCTGTTGTACCCTGAACCTAGAGGTCTGCAGTTCAATATCGTTCACTTCGTTAAGTCCCGAAAGTCTGTCCACTTCGGCCTTCATCAAAGTAAGGTCCTTCACCAAAAGTGATTTTTCCTGCTCCAAGAACGACATTTGGTTCTTGGATTGGGCGTAACTATAGTAGAAAGCAATGAGAATCCCCACAATGACCGCAACCAGCGCGGCAAATATGATCTTGTAGTTGAAATGATTATCTTGGGGGCTCATGGGTTGACAGACTACTCTAACGCGTATAAGATTTGATACCAAAAAGGTTGGCTAAGATAATAAACGAGATTAACAACATCCTATTGCCACAGGTATGTTTTGGATGTAATGCCCAATTATTCAGAGGAGAAAGCATTTTGTGTGCCGTTTGTCGACATGAGATGCCACTCACCGATCATAACTTCTTGGATGAAAACACCGTAGATCGTATATTTTATGGACGAATTGCCATAAAAAAAGCAGCTGCCTTTGTTTTTTTCACCAAAAATGGGATTGTTAAAAATTTGCTGCATTCGTTAAAATACAAAAATCAAGAACAAATTGGCGGCTTTTTTGGGGATTGGTATGGTGCCCAATTAAGAAAAGAAATGGGTCTGGAAAAAATTGATGTTGTCATCCCGGTACCCTTGCATCCAAAAAAATTGAAAAAGAGAGGGTATAACCAAGTAGCTCTTTTTGCACAAAAAATTGCCGAGGCCATTGGTGCTGAATACAGGGACGATTTACTTCTGAAGACCTTAAACACCAAAACCCAGACGAAAAAGGATAGGCTGTTGCGCTGGGAAAATTCAAAAGAAGCTTTTCTGGTAAACCCTGTGGTAAAAACACATTTTGGGCATGTGCTGCTGGTAGACGACGTTATAACCACGGGAGCCACCATAGAATCTTGTGCCAAAGCCCTTCAGCAGCTCAAGCCCAAGGATATCTCAGTCCTCAGTATGGCTGTGGTTCCCTAGGGTTAAATTTTATTAATGCGTACCTTCAATTTTTAAATTAGTTGTTTCTTTGCCCCACATGGATTTTGGCATGGCGTACGTAAAAAAATTGTTGGGTTTTCTTTTTTTCGCCCTGATGGGCCTTGCCCTATGGCAATGTGCCAGAAGAGGTTCTCCTTCCGGTGGACCAGAGGATGTTACCCCACCAAAGCTTGTACGCGCAGAACCGGATAACTTCAGCATCAGTTTTGAGGGCCAAAAAATCCGACTTTATTTTGATGAGCTCATAAAACTCCAGGACGTACAGAACCAACTGGTGGTTTCACCTCCCTTGAAGTATCCCCCAGAAATAACGCCACAAGGCGGACCCAGAAAGTATATTGAGGTCATCATCAAAGACACCCTTCGTGAAAATACCACCTATACTTTCAATTTTGGGCAAAGTATTGTTGATAATAACGAGGGCAACCCCAACAGCTTTCTCACTTATGTTTTCTCCACGGGGACCTATATAGACTCTTTGACTTTATCTGGTGCAGTAAAAGATGCTTTCAATAAAAAGGCCGATCAGTTCATCAGTGTGATGCTGTATGAAATAGATACCGCTTATACCGATTCCACCATTTATAAAACCCCTCCCAATTATATTGCCAGTACGGGGGATAGCCTTCCGCTGTTTGAGCTTAAAAATTTGAGGGCCGGGAAATATGCCCTCTTTGCCCTAAAAGATGTGAACAAAAACAATCTGTTTAACCAAAAGCAGGACAAAATTGGATTTCTTGAGGACACCATCAGCATTCCAACGGATTCCACCTACTTGCTCAACCTGTTTTTGGAAGAACCGGATTATAGTGTTTCCGTACCCAGTTATTCGGCCAAGAACCGTATCATTTTTGGGTATCAAGGCAACCATGAGGACATAGAAATCCAAACCTTGACCCAATTGCCCGATTCGGTGCAAACCAAAATATTGAAAGACCGCGAAAAGGACACCTTGAACTATTGGATCACGCCTACAGATTTGGATTCCATCATTTTCACGGTCACCAATGACAAATTGGAGCGTATTGACACGTTTACCGTAAAGACCAGAAAACTGCCTTTGGATTCCTTGTCCCTAACCTCTGGCATTCGAGGAAAATTCAATTTTGAGGATACCTTCAGCATACTTGCCAATACCCCAATTGCCAATGTGGACACCACAAAAATTGGTTTGGTGGTAAGTGATTCCCTGTTGGCTCCCTTTAGTCATGTTTTGGATACCTTGGAAAACAAGGTTGAGTTTGATTTTGAGATAGAACCTAACCAGAGATACCGATTTTCACTGCTCCCAGGTGCCATTTCGGATTTCTTTGGTATGCAGAACGACACCCTGGACTATGCTATTTCAACCAGTGGTTATGCCGATTATGGCAATCTAAGAATGACCCTTGGTGGTGCCGTCCAATACCCCCTTGTATTGCAATTGACCAATGAGCAGGGAGAAATCCAACGTGAAATCATTGCTCCTGAATCAAGGATTTTTGAGTTCAGCAACCTGGACCCTGGAAATTATGTGGTACGGGTTATTTTTGATGACAATGGCAATGGTAAATGGGACACGGGAAGTTTTCTCAAAAAACTACAACCCGAACGGATCAGTTATTATCCTGATGTCATAGAAGTGCGGGCCAATTGGGAATTGGAGCAGAATTTCATTATTTCAGAGTAAAGTCGTCCCTATCCTCTAAAAATTTAAGTTTCTCCCTAGTGGATTCTATATGCGCTTTATCCAAGGTGGTATAAATAATCTCTTCCTTTTCTGAATATGCAATAGGGTTTCCCAGTGCATCATAAACTGCAGAATGCCCCGAGTATTCATGCCCCAGATTGTCCTGCCCGATCCTGTTCACCCCTATGGCATAAGCCATGTTTTCTATGGCCCTCGCCTTAAGAAGTGTGTCCCATGCTTCAATTCGAGGTTTCGGCCAATTGGCCACATAGATCAAAACATCATAATTTTCGGCATTACGGGCCCATACCGGAAACCGAAGATCATAACAGATCAATGGACACGTCTTGAATCCCCGAAAATCAACAAGTACTTTTTTATTGCCTGCGGTATAGACCTTATCTTCTCCCGCAAGGGTAAAAGTGTGTTTTTTGTCATAGGTTGAAAGATTTCCATTTGGCTGAACAAACCACAACCGATTGAAAAACTTGTCGTCTTCTTGAAATACCATACTGCCCACAATTGCCGCATCCTTCTTTTTGGCCTGATTTTGCATCCACTCCACTGTTTTGATGCCCTCTGATGTATCCAAATTGCCAGGATTCATGGTAAATCCAGAGGTAAACATCTCAGGAAGCACAATGACATCCACATCATTGGAAATGGAATCCATTTTCTCCTCGAACATAGTTCGGTTCTGCTGCGGAGCTTCCCAATGCAGTTGGGATTGAATCAAAGCAATTGTAAGGTGTTGTGACATTGGTTTGCTTTTTAATCAAAATACACTTTGGATTCCGTGGACTTTGCATTTTTAAACAATGCGTGTATCTGCTCTTCCAAAATCCGTTCCTCGGAAAGTTCGGGAAGTTGATCCAAAGGAAAAAAGCCAGTATCCAGCATATCGAACCCTGCTTGGAGCTCCCCTCCTCTCATTTGGCAAAGAAAAATCAGTTTATACACATAAATGGGGGCCGGAGGATGCGGGTGCGCTTGTTTGTCATAAACGGCCAATAAACGTATCGCCTCGACCTCAATCCCGGTTTCCTCCTTTACTTCCCTTACCGCCGTTTCCGAGGGTGTACTGCCAATATCTGCCCAACCTCCGGGAATGGTCCATTTACCATCAATACTTTCCCTAGCCATCAAGATTTCATCCTTTTCGTTCAACACAAAAGCACGCACATCCACTTTAGGGGTAGGGTAATCTTCTTGGGGCAGAAAAAAATCCTCCAAGGCTTCCATGGGCATGTTGCCCAACTGCGCCATCAATTTCAGGCTTATGACTTTTAGTTCTTCATACCGTTCACGGTCATAGAGGTCTTGGGCATACACCAATCCGGTTTCTGAAATGGCCTTGATGCGTTTGGCGAGATTGAGCTGCTCTTTGGAATCCATATAACATCTATGTGTTTTCTTGCAATAGGTTCGCCAATGGCTGATTCCCTTGCTCTTTGGCATGATCCAAGGCCGTATTTCCTCTGGCATCTTTCACAGTAATATCAGCGCCGTGCTCCACAAGTAGCTCTGCTATTTCCGGCCTGTTAAAGGTAACGGCATAAATAAGGCAGGTGGCACCCATGGCATTTTTTTGATTGACATTGGCCCCAGCATTGATCAATTGCTTGGCAATATCCACATATCCTTTGAAACACACCCCCATCAAAGCTGTATTTCCCGAACCGTCCTTGGCATCTACCTGAGCTCCTTTTTCCAAAAGAAATTGGGACAGCTCACCATGGCCATAATAGGTGGCGAGCAATAATGGGGTAGAGCCTCTTTGGTCCTTTACTTCCAACAATTTGGGATTGGAGGCAAGAAGCTGTGCAACTGCTTTGGCATCGCCACTTCTGATGTGATTAAAAAAAGATTCCACTTGATTCATACGTGAATGAAATTTATAAAAAAAACTGCCACAACCGTGAGGGTCATGGCAGCTTTGGCAATTAATTTTCCTTTTCTTCTAATTTTGTTACGCCAGATCAAAACGATCTAGGTTCATAACCTTGGTCCACGCCGCCACAAAATCCTTTACAAATTTTGTTTCTGACCCAGACTCTGCATATACTTCTGAAAGGGCACGCAAGATGGAGTTGGAACCAAATACAAGGTCGACCCGAGTACCGGACCATTTAAAATCGCCTGTTTTGCGATCAACCCCTTCATAAAGTGATTTCTCCTCATTGGCGGCTTTCCATTCAGTGGACATATCGAGCAAGTTCACAAAGAAATCGTTGCTCAACACTCCGATATTGTCTGTAAACACCCCATGCCTTGAACCGTCAAAATTGGCACCTAGTACCCGTAAACCACCTACAAGAGCAGTCATTTCTGGGGTAGTAAGCGTTAATAATTGTGCTTTATCCACCAACAAATGCTCTGCAGGAACTTTTACTCCTTTTACCACATAGTTTCTGAATCCATCATAAGGCGTGTTCAAATAGTCCACAGAATCAACTTCGGTTTGCTCCTGGGTCGCGTCATTACGTCCTGGGGTAAATGGCACTTCCGTAGGTACACCGGCATCACTAGCTGCTTTTTCAACCGCGGCACTACCTGCCAATACAATCATATCGGCCAAGGAGATTTTCTTACCTCCACTGGTATTGCCATTGAATTCATCTTTAATACCTTCAAGGACCTTTATGGTCTTATCAGTACCTTTATTTACTTCCCAACTTTTCATGGGCTCCAAGTTGATACGGGCACCGTTGGCACCACCACGCTTATCCCCACCACGGAAAGTGGCGGCAGATGACCAAGCGGTATACACCAAATCAGAAACGGAAACCCCGGAATCCAATACTTTAGTTTTCAAAGCTTTTATGTCAGAAGCATCCACCAAGGTATAATCCACTGCTGGAATGGGGTCTTGCCAAATCAACTCTTCTTTGGGCACTTCTGGACCTAGATATCTGGAAACAGGTCCCATATCACGGTGTGTCAATTTGAACCAAGCTCGGGCATACGCTTCGGCGAAGGCCTGAGGATCGTTATAGAATTTACGGGATATTTTTTCGTAAGCGGGATCAAAACGCAAGGATAGATCGGTTGTCAGCATCGTTGGCTTTCTGTTAGGGCCGCCAAAAGGGTCTGGAATAATGGCCTCTGCATTTGAAGCTACCCATTGGTGTGCTCCCGCTGGAGATTTGGTCAATTCCCATTCATATTCAAACAAGAACTTAAAGAAGTCATTGCTCCATTGTACAGGGGTAGAGGTCCAAATTACTTCCAATCCAGAAGTAAAGGCATCTGGACCTTTTCCTGAACCATTTTTATTCTCCCAACCAAAGCCTTGCGTTGCCAAATCTGCTGCTTCTGGATCTGCATCCATTTCGACTTTTGCGCCATCGCCATTACCGTGTGTTTTACCAATGGTGTGTCCTCCTGCAATCAATGCAACAGTTTCTTCATCGTTCATTGCCATACGCTCAAAGGTATCTCGGATATCATGCGCTGCGGCTACTGGGTCAGGGTTACCATCCGGACCTTCCGGGTTTACGTAGATCAATCCCATTTGCACTGCAGCCAAAGGATTCTCAAGATCACGTTCTTCCTTATTATGTGAGTATCGGCTATTGGGCGTATCACTCGTAGCCAACCATTCGGTTTCGTTACCCCAATATACATCTTGGTCTGGTTCCCAGACATCTTCACGACCACCTGCAAAACCAAAGGTGCGGAAGCCCGTTGATTCCAAGGCAACGTTTCCGGCCAAAATCATAAGGTCTGCCCAAGATATTTTCTGACCATACTTTTGTTTGATGGGCCATAACAAGCGACGGGCCTTATCCAAACTTACGTTGTCTGGCCAAGAGTTTAGAGGTGCAAAACGTTGTTGACCACGGCCACCACCCCCACGGCCATCTTGAACACGATAGGTTCCTGCACTGTGCCATGCCATGCGGATGAACAGTCCGGCATAACTGCCAAAATCAGCAGGCCACCAATCCTGTGAATCGGTCATAACATCCAAAAGATCCTTCTTCAGTGCTGAATAATCCAGTTTTTTGAATTCTTCGGCATAGTTAAAACCTTCTCCCAACGGATTTGATTTTTCCGAATGCTGGTTCAACAGTTCCAGCTTAAGTCGATTGGGCCACCAATCTTCATTTTGTGTACCCCCACCGGCAACTTCACTCAAAAAAGGGCACTGACTTGCATCTGCCCCGTTTGCCATTTCTTTACTCATGATAGTATGTTGTTTAAGTTATTTTTTATCCTTTATAAATTTACGAAAATGACCTCCATCGATATAGATAATTGATATTAAAATACTATTAAAACATAAACATTATCTATTTATGGCCATTCTGATCTTGCCGCTTCTTTTTACGGAAATAACCCCTTGATTTGGCATATTCACCCCCTTTAAGGGGCGTTATCATACCTTATCTTTATACTGTGGCTGCTTTTGTGCTCCGTAGCCACATACCATAAAAACATCATGACAACACCTTTAACCCTATAGATTATGAAAAAGTTGATTTTACCTTTTGCAGCATTGATACTTTTCAGTTTCAGTGCTGATACCACAAAGCTGAATGAGCAAGATCGTGAGTGGATGTTGAAGCATCTTACCGAGACCCGTAACCACATGATCCAGGTTTTGGAAGGTCTAACCAATGCCCAACTAAATTTTAAACCTGATGAAAACTCCTGGTCTATTGCCGAATGTGTTGAACACTTGGCCGTTACTGAAAATGGCTTTGGGGGATTGATACAGAAAACAGTTGGAGCTGGCCCAAATCCAGTCCTTAAGGATTCGCTGGTATTTAAGGATGAAGACATAATGACCAATATCAGTGACCGGAGCAATAAGGTAAAAACATCGGAAGCCTTTGAACCTAGTGGACAGTTTGAGTCTTTTGAAAATACCCTACAGGCCTTTTTGGAAAAAAGGAACGCCCATATTGAATATGTAAAAACCACCGAGGACGATCTTAGAAACCGGTATAGCAAGGATCTTCCGTTTGGCCCTGTGGATGGGGTACAATTGATCATCTTTGCCGCTGGCCACACCGAACGCCACGTATTGCAAATGGAGGAAGTTATGGCACACACCAAGTTTCCAAAATAGGTAAAAACAATAGGTTTTCCTTAACACTAATTGGCAAACCCTTTCCAAAATGGAGAGGGTTTGTTTTTTAACTTTGAGGAAACACTACAAAATGAACACTATGAAGACTTTAAAATCTATTGTACTGGTCGCTTTTTTAATGATTGGCACCAGTTTGCTTGCACAGAATAAAAAGGACCAGAAAATCATGGCCGATGCCAAGAAGGCAAAAACCGCCCTTTTGGAGGCTGCCCCCAACCTTGACGGCTTTTTTGACAATTCGGCGGGTTATGTGATCTTTCCCAATGTGGGAAAAGGGGGCTTTATCATTGGTGGGGCTTCAGGTAATGGAGTGGTCTATGAAAATGGCAATCCTATTGGAATGGCTGACCTTAAAAAGTTAAACATAGGTCTACAAGCAGGTGGACAGGCCATAATCGAGGTTATCTTTTTTGAGACAGACACAGATTTGGACCGCTTTAAGGAAGGGAAATTTCAATTTGCGGCAGAAACCTCGGCGGTTGCCCTGAAATCGGGAATTGCCTTTAACGCCAAATACAAAGATGGTGTGGCCGTTTTTGCCCTCCCCAAGGCCGGTCTTATGGCCGATGCCTCGGTAGGGGGACAGAAGTTTGGCTATAAAGCATTTTAAAAAAGCAACGCCCCTTTAAAGGGGCGTTTTTAGTTTACTTCCTAAAACTGGTATCGGATCCCGAGTCCCAGATCAAAATCGAAGCCATCTCCATAGGCATCCTCTTCGCCAAAACCAATTTCCGGTCTTACGTCCAACGACAAAAGCAGCGGGATCTTAAAATTATACTCCAGTCCAATATTACCGGCCAACAGGCCAAACGAGGCCGAACCTCCACCATCATAATCCACATTGCCCAAGCCTCCCCCTGCACCAACGTACCAGTGAAAGGATTCGTCCAAAGGCATCACCCACTGAAAAAGACCGACCACCTTGAACGCGTCGTACACATCTTTTTCTCCTCGGATTCCAAGATTTAGCTCAAGCCTATTGTTTTCTAAAAGGGCCCGTTGATAACTGATTTCCGCTCCAAAGGAATCAAAACCATCGTCATCGCCAATCCGTACCCCAATTGCATTTTTGGATATGCGCTGTGCCTCACAATGAAACCCAAGGGCAAATACTAATAACAAGGTCAGTACCAGTGTTCTCATAGTTGTAGTTTTTAAGGTTGTTGTTCAATTTACATCTTTTTTGCCAAAAAAACATTCGTAATAGATTGTATGTCAACTTCTTATTAGATACATCACAGGGCATTGTGGCTTACTCCTAATTCCCAGGTGTAAAATCCTCTGGGGCGTTTTGGGGTAAATCGGTGGTTCCTGAATCTCCGGTATCATTAAAAATGGTCCACTCACCAAAGGTGTAACTGGGATTTCCTTCCAAAATGTCCGGGTTACGCAAAGCCCTGCCGTCCTCAAACTCATGGTTGGTACCTGAACCGTCTTCTCCAACCACACCAAAAACATCTATGACCGTTCCAAAGGGGTCTACTAACTCTAAATTATCATCGCCGTTGGAATCTGCCGGACTGTTGGTGGAAACCCCTAGGTCGGGAGCAAATCCATACACCAACTCAAACTCCGCGGCGTTTGGCGAAATGACCAAGGTACTTTCCGCACCAATAATCAATCCCGATAAATCTATAGTTGAGCTTACCTCAGTATTGTCGTTGGTATAGCGGCGAAGGGTCCACAGATTTAAATCCAAGGGTTCCGATGCGGAATTATAGAGTTCCACAAAGCGTGCTCCGGCGTTGTTGTCCGGGTCTGCCAATTCTGAAATAAAGATTTGGGTCGATGTGAATTCCGTAATAATCTCTGGACAACGCTCTTGGGTAAAATCAATATCCTCCAAATCCCGGATGACCAATTGCAACTGTTTTCCATCTTTTACAAGAATCCCCGTAATGGAGCCATTGCCTTCAGGCAGGATTTCTGCCTGAAAATCGGCATACCCACTATTGAGCAATGTGAGTTCATTTTCAGCACAATCTTTTAGGATGTGTCCGGTCTCTTCTTCTGGAAGCGCAAAAGTCTGTCCCAGTTCTTCTTGCAAAAATTCAACCTCTTCCAATTGAACCAAGGTGTTCACCCTAGCATTTTCAATCTCGGGGATGATAATTTTTGTAGGCTGCATCTCGGTCAAATCATCACATGAAAGGAAAACATGCTCCATCACTTTCAAACCGGGCAATCTCCCTACAGAAACATTTCCGAAGGAAGTAAAGGTGCCTCCGAGTTTAAGGGTCTCACCACTTTTACCGAGATACAGTCCCTTCAGCTTTACCAAAACCCTGCTTCCTACATCAAAAAACAAATGGGATTCCCTAAAATCCATCTCAATAACAAGCCCGTGAACGGGATTTACCGGAGCATCTTGTATATGTAGCACTCCAAAAAAATTTCCTGATTTATCCGATGAGATCACATACCCCTCCAACACCAAATCTTCTTGGATTTGCACAGCTCCTTCTCCCAATAACCCTTCAAGTTCTGCAAAGCTGATATTTGCCTTGAGCCCTGAATTGCATGCTGTTTTTGGTTGATTAAATTCTGTGTTCTTTACGCAGGCCACAACCATGATCAATAGCAATAGCCCACTTATCTTGTTTGAATTTTTCATGTTTTTTGATTTAGACGCTTACGGCGAGATTTAAAAAATAGGTTCTCCCGTAGCCGTACCAGTATTTGGGCCCAAAGGATGGGGTGCCGCTTAGATTATCTTGCTGCAATTGGCCAAAATTGCCATTTCGGCTTTGTTCGTATCCCCCTGTTCTGAAAACACCATCAAAAAGATTACTGACACTGGCAAACAGACTGATGTATTTTTTGTTGACCAACCAAGATTTTCCGCCAATGAGGTTGAGCAAATAGATGTCTTCCAATTTTTTTTGCCTTAAAATTTTGGCCACATTTTCATCGGTGGCATCTGGAAAACGTTCCCCGGTTTCTGGGTCCAACAAAAAACTGGAGGTACGGGAAATAGTAGAGATGTTGATATAGTTATGGGTAAGGTAGTTGGCCGTTGCCCCAAACCACCAATAGTTGGGATTGCGGTACTCCACGCCCAAGGCAAGGGCCGTTTGCGGGCCTTGGGCCAGTTTTAGACCCTTTACCTTGGCAATCCCCAAATCTATATCCCCTTCTGGGTCGATAAGGTCCTCATCGGCTCCTGCGGTATCAAAATTGATTTGCACCGAAGGGTCACTGGCATACACATAATCGCCCAGATTCCCAACCAAAGTCAGCTTTACACTGGAGGAGGCTTCATATTCCAAACCCAGTTCCAGCCCTTTGTGCAATCTATCCAAACCCGTAATGACTTCTTGAACAAAGTCCGAGCCTAGCCCCGAGTCCACAAAAAAGAAGTTAATGTCCGTAGTATTCATGAACCTTGTATAAAAGGCTGTCAAACGCCCCGTCAAGTTGGGTAACCGCACAAAATAGCTTACATCTGTCGTGGTAATGGTCTCTTTTTGAAGCTCGGAAACGACTTCATTGTTCTCCCTTGGGTTTATAAAAATGTTCTGAAGTGTTGGCGACCGTTCCACCTTTGCCGCATTGGCAGTAAACCAATGGCGTCCTGAAAGAAAATAGGTGAGCCCACCCTTAAATGACATATGGGAAAAGTTGACTTTTGGACTTTCCCCCATTGAGTTTTCCAAAAAACGTTCATTGGCAAACAAACCATTTCGCTTGGCTTTATGTCCAGAAATGGATGCAGCGACAAAACCGCTCCACTTTTTCAGTGTGGTGGAAAGCTGGCCAAAGGCTTCAAATTGTGATGCATCCAAGGTGTAGTTGTAATTGAATTTATCGCCTGTTGACTTCTCCAGTTCCCCATTGACATCATTCAAGGTATTGGAGAAGGAATCCTTGTCTTCATGAAATTCCGCCCCCAACAAATCTTGGATTTCAGCATAGTTGTCTGAGGAAAGTGTTTTAAAGTTCCCTCCAAAACCCAGGTTTATGTTTTCATTGATATTGTACTCCATGCTGGTTGCCATGGTTGTCTGGGTGTCATCGGCAATATCGTTATAAAACACATAGGCCGCCTTGCCTTGGCTATTGCCATTTGTATTTGCTGTGTACAACTGTTCCCATGAAAGTTGTGGGTTCCTTAAAAAACCTTCGCGAGCCAAATCGGCATTTATAAAATCGGCACCAATGGAACTGTTGATAAAATAGCTGGGCAAATATCTGTAGTAGGTAGGATCTGGATTGGGTGCATTAAAGTACCCTAAACGGCTTCTGGTATTGGTTCCAAATTGATGGGCTACGCCCACGTTCCAACTAAATTTTTCTCTTTGGAGTTTGTAATTCAACAAGAAAATAGGTTCAAAAATTTCACGTTCCCGAGAATTTCGTAGTTCTCCATCCTGATTTCCCCAATAGGGATTGTATTGGTTTCCCTTGAGGTCAAACACCTCTTCGGTAAGTGCAGCGGAGCGTCCTCTTCGGTTACGGGCCAAAATTGTGGTGAGTGATAAACTACTCTTGGTATTGGGTTGAAACTCCAAAGCGCCAAAGAAAGAATAAGCGTCGTACAACGTTCCCTGTACATATCCTTCTTGGGCCCACCTGCGTGAAGCTGAAAATGAATAGGCCCATCCTTTTTGGGACGGTCCAGAATTGTAGGTTGCCATTAGCCTTCCCCTATAAGTTCTATTGGATGCGGAACTGGACAAACGAATCCCAGGCCGCATACCCGAAGGACGGACATTGATTTGGGTATTCCCCAAAATACCCCCAAAGGTATAGGCGTTTACCTCCAATCCGTGGGTATACTCCTGATTACGCTGCACATCATTGAGTCCGCCCCAATTGTTCCACTGGGGCCTCCCATCAAAGAATTTGTTCATGGGAATGCCATTGATCATCACCGTGCCATTACGGGAATCATAGCCCCGCACCTTAAAAAAGGCCTGTCCAAAATCAAAGGCAGCCCGGTTTAAAAAAACGTCCTTGGTGGATTGCAGCAGGCCCAGAGCCCCGGATACGGCTTCCCCGTCATCCAAAAGGTCTCCATCGGTAAGTGTGATCAGGTTGTCCGATTTTTCTTGGGTAATGTCTTTCTCCAAAAAAATGTTCCCTAAATCTATTGGTTCTCCATCACAAATGATTGCAAAGCGTTTTGGCAAAAAATCTGGGAAAGAAATCGCCAAAACGTGTTCTCCGTTTTCAAAAATCTGGATTTTAAAACGTCCGTTTGCATCCGTAAAAAAGGTTTGTGAAAGGGTTTCAATGGCAATGGCAGCATTCTGAACAGGGGTGTTGAGACCCATTGCTTGAACGCTACCCGAAATGACTGTTTCTTGTTGGCCGTATTGGGGGTTGACGCAACAGAACACAGCCAAGAGCAAAGTTGTCCTCATAGCTATTGGTAGGTTAATTAAACAAAATTGGGGCTATACTTCGCTCAGGTCTGTAAGATAAGTACACAATCTTATCCAATTTTAATGTAAAATCAAAGTATTTCAATAGCTATTGCCAGATCAAGATCAAATTATAAGAGTTTTCCTGTCCTAAAGGGACCACATAAAAATCATTCCATAAAAAAGCCAAGTGTTCCCCACACTTGGCTTTTCATCAAAAGTGAACTATTCAGTTATTTAAGTGCCCCTCCCCAGACATCCCGTTGTTTTCCGGTACCATCATATCTAAGAGGGCCATATTCATCATCTCCCTTATAGGCCTGGTATATTTTAAAGAATTGACTTGTCCATCTTCCATCCGGCCATTCCCCAACTAAGGCAAAAACAATTGTCCTTCCTGTTATTAACCCCGCAAAACTGCGTTTTACGTTATAATCACTGGTAATAATCGCTTTATGATATTTTTCTTTCCAGCCTTGGTTACGGGCATAATTCTGCATAAGCTTGAGCGCTTCTTCTTCCAGCTTTTTGTTTTTCATAAAGGGTTCTGGAATACCGTATTTGGGGATATGCTTGTTGATCAGTTCCAAGCCTTTATCAACATTGGTCAATAAAAACTGGCCTGAAGCCAACTCAAAGGCTTTCTTTTTCTCTTTTCTGCCCGGGGAGCTTCCGTCCACCACAGAAAACTTCAATCCTACTAGTATCGTATGGTCATCCTTGGTATTCACATATTTTTGATTGTTGAGCAAGGCTTCAATGATTTTTTCCTGTGTTAGGCTCATGTCAACACCCAATTCGTCGCCTTCGGGAATTACTTCTGATTCAAATATTGGGTACCTGGTCGATTCCCAAGTAATTTCATCTTCGGTAGGCTTATCCTTATAATAAAATCCAGCATGTATACTATCTAAATAATAATCATAACGTAAATGTAAATTCCTTTTGGACCTTGGGTTCTTTGCAAAGTTCTCATAGACTTTGTCCGGACCCGAATTCTGATTTACAAACAGCCGGCAAAATAGGTTTTCTTTAGCCAGCTCGGACATATCATAAGCTGTAACAAAATTATCTTCATCATCCCAATCCCTTTCAATGTTCTCATTGGCAAATACGTACTTTCCTAAATTGTTCTCATGAACGCTGCTAAAAAAAGTTGTACTCGCCAAATTACTTTTATCCACTTGGACGGGTGTCCAATAAAATGATGATTTTGAGATATCTTTTTTCGAACTATTGGAACATCCGTATAAGAGAAAAAAAACGATGATACATGCATAGGGTAATGTCTTCATGGTTAAGAATTTAGATTATTAAAAGATTTAATTGTTGCCAGTCTACAAAGGGCTGGTCATTCTGTAAATGTGAGGTTGAAATTTGATGTTTGGGCCCATACTCTTTCTGGCAAAAGAGTGATCAATACTATGGCCTAAAAACACAAATAGCCCATGCGATATCGCAGAGGCTATTTGTACAATACATTGCAATAATAATGAAATTTTAATTTCTGGGCAATGGCTAAACCCATCTAAACACCTAAAAGAGAACGGGTTTTGATTTTCCCATCACTTTTCTGGCAAACATTAATAAAAGGTTTATTACATTTAACCATGGTGAAATTACCATTGGTTTTTTTGCCTAGACCCCAAGTCAATAAAAATTATACCCATGCGATCATTAATATGCCTACTTGTATTAATATCGACCTCACTACATGGACAAAAGTCCAACACATATGCCCTAAGAACCATTGCGTTCTACAATGTTGAGAATCTTTTTGACATCAAAAATGATTCGCTCATCTTTGATGATGACCGTACGCCCGAAGGTAGTTACCATTGGACCCATGAGCGGTACAAGACAAAGGTTGACCACATTTCCAAAGTGCTTTCCAAGATTGGAGAGGAGACCTCCAAAACTTCCCCTGATGTCATTGGTCTGTGCGAAGTAGAGAACAGGCAAGTAATCGAAGATCTTATCCAACATCCCAACCTTTCTGGTAAGGGTTATGGAATTGTTCATTTTGATTCCCCTGATGCCCGTGGGATTGATGTGGCCCTCCTCTTTAAAAAGGAATCATACCTGCCTACTTCCTTTAAGAGCCATAGACTCCTTTTGTTTGATGAATTGGGCGAACGAGTCTACACCAGGGACCAATTGGTGGTAGGTGGCCTTTTGGACCAAGAAGACGTATATTTTATTGTAAACCACTGGCCCTCCAGAAGGGGTGGGGAAGCCATAAGCGGCCCCAAGCGGGTGCGGGCCGCCTTACTGAACAAGCGTATTATTGATTCCATACAAGAGCTGAACAGGAAAGCGAAGATCATTTCCATGGGGGACCTCAATGATGACCCAACGGACAACAGCTTGAAAAATATCCTGAAGACCAAGGGCAAACCACAGCAATTGGATAGTTTGGGGCTGTACAACCCCATGGAAAAATTGTATCGGAAAGGAATTGGTTCCCTGGCCTATCGAGACAAATGGAATCTTTTTGATCAGTTTTTTATGACCTCAAACCTCATCAATGCCGATAAAACGGAATTAACCTTTTGGAAAGCGGGTATTTATGCCCCTGCCTTTATTCGCACCCAAAAGGGCAAATACAAAGGCTATCCCCTACGGACCTATTCGGGGGGGAGCTATACCGGTGGGTACAGCGACCACTTTCCGTCCTATATCTTTTTGATAAAACAGATGACCCCATAGTAAATGATCATACCATGGGCTTAGATATATCCAAAGACAGGAAAACACATATTTCGGACACAGGAGATATTGCCCGAATCATGCAAAAGATATTGTGGCGACAAAACAGGCTTCATCGAAAAAAAGAATATTTCTGGACCATAGGTCTGAACACCGGTAACGATATTGAATATATTGAGTTGGTCACTATTGGTACCAGTAACAGGAACATCATAAAACCCGCGGAAGTATTGAGGATGCCCGTATCCAAAAATTGCAAGAAAATCATCCTTTGCCACAACCATCCTTCCGGAAAATTGGAACCCAGCGAAGCGGACCTTGAATTCACCGAAAAGATGAAACTTGCCGCAGCAATTATGGAAATTGAGGTGCTGGATCACATTATCATCACAGAGGTCAACTATGTGACCATTTGAGAAAAAGTATTCTTATTTAAGGAGAAAGAATGAGATTCCCGCCTACGCGGGAATGACACCTTATAGTATTATCCAAACCACTGTCCCCAAGGAATACGACTTAAGATGAGCACAAGACCAATGCCGTAGAAAATGGCAATGCTCTTGAACTTCTTTTCGCTTTCCATGAACTTTTTGTGACGGGACCAGCCTATGGTAATCAATACGATGGCTATAATGTTGGTAAAGGGGTGTTCCACGGCCAAGAGGCGTGCTGCGGAGTTCAACCCGCCCATACCCAAGGTCTGGATGGCCTTAAGACCACTGCCCGAGATAAAATACAGTACAAGCCCCACCAACAACTGAATATGGCTCAAGATCAAGGCAAATAGACTTATGCGAAGGTCTTTGTGCATGGTAAAGTCCTTTTTGCCCATCCAACCCATTAGGGCGTTGGCCACTGCAAAAATGAGCATCGCCAACACAAAATAGGCGAGGTACGAGTGTAATGCTTGAATCCATTGATAGGCGAGTCCTGAGTTGTCCATAGTTTTTGTTTTGGTGCCTAAAAATACGGATTTTGGAAATAAAAAACCCTGCCAATCGGCAGGGTCTTCCATCTATTTTTCAGCTTTGATTAAAAATCATAGCGAAGGGTAACGTTCCATGTTCTTCCCAATCCAAAATATCCTTGGTTGGAAACGGCGATACCATCATAGGTTTCAACGCCACCTTCAACAAAATCGGCAGTAGTCAACCTAGAAATGTATTCCTTGTCCAAAACATTGTTCATGTTGGCTCTAATCTTTAGGTTCTTGGTCTTGTCAATACCCACAGGGAAGTTAAAGGTAACCCCTGCATCCAATAGGTGAAAGGATGGCAATTCCAAGTTTTCCTTAATCGCACCTACATCGGAATACAGATTATCATAATATCTGAAATCGGAATCCACGGAAATCATATCCGTAATCCTGTAGGCAACCCCTAGTCCACCAGAGAGTTGGGCGGCACCACCTACTTTACCTCCATCAACATCCTCTGTCTCTGTGCCAATTACATTGCGTTCCTCATCAGTGACTTGGGTAACTACTTCACCCTTGTACTGCCAATCCCCAATGGAAGCAAAGCCGTTAAAGGAAAGTCCTCTGGTCGGTCTTACCTTAACATCCAACTCTACCCCAGAGTGCAACTGCTCCGTACCGAAGTTAGAGGTGTAGGTAACCACATCATCAACAACGTCGGAAGTGGTTTCCACACGATCCTTCCAAGAGGTTCTGTATAAGTTGATACTACCAGAGAATATAGAACTAGAGTAGCTATATCCAGCCTCAAGACCAAAAATCTTTTCATTTTCAGTCAACGGGTTCACCTGATTGGTAAAGTTCAGGTAAATGTTATCGTGGTACGGTTGACGGTTATAATAGCCTGTGTTGAAATAAAAGCTGTGCTCAGCAGTTGGATTATAGCTGAAACCGGCTTTGGCATTGTATCCAAAATTGTTCACTTTTTCGGAATCCACCCCATCGGTTATCCCCGCAGGTATAGGCTCATCCGTTCCTTGGGAAGAAGTCCCATTGATCAATGCTTGATCTGCATATTGGTAAGGGTCAAACCTTTGGTGGTACTGGTTGGATACCGATCCCTGGAAGAACGCGGAGAACTGGTCCGTGGCATACTCCAATTGGGTGAACAATCCACCATAGGAGATACGTTCATCATTGCTATAGGCAATCTTTTGATCCTCTGGGTAACTATTAAAAGCTGCTGCCCATCCGGAAGGTCTAAACGACTCGGTGGCAATCACTCTTTTATAGGTTCCGTAAGTACCATAGATTTCGTGGTTGTTGTTCTGATCCCGTAGCCTGATATCTTCTTGCCAAGACTTAAGTCCATGGAAATCTGAAACCACTCTAAAGTGTTTCCCGTAGTAGGTTCTCAAGTCGAATCCAACATTCCAGCTTAGATTGTCAGAAAGTTGCTTTTCAAAGTTGGAAATCAATCCATACCAGTTGTGCAAGTTCATGGATGCCCTGGTAACATAACCATTACCAGCGGCAAAATACCCTCCTGCTCCATTGGGCACACTATTGTTAAAGGCATAGATGGCATCATAATCTATACGCCCTTCAGCTGTTCTGATACGATTTCCACGATTACCGGTACCTCCACCATTACCCCAAGAGGCATACAAAACGGTAGATAGACTAGACGTATCATCAATAATCCAGTCCCAGTTCAAGTTGGCCACTGGCTTATGATAGAAATTCCTTCTCTCGGTCATGTATTGACCATTATATGTTCCCCAGTTGTTGTTATAACGCATACCATACTCCAAGTAATCTTCAATGGGCTTGGTAAAGTTCTGATCGTGGAACTGAGGAGCGCCGGTAATCAAAAAGTTAAAGTTATGGCTTGTATTGGGTCGGTAACCCAATGAGATAAAGTAGGTCTGGCCTTCACCAAACATTCCTTCATTGTAACCATCACCTTGCCAGTGGGAAAGCATAACGCTCAATCCCCATCCTTTATCGGACACCCCTGTATTGTACCCTGCTGAAGTTTTAATGTAGTTATTGTTGGCAACAGTGGCGTATCCAAATCCGCCTGCATCCATTTCAGTGGCCTTGGTCACAAAGTTCACAGTACCTCCAACAGAGGAAATGGCCAATTTGGAAGAACCTAGACCCCTTTGGATCTGAACCCCTGAAGCAATATCGTTAAGACCGGACCAGTTGGACCAATACATCAATCCGTCCTCCATTCCGTTGATAGGCTGACCATTTAAAAGGAAGGCCGTGTTATCTTGATCAAAACCACGCACCCTCATATTGGTATCCCCAAAACCTCCGGCTTGTCCTGATACATATACGGAAGGAGTGTTCACCAATGTCATGGTAACATCTTGGGTACCTATCTTTTCTTGAATAATTTTTACAGGAATGGAAGAAACCGCAATAGGTGTCTTTCTGTCGGCGGCAAGGTCAATAATCCCTGTACCAACAACCACTACCCCTTCCAATTCCTCTGCATCTGGCAATAGCGAAATTGAACCTACACTACCGGTAGTGCTGAACGCAATATTTTTAGTAACAAATCCAATGTAGGAAACAACCAATGTTCCTGAAGCTTGGTTGACTTCCAAAGTAAAGTTTCCATCAAAATCCGTTGAAGTACCAACTGAGGTTCCCTTTACCATAACGCTGGCTCCTGGAAGCGGGCCTCCAAGCTCGCCATCCACTACGGTACCAGTAATAGTTCCTTGTGAAAAAGCCATTGTGGTCATAAAAAGCGCCACAAAAGCGAAGTAGATTTTTTTCATCTTTTCAGTGTTTTAGTGTTTAATTTGCCCTGCAAAAGTGATGTATTTTTAAAACATCACGATTAAGTCAAGGTTAAATGAAGCTAATATAGTTAACACAAATTTAACAAGCAAAATCTGTTGACACGCAATTGGTTAGAGGAATTTTCAATTAATGTTAACTCTCTAATTTATCCCTTAAAAAACTGTAAAAGATTTAGTGTTGAGCTGTCATGTTTGCCAATTTCCGAATTCTCGATATCACTCAGGATAGTTTTGGCCAACTGTTTGCCCAATTCTACACCCCATTGATCATAACTATATATGTTCCAGATGATTCCCTGAACAAAGATCTTATGTTCGTAGAGGGCAATGAGGGCGCCCAAACTTTTGGGGGTAAGTTTCTGTATTAAAATGGTATTGGTGGGTTTATTGCCCTCAAATACCTTGAAAGGAAGTAAAAGCTCAAGTTCTTGATCGGACAATCCTTGGGCCTGCAGTTCATTTTTCACCTCATTGGGCGTCTTACCGTTCATCAATGCCTCGGTCTGGGCAAAGAAATTGGCCATAAGCTTGTTGTGGTGGTCCACATCGCCATGCAGTGATTCCTTAAATCCAATAAAATCCGTTGGGATAAGCTTTGTGCCTTGGTGCATCAATTGAAAAAAGGCGTGTTGTGAGTTGGTCCCGGGCTCTCCCCAGATAATGGTCCCGGTTTCGTGATCTACCTGCTTTCCAGCCCTATCCATACTCTTCCCATTGCTTTCCATGATCCCTTGTTGCAAATAGGCCGAAAAACGACTTAAATATTGGGTATAGGGGATAATGGCCTCGGTTTCGGCACCAAAGAAGTTATTGTACCAGACACTCAAAAGGGCCAAGACCACAGGTATGTTTTCTATAAAGGGCGCTTCCTTAAAATGTACATCCATTTCATGGGCCCCTGATAAAAGATCGTCAAAGTTTTGGTATCCTACTGAAAGGGCAATGGACAGTCCTACGGCACTCCAAAGGGAAAATCTTCCCCCTACCCAGTCCCACATAGGGAATACATTGTCGTCCGTGATACCAAATTCCTTGATTTTTTCAAGGTTGGTGGAGACGGCCACAAAATGTTGCGCAATATCCTTTTCCGAAGCTTTCCTTAAAAACCATTTTTTAATAGTGAGGGCATTGCTCAAGGTTTCTTGCGTAGTAAACGATTTGGAAACAATGACAAAAAGAGTGGTCTCTGGATCCAGTTCCTTTAGCACTTCATACACATGGTCCCCATCCACGTTGCTTACAAAATGTGTTTTTAGATGGTTCTTGTAGAATTTTAGGGCCTCGGTGACCATTACCGGTCCCAAATCCGAGCCGCCGATACCAATATTGACCACATCGGTGAATGCCTTGCCCGTATATCCTTTTCTGTCTCCCAAAATCACGGATTCGGAAAACAATCTGATTTTTTCCTTAACCGCTTGGACTTCCTCAACAATGTTTTCACCATCCACAAAGACCTCATCTCCTTTTTTGGCCCTGAGTGCAGTGTGCAATACGGCCCTACCTTCGGTCTGGTTGATCAGTTCTCCCCCAAAATAGGCATCCATGGCCTCTTTGAGCTTAACCTCCTCTGCCAACTCCTGCAAAAGTGAGAGGGTTTCATCAGTCACCCGATTTTTGGAATAATCCACCAAAAAATCTTCCCATAGCAAGGAAAACTTCTTCCCTCGATCAACATCTTGGGCAAAAAGTTCTCTAAGATGTGTGTCCTTGTTTTCTTGGTAGTGCGCTAAAAGTTTTTTCCAGGATTGGGTCGTTGTCGGGTCGATTTTGGGCAGTGCCATTACGGGTTGTATGAGATTAGGGTTTCTTCGGGTTCTGGGTTGGGGTTCACGAATTCTATGCAGTCCAACTGTTCTTTCAGTGGGTCAATGTGGGTCATATAATCGGTACGCAAGGAATCTGCAATGGGTTCCGCGGTGGGCAATTTTTCACGCAAGGGGTCTACCTGTCTTCCATTTTTCCAAAAGCGATAGCATACATGGGGACCGCCGGTGTTTCCGGTCATTCCGATCCATCCAATTACATCGCCCTGGCGAACAAAATCCCCTTTCCTTACTTTTTGGTTCTTCATGTGGAGGTACTGGGTGCTGTAAACACTATTGTGCTTGATCTTTACGTACTTTCCATTACCTCCCCTTCGGGTAGATTCGGTCACGGTACCATCTGCCGTGGCAATGATCGGAGTGCCAATGGGCGCAGCATAATCCGTGCCTTTGTGTGGCCTCACTTTATACCCATAATAAGCAATCCTTCGCTTTAGGTTGTAACGGGACGAAAGTCGGTACCCGAACTTGATAGGGGCTCTTAAGAAGGTACTTCTGAGGTTATTCGCTTCTTGATCATAGTAATCCAAAATATTCTTCAAGGAATCGGTTACATACGGAAACGCATAAATAGTCCTTCCCTTATGCTCAAACAAAGCGGCCTTGATGGGGCCACGGCCGGCATAAATACTGTCGTTGATGTACCGTTCGTCATAAATGACCTTGAATTTGTCCCCTTTCTCCAACCTGAAGAAATCTATGGTCCATGCATAGATTTCGGAAAGGTCTATGGTTACGTTATAGTCCACTCCAAGGTTGTCCAAGGTCTCGGAAAGGTTATTGGTGATCACACCTCCTACCTCGCGTTCCCTCAATTTTACCTTTTTCTGGCTTTTATAAGCGGTTACACTATCGCGAAGATCCACCACGGTATAATTGATCTTGTCATTCTGATAGATGAAAATCTCCGCTACTTCCGAAGTGTCCTTTGATTTAAGGATGGTATAGGGTTTTCCCACTTTGATTTTACGCACGTCAAAAGTGTCCCTAAAATTTTCTGAAATTGTGGCAATCTTAGGGTAGTCCACCTTGTTCCGAAGCATGAGTTCCCCAAAACTGTCCCCTCGTTTTACGGTATCATGGACCACATTGAATTCCTCAAGATTGAATCCAAAATGAGTGATGGGTGGCTTTTCAATGGTTTCAACCTTTACCAACTCATCCACTAAAACTTTATCCTGTTTGCATGACACCAAAACAATCATCAGTGCCAAGATTGCCCCAAAAAACTTTTGCATTTTATTTTTCCTTGTATTCTTTGTTTGCAGGGTTAAAAATATGATCCACCCATTGTTTTCCCCATGCATCCAACTCATTTTCTGAATACAAAGTTGGGAAAAATATTATTTTTTGAAAACTGGGTGGTAAAAACTGCTTCCAATTGGTGCCTCCCGTGGCATCCACTTCTTGGTTTTCCTTTCCCAAATACCGGTATGCGGAGCCCATGTGCATCAAGGGCCAATTTACATTGGCATTGACGTCCAAGTCCTTCAACGCCTTGATCAACGCTTCATTGTTCCTTGATGCTTCCGGCAGTTGAAGGTATTTTTGGTATATGGTGCTATCCTTTACTTGGTTGGCGATCCTGAGCAGTCTCGGGGTATACCGTATCTCAAATTGTTTCAAGGTCAAGGTCTTTTCCCCTGTGGCCTTGTCGGTGGCCCCTTTTTTCCAATAGATGTGCTCAAAGAGTTCCTCTATGCCATCTTCGGCCGAAAAGGAATCCCTTTCGGTATGGTGCACCAAATACTCCAATGGGGTGGCATAGATCTCTATCATCCTGTATTGGGCCGATTGGAATCCACTGGCAGGAAGCAATGCCATGCGATAACGAAGGAACTGTTCCCGCTCCATCCCTTTGATCATAATACTGAAGGATGATATCAGGGCCTTGAAATAATTGTTCATCCGGTTGACCTTTTCAATAAAGAATTTAAGGTCTTGGGACTTATCTTCGGTAATCTGTTTTTGTTCGTGGAGAATGAGCTTAAAATAGAGCTCGGTAATCTGGTGGTACATGATGAAGATTTCTTCATCGGGGAAATGGGTGCGTGGCACCTGGATGCTCAATAAGGTATCCAAGTGAATGTAATCCCAATACGTAAGATATCGTTGATAGAGAAGTCCGTCCAAATAAGAGCTCAGGTCCTGCCCCGAGTTTTTATACTTTTCCTCAAGCTTGTTGATCTGGGACTGAATTAGCTCATCATTCTTCATCAATGCTAGTCCATTATAATTTTAAACTGGTTTCTTAGTCCATTGTACCCATCCAAATCGGCTTTTAAGGAGCCTACGGCCAAATCGGCCTTGATCCGTATGGGAATTTTGTTCAGATCGTTGGATACCCAAAGGGTAAGACTCTCTTTTTCCTTAAAGACACGACCCGACTGAACCAATGGTCTAAATTTAAGACATTCCACCTTCCCAAACTTGGTTCGGATGATTTCTTTTCCCAAATATTTCAGTTTAAACTTAAAAACCCCGTCATCATCGAACAAAAGGTCCAAATCAATGGATTCGCCTTCCTTAAAATGATCAAGATCGTAGGCACTTCTTAAAAAATAGGATGCCGATATAAGATCCTGTATATCGTTATGGACAGGGATATCTTTTTGTGTACCATTCTTGTTGTCCTTTAGAATGGCTTTCTTTTTTTCGTAATCAAAGTCTATTTCAATATCCTTGGTATAGCCTCCTTCATCTATTTTACGGACAAATCTGTGCGGTTTTCCATCTTTACGACCAAAATAGCTTTCATAGGTATCGTCCACCTTAAAAAATATGCTGGCAAACCCTGTGGTCTTTCCCTCTCCCACCACATGGTACACCGGAACACTGTTCAGGGTTTCCGAAGTCAAATGCAAGGTGGCATAACTGGCATTGAGAAATCCGTAGTGTATGCGAAACTTCAACCATTCCCCAGGCTTGTACGCCGGCACCGATTTTTGGGAAATTCCAGGAAGTGCATATAGTGCGAAAAGTATAATAAGTATCTTTTTCATAAGCAGTTAGTTCAATGTAAAATTACTAAAAACGTCATCGAGGCTAATATCTTTACAATTACTTAAACAAAACTTGTTCCAAAATAGTATGTAAAAAAAAAGCCCAGTCTTAAAACTGGGCTTTTCCTAAATAACCAACCAAACTTTAAATTATGAAAAACCAATACTTAAAGTTATAAGGGAACCACCCCTTATTGGGTGTAAAGATACATTAAGCTTTTGTAGGAAAATCGGTTTTTAACGGACTTTAACTATACCTGCATCAGAATGGTGCGCAAACGCGTGTTTTTTTGCAAATTCTTAAGAAAAATGCTGGTTTTCATACATCTTCCTTCATCAGAACCAATAGCCCACACTAAAGAAAATACTGTCATTATTTATCTCTGGACTCCATGAATAATAAATTTGGATGGGGCCAATGAAAGATTCAAAACCGTAGCCCACCCCGTATCCGGAAAATGATGGCTCCGTAAACCAGTTCCCCGTTCTGAAAAGATCATCTTCCACATTGGCAAAATTGGCAGAGAGGAGCAAGTGGTTCTTAGGGGCAAACCTGTAATCCAACCTTCCATGCGCTTTCACAAAACTGTTTCCAATAAGGCTTAGAAAATCATACCCGAAAAAGGGAACAAAATTGTTCACAAAGTCATTCCCAAATCCTCCTAGCACAAAATCAAAGGAGGTTACTGCCGAAGTTCCCAGTTTCAAGCCTCCTTCGGCCTCAACATTGAAGCTAAGATTATGCGTTATGGGAACAACTGTTCCCAAACGGGCCTTACCCACGGAAAATTCCCTGAAATTGTTATTGAAATCCGAAGAAAAGAGATACAGATGAAAGTCACCGTCGAACAATAGCCCTTTGGTTGGGAAGTACTTATCATCATAAGTATCCAAGGTCAGCTTTCCAAATGCACTGAAATAATGGGAGTCTTCAAAATAGGTCCTTTTCGGAGAGGCCAACAAATCTTCTGAATTATCTGCCTCCACTTGGTTGATGGTGCGGGTACTGAGCCGAAGAAAACGATGTTCCACTCCCAATGTCCCGGCAAACTCTTCCTGTACAACGGTTTGCAGGTATATTTGGTTGGTCAAATCCGATACATCCAAATTGATTTCCCTGATGTTTGAGACTTCGGGCACATCAAAATTGGAGCGGATCAACGCAAAATTGATTTCCTCATCAAAATCGGTGAACTTGGAATTGATGCCAAAGCTCCAATAATAGCCCTTGTCCAGATAGTACTGCATATTGTAACGGATATGGTCCCCAAGTATAAAATCGAAAGAGGCCACATCGTCCCGCATTAAAAAGTTCTTCTTGGTGAGGTTGATCAATGCCGCGCTTTTGTACAGATCGTCATAGTGGGCGGACATTTTTATGAACATTTTGGTCGGATTCTCCTTGAGTTTTAGAACCAAGTCCGTTCCCAATCCATTGGAAATCAACTCATAACGTATAGCCTTGAAGTTGCCTGTGGCAGAAAGATTGTTGATTCCTTGTTTGAGTTTGTCGAATGCAATCTTTTCGGCCAGGTTAAACCTGAGCTTTCCTTTTATATACCCTCTTGTGTACTTATCATTTCCCCGTATGATCAGTCTATTCACAGTAAGACTGTCCATGGCATGAATCCTCTCCTTCTTTGGCTCAGGCACATAGTTTTGTTCCGATGCCAAGCTCTGTAGGGCATCCATCTTGGTTCTTGCCGCGGCTTCGCCACTGGCCACGATTTCCTTGCTCCGCCCAAAATCAATTACCGAGAACTCGTCAATATCTGGTCTTATGTAGATATCGGTCTCTTCGGATTTCTTCTTCATATCATTGACCGTTCGGTAATTGTTGATCTGAAGTAAAATCTCCGTGGCCGAGGACAGGGATTCCCTTGTGGAAAGATTGTGCTGTACATCCACCCCAATGATTACATCCGCCCCCAAGGCCTTGATCTTGTCAATGGGGTAATTGTTGACCACCCCACCATCAATTAAAATATCCCCATCGATTTCCGAAGGCTCAAACAAGGAAGGAAAGGTTCCACTGGCCATAATGGCCTCCGGAAGATAACCATGGTCCAAAAGAATCTCCTCCCCGGTTTCCACATTGGTGCCAATACACAAAAAAGGAATGGGCAACTTTTTAAAATCATGGACGTCCTTCACATGAAAAAGCAGCCGCACCAGTTCATTGTAAATGTTCTGTCCGCCAGAAATGGCCTGCGGAAAGGTCACACTAAAATTGGTGAAGGGCAAGCTCAGTGCATACCGTTCCGAATCTTCTTTTTCATAAAATGTTTTGGCTCCCCTGGGAACATTGTCTTGGATAAGTTTCGTAAAATCAGTGACCCTGAAAATGGAATCCAGTTCTTTGGCCGAATACCCAGAAGCATATAACGCCCCGACTATGGCCCCCATACTGGTGCCTCCTATATAGTCCACCTTGACCCCTGCTTCCTCCAATACTTTCAATGCCCCGATATGGGCCAATCCCTTAGCGCCACCCCCACTGAGCACCAGTCCAACCTTGGGAGGCACTTTCCTGTCATCGGTCTGGGACCAACCCAAAACTCCGATCAAAATAAATACCAGGGTAACCGTTATGCTCTTTATTCCTGTTTTCACTAGTGAAAGGATTTATAGATTTTCTGCGCTTTGGCCATTCCAACGGATGCTGCAAGACTCTCAACAGAGGCTTCCTTGATCCGCTTTACCGACTTAAAGCTCTTCAATAGCTGTTCTGCCGTTTTTTTTCCAATTCCCTCTATGCTTTCCAATTCCGTCCCAATGGCTCCCTTGCTCCTTTTGTTCCTGTGATGGGTAATGCCAAATCGGTGGGCCTCGTTCCTTAGTTGCTGTATGATCTTAAGGGTTTCGGACCTTTTGTCCAAGTACAAAGGTACCGGGTCATCAGGAAAATAAATTTCCTCCAAGCGCTTGGCTATGCCAACAATGGCAATCCTCCCCCGAAGGCCCAATAATTCCAAACTCTTCAGGGCCGATGACAACTGCCCCTTGCCCCCATCGATCACAATAAGTTGTGGCAAGGACTCTTCTTCATTAAGCAGTCTCTTATATCTTCTGAACACCACTTCTTCCATACTGGCAAAGTCATCTGGACCTTCCACGGTTTTAATATTGAAATGCCGATAATCCTTTTTGGAGGGCTTTCCATTCTTAAAGACAACACAAGCGGCCACAGGGTTGCTTCCCTGTATGTTGGAGTTGTCAAAACACTCTATATGGACGGGCTCTTCGGAAAGACGCAAATCCGCCTTCATCTGGGCCATGATCCGTTTGGTATGCCGGTCGGGGTCCGTGATCTTTATCTGTTTTAGCTTGTCTTGCCTGAAAAAGCGTGCATTGCGTTCGGACAACTCCAAAATTCTGCGTTTGTCCCCCAACTTTGGCAAGACCACCTTTAGATTTTCTTCCACCATTACTGGAAATGGCAGGTATATTTCTTTGGATGTTGAGTTGAACCGCTGGCGAATCTCCGTTATGGCCAATTGCAGCAATTCCTCATCCGTTTCATCCAATTTCTTTTTGATCTCCAGGGTATGTGACCGCACAATGGCCCCGTGGGAAAGCTGTAGAAAATTCACATAGGCATAGGTCTCATCGGAAATTATGGAGAATACATCCACATTGTTGATCTTTGGATTGACCACCGTGGATTTGACCTGGTAATTTTCCAAAATATCTATTTTATCCTTGACTCGTTGCGCCTTTTCAAATTCCATGTTTTCCGCAAAGTCCTTCATTTGTTGTTTAAAGGTCTGGAGCGAATCCTTGAAGTTTCCCTTGATGATTTCCCTGATATCCGCAATTTGCCCGTGATACTCCCCTTCGCTCTGGAAGCCTTCACAAGGTCCCAAACAATTTCCCAAATGGTATTCCAGGCAGACCTTGTATTTTCCCGACTCAACCTTTTCCCTTGACAAATCGTAATTGCAGGTTCGCAAAGGATAAAGTCCCTTGATCAAATCCAATAATGTCCTTACGGTCTTCATGCTGGTATACGGCCCATAATATTCCGAACCGTCCTTAATCAATTTCCGGGTGGAAAAAACCCTTGGGAAGCGTTCATTCTTAATACAGATCCAAGGGTACGATTTATCGTCCTTGAGCAGTACGTTGTACCTAGGCAGCAGTTTTTTGATCAGGTTGTTCTCCAACAGCAGGGCGTCGGACTCCGTGGCAACAACAATATGCTTTATGGAGTGGATTTTTTTTACCAAGACCCGCGTCTTGCCATACTCTTGTTTTTTATTGAAATAGGAGGAAACCCGTTTTTTTAGGTTCTTGGCCTTGCCTACATACAAAATCTTCCCATCGGAATCATAAAACTGGTACACTCCCGGATTATTGGGCAGCACACTTATTTGTACACTTATGGATGGGTTGGACATAGAGTTCTGGAAAATTGGCCCTTAACTGATCTTACCAACAAAGTTATATTTTAATTATAGTGTTTTTTGTTAAACTTGATCATTTCCTGTTCTGCATTGATCGATACGTACTTTCATTCCATGGAAATAAAAATACAATGGATTTTGGTCCATTATAATTACACACAAACCAAACTGGGGTTTTCCTATAAAATAACTATGGGAAATCTGCAATACTTTGGTTGAGGAATTCTCAAAAATGTTAAACTGTTACAAAAAACTGTGCATTTCATCGATAAAAAATGCATTTCGTGGTGAACTTATCAATTCTTTTACCTACATTTAACGGTATAAATACAATCCTATGGAAAACTATGTAATCGTTTTGGGAATGTACTTGATTTTGATGCTTTTCTTCAAAATCTTCTTCTCGGTTTCCACCAGAGGAGAGTAGGAATGTATTGCCCCAGAACACTACCCCAAATTTTCAGCATCTAGATGTTGAAACATGAACTAAGAAAAAAATACAAAAAAATGAGGGCCGAACTATCTGATGTATCGGCCTCTGATTTTAGTATACTTTTAGCAAATCATGTACTACAAATCCCTATTTGGGATTTTTTTTATTTCCATACGTTTTTGGGCATAGAAGAAAATAAAGAAGTGGACACTTTGCCCTTGATCACTCTTCTACAAGGAAAAGATAAAAACGTGGTGATTCCCAAGGTAAGTGGAGAACATTCCATGGAAAACTATCTGTTGACCGATAATACGGTCTTCCGGAAAAATAAATGGCATATTCCCGAGCCTGTGGATGGAATAGTGGTACCCGAGGACAAAATCGATGTGGTCTTTTTACCCTTGTTGGCTTTTGACGCACATGGCAATCGTGTGGGCTATGGAAAAGGGTATTACGATACTTTTTTGCACAAATGTCGAAAAGAAACCATCAAAATCGGACTTTCTTTCTTTAAGGCCGAGGAAACCCTGATCACTGATGTGCACGAAAATGACGTAACGCTGGACTATTGCGTTACCCCTGAAAAGGTCTATACATTTTAACTGGCGACTTCTTCGCCCGTCTCTTCCTGTTTTGGAAACGCTTTTTTATTGAAGACGATCAAAATCCCGACCCCCGTACTGATTGCGGTATCGGCAATATTGAATACAGGTTCAAAAAACCGGAACCTATTGCCCCCAATGGACGGAACCCAATCGGGCCATGTAGTATCTATCATGGGAAAGTAAAGCATATCCACCACCTTTCCGTGCAATAAACTTCCATAGGGTTCGTCAGAAAACAATGTGGCCACCTGTCCGCTGCTATGATCAAAAATGACCCCGTAAAAAACAGAATCGATAATATTGCCCAAGGCTCCCGCGAAAATCAGCGATACAGCCAAAATCAAAGTCCTTGGGGATTGTTTTTTAGTGATGTCCCAAAGCCAATAACCAATTCCAAAAACAGCGAAAATCCGGAAAACAGTCAAAACCAATTTTCCGGCAGATTCAGAAATGGGCAACAGATCGCTCAACTTGGTGCCCCAAGCCGCTCCCTCGTTTTCAATAAAAAGTATTTTGAACCATCCCAACACGTCCACCGATTCGCCTAAGACAAAACTGGTCTTAATGTAGATTTTGCTTATTTGATCCACGAGCAGGATCAAAACAATGATGAACAAGGATTTTTTTAAACTCATGTCTTTTAACGAAGTTGCAAAAATATGGATATTATTTTGTTTTCCTAAGATGGATGTTCCCTTCCACCGTCTTTAACACATATTGATGGTTCCCTTTGGGAATCTGGTTTTGTTCCACCTCACCATAAGCACTTTCTGCCATCACATTCCCGCTAAGGGCCGTCAACCAAATATCCCCGTTTTGGGTGTTGACCTGCACTATCTCCGAGACATTTTTCAGAATGCACCGCCCATCGGACAACTTTATGTTCAAATCACTGTACCTGCCCTCTACCTGTACCTCGCTATGGGTACCAAAAACCGATACATTTTTATACTCGGGAACGGTAATCTCCAAAGCAATGGAAATGACCTTGTGCGCACTCAATTTATCGTTTGGGTTTATAAAGTTGGGGTGAAAGCCTGAACTGACCCGTACTGTGGCCCCTTCTTCCTCAATGGAAACCAAAAGATCCTTGGCATACTCTCCCTCAATACTGGCGCTTACGTTGACCTCATTGATTGGTGCTGTATTCAAGGTAAGGGTGTAACAATTGGCAGCATCTATCTGGATGTAATCCGTTCGAGGTCCAACAAAGGCTTTCTTTACCAATTTCTGTCCTTGAAGCTGTACAAGGAAAAAGAAGCCCAACAAAAATACCGTTGCCCTCATAAACAAAAAACGCCCTAAGGCGTTTTATTATTTCTGCATGTTCTTCGCCTCAATGCTCAATGTAGCATGCGGAACCAGTTTCAAGCGCTCCTTGTTGATGAGCTTTCCAGTGACCCTACAAATGCCGTAGGTCTTGTTCTCTATCCTTAAAAGAGCGTTCTTCAGGTCCCGGATAAATTTCTCCTGACGGATGGCCAGCTGGGTGTTGGCCTCTTTGCTCATGGTCTCGGAGCCCTCCTCAAACGCCTTAAAGGTAGGAGAGGTATCATCCGTTCCATTGTTTCCATCATTCATATAGGAACTTTTCAAAAGCTCCAGATGGCTCTTGGCCTTTTCTATTTTTTCCTCGATCAAAGTTCTAAACTCCTCAAGGTCTTTATCCGAATAACGTACTTTAAGTTCTTCTGCCATTTTCTAATGCTTTTGGATAAACAATTTTGTATTGACTTCGTCAAAGGCTATTGCAACACCTTCGTCTAGTTGTTCCTCTAAATTGAGCTCTGCGGTCAGGGTCTCCGTTTTGATGTAATCCTCATTGCTGGAAACCGCACTTTCCACAAAACCGTCTTTCAGTATTTTAATATCGATCTTGTCGGTCACCTCAAATCCAGACTCCTTGCGTATGTTCTGGATCCTATTCACCAATTCCCTTGCAATCCCCTCTTTTTTAAGGGCCTCATCTATGGTAATGTCCAAGGCCACCGTCAATGGACCTGAACTTGCAACCAACCAACCTTCAATATCTTGGGAGGTGATTTCTACATCGGTTAACTGTAAAGTAACGCTTTTATTATCCAACTCCAGCATTAATTCTCCCTCTCTTTCTATTTTTTGGATATCCTCTTGACCCAATTGCCCCACTGCTGCGGCGATAGCTTTCATGTCCTTGCCAAATCTAGGGCCTAAAACCTTAAAATTGGGTTTTATTTGCTTTACCAGGATGTCCGAAGCATCATCCAGCAGTTCAATTTCCTTGACATTCACCTCGGATTTGATCAAGGTCGATACCGCCTCAATATCCTCCTTTTGGGTATGGTCCAGAACCGGGATCATTATTTTTTGCAGGGGCTGGCGCACCTTTATCTTTTCTTTTTGTCGGATGGACAACACTAAGGATGACACCTTCTGGGCCAATTGCATCTTACGCTCCAGTTTTTTGTTCACCATAGCGGGGTCATGCACTGGAAATTCTGCCAAATGCACACTTTCAAATCCTTCTTTTTGTGTTGTCGCGTTCAAATCCTTGTACAACTGTTCCATAAAAAATGGAGCCACGGGAGCCGATAGCTTGGCCACGGTATTTAAACAGGTATACAGGGTTTGATAGGCAGAGATCTTATCTTGTTGGTAATCTCCTTTCCAGAACCGCCTTCTGCTCAAACGCACATACCAATTGCTCAGGTTTTCCTGTACAAAATCCGAAATCATCCTCGTAGCCCTCGTAGCCTCGTAATCCGCATAGGCCTCATCCACATTTTGGATCAAGGTATGCAGTTCGGACAAGATCCACTGATCGATCTCCGGCCTATCCTTCAACGGAATATCAGCCTCGGCATAAGTGAACCCATCAATATTGGCGTAGAGCGACATAAAGGAATAGGTGTTGTAAAGTGTTCCGAAGAACTTTCGCTTCACCTCAACAATTCCATCAATATCAAATTTTAGGTTGTCCCATGGGTTGGCATTGGAAATCATGTACCAACGCGTGGCATCGGGGCCATGTTCCGGTAACACTTCAAAGGGATCTACGGCATTGCCTAGACGTTTGGACATTTTCTTGCCCTCCTTGTCCAGCACCAGTCCGTTGGAAACCACATTCTTGTAGGAAACCGTATCAAAGACCATTGTGGCAATGGCATGGAGTGTATAGAACCACCCTCGGGTCTGATCTACACCTTCGGCGATAAAATTGGCCGGAAACGCCACACCATCATCTATCAATTCCTTGTTTTCAAAGGGGTAGTGCCATTGGGCATAAGGCATGGAACCACTGTCGAACCATACGTCGATAAGGTCCAATTCCCGTTTCATGGGTTGCCCTGACGGAGACACCAAGGTAATTCCGTCCACAATATTTTTATGCAGGTCGATCTTGTCATAATTTGCCTCGCTCATATCGCCCACCACAAAATCGGCAAAAACATCTTTGTCCAGCACCCCAGCTTCAACGGCTTTGGCCATCTCGGCCTTGAGCTCTTGCACCGAACCAATGATCAATTCTTCCTTGCCATCCTCGGTTCTCCAGATGGGTAATGGAATGCCCCAATATCTAGAGCGGGAAAGGTTCCAGTCGTTGGCATTGGCCAACCAGTTGCCAAAACGCCCTTCACCGGTTGCCTTGGGCTTCCAGTTGATGGTCTGGTTCAACTCGAACATGCGATCCTTGACATCGGTGACCTTGATGAACCAAGAGTTCAACGGGTAATATAAAATGGGTTTATCGGTACGCCAACAGTTGGGGTAGCTGTGGACGTATTTTTCCACCTTGAAAGCCTTGTTCTCTTCCTTTAGTTTGATGGCAATCTCCACATCAACTGACTTATCGGGAGCCTCACCATCTTCATAATATTCATTTTTGACGTACTTGCCGCCAAATTCCTTCATCTCCGGTCTGAACCTTCCCTGTAGATCCACCAAGGGAACGGGGTTGTTGTTATCATCCAAGACAAGCATGGGGGGTACCTCCGGTTGGGCCTGTTTAGCCACCAAGGCATCATCCGCACCAAAGGTGGGCGCGGTGTGCACAATTCCGGTACCATCTTCCGTGGTTACAAAATCGCCAGAAATTACACGGAATGCATTTTCAGGATTTTGGTAGGGAAGTGCATACGGCAATAGTTGTTCGTATTGAATACCGACCAAATCCTTGCCCACAAAACTTTCTCCAACCCAATATGGAACTTTTTTGTCGCCTTCGCTGAAATCGGCCAATTCCGATTCGGTTTCCACTTGGGTGAATTTCCCTGCAAATTGTTTTCCCACCAAACCTTTGGCCAACACCACGGTTATGGGTTTAAACGTATACTGGTTGAAGGTCTTTACAGTAACATATTCAATTTTTGGTCCTACGGTCAATGCGGTGTTGGAAGGCAACGTCCAAGGTGTGGTCGTCCATGCCAAGAAATACAAGTCGCCCCCGATTCCTTTCAGAAAATCGGGAAGGGTTTCCTTTTTAGCTTTAAACTGGGCCGTAACCGTGGTATCCGTAACATCCTGATAGGTCCCTGGCTGGTTTAGCTCATGGGAACTCAATCCGGTACCCGCCTTTGGCGAATAGGGCTGAATGGTGTAACCTTTGTACAGCAAACCCTTGTCATAAATTTGCTTCAACAACCACCAAACAGATTCCATGTACTTGGGCTTGTAGGTGATGTAAGGGTCATCCATATCTACCCAATACCCAATCTTCTCGGTCATCTCGTTCCAGACATCCGTGTAGCGCATTACCGCTTTTTTACAAGCAGCGTTATATTCTTCAACAGAGATTTTCTTGCCGATATCCTCTTTGGTGATCCCGAGTTCCTTTTCCACCCCGATCTCAATGGGGAGGCCGTGGGTATCCCAACCGGCTTTACGTTTTACCTGAAAGCCTTTCATGGTCTTGTACCTCGGGAAAATATCTTTGATGGTACGGGCCATTACGTGGTGAATGCCCGGCATACCGTTTGCGGAAGGAGGCCCTTCATAAAACACATAGCTTTCCTTGCCCTCCCTAGTGGAAACACTCTTTTCAAAAATCTCTTTGTCTTTCCAAAAGTCCAGAACTTTTTCCGATACTTTAGGCAAATCCAATCCCTTATATTCCGCAAACTTCATATCTACTGCTACTCTTCTAGAATTCCAAGTTTGCAAAATTATAAATTTAGATGGAATTATACCCCTCCAAAGGAGGCATTAGTATTTCCTTAATATGCTTAATGTAAATATGATATGGTTTAAATCCCCATTTATGCCAAATTCCATATCTTAACCGGATTAACACTAAACCATGTAAACATGAAAAAAGTCTTTATTACCGTTATGGCCCTGTCCTTATCGATGTCTGTGTTGACTTCCTGCAAAGATGCGTCCGAAAAGGCTAAAGAAGCTTCTGAAGAAGCCACCGAAGCCCTTGAAGATGCTGGCGAAAGCCTTGAGGATGCCGCCAAAGATGCCGGCGATGCCATCAAGGAAGCAGGGGAAGAGGCCCAAGAAATGGGTGAAAAAGCCCTGGATAGCATTAAAAAAGCTGGAGAGGAAGCTATGGACAAAACCAAAGAAGCGGCCAAAAAAGCCATTGACAGTGTAAAAATCTAGTCAACAGCAACACCCATGAAAAAGGCACGGAATTCCGTGCCTTTTTGTTTTTAGAATACATACCCCAAACCCAAGATAAGATTGGTCCCTGGGGCCACAATACCCGAGGAATACATTCGGTACCGCTGGTTGGTCATGTTTTCCAGACCCAAGGTTGCCTTGAACGCATTGGATATTTGATATTGGGATTTAAAGTTCAGCGTGTACCATGAGGGAGCATACGGATTTCCGTTGGCATCACTGGCGTAGATATAGGTTTTGCCCTGTTCGGAAAGGGCCAAATCTTCATTACTGATCTCACCATTGTAATTTAAAAAGACATCCGCTTTTAGTTTTTGGTTCTGCCAAACCACATGCACGTCCCCAAAAGTAGGGGCGGCATGCCTCGCTGGACTATCGGTGCCATCATCATCTTCCTCGACTCCCTCGGTAAGGGTCAGGTTGGACACCAAAGACCAATGGTCATCCAAATAGGCTTCCACACCAAATTCAAAACCATACACATAGGCCTTGGCGGCATTTTGTATGGCTTGCACATTACTAGGTTCCCCATTGTATTCAATTTCTGTTTGCCCATTGAAGGTAAAATCCCTTCGGACCAAAGCATCCACCAAATAGGTATAAAAAGCGGCACCTTTCAAGACCAGTTTATCCTGAAAATTTTTCCGGATACCTATCTCCCCATTATAGGCATATTCCGGTTCCAAATCGGGATTGGGCACCACCACGGAGCCCGGTTCGGAGTCAAATATCTTTCCAATATCGTCAATGTTCGGGGCCCTAAACCCAGTTGAACCATTGAGGGTGACCTGCCAATCGGCCTTGGGAAACCAACTGATTCCCAAACTTCCGGTAAGTGCTCCCGTGATCAAATCGGCCTCATCAAACGGAAATGGGTAGAAGGTTTTTTCGAACTGGGCATCCACCCAAACCTGACTATACCTGATTCCCGACAATATCGTGACATTGGGCTTTAATTGATACTCGCCATTGACATACCCGGCAGCGGTCTGCCATGTGGCCCCATCCGGATATCGGGATGCTGTACGTTCGACCTCATCCGTCTGGATATTCCTTTGACTTCCTTTGGAATTTACCTTGTTGAGCACATATTCGCCGCCATAATATAGGTGCAGTTTGCCCATTTTTTTGTTCTCAAAATCCAAGTTCATCGAGAGGGCATCCACTTTCTCCTTGGTTGAAAACAACTCTACATCGCCAAAACCCCTATCGTGTCGGCTCTCTTCAAAAAATTGGTAGGCCGCGGTGAGCTTTACCCCATCATAGAATTTGTTGTTCCCCTTTTTAGTGACCTGAAAATTTCCCATAAACCATTTTTGGGGACCGTAGTACCATTCCGCAGAGCGTAGACCCTGCCCATCCCCTGTGGGACGAATCAATCTGTCGTACCTTGGGTAATCCGAAGTTTCCGAATAGTATAGTCCTAAATCGTAGTTCCAGTCATTGTTCGGCTTAAAGGTAAATTTTTGCAACATATTGATTTGATTATATCCTGATGCAATCTGTTTCTCGGGATTCTCATTGACCATCAAAACATCTGCCCCATTACGGCGCACCACATAATTATTGCGTAAATAGGAGTCCTGCCCATGTTTCCCCATCTTAAGGTCCCCGAAACTATTATAACTGATACTGGTATAGGATGCCCATTTGCGCTGTCCCAAATTGAAGTCCACATGGGCTGTGTTTTCGTTGTTTGCCGATGCGAACCTATATTGGGCCCCTCCCGAAAAGGCCAGGCTGTCCGTATATGAAAAGTGCGGATTCTGGGTATAAAAGTTCATTACACCCCCTATGGCATCACTACCATAAATTACCGAACCCGGGCCAAATACCACCTCGGTCTTTTTTATGGTGAATGGATCAATGGATATTACATTTTGAAGATTGCCCCCTCTAAATATGGCGTTGTTCATTCGCACACCGTCCACGGACAATAGCAGCCTATTGGTTGCAAACCCCCTGATCATTGGGCTTCCCCCGCCAAGCTGACTTTTCTGCACAAAAACCTTTCCGCTGTTCTGCAACAAATCCGCAGAGGTTTGTGGCGTGCTAAATGCAATGCTTCGGGCATCCAAGGTCTCTATCTTTTGGGGAATGTTCTTCTTCTGCTGTTCCCATTTGGAAACGGACAAGATCACTTCCTGCAATTCTTCTGACTTGAGGTACAAATACACCCGATTCCCTTTTTTGGCAATCTGGGATTTTGTGGTCACATACCGCTCATAACTGATGTGCTGAAAGGTGATTTTTTCGGTTTTGGAGAACATCCCCAAATCGCACTTGCCATTGGAATCTGAAACGGTTGCTTTTGACCGGTCTTTGTTGTAGATGGCAATGTTGTCCACCGGCACTCCGGTATCGGCATCCAAAACAGTGACTTCTTGGGCATAAAATGTAATGGAAAACAATACAAAAAATAGAATCAAGGTTGGTTTCCCCATATTATTGAAAAACTGCATTTAGTACGGCAAGAGACTTTGGTTCCCTGAATCCGTGCACGTGCAACTGGAAATAGAGAATGATGGTTTTTAAGAGTTCCCGCCTGTTGGACTTAGTTAGTTGTATTCCGTGTAATGCATCAAAATTCGTGCCTAAAAATTTCTTAAAACCCACCATTTTATCACTGTGAATCAAAGGGTTAAGAGATGGCTCCAAACAGAAACTCCCTTCCAAAAGATCAAAATACGGTTCATTGCCATACGATGTATCTGGGTAAAAGCCCAAATATTTGGTAAGGTTGATCAAAAAGAGGATATGGAAATTGGGCGAAAGCGGGTGTTCGTCCAACCAATGAAGACTGTATTCCAAATAATTGAAAAGCCCTTGGTCCTGTTCCTGTTCCTGAATGCTGTTGCCCAGCATTTCCGCCAAGAAAAGCACCACACTGTTCTTCAAAATATCCGTATGCAAAGTCTTGTAGGGCATGGCCACCTTTACTTCCCGGATACTTTCCAGTGTTCCTTTATTCTTATGGTAAGCCACCATTTCCAAAGGCATCAACGGTTGAAAATAGGCTGGTTTCAACTTTCCTCTTTTAGAGGACAGCACTCCTTTCAACAGATAGGATTTAAGACCATCGGATTCGGTAAACGCCCGAACTATAAGACTGGTGTCCCCATATTTTAGGGATGAAAGAACTATGGCCTTGGTGGTCACTTGCATGGGCTATAAAAAAAGAGGCAGTTACCGAAAGTATAAAAATAAATACTCCCTATGGTAACTGCCAACCAAAAACTATAGTCGATTGTACGGACTATATCACACCTTGGGCCAACATAGCGTCTGCAACTTTCACAAAACCGGCAATATTGGCGCCTTTTACATAGTTACAATACCCATTTTCCTCTTTTCCGTATTCTATACAGGCATTGTGTATATCTTCCATGATTCCCTTAAGTCTTTCATCAACTTCTTCACGGGTCCAGCTGATACGCAAAGAGTTTTGTGACATTTCCAATCCTGAAGTGGCCACACCTCCTGCATTGGAGGCCTTTCCCGGTGCAAATAAAATCTGTGCATCATGGAATGCATGGATGGCTTCTGGCGTAGAGGGCATGTTGGCCCCTTCAGCCACGGCAATACAGCCATTTTTGATCAGTATAGCGGCATCATCCCCATTTAGTTCGTTTTGGGTGGCACACGGAAGGGCCACATCACATTTCACTTTCCATGGGGTTTCTCCTTTATGGAACTCCGCTGATGGGTATTTGTCCACATATTCGGAAATTCGACCTCTCTTGTTGTTCTTCAGGTCCATGACAAAGGCCAGCTTTTCATTATCAATACCATCCTTGTCATAAATAAATCCGCCTGAGTCGGAAAGGGTAAGCACCTTACCACCCAATTGCAATACTTTTTCAGCTGCAAATTGCGCCACATTCCCTGAACCTGAGATTACCACATCCTTGCCTTCAAAAGATTCATTGCGGGTCTTGAGCATGCTATCGGCAAAGTACACGGTACCATATCCAGTAGCCTCGGGACGGATGAGGGAACCTCCCCAAGAACGTCCTTTTCCGGTAAGTACCCCGGTAAACTCGTTGCGTATCTTTTTATACATTCCAAAAAGGAACCCGATCTCACGAGATCCCACTCCAATATCCCCAGCAGGAACATCTGTATTGGGACCAATATGTCTGCACAGCTCGGTCATAAATGCATGGCAAAAACGCATGACCTCATCATCTGACTTTCCTTTGGGGTCAAAATCCGACCCTCCTTTTCCACCTCCCATGGGCAAAGTGGTCAAACTGTTCTTGAACACCTGCTCAAAAGCCAAGAACTTCAATACACTGGCATTAACGGTAGGGTGAAAACGAAGTCCACCCTTGTAAGGTCCAATGGCGGAATTCATCTGGATGCGGTATCCACGGTTCACATGGATCTCTCCCTCATCGTCTACCCAAGCCACACGGAAAGAAATCAATCGCTCTGGCTCTACCATACGCAATAGAATGTTCTTTCCATTATAAATATCATGTTTGGCAATGTAGGGAATTACCGTTTCGGCAACTTCTTGAACCGCTTGGATGAACTCGGGCTCATGGCCATTTCTGGCAATGATCTCATCCATAAATGCTTTGATTTTTGCTTCCATATAACGGATTAAAATTTGTTGTCCCTTAGAATTGTCTCAGGGTTGTTTTTTAGTGAATTTGTAATTTGAAGGCAAAATTATTGTTTTTCAATAATTTGAAATACGTTTTTTTAAAAATTTTTCAATATTGATCACCCAATGGCCTGCTCCAAGTCCGCTATAAGATCCTTCACGTCCTCTATTCCCACACTCAAACGGACCAAGGCATCCACCACTCCGCTTTTTTCCCGTTCCTCTTTTGGGATACTGGCATGGGTCATGCTGGCCGGATGTCCTGCCAAGCTCTCCACGCCTCCCAACGATTCGGCCAAGGTGAAGACTTCAAGTTTTTCCACAATTTGAATCGCATCGGCATAGCTAGCGCCCTTGGGAACAAATGAGATCATTCCGCCAAAATCATCCATTTGGGCCTTGGCCACCCCGTGGTTGGGATGGGTCTCAAATCCGGGCCAATATACCTTTTCAATCTTGGGGTGGTTGGCCAAATATTCCGCAATGGCCTTCCCGTTCTCGCAATGCCGTTGCATACGCACATGCAATGTTTTTATCCCACGGAGCGTCAGGAAACTATCCATGGGACCACATACCGCCCCGCTCGCATTTTGGATGAAGTATAATTTATCTGCCAATTCCTTGTCCTTGACCACCAAGGCCCCGACCACCACATCGCTATGGCCTCCCAGATATTTGGTGGCGGAATGCATCACAATATCCGCACCCAAATCCAACGGGCGCTGTAGATAAGGGGTAGCAAAGGTATTGTCCACTGCCAATAACAGTCCATGTTTTTTGGCCAGTGCGGATACCGTCTTTATATCAATAATGTTCATCATGGGATTGGTAGGGGTCTCCACCCAGACCAACTTGGTCTTGTCATTGATGTGCTCCTCAATGGCACCTGCCCCCTGCATCCCCACAAAATGAAAAGTGATTCCATATTTTTCAAAAATCTGTTTGAAGAGCCTGTAGCTTCCGCCATACAGATCGTTGGTGGAAACCACTTCATCCCCAGGGGAAAGCAGCTTAATGACCGCATCGATGGCCGAAAGACCACTGGCAAAGGCCAGACCGTAGTTTCCATTTTCTATACTGGCCAAGGAATTCTCCAAAGCGGTCCGGGTAGGGTTGGCACTTCGAGAATACTCAAAACCCTTGTGCCCTCCGGGAGTGGTCTGGGCATAGGTAGAGGTTTGATAAATAGGTGGCATGACGGCCCCATAAGCCTCATCGGGAAACTGTCCACCGTGAATGGTCTTGCTATTGAATCGTAAATCTTTCTTGCTCATTTTGTTAATATCTATACACAAATGTATCGTTATCTTTTGGAGTAGTCAATGAAGTCTTATTTTTGGAAAAGCATAATACCCCTTTTATGAAAAAGACCCCATACCTGATATTCCTACTTCTTATAGCCCTTGGTTGCGAAAATGAAAGCAACCTTACTTTTGAGCCCATGGAACTACAGGGCGAAAACTGCAAGGATTGCCCCACTATTGAAATCAATGTCCCCAAGGCTCTGGATGATACCGCTGTGGCCAAAACCATCAACCGGTCCTTGGAAGAGGAAATGATCTCCCTGCTTTCTTTTGGTGATGGGGAGGAGGAGATTACCGGAATCCAATCGGCCATGACTTCCTTTACCGATAGCTTTAAGGAACTGAACGAGCGGTTTCCCGATGAAACCCCAGGTTGGGAGGCCAAAATCGATGGAACCATTGTGTACGAAGACCCCCAAATGATCACCATACAGGTTGAATCGTATACCTATACCGGGGGAGCACATGGCTATGGCTCTACCTCCTACTTGAATTTTGACAAACAGAGTGGTACCGAACTGGAAAACTGGGAACTTTTTGACGATCTGGAAGGATTTCAAAAGTTTGCGGAGACCAAGTTCAGGATACAAGAGGATATTCCCCAGGACGAAAACATCAATGCCACAGGGTTTATGTTCGATGGTGATGTCTTCCACTTATCAAACAACATGGGCTATACCAAGGATGGTCTTCAACTGATCTACAACCAATATGAAGTGGCCTCCTATGCCGACGGCCCCATTGTATTGGTGTTGCCGTACAATGAGATCAATCTCTATCTCAAACAAAAAGTGAAGTCCTAGGAATCCCTTTCCAATACCTTTTTCAATGCGGTGATGGTACCCAAATGGATTCCTTCGTGCAGCAAATCATAGGCAATGGCGTCTTCCACCGAATTGAGTTCAATCTTGAGTGATGTCGCATAGGGCTTAAACGAATCAAAAACACCCGCTTTATAATCTTCCGCGGTCTTTTTGGGCAGTGAGAACATCAACTCGGAAACCTGTTCAATTTCAGCATCGCTTGGAATGCCATTGGGCTTGGTGCCTTTCCTATATTTTTCCACCAAGTCTTGGGGAGCCACCAATTGCTGGCCACTGAGGCCATAGATCAACAGCTGCTCGGAAACGACAATATGGGCAATGTTCCACCAAATGTTATTGTTGAAACCTTCAGGTATTTCGAACAATTTTTCCTTTGGGGTATTTTGTAAATGGTTGTGAAGTATACTTCTGTTCTTTAAAATAAGGTCGAATAGTTTTTCCATTCCCGGATTTAGTTGAAATTTAATTTAACATATCTATTTTTTTAGATATGTAGATATTTTATTTATATTTGCTGTATGGATGTGATTGAAATCAGCAAAGTTTTATCCAATAAAACTAGGGTTAATATTTTGAAATGGCTGAAAAATCCAGAGGTAAATTTTCCGCCCCACCAAGATATCGACCATTTTGATGATGGGGTATGTGTAGGGTATATCCAAGACAAGACAGGATTGTCGCAATCCACGGTTTCTACCTATTTGAATAGCATGCAAAATGCCAATTTGGTCATCCCTACCCGTCATGGGAAATGGACGTATTACAAAAGGAACGAAGCGGTGATCCAGGCCTTTGTTGAAACCCTGAAAAATGAATTGTAATTTTTTTGGAACACATATTGAGATTTAGCGAAATGTAAATATTATGGAAAACTGCATCAACTACAATTGCTGCCCCGAAACCCCAGTTTCAATGGGCACATCACAAATGATTGCCAAAAGAATCCGGAAATGGCTTACCTCTATTCGAGTGGAAGGGGCAGAGTATATGTCAAAAATCAAATAACAGATACATGAAAACTATTGGAATGATCGGGGGAATGAGCTGGGAATCCTCAAAAATGTACTATCAATTCGTCAATGAAATCATTCGTGAAAAACTGGGAGGTTCGCACTCTGCCAAAACCCTACTCTCTTCGGTGGATTTTGAGGAGATTGAACGATATTCCTTTTCGGGCGACTGGGACAAAATTGGTAATATCATGGCCCTTCATGCCAAAAAATTGGAAACTGCCGGGTCCGACATCGTACTGCTTTGCACGAATACCATCCATTTGGTAAGTCAGGCCATTACACAGGCCATTGACGTGCCCTTTTTACACATTGCCGATGCCACTGGGGAGGCCATCCGTGAAAAAGGAATGAAAAAAGTGGCCCTATTGGGTACAAAATTCACGATGGAAAAGGATTTTTACACCAAAAAACTGCGGGAAGACTATGGTCTTGAGGTTTTGACTCCCAATGAAGCGGATAGGGAACTTCTCCAATCCATGATCTATAATGAGTTGGTCAAGGGCGTCTTTACCGATGCCTCCAAGGCCGTTTGTCTGGACATTATCAACAAAATGAAAGCGCAAGGAGCCGAGGGGGCCATTTTGGGCTGCACCGAGTTGCCCATCCTTGTGCCGGACCATGAAGCCTCTATACCCACATTTGATACCGCCAAGATCCATGTCCAAAAAGCCGTTGAATTTGCATTGGCTTAATACCGGTTTGATCAAAAATCGGTTCCTTTGCACATACAGAGACCTATAGCATGAAAAAAATTTACCATTTGGGCAGCTGCTCAACCTGTAAGCGTATTTTAAAGGAATTGGAACCTCTACAGGGCGTACAGCTCCAAGAAATAAAGTCGGAGCCCATGACCTCCACCCAATTGGAGGAAATGGCGGCCTTATCGGGAAGTTATGAGTCCCTCTTCAGTAAAAGGGCCATGCTCTACCGTGAAAAGGGATTGCATGAAAAGCAACTTTCTGAAGACGATTACAAAAGTCTCATCCTTGAACATTATACCTTTTTAAAAAGACCTGTTGTCCTAGTTGATGGGCAAATCTTTGTTGGTAACTCCAAAAAAGTGGTCCAGGCCGCAAAAGAGGCCCTGCATCCATGAGTAAAAGAACCTTAGCCATTTTAGCCGCCCTAGGGGCTACTGCCATCTATGGCATTAACCATACCTTGGCAAAAGGGGTGATGCCCATGCACGTAAAACCCTTCGGGTTTATTATGTTGCGTGTTGGTGGGGCGGCGATCCTGTTTTGGGCCATCTCTTTTTTTGGCCCCAAGGAGAAAGTTGAAAAAAAAGATTGGGGCCGACTCTTGATCTGTGCCATCTGTGGAATGTCCGTGAACATGCTCTCCTTTTTTAAGGGGCTTCAACTCTCCACGCCTATCAACAGTGCCGTATTGATTACGATCACACCAATTATTGTGGTGGTGCTTTCGTCTCTTTTTTTGAAGGAAAAAATTACCCTCAATAAAAGTTTGGGCATCCTCATGGGATTTATTGGTGCCGTCGGATTGATTCTTTTCGGTGCCGAAATACGTCAGGATGCGCCAAACATTCCTCTCGGGAATTTTCTTTTTATCGTCAATGCCACATTTTATGGAATGTATCTTATCGTGGTAAAGACCCTTATTGAAAAATACCACCCCTTTACCTTGATGAAGTGGCTCTTTTCTTTGGCCTTGATCATCAATATTCCCATTACTTTACCAGAATTTTTGGAAATTGAATGGTCTTCCATGCCTCTTTGGGTCTATGGGTCCATCGCATTTGTGGTGGTGGGCACCACTTTCCTTACCTATCTGTTCAATGTATTTGCATTGACGCAGCTCAAGGCATCCACCGTTGGGGCCTTCATTTATGTGCAACCCCTGATTGGGATATTGTTTGCTTTAACGCTGGGGAAAGATCATTTGTCCTGGATAAAAATCCTCGCCACGGGATTGGTATTGGCAGGGGTATATTTGGCCAGTATGCGTCCTAAGCACACATAGTTATTTGCTGAAACATCCCATTCATCAACTCGTTCGTATCATCCGTCAATCGGAAACCTCCAAACCAAAAGTTTAGACCTTTTTTTGTTATGGATATGAAAAATTGGAACAGTCATGAACTTACTTTTAGGTATTATCGTTGGGGTACTTCTTTTTGCACTATTTCTTTGGATCAATAGAAAGCTTATAGAACTTTATAGGTTGAACCCCCTGTTGGGATTAGGGGGAATTTATTTTGCATTCTACATGGTAACGGAAAAAGCACATCAGCACCTTCCCCAATTTTTAACGACAAAACAAATTGACACTCCTTTTCAACTACAAGGCACATTAGGATTCTTCTTTCACCTAAAAGAGCCTAAAATGTCTCTTCTTGAGTTAATTTTATGTGTTTTTTATATGTGCCTGGTCGGTTATTTCATCTATGCATTCGGAATCAAAAAATCCAAATGGGGGGCACCCTAAAAAAGGCGGTCCCTACCAAAACAAATCAGGACAAAACGAGACTTAAAATAACCAGTTTCTATAAAATCATCCCAAATCTTTGGGCAACTGCACAAACTTTCGGGTGTCCTCTTTGGTCAAGGTCTTGAATCCTTCGGATTTTTCCATTTGGTTGAACGCATCCAGGAATTGTTGGGGCAGCCCTATGAGTTTTCGTTCCTTAAGGTCGATCCAAGCTCCCATCATCTGGCATCGGGCAAAGTTTCTTCCCTTGCTGTCATAAAAATCGTGATGGAACTCAAAGAACATCCCATCTTCACTCATCCCTTCAAAGCCCAATGAAACCTTTACGGGTTTTCCAGCAAACACCTCCTTAAAATAGTACATGTGCTCGTAAAAGACCACCGGACCTATATTGTGCTCGGCCATCCCTTTTTGGTCAAATCCCAATTGGCCCAAGTAAGCCATCCGGGTATGGCTCATAAAATTGATGTAGGCTGAATTGGCCAAATGCCGGTTGGCATCCAAATCGCTCCATCTAATATCAAATTCCTTAAAAAACATAGTGGGTTATTTTGTTATGCATGCATAATAATTGTAAAATTACCATAGTTTTCAGAACTGAGTCCCATAAAGTGCGATTATAAATCCTATTTTTAAACATAGTTTAACACAAACCTCATGAGTGAAAAAGCCGAATTTATCAAAGATCTTTCCTTACCCGTTATAGCCGCCCCCATGTTTCTAATCTCCGGTCCCAAATTGGTGGTGGAATGTTGCAAAAACGGTATTGTGGGAACCTTCCCGGCCCTTAACCAACGTACCAGTGAAGGTTTTGAGGAATGGCTCATCCAGATAAAATCGGAACTCGAACAATTTGAGAAAGAAACGGGCAAAAAGCCGGCCCCTTTTGGGGTGAACCTTATTGTGCATCCCACCAACCCAAGATTGGAGGCCGATGTAAAACTCTGTATGAAACACAAAGTCCCTTTGGTCATCACCTCCTTGGGTGCCGTGAGCCAAGTGGTCAATGCCATTCATAGTTATGGTGGTTTGGTGTTTCATGACATCATTAAAAAACGACATGCCGAAAAAGCGGCCGAGGCGGGTGTGGACGGACTTATTTTGGTCTCCGCCGGAGCAGGGGGACATGCAGGGAACATCAACCCCATGAGTTTGGTACACGAAGTCAAGAAGTTTTTCCACAAGACCATCATCCTCTCAGGTTGCATCAGTACGGGAAGGGATATCGCCACGGCCCTGCAAATGGGGGCCGATCTGGCCTATATGGGTACCCGTTTTATCAATGCTGAGGAGAGCAAGGCTCCCGAGGACTATCGGAAAATGATCATTGAAGCCGGTGCCAGTGATGTTGTTTACACCGCTGCCATTTCCGGGGTACATGCCAATTTTTTGGCAGCAAGCCTAAAGGCTGCCGGGATTTCGGAGGAAGATTTGAAAAAAGACCGAAAGATAGATTTTGGCAAGGAACTGAACACCGAGGCCAAGGCCTGGAAGACCATCTGGTCCGCAGGACAAGGGGTTACTTCTATTGATGACATACTACCTGTTTCGCAACTGGTGAAAAATTTAAAGCAGGAATTCAAAGAATCCATTGAAGCGCAATACCGGTTATTGGATACCTTTCCAAAGGAATGACCCCAGTAACTTTTCTTTTGTATTTTGGTAAGGCATAACCAACAATGACACTACCATGTACATCAAAAGAAACATCAGCTGGCATATCATTTTACTTTACGCTTGGAAAAATCTCATTTTCTTCATCTTATATGCTGGTATCATTTTTTATCTATATCATGCTTTGGGGTGGACCCATATTGATATTCCTTTTCAACCCCTATCGGTAATCGGTATTGCCGTTGCTTTCTACATTGGGTTTAAGAACAGTCAAAGTTATGATCGCTTCTGGGAAGGCAGGAAGATTTGGGGCGGTATTGTTAATTACTCCCGCACTTGGGCCAACAATGTGCTGAACTTGGTGGAGAATGACCGAAAAGCACAGGTTACCCTGATTTACAGACATATTGCTTGGATCAATGCACTGCGCATCCAATTGCGGCAGCCCAATAGTTTTTCATTAAGGGAAAACAGGGTCCTTGAACGCATTTTTGACAGACACGGGGAAAGGAACCCGGCTTGCGATGCAGCAGAACAGTTTTTGTCCATAGAGGAATTGACAGATTTAGAAAGTCGGAAGAATGTGGCCACACACCTCATTAAAAATCAAGGAAAACAATTAAAGCAGCTTTTAAAAGAGGGAAAAATAACAGAGTTCGACAAGCAAATCTTTCATCATGATTTGGAGGAAATGTACAACCTCCAAGGAATGTGCGAGCGCATCAAAAACACACCGTTCCCTAGGCAATATGCCTATTTTAGCACGGTCTTCACTTGGATATTTATCCTTTTATTGCCTTTCGGACTCCTCAACGTTTTTGAGACTCAGCTCCTAAGCGTGGATACGGCCCTTAACTGGTGGTATCTTGGACTTATGGTCTTCTTTTCGGTATTGATTTCCTGGATGTTCACCACCATGGAAAAGGTGGGCAGTAATAGTGAAGATCCCTTTGAGGGGCGTATCAATGATGTTCCCATGACCGCCTTGTGTCGCACCATAGAAATAGACCTTAAGGACATGTTGGATGAACAAGATCTTCCTGGGAAAGTAGAACCCCAACAAAATATTTTGTACTAATGTCCCAAGTTCCCGCCCACTATTCCCCTCCCATATTCTTCAAGAGCGGGCATTTGTCCACCATTTATTGCGGTCTTGTCCGTAAGGTGGATGGTGTGGTCCAAAAAAGGGAGCGAATCCGCTTATCGGACGGTGATTTTTTAGATCTGGATTGGAGCGATTCCAACACCCCAACAAGAAAATTGGTCATCCTGTTACATGGCCTCGAAGGCGATGGGCAACGCCCCTATATTACCGGTAGCGCCAAGCTGTTCAACCAAAACGGGTTCGATGCCTGTGCCGTGAATTTCAGAGGGTGTAGTGGCGAACCCAATACGTTGTTTCGTTCCTATCATTCAGGGGCTACCGAAGATCTGGAGGAAGTGATCACTCATATCCTCAACACCTATTCCTACTCGGAAATCTATCTGAATGGATTTAGTCTGGGCGGTAATCTTTTGCTCAAATATTTAGGTGAACGCAATACAGTTCCGAAAGAAATCAAGGGAGCGGTGGCCATATCTGTCCCCTGTAACCTGCGGAGTTCCTGCGAACAATTGCTTACCCCAAAGAACATACTATATGCCCAGCGTTTCAAAAAGCATTTGATTGCCAAACTCAGACAGAAACAACCCCTTTTCCCTGAACGTATCACGGATTCCGATATCAAAAACATTAAGACCCTTAAGGATTTTGACGACATCTACACCAGTAGGGCGCACCATTTTAAGGATGCGTTGGATTACTATACCCAATGCAGTTCGCTTCAATTTCTGCCAAATATTACGGTTCCCAGTCTCATCATCAACGCAAAAAATGATTCATTTTTAGGAGAGGAATGTTATCCTATTTTCGAGGCGGGGCAAAATGAGAACCTGTTCTTGGAAATCCCAAAATATGGAGGACATGTAGGTTTCTGGGGTAAGAATAATTGTACATATACTGAAAAAAGAAGCTTGGATTTTTTCAATTCCCACTAGATAAATCACATTCTTGGGAAAGATTGTAGCGGTAACTCCAAAAACCCATAAAAATTAGACCTTAAATGCCTATCTTAGTAGCTGCATTTACACAAACTACAATTACGTTCAGAATGAAAAAAATACTTGTATTTCTAGCATTGGGGGCCTTCGTGGCAAGCTGCGGTGGTAAAAAGGAAGAAAAAAAGGATGGTTTTGAAGTAAGCAGGACCAAAACTGAAGAGAAAAAAGTACAAGCCAGTGAAGGGGTTCCAATTGATATGGACAACAAAGGGGTTGGGCCAATAAAAAATGTTGATTTCGCAGCCGAGATCAACCAAGAAATGGCCGAACGAGGAAAAGCCACGTTCGAATCCATTTGTGTTGCCTGCCATATGGTCGATCAAAAGATGATCGGTCCGGCCATGAAAGGCATCTATGATCGTAGAAGCCCTGAGTGGGTCATGAACATGATCTTGAATCCTGATGGAATGCTTAAGGAAGATCCTATTGCCAAGGCCTTGCTCAAGGAAAACAACAATGCCATCATGCTCAATCAAAACCTTACGGAAGAAGAGGCAAGGGACGTTGCAGAATATCTTAGGACTCTGTAAGTACCCAACATACATCTTTGAAATGCTGTTGTTTTATTCCTAAGACAACAGCATTTTTGTTTTTATACCAAACTATGGATTCAGCATCAAATAAAAATAATGCAATAGCCTTTTATAAAATGGCGTATGAAGGAAACCCTAGGGCAGCCGTCCAAAAATATGTGGGGGATGTTTATATTCAACATAACCCAGATGTGGCCGATGGCATAGAAGGCTTTATTTCTTATTTTGAGAGAATGCAAAAGGAATACCCCCATAAATCCATCGAATTTGTACGATGTATTTCAGAAGGAAATTTGGTTGCCCTGCACACCCATCAAATCTGGCCAGACAATGATGAGTATGTCACCATGGATTTTTTCCGTTTTGATGAAAAAGGTAAAATATGCGAACATTGGGATGCCATCCAACAAATCCCAAAAAAATCTGCCCACACCAATAAAATGTATTGATCATGAAAAAAAACGTCTCATTTTTAATTCTAGGTATCTTTTTCTTCACCGCCGGCCTTGCCCAAAATCTAAATGGGGCATGGCAGACCACCCTCACCAACGATGATGGTGTTGAGGTGCAATATGTGGCCATTATTACCCATGGCTTTTTTTCTGAAGCTTTCTTTGAAAAAGAGAATGGAAAGTTCTTGGGCACCAAGGGAGGTCAATTTTCTTCCAACGATGACACGCTGACCTATACCTTGGAATTTGCCTCTTTTGACCCGCAGATGGTCGGTTCAACAAATTCGTTTCCCTACACCTACAAAGATGGAAAGCTTTATGTTGGGGAAAAAATCTGGAGCCGTGTGGATGACGGCACCCCCGGTGATCTACAGGGAGCATGGCTGATTTCGGGCCGTAAGCAGGATGGAGAAATTACTAAACGTGATACCTCAGGACCCAGAAAGACCATGAAAATTTTATCCGGCACCCGATTTCAATGGATTGCCTATAACACAGAGACCAAAGCTTTTATGGGAACCGGAGGGGGCACCTATACCACTGTTGATGGCAAATACACTGAAAATATCGGGTTTTTCTCTAGGGACGACTCACGCGTAGGGGCCAGTTTAGGTTTCGATTATGAGCTGAAGGATGGAGATTGGCATCACTCCGGGTTGAGCAGTAAAGGGCAGCCCATCTATGAAATTTGGAGTATCCGAAAAGAGTAAGAGTGCTTCTTATCATTTAATTAACCCTAGGGTTAGGGGTATTTAAGGCATTTTTTTAGTATTTTTCTTTGCATTAACCATTAATTTCCCACAAATGAAACGCTCAAGTATTCTTTGTTCCCTTGTTTTGATTTTAACCATTTCCTGTAATCCAAAATCGGATGCTCCCGCTGAATTGTTCGGTTCCACATGGGAATTGGAGTACATATCCGGCCCCCGTATTGCCTTTGACGGACTCTTTCCCAACAAAAAACCGCAGATCAGCTTTGATCAAGAATCTGGCAAGGTCTTAGGAAACGATAGCTGTAATGGCTATTCGGCAGAATATACTTTGGACGGGAATACCATTTCCTTTGGGGAACCCGGACCTACTACCATGATGTTCTGCGGTGGTGGTGAAAGACAATTTCTAACTATGATGCAAAAAATAGATGGGTTTGCCTTGGAGGAAGGAAAACTCAATTTATTGATCGGTGAAGTTCCCATGATGCGTTTTACAAAAGTTGAGCCATGAAAAAAATAATGATATCACTTTGTTTTGCACTGCTCCTTTCCAGCTGTGTGGAGAAGAAAAAAGAGGACAACACCAATAAGGAGGAAGTCACACAGGAAGATACCCTGCAAATAAAGACCGTTGAACCCGTTGCCATAAAAATGGACGATAGCTATTTCAAAGCCACTGGTACGGAACCCTTTTGGGGCCTTAAGGTAAAAGAGAACCGAGTGGAACTGAACATGATGGAGGATACCATCATCACACCGCATACCACGCCCATTAAGGCCCAAGATGCCAACATAAGTATGTACCGCATACAAACCGAGGCCGTTTCCATGGATGTGATCATTGCCCATAAGGAATGTACCAATGCCATGTCCGGTGAAAAATCGCCCTATACCGTCACCATTGCCTATAAATATACGGGCGAAGAGGAAACCCATGCCCTTGAGGGTTGTGGTTCCTATATTACGGACTATCGACTTCATGATATTTGGGTTTTGGAAGAAATGGATGGACAAGCTGTAACCAAAGATGACTTTAACGGAAGGGATGTTCCCAATATGGAAATCGACATTAAAACCAATCGCTTTTCGGGCTTTGCCGGGTGCAATAGGATGACCGGAGGGCTTTTCTTTGAAAAAGATCTGCTCCGATTTACCAATGCGGCCTCCACCAAAATGGCCTGCCCTAATATGGAGGCGGAGTCTACCTTCCTCAAAAACCTTCAAAGCGGTACTACCTACAAGATTGAAAACAATCGATTATATCTGTCCAATGGCAGCCAAGAAAATCTTCTCATTTTCAAAAAAATCGACTGAACATGAAAAAAATAGCATATATATTTCTTACCGCTATTTTGGTTTTTGGCTGTAAAACCAAAACGGAAAAAGAAAACAGCAATGGTCAGCCAGAGATCACTACGGTTGTTGAAGAGAAGCCAGCTCCATCTTTGGAAATAGGATGTTATATCTATGATGCCAACGGAAACCGCATTGTTTTTGAAATTACCGATGTCTCCACAACCGTACTTGGCAATCTCAGCTATGCCTTAAAGGAAAAAGATGGTAACAAGGGAACCTTTGCCGGTGTCATGAACGACAGCGTCCTTTTGGGCAAGTATACCTTTATATCAGAAGGAAAGGAAAGCACCCGTGAAATGGCTTTTTTGGTAGAGGATGCCCAACTCATTGAGGGGTTTGGCGAACTGGACAGTACCGGCACAGCTTTCAAGGATGTTGCTGTTCTTAGTTTCAGCTCATCCATGCCCTTGAGCAAAACAGAGTGCGACCTTGAGCCCTAAAATATCCTGATTCCCTTCTGCAAAATGTCACTTTTCCAAATTTGATGATAGGCTATTAATTTCTACACTATGAAAAACCTTTCTTTTGCCCAATTCGTTGGTTTTACCTTCTTTTTTATTTTCGCATTGAAACTACAAGCCCAAGACATGGAACTACCGTACCATCAAATTCCCGATCATGCCAAAACCTACAGCGCCGGCAATATTGTGTCACGAATGATCGATGGTTTAGGCTATCGCTATTATTGGGCCACAGAGGGTTTGACCGAAAAAGACCTGCAATACAAACCTTCGGCAGATGGACGCAGCCTCATGGAAACCATGGAACACATCTATACCATGTCCAACAATATTGTGTTGGCCCCAGATGCAAAGCCTTATGAAAGGCCCAAGGCCCCACTTAACTATTCTTATGAAGAGCTTCGTGAACTCACCCTTAAAAACCTACAACTGGCAAGCCGCAAGGTGTTGGGCAAAAACTCAGAAGACATGGAAGATTTTAAGGTGATCTTTAAACAAGGTGATAAACAATCCGAATTCCCATATTGGAACATGATCAACGGGATGCTTTCCGATTGCATTTACCATACCGGCCAAATTGTACTGATGCGAAGGGCCAGTGGAAATCCCCAAAATCCCAATGTGAATGTATTTCTAGGGAAAACCAAGGAATAAATCCCTATTTATCCACCACAACCTTATAGGTTGGGTCTTCCAGCACATTTACCTCGATAATATCATCGGCGTTGGCCAATAATCTTCTACAGTCCCGGCTCAGGTGTTTCAAGTGAAGTTTCTTTCCCACCTTGTTGTAGCGTTCGGTGATTTTGTTCACTGCCTCAATGGCGGACATATCCACCAAACGGCTTTCGGCAAAATCAATGACCACCTCATCAGGGTCATTGAGCACATCAAACTTTTCGGCAAACAAGGTGGTGCTCCCAAAGAAAAGAGGGCCATAAATTTCATAGTGCTTCACTCCTTCTTCATCTATATACTTTCTGGCACGGATGCGCTTTGCATTGTCCCAAGCAAACACCAAGGCCGAAATAATGACGCCTACCAAAACGGCCAACGCTAAATTGTGTAGGAAGATGGTCACCAATGTTACCAGTACCATGACCAACACATCGGATTTTGGCATACGGCGGAAGGTTTTTAAGCTCGCCCATTCAAAAGTTCCCAATGCCACCATGATCATAAGCCCCGTCAATGCGGCCATAGGGACTTTTTCAATGAGGCTTGAGCCGAACATGATGAACACCAATAACATCAAGGCAGCAACTATCCCGGATAACCTTGCCCTGGCACCATTGGAGGTATTGATCAAACTCTGCCCGATCATGGCACAACCACCCATTCCGGAAAAGAAGCCGGAAAGAATGTTTGCCGTACCTTGGGCCACGGCCTCTTTGTTGCCCCTACCACGCGTTTCGGTAATTTCATCCACAATATTCAAGGTAAGGAGGCTCTCAATCAACCCTACCCCTGCCACAATAGCCGCATAGGGAAATATGATCTGCAAGGTTTCCAACGTAAAGGGCAGATCAGGAATATGAAAAGGAGGAAAGGTTCCTTCAATGGAGGCAATATCCCCAATGGTACGGGTATCCAGACCCAAGAAAAACACAATGCCGAACACCAAAAGAATCGCTGCCAGGGACGCAGGAACCGCCTTGGTCAATTTGGGAAGTCCCCAAATAACCAACATGGTCAACAGTACCAATCCAAGAAAAATGAACAAGGTGCTCCCGGTCAGCCATTCGCCATCCACAGTTTTAAACTGACTCATTTGCGACATAAAAATGATGACGGCCAAGCCATTCACAAACCCAAAGATTACGGGATGGGGCACCAAACGCATCAATTTACCCAACCGGAGCAATCCGGCGGTCATTTGTAAAATTCCCGCAAGGACCACCGTTGCAAAAACGTATTCAACCCCATATTGTTTGGCCAAGCTCACAATAACCACGGCAACGGCACCTGTTGCACCGGAGATCATACCTGGTCTACCTCCCAAAATGGAAGTGACCAAGCCCATTACAAATGCGGCATATAATCCGGTCAATGGTGATAATCCTGCAATAAAGGCAAAGGCAATGGCTTCGGGCACCAAGGCAAGAGCAACGGTCAAGCCCGATAAAATTTCCGTGCGATAGTTTACTTTTTGGGAAAAATCAAAAAGGTTGAGATACTTTTTCATGGCTTCTTTCTTGAAGCGGGCAAAAGTAGTGTTATTAAACGCAAGACCCTAATAAGCTCCTTATTTTTAAGGATTTGATGATTTCTTGTTGGTCCGCCTTAAGACCTTTTCAGTCAATGGGTCTAATTTTGCAGTATCTTTTTTGGTCTGTTGACATTTCTCACACATTTTAGACTTCTAACCTTAATGTGATAGCTGTGGGAATAGCAGATATTTGAGCTATCTTGTTTTTCTTAAGAACCATGAAAACCAACCTTAAATTTATATCGATGAAACGATGGTCCATAGGAGCGGCTTTGGCAGCCGTACTATTTTTTGGGTGTAAGCCACAAGAACCCGCGGTACATACGTCGAGAGACACGATAATCTTTACTGAAATCCGAACCGATACGCTGTATAACAGCAAACAGGTCATCAATATTTTGGAGATTCCCGATCAGATGTTCAAGGACTATGAACTTCAAATGGCCTATGTGAAGAAAGGTCTTGAAAACACCAGTGTCCTTGCACAAAGGGCCAACGCCAAAGCAGCCATAAACGGTGGGTTTTTTAATGTTGATGAAGGAGGTTCGGTCACCTATTCCGAACGGAATGACAGCATAGTGAGTTTGACCTGCCCACCAGATGTTAAGTGGTGCATGCCAGAAGCCATGATCAATGGCGCCATTGTATTTACCAAGGATAATCAATTGATCGTTGAGCCTTTCAAATCGGAAACGTATTACCAAAACTCCAATAAGGAGGCCTTTGTGCTAAGATCTGGCCCTTTTTTGATAAAGGACTCGAAAAAATATATCCCAGAAAGTCCGTTTTCCGAAAAGCGCCATCCGAGAAGCTGTCTGGGCAAAACAAAAAACTCGGTTTTGTTGATTGCCATTAATGGACGGTCCGAAGAGGCCGATGGAATGAACTTTACCGAAGTCCAAGATTTCCTGTTGCAACTTGGGTGCACAGATGCCATAAACCTTGACGGTGGTGGCTCAACCACACTCTGGAGCAAAGAAAAGGGAATTGTGAACCATCCCACGGACAAAACGGGGGAACGACCTGTGGCAAATGCCTTGTTACTGGTGACAAAAAAATAAAAAAACCGCCCCTAGTTTACTACGCTAGAGGCGGTCCTTAACTAAATAACCAACCAAAAAACTTTTTTATATAGTCGAATACTATGTTTAGTCCTTACATTTTTCTTTGACGAACCACGTTCATTATGGGATTTTTAACTTTTGTCCGTTTTTTTCCAGTGTCATTCCCCGACTTCAAGTACTGCATATATCCCCTTCCGGAGAATTCATAAATCGTTCCACTGGACACATGGTACAACTCGATCGTGCTATCATCAATAACGTAAAGTTCAAAGTAATCATTGCCCAAATAGTCGTAATCCAGGGTTAAGGTCTTGAGCATGGCATCGTCTTGCACATCATAGACTTCGTAGTTTCCTTGGTAATCCCATTCCAAAGTATTCAACGGGATTCCAGGAGCATCAATGGAAGACCTAAAAGACCCATCGTAGTTTACTGGAAACTGCAGGTAGTTTTCCTCATCAAACTCATTGATGGCACCTACCTCACTGGTATAGGTCTTTTCCCATACCTGATATTCCTGCAGAAAATAATGGATGTTGTCATAGAATACCTGATCATAATCAAAATTCCTACTTTGGTATCCCCGTACCACATAAGAGGTATCGGAATAGGGGTTGTAAAGTTCCAGGGTGTTGCTGTTCAAGGCATACACTTCCAACAACCAAAGCCCGTCCGCATCATGGTCCACCTCAACCGCTCCGGAAAGTGTTCCATAAGACCCTACATCAATACCCATTCCATTTCCTGTCTTTCCCATCCCTACCAAGTTGTTGTTGGCATAAACCACCCCTCTGTCAAAGGAAATGGTAAACGCTCGTTGTAAAAAGGGAACTTCGCCGCTACCTTTGGTAGCGTTTATATCGATATACCATAAATCGTAGCTTTCCAAAACCAAGGCTGTGTTAATGGGAGATTCCGTGATATAATCATCTTCCACAATAACCTCGGTGTAACAAGAACTGGCCAAAAGGCCTATCAACACTATTCCAAAAAGTAGTTTTCCAATTTTCATAATCGAGGTTTTAAGATTCAACCTATATAGACCAAGCACTGTGCCAAAAATTATAATAATTTGATAATCAGCGGTTAATGTCTGCTCTGATATATTTTTTAGCTTTGCCCCATAAATGTTATCCATGGATAGTAGATTGAAATTTGGGGTTTTTGGTGGAGGAAGCTGGGGAACCGCCTTGGTTAAGATGTTATCGGAAAACCACGAAAAGGTAGGTTGGTATATGCGGAACCAATCCGCCATAAGGCATATCCGCAAAGAAGGCCACAATCCCAACTACATCAGTTCTGTGGAATTTGATGTGGACCAACTTGTGCTGAGCCATGATATCAACGAAATTGCCGAAGCTTCCGATGTGCTCATCTTCGCGATTCCTTCTGCTTTTTTGGATGGGGAACTCAAGAATCTCCATGTTGACATAAAGGACAAAATCATCTTTTCTGCCATAAAAGGGATTGTACCCGAAAGCGGTCTTATTGTGGGGGAGCATTTTCATAATCAATACGACATTCCATTCGAGAACATTGGGGTGATCACAGGGCCCTGCCATGCCGAAGAGGTGGCCTTGGAACGCCTTTCGTACCTTACCATTGCCTGCGCCGATGCCAACAATGCCAAGCTGGTGGCACAAGGGTTGAAGAGTGATTACATCCGCACCAAGATATCCGATGACATCATTGGAACGGAATACGCCGCCATGCTCAAGAACATTTATGCCATTGCTGCCGGTATTGCGCATGGATTGGGCTATGGCGATAATTTCCAGAGCGTTCTGATGAGCAACGCCATCCGGGAAATGAAACGCTTTATAGATCGGGTGTACAAAATGAAACGCAACATCAACAACTCCGCCTATCTGGGCGATCTGTTGGTAACCGGATATTCCACCTTTAGCCGAAATCGCCTGTTCGGCAATATGATCGGGAAAGGCTATACCGTAAAAAGCGCCATGATGGAAATGAACATGGTGGCCGAAGGATATTATGCCACCAAAAGTGCACACTTGCTCATGGACAAACTGGAGAAAAAATCCAAAACACCCATCATCAACGCAGTATATCAAGTGCTCTACAAGGAAAAGAACCCTAAAAAGGTCTTTGAGAAGTTAACCGAGAAGTTGGATTAATCCCTATCCAATGAAAAGTTGGAATGTTCCTCCAACTCTTCTTCCAAGGTTTTGTGGAATCCTGCTATTTGGTCATCCGTATACCCAAAAGCCTTTTGGAACTCATCCAGTACCGCATCCCTGTATTGGCGGACACTTTCAATATCAAAATACAACCGCCCGGTCCGTCTAATGAAAAAATCCATGGGATTCAGGGCCATTTCATGGGCAATAGCGAACTGGGCCTCTGCCCTGATCATGCGTTCATGCACATCAGGATTGGTGAGGGCTGCGTAGTGCTCTAGAACAGTTTCGGTCTGTTTGCCATAGGTAGTGACCAGATACCACGCGTCGTATTCAGAAAAACCACTGTCTTGGATACGATCAAAAATCAGCTTGATGTATTTTTTTACGTGCTTGAACTTTTTAAAATCGCTCCCGCAAAGCGGAATTTTATCCGTCATGCAAGGGTCCAATAAAACCCCATGGTCCTCTTCCACTTGCTTGGCGATGAGGTTCACGGTGCGTTCCGCCATTTTTCGATACCCAGTGAGCTTGCCTCCCGCTATGCTTACCAAGCCTGTATCCGACGTAAAGATCTCATCCTTTCGGGAAAGCTCCGAGGCCGACTTGCCTTCTTCATGGATCAAAGGCCTCAGCCCCGCCCATGACGAAATGATATCGTCCAACTCCAGATTGATGTCCGGGAACATATTATTTACGGCAGAAATCAAATAAATGGCATCGGCAATATCCGTGGTCACATGGTCTTTGTCCGAGTTATAATTGGTATCCGTAGTACCAATGTAGGTCACTTTTCCCCTTGGAATGGCGAACATCATCCTACCATCGGGGATGTCAAAATACACCGACTGTTTTACGGGAAGTTTTTCTTGGGGAAACACCAAATGCACCCCTTTGGTCAAATGCAGCCGTTTTCCTTTCTTGGAGTGGTTCATGCTCCTCAACTCATCTACCCAAGGTCCCGCCGCATTGATCACGTATTTAGATTTTATGTTGATTTCCTTTCCAGCCACTTCATCCTTTAGGGTTACCCCGGCCACTTTTTCATCATTATAGATAAAATCCGTGACCTTGGCATAGTTGAGCACTTGCGTTCCATAATGAAGACTGGTCTTGATGTTCTCCAAGGTCAATCTGGCATCATCGGTACGGTATTCGGCATAGTACCCAGCCCCGTTCAGTATCTTTTTCGGTAACAGGGGCTCCAGCTTCATGGCTTCCTTTTTTTCCAACATTTGCCGCTTGTCATCCCCTGTGACTTGGGCCAAGATATCGTAGACTTTTAGACCGATGGAGGTCAACCATTTTCCATAGGAACCGCCCTCGATCAGGGGCAGCAACATTTTCTCGGGAATGACCAAATGGGGGGCCAATTTATGTACAATGGCCCTTTCGGAGCCTACTTCTTTCACCAGCCAAAAATCAAATTGTTTTAAATAGCGAAGTCCCCCATGAATCAATTTGGTGGATTTGCTACTGGTGCCCGATGCAAAGTCGCCCTTTTCCACCAAAACCGTCTTCAATCCACGTGAAGAAGCATCCAAGGCTATTCCCGCCCCGGTAATTCCACCACCGATTACCACGAGATCAAAGGGCTCTTTGGCCAGTTTCTTTAGGATTTTATCCCTGTCCAGATTTGAAAAAGCAATGCTTCCCTCCATATCCTATTTGGTGAATTCATATTCGCGCTCCACTTTACAAATTCGGACTTTGTACCAAGAATACCAAGTTCTGATTCCTTTCCTTTGTGCTTCGCGATGTTCCATTTGGGCCTTCCAATGGGCAATGGCCTCCAAACTTTCCCAATAACTGATGGTCACGCCCAATCCATCACGGGCGCTTTCAAAGTCCAAAAAACCGGGTTGCTTTCGGGCCAATTCCTCCATGGCCACGGCCATTTCTCCATAACCGTTATCGCCATCGGTGCGCAAGCTTGTGAAGATAACTGCATAGTAAGGTTTCTGTAGTTCCATATTGGAAATCAATCAATATATTCCTTCTCCAAAAAATAGTTCACCAAAGCCTCTTTCATTAAAATGGCCTGTTCTCCCGATTTTAAGGGAGGTAGTTGTTCCTTGACCTTATAGTGGGGCCATCCATCGTCATCAAAAAAATCAAAATCGTAGTAGCCATAGGGTTCCAACAATCTGCAGATGGCAATATGCATAAGATTGATCTTTTCATCCTTTTTGAAACCTCTATGGAAACTGCCCAACTCCTGCACCCCCACCAAGTAAATCATCCCATCGATTTCCAAAGGGTCGCCATCGGAAAATTGCTGTGACAATCGTTCCACCAGAAGCTCCCATCTTTCCTTTAATTTCTCGTCCCTGGACATATCATTTGTGTGAATTCCAAAGGTACAAATCAATATTCTATATTTGTTAAAACCCGCGTATGAGCTTTTTGGATATTGTTATTGGGATTTTATTGGTTTGGGGCCTCTACAAAGGTCTTAGAAATGGTCTTTTTGTGGAGATTGCCTCTTTGGTAGCGTTGATTGCGGGAATATATGGGGCCATCCATTTCTCTTACATTACTGGGAATTATTTGGCCCAACACATGAACTGGAGCGAACAGTACATGAACATCGCGGCATTTTTGATCACTTTTTTTGCCATTATCCTATTGGTCAATTTTGCGGGTAAGTTTCTGACCAAAATTGCGGATTTTGCCATGTTAGGCCTTCTGAACAAGGTTGCAGGAGGCATTTTTGGTGCGCTCAAAGTCGCTGTTATCCTAGGTGCCATGCTCATCTTCTTTGAACGGCTTGCCACGCCCTTGAACCTGATCAATGAGGACACCAAAAAAGAATCTGTTTTTTATAGCCCCATAAAAGAAATCGGGGCATTTGTGTTTGCTTTGGTCCTGCCGGATGAAAAACCGGCGGAAGAACCGGAGTTCAACGGACAGACCATTTAAAAATCCAAACCTTATTTTTTTACTCCTTTCTTACCTGCTTTTTGCAATTCAACGTAAGAATCTGCCATCTGTGGAGAATTTATGGCCAGAGCGACTTGCTCCATTAGATTAGCTCACAGAACACTAGGGATTGTAGAACCGGTCCCCGAAAGTACCCCGAGGATGAAAAAATTGTATAGCGCAATGTTGCTTCTTGCAACGGTTGCCTTGTTGACCATGTGTAACTCCACATCAATTGAAGATGAGATTGAATATACCGAGGCTTCCATCGGAAATGAAAAAATTTCCATAGACCCCAATGGCATTGAAAGTAAGCTCATTGATATGGTGAACGAGCACCGGGCTTCCATTGGGAAGAATACTCTCCAAAATAGTCCATCTTCCTACAAATACGCCGAGGAGCATAACGATTACATGATTGCAAAAAACAAATTGAGCCACGATAATTTTGAATCAAGAGCTGAAAAGATAGCGGAAGAAACCCATGCTACCGGGATTTCCGAAAATGTGGCCCGATACTATACCTCCGCAGAGCAGACCATAGAGGCTTGGTTGGATAGTGATTCCCACAAAAAGGCCATGGAGGGAGACTATACGCACACCACGTTGAGCGTGCAGTTGGACAAGGAGGGCAGACCTTATTATACCCAGATTTTCATTAAAGTGGAATAGCATTTTTCCACATACATTTATATTAGTGCTGAAGACCTGTTTGCCAAGCAGGTCTTTTTTATGAAACACTATGTTCCCTCTCAGGTTTTTTTTACCTTTCCTGAAATCTTGAGATATGGCGATACAGGCTCCTTTCAACCTGAACAAGTGGATTGAGGAAAATAGGGATACCTTAAAACCTCCGGTCGGCAATAGAAATCTTTATAAGGAAGCTGACGATTATATTGTTATGATCGTTGCGGGGCCCAACGCCCGAAAGGACTATCATTATAACGAAACCGAAGAGCTTTTCTATCAACTGGAAGGCCATATTGAAGTCCATATCCAGGAAGGTGGCCAAAAAAAGACCATGAAACTGGGGCCCGGTGATATGTACTTGCATCCCGCCAAAGTCCCCCATTCCCCGGTACGCCATGAAGGGTCCATTGGACTGGTGGTGGAACGAAAAAGAAAAGACATGAAAGTAGATGATGGGTTGCTTTGGTTCTGTGACCACTGCAACAACAAACTGTATGAGGTCTACTTTACCTTGAACGATATTGAAAAAGACTTTTTGGCCCATTTTAAGTACTTCTACAGTTCTGAGGAACTGCGCACCTGTGACCAATGTGGAACGGTCATGCCCGTTGACGAACGCTTTATTGCCCAAGAAGAATGATACTCCTATTAGCTAAAATCGTAGTGGTCATTGTGGCTTTGCTCCACGTATATTTTTTATGGTTGGAGATGTTCGCATGGACCACAAAGGCAAAAAAGGTTTTTCGCCAATTCCCTGAAGATCTGTTCGAACCTACCAAAACCCTGGCCGCCAACCAAGGACTGTACAATGGTTTTTTGGCTGCAGGACTTTTGTGGTCATTGTTCATCCAAGACCCCATTTGGCAGATAAATATTGCCCTTTTCTTTTTGGGTTGCGTTGCCGTTGCCGGCATCTATGGTGCCCTTACGGCTTCCAAGAAAATATTGGTGGTACAGGGGTTTCCCGCCCTATTGGGAATTGCTCTATTCCTACTGCATCTTTTCCTTTGAAAATCTTCATTTTCCCTCCTAGATTATTCGTATTTTTGAAAAATATAACAATTCACGATTAAAAAGTTATAAATGTCAAACGTAGCAACTGCTTTTGGAATGGATGAAGCCCTAAAGGAACTGGGCCTAAGTGAAATAAATAATGGGACCTCCACAGGAAAAGATTGGTTTTCCAACGGACAGATCATCGAATCCTATTCACCAGTGGATGGCGCCCTTATTGGAAAGGTAAAAGCCACCACCCGGGAAGATTATGAAAAAGTGATCAGCACTGCACAAAAAGGTTTTAAGACGTGGAGAACAATGCCTGCTCCCCAACGAGGCGAAGTGGTTCGCCAGTTCAATGATGAACTTAGACGTTTAAAAGAACCCTTGGGCAAGTTGGTTTCCTACGAAATGGGAAAAAGCTACCAAGAAGGCCTGGGAGAAGTACAGGAAATGATAGACATCTGTGATTTTGCAGTGGGGCTATCCAGGCAATTGCACGGCCTTACCATGCACAGTGAACGTCCAGGTCACCGTATGTATGAACAATATCATCCGCTTGGCGTAGTCGGAATTATTTCAGCATTCAATTTCCCGGTTGCCGTTTGGTCATGGAACACGGCCTTGGCATGGGTCTGTGGTGATGCTTGCATTTGGAAAGGCTCCGAAAAAACCCCAATGACCTCCGTTGCCTGCCAAAATATTGCTGCACGGGTTTTTGCCAAAAATGGTGTGCCCGAAGGGATTTCCTGTTTGATTACCGGCGATTACACTGTGGGTGAATTGATGACCAAGGATGAGCGCATTCCATTGATTTCCGCTACCGGCTCTACCCGTATGGGGAAAATAGTGGCCAGAACGGTTGGGGAACGATTGGGAAAAACCCTGTTGGAACTGGGTGGAAACAATGCCATTATCGTTACCCCCGATGCCAACATAAAAAATACCGTGATCGGTGCCGTATTTGGTGCCGTAGGTACCTGTGGACAACGTTGTACCTCCACACGTAGATTGATTGTTCACGAAGATGTATACGACAAGGTGAAAAATGCCATTGTGGATGCCTATAAACAAATACGCATCGGAAACCCCTTGGATGAAAACAACCATGTGGGACCACTTATCGACAAAGATGCCGTGAAGAACTATTTGAATGCCTTGGAAAAAGTCAAGCAGGAAGGTGGGAAAGTTTTGGTGGAAGGTGGAGTACTCGATGGCGAAGGTTATGAAAGTGGATGCTATGTAAAACCCGCAATCGCAGAGGCCAAAAACCACTTCGAAATTGTCCAGCATGAAACCTTTGGCCCAGTTCTGTACCTCCTTAAATACAACGGCGACCTTGAAAACGCCTTGGAAATGCAAAATGGGGTTAGACAAGGGTTGTCCTCGGCCATCATGACCAATAATCTACGTGAGGCTGAACGTTTCCTTTCGGTGGAAGGATCAGATTGTGGAATTGCCAATGTGAACATCGGAACTTCCGGTGCGGAAATCGGTGGTGCCTTCGGAGGGGAAAAAGAGACGGGCGGTGGTCGTGAAAGCGGCTCGGATGCTTGGAAAATATACATGAGACGTCAGACCAATACCATTAACTATACCACAGAACTTCCTTTGGCGCAAGGCATTAAATTCGATTTGTAATGCGCTGGCAGTTCAACACATAAAAAAAGCCCGGAGGATATCCGGGCTTTTCTTTTTTATTGGGTCATCATTCTTTTGGCGCGATTTATAAAGGGTTTGAATTTCCTTTGCCATTATAAACAAAGTCGCCCATTTAGGATGAACACTAAACGGGCGATCTTAAAAAACCAACTTAACTAACTCAAACTTAGTTTGATTAAACCCTATTCCAATGCCGGAGCTTTGTCGGGAGAAATAGGGTTCCTTACCTAATATTTGTTGCAAATTTCCAACTATTCGGCCTATCCTTTTCAAGCTATCGTATCAGTGGTAGGAAAAAATGTGTGATTGGTTCTTTTAAACCTGTTTTCAGCTTCCTGATTCTATCAACTTTTTCCAGATAGTCTCCAAATAGCTCAAATTCTTGCCATTATCATAAAAAAATTAAGATTTTTTTAATATTTTGGATAGGACGTTTACAAACCATTACAACCTCAAAAAATGGATTTCCAAGATTCAAATACATGGTACTGGATCATCTTGGCACTAACGGGGATCATCTCGGGTATTTTGGGATACTTGTTTGGAAAGTCGGATATTCCATCTGCTCCCGACAATTTTAATGAACTGAGTAAGCTAGACATAGAAAACGCCAAACTCAGGGCCGATTTGAAGACCTGCAAGGAGCACTTGTCTGCCTTTAGTACTCCAAAGGCAAGCTCAAAATCATCTGTTAAACCTCAAAAAACCATTTCTGAATCGTTCAACCCTGTTGCCGCAAAGAGCGCATTGGGTAAAAAAGTAAACTTGGACGACCTTAAAATTGTCGAGGGTATTGGTCCCAAAATAGAGGGTCTTTTCCATAATTTCGACATTAAGACATGGAAGGCGCTTTCCGAAACATCGGCGGACACCTGCCAAGAAGTACTTGATTCCGGTGGAAAACGCTACAGAATCCACGACCCTGCATCTTGGCCCATGCAGGCCAAAATGGCCCACGAAGGACACTGGGAACAGCTTGCCCAATGGCAAGAAAAACATAGGGCCGGAAAATTCTAAGCTGCCTGATATTGTGTTAAAGCATTCCGTTGGCAGTGACCCACTTGAAGGTGTGTTGCTCTTCAGAAAATTTCATCCTTTCGGAGATACGCTGCAACCGTTCCGGAAGTTTCATGAGATAGTCCCGAGCTTTTTCAGCTGTGTCTGAAAGGGATTGCAAGCTGCCCAATTGCCAATAATCGTTCAACTTTTGTAGAATGTCAATGTAATCCTGGGCCGTATACACGCCCAATCGCTGTGCACAATCCGAAAATTGCTCAAAAGCCAAGCCTATACTACCTCCAGATTCGCGGAGAAAGTGTGCGGGCATCACTATTTTTCGTTTCATCATATCGGCAAAGGCCAAAACCATATTATTGGGATCATGCTCCAATATAATTTTCACAAATTCCCTATAGGCCAAATGGTGTCGCATTTCGTCACCTGCAATAATATTGCACATTTTGGCCAAGGATTTATTGCCCTTTTGCCGGGCCAACTTTCCTACACGCTTGTGGGAAATGTTGGTGGCCAGCTCTTGAAACGAGGTGTATACAAAATTCTTGTAGGGATCTCTGTCTGTTCCAATGTCAAATCCATCAGAGATCAAATGTTGGGTGGTTATTTCCACTTCCCGCATATTTACCCGACCAGACAGGTATAAATACTTGTTGAGCACATCGCCATGTCTGTTCTCTTCAGCAGTCCATGCCCTTACCCATTTGCTCCATCCATTTTCCTTGCCGTTGTGCTGATCGATCCCTTCAACATCCATCAACCACGATTCATAGGTGGGCAAGGCCTCTTCGGTAATGGTATCCGCAACCAAGGTCACCCAAAAATCGTATCCCAATTCTTTGGCTTCACCACGGATTTCCTCCACTTCATCAAAAAATTTGTCGCTTTGGGAATCTGGCAAGAAGTCTGTGGGTTGCCATATTTCTTCCGTAGGAATGAGAAACTCCTTCATAAATCCTTCCACTTTCGGTTCGATGGCTTGCATCACCTCCAACCGAATATTCTTTTCTGGCATAACCTAAATTTTTACAAAGATCTCCATTAAAATTTAAAAACGGATGGAATAGTTTTAATTTCTTCCCCTTTCCCCGGGATAAAATGTATGTACGGGATCACTTTGCCAAAACTCCTTGGTTTCCACATCCATCATAGTCAGGGCTCCCATAAATGCCGCTCCGGTATCCACATTCCATACATTTCCCCCATTTTTGGGCACCACTTCCTCTTTTTTGGAAATGGGGGTATGGCCAATGAAGACTTCTTTGTAATGGTTCAAGCGTTTGGGGAAATTTAAATCGTCTGGAGTAAGCTTGGGGTCCACGGCCATGGCAAGTTCCCATAGGGTCCGGTCCCAATAGAACGATTGTTCAAAATATTCAAAATCCACCCCTTTAAGATTGGTATATCCTGCATGGAGATAGAGCCTATTGTCCTCGGCCAAATAGTAATTCTCCAAGGTGGCGTAAAATTCAAGGTGGGTGTCCCAATTGTTCCTATTATCCCCCAAATACGAATCCCTTGTGGCGGTTCCTCCATGGGCCAACCATTGCGGGTTCTCCTTTTTGGTCAATAACCACTCCCTGCAGAGCTCATCGTGGTTGCCCCTGATAAACGTGCACTTATATTCCTCCTTCAAGGCCAATAGAAAATCCACGGTTTCCACAGCTGTGCTCCATGAATCCACATAATCCCCCAAAAAGATAAGATGGTCCGTTGGTGAAACTTTGGCACGTTGAAGAAGTTGTTCCAACGCCCTTACTCCTGAATGGATATCCCCCACAACCAATGTCCGCATACAAAAAAACTTTTGGCAATATTACACACAAAAGGCACGGTTCGTACTAAATTAAGGTAAAGTTTTGGGGCATATCTGACACAGATCTCCACAAAACCGTTATAATTTTTGGACAAGGCGCTTTTTTATATGTACATTGGGGATAGTACAAGGAAAAATGAAAAAAGTATTTTGTGTTGGGGAACTACTGATAGATTTTGTGGCTGAAAATCAGGGAAGCGATCTTTCCAAAGCCATAAAATTCTCCAAAAAGGCTGGAGGGGCCCCGGCCAATGTTGCTTGTGCCATTTCCAAACTTGGCGGAAGAGGTATTTTTATAGGTTGTGTTGGCGACGATCCCTTTGGGCGTTTTTTGCTCGATGTGCTCAAAGCCGAAAGTGTAGATATCTCATTGACCCAACTTTCCGATACGTTTACCACACTGGCCTTTGTCTCCTTGGCGGAAGATGGCGAACGCGATTTTGTCTTCAGCAGGGGCGCTGATCGGGAATTGGATTATGACCCCCTATTACGAAAGACCTTTAAAGACAATATTTTGCATTTGGGTGCGGCTACGGCATTATTGGGCGGTCCCTTGGAAAAGACCTATAGCAAATACCTGTTTGATGCCCTCACCAAGGAAATGTTCATCTCCTTTGACCCCAATTTTAGGGTAGATCTATGGAAAGATGAAGAAGAAACCTTCATTAAAAAATGTATGCCTTTTGTGGAAAAATCCCATTTGTGCAAGTTCAGTTTGGAGGAAGCCCAACTTATATCGGGCAAAACGGACCCTGAACAAGCTTGTGATTTTATGCACGAGGCAGGTGCCAAGATCATAACCATAACCCTTGGTGCAGAGGGTACTTTACTCAGTGCCCAAGGCACTAAAAAAGTTATTCCGAGCATATCCGTACAGCCCGTGGATACTACTGGTGCAGGGGATGCGTTCATGGGTTGTCTTTTGCACCAAATTTCGGACTTGGGCAATTTTGATCCTGTTTTTGAACAGTTTGACCTATTGGAAAAAATGGTCGAGAAGGCCAACAGGGCCGGTGCCCTGACCACCACCCAATATGGGGCCATTGCGGCATTGCCCACCAAGGAACAGTTGGAACTTTAAAAAATGACCCAAGCCCAATTACATCAACTTTTGCGTTCCCAATTAAAGGAAAACGACCCAAAGATCTTGTTCGACCTGAGATTGGCCACCAATGTAAGCTTGATCCAACAGCTTTTCTTTTCCCTTTACCCTGAGCAAACCCATCAACTCCATTTTGAAAAGTTGTTGAAACTGCTTCCCAAATTATTTGCTTCCCGTCCAGAAGCGTTGAAAAAACAGGATCTGCGGCGTTTAAAAGCAGGGAATTGGTATCAGTCCGAACAAATGGTCGGTATGCAACTCTACGTAGAGCATTTCAACAAAGACCTGAAAGGACTTCAAGAAAAAATACCCTATTTTAAAGAACTGGGCATCAACTTTATCCATATCATGCCCATCACCACAAGACCCAAAGGAGAAAATGATGGGGGATACGCTGTAAACAGCTACCATGAGGTGGATAAAAGGTACGGCACCAAGAAAGACCTGCTGGCCTTGACCGCTGAATTCAGAAAGCAGGGGATTTTCCTAATGCTGGATTTTGTGGTCAACCACACCTCCAATGAATTCCCTTGGGCCAAAAAAGCTGTTCAGGGCGATAAAAAGTATCAAGGCTACTATTACATCTATGAGGATGACACGATTCCGTTGGAGTTTGAAAAAAACTTGCCGGAAGTGTTCCCAGAAACCTCCCCGGGCAACTTTACCTATGTTCCAGAAATGGAAAAATGGGTAATGACCGTTTTCAACAGTTACCAATGGGACCTCAACTATACCAACCCCGAAGTCTTTCTGGAGATGCTCACCAATCTGGTGAAACTGGCGGATATGGGGGTGGATGTGGTCCGGTTCGATGCCCTCGCGTTCCTTTGGAAAAAAATGGGGACCATCTCGCAAAACCTTCCAGAGGCACATGACCTAATTTCACTTTTTAGAATGTGCCTGCAGGTGGTGGCTCCCGGCACCATTCTGCTAGCCGAAGCCATTGTGGCCCCAACGGACATCATTAAATATTTTGGGGAAGGGCCTACAAAAGGGAATGAATGTGAAATGGCCTACAATGCCTCTTTAATGGCTCTTTTATGGAATTCCATTGCCACCAAAAAAACTTCCTTGCTCTATAAAAGTTGGGGGCATGTTCCTCCAAAACCCAAAGATTGTACTTGGATCAATTATATCCGTTGTCATGACGATATTGGTCTGGGCTATGAAAACCATTTGATCCAAGAACTGGGATGGAACCCATCGCAGCACCGAAAATTTTTACTGGATTACTATTGCCAACGGTTGGATTGGTCCCCTGCAACGGGGCGTCTCTTTATGTACAACCCAAAGACCGGGGATGGTAGGATCACTGGAAGTGCTGCATCACTCCTGGGCCTGGAAAAAGGTCTTTCCCAAAAAAACGATTCCCTGATCGATCGGTCCATATCCAAAATCATCATGATGCATGGCATTATCTTGGCATTTGGCGGAATTCCACTTATCTACGCCGGGGATGAGATTGCCACCTTGAACGATTACAGCTTCCAAAATGACCCTTCCAAAAAAGACGATAGTCGCTGGTTAAACCGTCCTCTACAGGATTGGGAAACCATTTCAAAACTGGAAAATATTCAACTACCCTCTTCCAAAGTATTCCATGAGCTTCAACGATTGATTGCCATCCGAAAGGAAAATGTGGTTTTTGCAGACCAAAATGATGTGGCCCTCTACCATACCGGAAACGAGCACATCCTTGTTTTTGAAAGGACCAACAAAAAAGAAGGACTACTGGTGATCTGCAATTTTGATGAAAGCCCACAGGTTATGGAGACCTCTTGGGTAAAAAAGTTGGGGTATTTTGCCCAAGGAGACCCCAAAGATTTAGTGTCCGATTCAAAAATTAAAGTCAATAGCGGCCTACTGGAGGTAATGCCCTACCAAATCATCTGGTTGAAAAAAAATTAATTGTATCGCACCTTTCTGAGAATCCGTTGGGATTCTTTCAGGGATAGATACACACTCTGATCATACTCCTTCAACAAAGGCCGTGCCTGATCCATTTGTTCTTTGGCCTCTTCAAAACCGTTCAAGTAGCAAATAAGATACGTGGCCGGCAAATGGGTCAGGTCAATTTGTTCGGCATTGGTCAGCGCTATTTTCTTTTCCAGTTTTTGTAGGAGCGCGTTGTTGGAATTGTACACATGGTACAAAGTTTTTTTGTCGTATTGAGGGGGCTCAAAAATCAATTTGCTATTGATGGTGTATTTTCCATTATCGGAAAATGTGATGACCACTTCTTCCAAGGGATAGTACTTCTGCTGCACACCCAATCCCAACTGTACAAACTCCAAGGTGCTGAACGAATCATCATCATACGCAATGGTAATCTCATCCAAAGCGGAATAGAACAGTTTTACCTGCTCATTGATCAATTCTATATCCACTCGGGAATAGTATGTCTTGTTCTTGACTTTTTTCTTGTTTCCTGCCCAACAGACCACAAACTGTTCCTTAAAGACTTTGTAATTGCTCGTCAGATCAGGATGTCTGGTGTTCATGAAGTTGATGACAGCATCCAAGGTCAATTCAATATTGTTACGAGCGTGCTGTTCTATGGTGGCCACGACCTCGGAATTGATGTCCTTCAACTCAATATCAAAAGCCTTGGGCAAACTAATGCTCCCTTCCCTAAAGAAAACGGCTCCACCATAATACTTCCAAATATTCTTTCGAAGGGCACAGACCTTCCCATTAGATCGGATGGTGACCAACCCCACCACCTTACCTTCGGGTAAATGGGGAAACGGAATGTTCTCGTAAGAAATGATGGGTGGATTGTCCAAATAGGCATTCACCAAGTTCTGAATCTTGCTGTCATCGAAAAAATCGACCCCCACAATCTCATTGTCGGCATCCTCCACTCCAACCACAATAAAGGAATTGTTCTTGGGGTTACTGTTGGCCAAAGCACAAACATGCTTTAAAAATTTGGCCTTCCCTTCTTTTTCGCCTATGGATATAAAACGCTTCTTGTCGTAAAAACTGTTTTCGTCGTTGTGCGCTAAAAGATTCTTTACCAGTAGGCGTTTATTGATCATAGCTCCTTTTTCACGATGGTGCTGCTCGCTTGGGCCGTAGGCATCACCACCAAATCTGCAATGTTCACGTGATAGGGCCGGGTGACTACAAAAAGAATAATATCCGCAATATCTTGTGGCTTTAAGGGTTGAAAACCTTGATAGACTTTAGAGGCCTTATCGGCATCTCCCTTAAACCGCACATCGCTGAATTCTGTCTGGACCAAACCAGGATTGACTGCACCAACCCGAATACCGTAGGCATTGAGATCTATCCGCATCCCTTGGTTAATGGCATCCACGGCATGCTTGCTGGCGCAATACACATTCCCGTTGGGATACACTTCCTTGCCTGCCGTTGATCCAATATTGATGATATGTCCGGCCTTGCGTTCCACCATTTGGGGCAATATGGCCTTGGACATGTATAACAAGCCTTTTACATTGATGTCCAACATGGCTTCCCAATCATCAATACTTCCCTTGTCTATAGGGTCCAACCCGTGTGCATTTCCGGCATTATTGACCAAGATATCAATTTGGGCGAAAGCTTTGGGTAAACTTTCAACAGCTGCAAAAACAGCCTCCCTGTCCCTCACATCAAAGTTCAACGTATGGATTTCAACATTTTGCCCAAGCTTTTCCTTAAGTTCATCCAAGCGATCTTGTCTACGCCCGCACAAGACTAAATTAAATCCTTGCTTTGCAAAAATCTCCGCCGTTGCCTTTCCAATACCACTGGTAGCTCCAGTGATCAATGCCGTTTTCATCATTCTGTATTTTGGTTTACGGAACACCATGGCCTTGGCTTGCTTCCAAAAGAACAAACCAATCCTGTAGTTCCAAATCTATGTTTAGGGCCTTTTTGGCCAAGGTTATTCTCTCTTTGTTCGTAGTACCTATGACGGGGTATACAACAGCCGGATGCTTGAGGAGCCACGCCAAAAGCAATTGACTTTCATCCGCTCCATATTTTTCCATCAAGGGCACCATGGTCTTTTTGATTCGTTGGGTCTGTTCCGTTTCTTCCCGGAACAAACTTCCCAAAGGGCTCCAAGCCATGGCCATCCGATCATTGGCTATGCATTCATCAAATGTCCCATCGTACATGGGAGAATCACACGTCAGTGAAAACTCCACTTGGTTCCCGGAAACAGGGATGGTCTTTTCCAACATGGCTACTTGAGATGGAGTAAAGTTTGACACCCCAAACTGTTTGATCTTGCCACTTTGCAATAAAGAATCAATGGCTTCCGCTATTTCATGGGGTTCCATCAACGGACTGGGGCGATGCAACAAGAGCAAATCCAGATATTCCGTATTCAACTTTTTAAGGGATTGCTCGGCAGACCAAATGATGTAATCCTTACTGTATTCATAATGGTTAATGCGATTCTCCCTACCACGGGTTATCTGTATACCACACTTGGAAATCAGTTGGATATCCTCCCGTTTCACTCCACTTTCGGCATAGGCCTGGCCAAAATCGGCCTCGGTGGAATAGCTCCCATAAATATCGGCATGGTCAAAGGTGGTAAGTCCCAATTCAATGCAATGCTGCATCAAATCAATCATTTCGCTTTTGGAAAGTTTTTTGCCCCAACTTCCCCATGTCATGGTTCCAGCAATGATCCTGGAATACGTATCTCTCTCTTTCATATGGGATGAAAGTATAAAATTAAACCCTTAAATCCTTCATAAAACTAGGGGTTTACCGTTTTTTTTAACCATTAATTAACAGGTCAATTTTAAATAAATTTTCATTTTGCACCTCTTAGCATACACACTGACTTAAACATCTAACAATAAAGGTTTATATGGAAGAAAACACTACTATAGATATTAGTGCTGTGAATGAGAAAATTGCCCAAGAAAGTGCTTTTATTGACCTGCTTACCGGTGAAATGAACAAGGCCATTGTAGGCCAAAAACACATGGTGGAGCGGTTGCTCATTGGTCTTTTGGGTCAGGGCCACATTCTTTTGGAGGGGGTTCCCGGGCTTGCCAAGACATTGGCTATCAACACCTTGTCCAAGGCTGTCAAAGGTAGTTTTAGCCGTATCCAATTTACTCCCGACCTTTTGCCCGCAGATGTCATCGGGACGCTCATTTACAATATCAAGGAAAACGATTTCTCCATTAAAAAAGGACCCATCTTTGCCAACTTCGTCCTTGCGGATGAGATCAACAGGGCGCCGGCCAAAGTACAATCCGCTTTGCTGGAGGCCATGCAGGAAAAACAGGTGACCATTGGGGATGAAACCTTTAAACTGGACGCTCCCTTTTTGGTTATGGCCACCCAAAACCCCGTGGAACAAGAAGGTACCTATCCGCTTCCCGAAGCGCAGGTGGACCGTTTTATGTTGAAAACGGTAATAGACTACCCCAAGCTCAACGAAGAACAACTAATCATCCGCCAAAACCTCAAGGGTTCCTATGAGGAAGTAAAGCCCGTGGTAAGCATTAAGCAGATTCTTAGTGCCCAACAGGCAGTACGGGAGGTTTATATGGATGAAAAAATTGAAAAATACATTCTGGATCTGGTGTTTGCCACCCGATATCCTGAAAAATATAACCTTGAAAGCCTAAAACCCCTGATAAGTTTTGGTGCTTCCCCAAGGGGAAGTATCAACTTGGCCAACGCTTCCAAGTGCTATGCCTTTATCAAAAGACGCGGTTACGTGGTCCCAGAAGATGTAAGGGCCGTTGTACATGACGTGCTTCGTCACCGTATTGGCATCACCTATGAAGCAGAGGCAGAAAACATTACCTCGGAAGAAATCATAAACAAAATTGTAAACGAGGTAGAAGTACCGTAACGGTTCAATGTTTCTCGGTCAAAGTAGCCCTACTTTTAACCAACCCGAAAACCTATTTCTTGAACCCAATGGATACAAAGGAATTACTTAAGAAGGTACGTAAAATTGAGATAAAGACCCGGCGTCTTTCCGACCATATTTTTGGTGGGGAGTACCATTCTACCTTTAAAGGTAGGGGTATGACCTTCAGTGAGGTGCGCCAGTACCAATTTGGGGATGATGTAAGATCCATTGATTGGAACGTGACCGCCCGTTACAATGAGCCCTATGTAAAAGTTTTTGAGGAAGAACGCGAACTCACCATGATGTTGATGGTGGATGTGAGTGGATCGGAACTTTTTGGAACGGCCAACCAGTTCAAGAAAGAGATCATTACCGAAATTTCTGCAACTTTGGCTTTCTCGGCCCTGCAGAACAACGATAAGGTAGGAGTGATTTTGTTCTCCGATGAGGTAGAACTCTTTATCCCGCCCAAAAAGGGAAAAAGCCACGTGTTGCGCATTATACGTGAGTTGTTGGAATTCACTCCAAAAAGTAGCGAGACCAATATTGCGGAAGCCTTGAAATTCCTCACCAACGTGATGAAGAAAAAGGCCATTGTTTTTGTACTGTCGGACTTTATTGCCGATGATTATAACAATACCCTTCGCATAGTGGGGAACAAACACGATGTTACCGGCATCCGTGTCTTTGATGAACGGGAAGAAACCATTCCCAATCTGGGGATGGTCCAAATGATGGATGCGGAGACCGGGACCATGCAGTTGGTGAACACCCAATCCAAAAAAGTACGTAATGCCTATGGCCAGTTCCATAAAGACAAAGTCTCCTATTTCATGGATTCCTTTACCAAAAGTGGTTGTGGCGTCATCCATTGTAGGGTGGATGAAAGCTATGTGCGAAAATTGTTGGGTTATTTTAAACGAAGAGGATAATGCAAGTTGAAAATTCAAAATTGAAAATTCAAAATGTCCCGACACCGTTTGTGTTGATGACACTGCTATGCCTTTTTGTATTGCCCTTTACGGGATGGTCACAAACCGATTCCAAAATCTCCACTGATGTGGATACCCTTTCCATAAAAATTGGGGAGCAAATAAAATACACCATAACCGTGGAAACCGATTCCACCAATGTGGTCCACTTTCCAGAAGGACAGACTTTTTCTCCTTTGGAAACCGTGGAGGCCATCATTGGGGATACCATCAAAAACAACAATAGGGTTATCCTCCAACGCATATATGCCCTTACCCAGTTTGATAGTGGGGCCTATACCATTCCCCCGCAACGTATCGCCATCAATGAGCAACCTTTTTTCACGGACTCTTTTAATATAAAAGTGGCCGATGTGGCCGTGGATACCACCAAACAGAAAATGTACGACATCAAACCCTTGATGCAGGTAGAGCGCAGCAATGCCGAGCTCTGGAAAACCTTGCTTTGGGTTCTTTTGGGACTGCTTATTGTTGGTGGATTGGTATACTGGTTCTTCCTTAGGAAGAAACCCCTCACCGAAGAGGAAAAAGTAGCCTTGTTGCCCCCCTATGATCGTGCCCTACTAGAACTGAAAAACTTGGAAAATTCCCGATACCTCATCCAGGATGAATACAAGAAATACTATTCTGAACTGACGGATATCGTTCGATTGTATTTGGAGGACGAAGTACATGTGTCCGCCATGGAAAGTACCACCGCACAGTTGATGACCAAACTGGAAATGTTGAAAGATGCTGGGGAACTCAAATTGGACGATGAGACGCTGCGTCAGTTCCAAAACATATTGCAGACTGCGGATTTAGTGAAATTTGCCAAATCCAAACCCGCAACCGCGGAACAAGACCGGAAAATAGTAGAGCAAATTGTGGTCAAGACCCATGATGCCCTTCCCGAACCCACTGAGGAAGAGTTGTTGCTCAATGAAGAATACTTGGAAGAGCTTGCCAAGAAAAAACAACGCAAACGCATCTATTGGGCCGCGGCCATTTTTGCCGGACTGGTCTTTTTGGGAACAGGGGCCTCCATTGCCTACTACGGCTTTAAACAAGTGAGGGATACGGTTTTTGGCTATCCCACCAAAGATCTTTTGGAAGGGGAATGGGTGTCCAGTTCGTACGGATTTCCCCCTGTTGAACTGGAAACACCGGATGTGCTGGTACGCCAAGAGGTAAAACTGCCCCCAGAGACCGAAGAATTGGTCAAGGAACTTCAATCGTTTTCCTACGGAAGTTATGTTGGTATCTTCTCCGTATCTGCCAGTTCCGCCATCTATAAAGAAGAGAAAGACCCCGACTTTTCAGCGGCCGTGGGTGCCACCTTGGCCACATTTGAAGGGCTTGGACTTAAAAATATCATCACCAAACAAGAAGAGTTCACCACAAAATCTGGCGTACAAGGCCTAAAGACCTTTGGCACAGGAACCATTATGGGACCAAGTGAAAATCAATCCAAAAAGGCCAAGTACACTATCCTTTCCTTTGGCGGAAAAGGCTTTATGCAGCAGGTGGTCATCACATGGGAAGATGGGGATGCCTATGCTGAGCAGATCGTAGACCGAATATTGAACACGTTGGACGTAAAAACACAAGCATAAATGTTTGAGAATATAGAATTTGCAAATCCTCAGTTTTTCTGGTTGCTTTTATTGCTGCCACTGGCTTTACTATGGTATTTTTTCAAGCATAGGAATCAAACTGCAGCCTTGAGGATTTCAAGCATTAAAGGGTTTTCCATAAGCAGTTGGACTTCTAAATTGAGACCTATTCTATTTGTAATGCGGCTTTTGGCCTTGGCTGCCATTATAACCGCCTTGGCCCGTCCACAAACCGAGGATATTTCCACCCGTACCAAGACCACCAAGGGTATAGACATTGTCATGGCCATAGACGTTTCTTCCAGTATGTTGGCCCGGGACTTGAAACCCAACAGGCTTTCGGCCTTGAAAGAGGTGGCCGCGGATTTCATAAAACAACGTCCCAACGATCGCATTGGCTTGGTAGGCTATGCAGGGGAAAGTTATACCAAAACACCCATTACCAGTGACAAGGCCATTGTGTTGAATGCCTTAAGGGAAATCACCTATGGTGAATTGGAAGATGGAACGGCCATTGGCATGGGATTGGCCACCTCCGTAAATCGATTGAAGGAGAGCAAGGCCATCAGTAAGGTCATCATCCTACTGACCGATGGGGTGAACAATTCCGGTTTCATTGAACCCCAAACCGCGGCAGATCTGGCCGTTGAATTTGGCATCAAGACCTACACCATTGGACTGGGAACCAATGGAAATGCCCTTTCACCCGTGGCCTACAACCCCGATGGCACTTTCCGCTATGGGATGCGCCAAGTGGAGATTGATGAGGAGTTGCTGAAGGAAATCGCCCAAGTGACCGGTGGACAATATTTTAGGGCCACGGACAACGAGAAGTTGGAAGAAATCTATGATGAGATCAATAAGTTGGAAAAAACCGAAATAGAGGAGTTCAAATATTACAAGTACGAGGAAAAATTCCGGCCATTGATTTTTTTGGCAGGAGTATTGCTCTTATTGGAATGGGCCTTGCGCAATTCCATATTTAAAAGCTTTATCTAGCATATGGTTCAGTTTGATGAAAAAACATATTTCTATCTCTTGGGCATTATTCCCGTAATGGTCCTGGCGTTCTTTTTTCTTCAAATTTGGAAAAAACGGACCCAGCGTAATTTTGCGGACAACAAATTGCTGAGGCGACTGGCCCCCAATAAATCGAGTTTTAAATCTGCGGTGAAATTGGTTTTCCTTTTGGCAGGTTTGTCCCTTTTGGTTTTGGGATTGGTAAATCCTAAAATCGGAACAAAGTTGGAAACCGTGAAAAGGGAGGGTGTGGATATTGTTTTCGCAGTAGATGTTTCCAAAAGTATGCTGGCCGAGGACATTGCCCCCAACCGGTTGGAAAAGGCAAAGCGCTTGGTCTCGGAGATTATCAACCAATTGGCAAGTGACCGTATCGGTATCATTGCCTATGCAGGGCAAGCCTACCCCCAGTTGCCCATTACCACGGATTACGGGGCGGCCAAAATGTTCTTGCAGAGCATGAACACCGATATGCTGTCCTCCCAAGGAACCGCCATCGATGCCGCCATCGACTTGGCCACCACCTATTATGATGATTCGGAGCAGACCAACCGGGTACTCTTTATTGTTTCCGATGGGGAAGACCATTCGGAAGGAAATACCATCAACGCAGTGGAAAGTGCCGTTCAAAATGGCATCCGTGTATTCACCATTGGGGTGGGAAAACCCAAAGGCGCACCCATTCCCATCAAAAGAAATGGTGTGGTGGAAAGCCTAAAAAAGGACAATCAAGGTGAAGTGGTCATTACCAAACTTAATGAAGCTGTCCTAGCGGAAGTGGCGGATCGCGGCAATGGGGAATATATTGATGGCTCCAACACGGAACAGGCAGTCGACTACATCAAGGAACTCTTGAACCAGATGGATAAAACAGAATTTGAGGCCACACAGTTTGCCGAATACCAGGACCAGTTCCAATGGTTCCTTGGGGCGGCCTTTTTATGTCTATTTTTGGACATCTTCATTCTGGATAGAAAAACACAATGGTTAAAAAAACTAAATCTTTTCAATGAGCACGATGATGAATAAGATAAGATGGACGTTTACCCTGCTGCTTTGTACTGGCATTGCCTTGGCACAGGACGGAATAAGAGAAGCGGAAAAAGTGGCCGAAAAGGCCCTCAAGAGCTCAACCAACCTCACTTATGAGGCCAATGAAGAGCTTTCTTCCAATGATTTTGTTACTGCGGAAGCCAATTACCGCAGGGCCATTTCCAAGAGTGAAAAGAATGTGGCCGCTCCCTTCAATTTGGGAAATGCCTATTACAATCGGGAAAGTTTTGGAGAAGCCTTTGGTCGGTATAAGCAAGCAGGCGAAACTGCGGAAGACAAGTCTGGGAAGCATAAGGCCTTTCACAACATGGGCAATGTGTTCATGAAGAACAAGGAATACGAAAAGGCCGTTGGAGCCTACAAGGAAGCCCTGCGGAGCAATCCCAATGACGATGAGACCCGTTACAATTTGGCCTTGGCCAAAAAAATGTTGGAGAAACAGCAAGACGAGCAACAAAACGACCAGAACCAAGATAATCAGGACAAGCAAGATCAGCAAGACCAAAATCAGGATCAGAACCAAGACCAGAACAACGAGGGGGACAACGACAAGCAGGACGAAGGAAAGCAAAACGAAGACGAGAACAAGGACGAGGGCGATCAAGGAGATAATGGCAATGACAAGCCTGAGGAAAATCAAGAGGGGGACGGCGACAAGAAAAAGGAGCAGGAGAAAAAACCCAATCAAGGAGACCAACCTGAGGATCAAAAACAACAACCACGACCCAATCAGCTATCCGAACAACAGATTCAAAACCTTTTAGAGGCCATGCAGAACGAGGAGAAAAAGGTGCAGGAGAAAATGGAGGAAAGGAAAGTGAGGGGCAAGAAAATCAAAAACGAAAAAGACTGGTAATGTATAGGTTGAGGGGCAAAATTTTACTTTTTACCATCATCTCCCTTTTTGTGGGGATATCTTCCTATGCCCAAGATGAGGAGGTTACTTTTCAGATGAACCTCAGTAAGGAAAAGTTGGGCATCAACGAACGTCTTAGGGTAGAGTTCAGCATGAACAAGGACGGGGATAATTTCAGCCCCCCTCCCTTTGAAGGTTTCAAGGTTGTCATGGGGCCATCGCAATCCATCAGTTCATCCTGGGTCAACGGAAAACGAAGCTTTTCAAAAACCTACTCCTATATTTTGGTCCCAACGGCAAGGGGAAACTTCACCATCAAGCAGGCCACTATTGACATTGGTGGAGAAACCTACAAAACCCTTCCCAAAACTGTGGAGGTGACCGCTGCCGTGGATAAGCCCAGTGACCAAAAAACCGTGGATGACGTGGCGGACGAGAGTCTACACTTGGTGGCAGAGGTTTCCAAAGGAAATCCTTATCTCAATGAGGCGGTGACCGTGATCTACAAGCTTTACGTAAGTCCAGATATCAGTGTTACCAACTACCGCCCTTTGGACAATCCCACGTACAACAATTTTTGGAGTCAGGATATCCCTGTGACCCGACACACGGCCCAAAATGGCACTTATGAAGGCAAGCCCTATCGCTATGTGGTGTTGAAAAGAGTAGTACTGTATCCCCAAAAAACGGGAAGGTTGGAAATAGAACCGCTGTCCTTGGAAATCTTTGTGGACGTACCCACCAACCGAAGGGATTTCTTTGGCGGACGTATCTACACCCAGACCAGTAAAACGGTTTCGGCCGGAAAAAGGACCATAAATGTAAAATCTTTGCCCGAGGCAGGAAAACCTGCCAATTTTGGTGGTGCCGTGGGAGATTTTGAGTTTTCAGTGACCGCAACCAAAAAACAATTGAACGCCTCCGAGTCGCTACAGGCCATCGTAGAAGTTTCGGGCAAGGGCAACCTAAAGCTCTTTCAACTTCCTGAACCTGAGCTGCCAAGCGCCCTCGAAGTCTATGACCCCGAGCATGAAGAAAATATACAGACCTATAGTTCCGGAATGGAAGGGAAGGTTTCCAATAATTACACCATTGTTCCCTCATTTCGGGGAAAATATCCCATCCCCAGCATTTCGTTCAGCTATTTCAACCCAAGTACGGCAAAATATGTCACCCTTAATTCGGAGGAAATCAATATTGAGGTCTTGGAAGGACCGACCAGTGCTTTGGCAAACGATGCCATAGGAACGAACCCCAACAAGCAATTGGTGGTCCCAACGGGAAAACAGTTCCATTTTATAAAGATCAATCCCAACCTCAGCCCTATTGGTGTGAACTATTTTTTTGGTTCCAACACGTTTTACCTTTTGCTGTTCGGTCCGCTGTTGTTGATTCCGATCGCCATCTTTTCTTTTAAGAAGAGGGAGGCCATTGCACAGGATGTGGTAGGAAACAAAATCAAGAAGGCCAATAAATTGGCCAGAAAATACCTCTCCACAGCCAAAAAGGAGCTGGGCAACAAAGAAGCCTTCTATGTGGCTTTGGAAAAAGGATTACATAACTACCTAAAGGCCAAACTCAAAATTGAGACCTCCGAGTTCAGCAAGGAAAAGATAACCTCCATCCTATTGGACAAAAAAGTGGACCCTGTAGATGTAGATGGCTTTATTGATTTGTTGAAAAGTTGCGAAATGGCCCGTTACAGTCCCTTTTCAGATGTGCAGATGCAGAATGATTATGAAAAGGCCAGTGCGGTAATCTCTAATTTGGACAAGCAGTTATGAGTATGAAAAAATTAGTGCTTTACCTCTGTTTCCTTTCTTTTTCCTTTGGGTTTTCCCAAAACAAGACCCTTTTTGAAGAAGCCACCGAACTGTACAACAAAGGGGAATATTCCAAGGCCATTGAAAATTATGATCAAATCCTAAAGAATGGGGAGCATTCCGCCCAACTCTACTTTAATATGGGCAATTGCTACTATAAGTTGAATGCCATCGGGCCGAGTATCTATTACTATGAAAAGGCTCTATTATTAGATCCCAATGATGATGAAATCCTGAACAATCTGGGCTATGCCCAAAACATGAGGTTGGATGCCATAGAAAATATGCCCAAAACAGAAATAGCCCAATTCTATGAAAGTGTGGTAAGTCTATTTTCCTTTGATCAATGGGCCTATTTGGCCATTGCTTTCATAATCCTTTTTGTTCTGGGTTATTTGGCCTATTTTTTTCTTCGCTTTGCCAATCAAAAACGACTGGCTTTTATTGTGGGCATCTTTGCATTGGCACTAGGCGTCCTGTCGGTTCTTATGGCTTATCTGCAACGGCAGGAATTCAAAAGGGACAACCCCGCCATTGTCTTTAGTAAAGAGGTTAAGGTGTCCTCTGAACCCAATAACAACAGTGAAATGGTCTTTACCCTGCACGAAGGCACCAAAGTGAATGTTCTGGACCAATTGGACGATTGGAAGAAAATACGGATTTCAGATGGACAGACAGGATGGTTGTTAGGAGACAGCATTAAGCTGTTGAAAGACTTTTAAACATTATTTAACAAAAAAAAGTCCGTATCCTTATATTTTTGCAAAAAAAGAGTATAGTGCTAAGACTGTTGGCTTTTCCTTTTGTCTCGGTGATGTTGGTCACAATCCTTATGACCTCGCCCCTTGTCCCTTTATTGGGTAAGGAGTACTGTACCGCTATAATTCTTGGTTCCTCCGAGGAGGAAAACAACAGCAACGAAACCACGGGTAGTAAAAGTTTTGAGAGCAAGTATTTTTTGCTTCGGAATTTTTTTCCTGTGGACACTTCCTTTAATCAAGAACAAGACTTTAATTCTTTAGGGTATATATTCCCTGTTTTGGATTATACCGTTGAAATTCTTGACCCCCCTCCCAGAAGATTGATTTAATTCTCCGGAAAACACATCAAAAATCAATTTCTAACTGTCTTCAGCAAGCCTTAGATCCTGAAGGCAATCTTATTCTTTATTATTATGTTCAAGTATATTAAAAATGACTTGCCAGCCAGTATTGTGGTCTTTTTTGTGGCACTCCCCCTTTGTTTGGGAATTGCACTGGCCAGTGGCGCCCCTCTTTTTTCAGGCCTTATCGCTGGAATTATTGGGGGTATTGTTGTTGGCGCGCTCAGTGGTTCACAAATTGGCGTGAGTGGTCCTGCAGCAGGTCTTGCTGCCATTGTATTGACCGCCATAGGCACCTTGGGAGGTTACGAAAATTTCTTGGTGGCCGTAGTTTTGGGAGGTATCATCCAAATGGTATTTGGAATGCTAAAAGCAGGGGTGATCGCCTATTATTTTCCTTCATCGGTAATCAAGGGAATGCTAACGGGAATCGGAATCATCATCATTCTAAAACAGATTCCACACTTTTTTGGATACGATGCCGATCCAGAAGGGGATTGGGCCTTCTTTCAAGTGGATGGGGAAAACACATTCAGTGAAATTATAAATGCCATTAACTTTATTAGCCCTGGCGCTACCTTGATCGCAATAGTGGCTTTGGCCATCCTTATTCTTTGGGACAGGGTCTTGAGTAAAAAATCCAAAGTTTTCCAATTGGTCCAAGGACCTCTAGTGGCCGTGGTTTTGGGAATCCTATATTTTTCATTCACCTCAGGTGATGCCAAATGGGGCATTTCTGCCGAGCACTTGGTAAGTGTTCCCATTCCGGATGGTCTGGAATCCTTTGCCGGATTGTTCAGTTTTCCCAATTTTTCGGCCATAACCAATCCCGAAATTTGGATCACAGCCTTTACCATTGCATTGGTGGCCAGTCTGGAAACTTTGCTTTGTGTTGAAGCAACGGATAAGCTAGATCCACACAAACGCGTTACCCCTACCAATAGGGAATTACTTGCCCAAGGGGTGGGGAACAGCCTTTCCGGTTTGGTCGGTGGACTTCCCGTGACCCAGGTAATTGTCCGTAGTTCGGCCAATATTCAATCTGGCGGTAGAACAAAGGCCTCGGCCATTATCCATGGATTTTTATTGTTGGCCTCGGTAATCCTGATTCCCAAACTTCTCAACATGATACCTCTGTCCGTCTTGGCGGCAATCCTCTTTGTTGTAGGGTATAAATTGGCCAAGCCAAGTCTTTTCAAAACCATGTACAATTCGGGTTGGAAACAGTTTGTTCCCTTCATTGTAACCGTGGTGGGAATTGTTTTTACCGATCTATTGGTTGGAATTTCACTAGGTTTGGGGGTTGGAATTGTGGTCATTCTGATCAAGAGTTACCAAAACTCCCACTTCCTTCATATAGAGGATAAAAGCAATGGGGTCCACAAAATAAAAATGACCTTGGCCGAAGAGGTCACCTTTATCAATAAAGGAGCCATTTTAAAAGAGCTGGACCGACTTCCTGAAAATTCTTATCTTGAATTGGATGTTAGAAAGACGCGGTTCTTGGACAATGACATTGTTGAGATTTTGGAAGACTTCTCGAGCAAGGCAAAAACACGGAAAATAGACATTAAGATTATTTCCGAGAGAGGGGTTGTTGAAAACCCAAAAAGTTATATTGAATTTTTTAATCTAAGACCGAAAAAAACGGCATAGCCCTAATACTATGAAAGCACACACTAAAGAAACACAGGCCACAATGACGCCCAAGAAAGCCTTGCAGTTCTTGCAAGAAGGGAACGAGCGTTTTCAAAAAAATCTAAAGGCCAATAGAAACTTGCTACAACAAGTGAACGAAACCAAGGATGGGCAGTTTCCCTTTGCCACCATCCTTAGCTGTATTGATTCCAGGGTTTCTGCTGAATTGGTCTTTGACCAAGGTCTAGGAGACATTTTCAGCGTAAGGATTGCCGGGAATTTCGTCAATGACGATATCCTTGGAAGTATGGAATTTGCCTGTAAATTGGCAGGCACCAAACTCCTTGTTGTTCTCGGGCACACCAGCTGTGGGGCGGTAAAAGGTGCATGTGACCATGCGCGTTTGGGGAACCTTACCACCTTAATCAATAAAATTGAGCCAGCTGTAGAAGCGGTTTCCGAACCAAAAGACGAATCTTTGAGAAACTCAAAGAACTTGGATTTTGTGGATGCCGTTGCCGTTAAAAATGTGGAGTTGACTTTGGACAACATCAGACAGCAAAGCCCTATTTTGAAAGAAATGGAAGAGAAAGGTGAAATTGCCATTGTTGGTGCCATGTATGACCTTTCAGATGGCAAAGTATCCTTTTTATAACAAGATTTAAATCAAATTAATAAAAGGCCGATGATCTTGGGATCATCGGCCTTTTTTGTTTTCCAAAATTACTATCTTAATGCTGTATAATCTAATCCCGCTATATGTTCAAACATCTAAGAGGAGACCTTTTTGGTGGAATTACCGCGGGTATTGTGGCACTTCCCTTGGCCCTTGCCTTTGGCGTTAGTTCCGGGCTTGGTCCCAGTGCCGGACTATATGGTGCCATTTTCATAAGTTTTTTTGCCGCCCTCTTTGGTGGGACCAATACCCAGATTTCCGGTCCAACAGCGCCAATGACCGCAGTGAGCATGGTGGTCATTGCCGGTATTGTGGCCGTTAACGATGGGGATATCAACAAAGCGCTCCCGTCCATCCTGACCATTTTTCTTTTGGCAGGCTTCATGCAGATCGGATTAGGACTGGTTGGCTTGGGAAAATATATAAAATATATCCCCTATCCTGTGGTCTCTGGTTTTATGACTGCCATCGGGGTCATTATCCTGGTTACACAAATACTGCCTGCCGTAGGCTATTATCCCAAAGAAGATGAACAATTTGTAAATCAATATATGCCTGAATCCGAGGAAAAAATCTTGGAGAACATCCTGAGGGAGGAGGCCGGTGAGGGCATTTTGGTCCTAGAAGATTTTGAAGAGACCATAAAACGGGCAGAAGCTATCACGGAGGCAGATATGCTCAAGGAAGCCAGTACCTTGGCCGCCAAAGACGCTTCAGGTGTTTTGGGGACCTTTAAAGTGTTACCCAGAGCTGTTCGCAACATAAACTGGATGGAATTGGGGCTGGCCTTGGCCACCATTTTCATTATTTATGGTTTTAAACGCATTACCACTGCAATTCCCAGTACTTTGGTAGCCTTGGTAGTTGTATCAGGGATTGCATTTGGTTTTGGGCTGGATTATCGCCCCATTGAACAAATCCCAAGTGGACTGCCCATTCCAAATCTGGAAATATTTACCGATTTTAATTTGAGTTATATAACACCTTATATCTTCACAGCATTGACACTGGCTTTACTTGGGGCCATAGATTCTTTGCTCACCTCTGTCGTGGCCGATAATATGACACAGACCAAGCACAAGCCCAATAAAGAATTGGTAGGGCAAGGCATTGGCAATAGCATCGCGGCCATATTTGGAGGAATTCCCGGCGCCGGAGCAACCATCCGGACCGTGGTCAATATCAATTCTGGTGGTAAAACCAGACTTTCAGGTATGGTTGCCGGAGTGCTCTTACTGATTGTCTTGCTTGCCCTTGGCCCTGTGGCCTCGCAAATACCAGCTGCGGTATTGGCCGGTATCTTGGTCACTGTAGGTATCGGTGTAATGGATTACAGAGGTCTAAAAGCCATTCCCCACCTTCCCAAGGATATTAAGTTAGGACCGTTGAAATTGAGTTCGGAGGTAATCATTATGCTGGTAGTGATGGTTCTTTCCTCCATTTGGAACCTAGTATATGCCGTAGGTATTGGTTTGGTAATCGCATCATTGATGTTCATGAAAAAAATTGGGGATATAACCGCCCAAAGGTCTGATGTAAAACCCCTTAGGGAAGAAGCTTGGTCCGATGAAAAAAACCTGCCTGAAAATATTAAGGAAGAAATCTTTATCAAACATATAAAGGGTCCTCTCTTTTTTGGCTCAACCACTGAGTTTCAGCAGTTGGCCTCACAAATTCCAAATACGGCCTCTACCGTGGTCATTAGAATGGGACGCATGCAGTACATGGACCAATCCGGCCTATATGCCATGGAAGATGTCCTTCAAGATCTGAAACGAAAGAACGTAACGGTACTCTTGGTGGGGATACTGGACCAACCCAAATACATGATGGAACGTATTGATATTATCCCAGATTTAATTCCTCCAGAGCATATTTTTGACACCTTTAAGTCCTGTATGAATTGGGTGGGCAAAGGCTCCAAAAGTATCAATCCATAATCTTGAACTTTTCACCAACCCATGCTTTTTCTAAAATTTCCAAACGATTCCGGACCTATTTACCTAGAAACGTTGGATGGTAGATGGCCAGTGGAACCTTTTAACACCTATAGCAATCTTATCTTTTTGCTTATCATTATATATTGGGGCATACGGGTTTACAAGCATCCCAAGGAACATCTTTTTTTGGCCTGGGTACTTCCGGTGATCGCCATAAGTTATATTGGAGGCACCATTTATCACGCCACGCGTAGTCATGAGTTTTGGCTTAAATTGGATTGGATGCCCATTATGCTTCTTTGCGCTGCCTTGGTCATCTATTTCATTTTTAAGGTGGTCAGGACTTGGTGGCAAAGGCTTCTCCTTGTTTTTCTCCTCTTGGGAACCTCTTATATGTTGCGCATACTGCCCATTCCCCCTGGATGGCGGATTTCATTGGGTTATGTGATCACGGCAGCCACCATTCTGTTGCCCTTGGTTGGCTACCTCATTAAAACCCAAGGCAAGAATGCCATTCTTGTGATTACGGCCTTCACCATCTTTTCGGTGGCCATTCTGTTCAGGAGCATAGATAAGAGTCAATCTTTTTTTCCAATGGGCACGCATTGGCTATGGCATTTTTTTGGCGGTGTAGCAGTACATTTTCTTATTGCCTACATATTCAAGGACAATTTGCTAAATTTGTCGGCCAATACTGCCAGTAAAAATGATTGAGACCATAAAGGAGCACTTGGCTGAAGTAGAAAAATTCACTTCAACCTCAACAGAAGAGATAGAGAATTTCCGAATCAAGTATTTGGGAAAAAAGGGCTTGTTGAACAGTTTCTTTGCCGAGTTCAAAAATGTTCCCAATGAAGAAAAGAAAGAGTTTGGGCAGGTCATCAATCAATTGAAAAATTCGGCAACGGAGAAAGTCAACGAACTTAAGGCCGCCCTTGAGAACCAAGCGGAAACGGTTGGCAAGTTCGGAGATTTGACCCGTCCCGGTGAACCCATAGAAATTGGGGCCAGACATCCTATTTCCATAGTAAAAAACCAAATCATCGATATTTTCTCCAGAATTGGTTTCAATGTTTCGGAAGGCCCTGAAATAGAGGATGATTGGCACAACTTTACGGCTTTGAACCTCCCGGAGTACCATCCTGCCAGGGACATGCAGGACACCTTCTTTATCCAAACCGATCCAGATATCCTGCTGCGCACCCATACCTCATCCGTACAGGTTAGGTATATGGAAAGTAACCAACCGCCCATCCGGACTATTTCCCCCGGAAGGGTGTATCGAAATGAGGCCATTTCTGCTCGTTCGCACTGTTTTTTCCATCAGGTGGAAGGATTGTATGTGGACAAAAATGTATCCTTTGCCGACTTAAAACAGACCTTGCAATATTTTACTTCGGAGATGTTCGGAAAATCCAAAATCCGACTAAGACCTTCCTATTTCCCATTCACCGAACCCAGTGCAGAGGTGGATGTATACTGGGGACTTGAAACCGAAACCGATTACCGGATGACCAAGGGTACCGGCTGGTTGGAGATTATGGGATGTGGTATGGTAGACCCCAATGTGCTCCGCAATTGTGGTATAGATCCCGAAGTTTATTCAGGATTTGCCTTTGGTATGGGAATAGACCGTATTGCTTTGTTATTGCATCAAATCTCGGACATTAGGTTGTTGAGTGAGAACGATGTACGATTCTTGGAGCAGTTCAAAAGCGCTCTTTAACTATCTTATTTTCATTGTGTTAAATATAAATTTTATCTCTTGATGGTTTTTTAACACAAGTTTAAGTTCGTTTAGTTTGGTAACTTCCGAACCAACTGTAATTTTGCGGCGTTAAATCCATTTTATGGTAACTGCAAATCAACAACTTATAGAAACATTAGGCGTTCATCTGGAAGGGGAGTACAATTTACCTCCTTTAGCTGCTAGAATCTACGCCATACTTATTTTAACCGATGAGGACGGACTTACTTTTGAAGACTGTCTGGAAAAAAGAGGGGCCAGCAAAAGTTCAACCTCTACCTCGTTGAACCTCCTCCTAAACATGGGGATCATTACCTACTTTACAAAGCCCGGTGATAGAAGACGTTATTTCTCCATCGCCAAGCAGAAGACTTTTTTCCTTGCCAAACTCCAGGAGAATCTTAAACGGGTGGAGAAGGAAAAATCCATCATCACCTTGGTCCTGGAGCACCACAAAAAAAGTAGTCCAAAAAAACTCAAGGAGGGTCAAGAAAGAACCCATATCTATTTGGACTATGTCAACAAAAATGAAAAGCTGTTAAGAGAGTCCATCGAAAAGCTTGAAAAAATACTAGACTGAAAAAACAATGTTCATCCAACTATTCAAAAACCTTAACACCAGAAATAAAGTCATGAAAACAACGCATATAGCCTTAACCCTAGTGACTGCCTTGATCCTGTCCTCTTGTGGGGAAAAAGCCCAACAACGAACCGCTCCCCCACCACCTAGCTTAAAGGTGAGCAATCTAAAAAAACAAGATATTACCATTTATAAGGTCTATGCTACTTCCATGGAAGGAAAGCAAAACGTGGAAATCTGGCCAAAGGTTTCCGGTTTTGTCCAAAAAATATATGTGGAAGAGGGCCAAAAAGTCAAAAAGGGCCAATTGCTCTTTAAATTGGAGACCCAGACCCTTACCCAAGATGCCAATGCCGCCAAAGCTGCCGTGAATGTGGCCCAAGTAGAAGTGGACAAGCTGGTTCCCTTGGTAGAAAAAGGAATTATCAGCAATGTGCAATTGGAAACGGCAAAGGCAAGATTGGCCCAAGCGAAAAGCAACTATCAAAGTATTTCGGCCAATATTGGCTATTCCAACATCAACAGTCCCGTGGACGGGTTCATTGGTGAAATTCCCTATAAGGAAGGTGCACTGGTAAGCAATGCCATGACACAGCCTCTGACCGTCGTTTCGGACATCAGCAGTGTACGGGCCTATTTCTCCATGAATGAAAAAGAACTATTGGACATGAAACAACGAATGGCCTCCAATGGCAATTCCCTTACCACAGACACTGCTCCAGAGGTGGAATTGGTCATGATCAATGGCCAGACCTATCCCCAAAAAGGAAAAATAGCCATGGTGAACAACATCATCAATGGTGCAACAGGAAGTGTGACCCTTAGGGCGGACTTTGACAATCCAGACCAATTGCTAAGTTCCGGGAGTACCGGACAGATACGGGTTCCTTCAACCTATCAGAATGTGTGGGTAATCCCACAATTTTCAACGGTTGATCTACAGGGGAACAAAATGGTCTACGTCCTCCATGATGGCGATACTGTTTCTACCAAGCCGCTTAACATTGTGGCGCAAACAGATACGGATTTTATTGTTTCTGAAGGTTTGGATGAGGGTACTACCATTGTTTCCGAGGGAGTATCCAAGCTCAGGGACGGACAGACCATAAATCCTGTCAAGTAATAATCATATTGCCAACGTTTTTAGAAAAAAAATATGTTCCAAAAATTTATAGAACGTCCCGTACTTTCCACAGTAATTTCCATAATAATCGTGATTTTGGGAATTTTGGGACTCGCCACTTTACCGGTTGAACAATATCCAGAGATTGCTCCTCCCACGGTCCAAGTTTCGGCAAACTACACAGGTGCCAATGCCGAAACAGTATTGAAAAGTGTGGTAATTCCGCTTGAAGAACAGATCAATGGGGTGGAAGGAATGACCTATATGACCTCATCAGCCAGTAATGATGGTGCCGCCAACATAAGTGTGTTCTTCGAACTTGGCGTAGACCCAGATATAGCTGCGGTAAACGTACAGAACCGAGTAGCTCGGGCCAACAGTCTATTGCCCCAAGAGGTAATCCAGACCGGGGTAACCACGCGGAAGGCACAAAACAGTGCCTTATTGTTCTTTTCTATTTTCTCCAATAACGATAATTACGATGCCACTTTTGTGGAAAACTACGCCAAAATCAATTTGGTGCCACGTTTACAACGGATCAAAGGGGTAGGTAATGTAAACGTATTTGGGGCCAAGGATTATTCCATGCGGATATGGATTTCCCCAGATAAAATGGCCGCCTACAATTTGGTACCTGCAGACATACAAGTAGCGCTTCAAGAACAAAACCGGGAAGCGGCAACAGGAAAGATCGGTGAAAATTCGGAAGGTATCTTTGAGTATGTCATGAAATACAAAGGTCGACTTTCCGAAGTGGCCGAATACGAAAACATCATCCTAAAAACAACAGATGATGGTGGTTTTCTTCGCTTAAAGGACGTTGCCGAGATAGAATTGGGTGCTTTTAACTATGCCCGAAAAAACTACGGTATGGGAAATCCAGGTGTGGCTGTCGGGGTATATCAAACATCAGGATCTAACGCCAAGGATATTATTGACGAAATTGAACAAATTTTGGTGGAAAGCAAATCGGAATTCCCCAAAGGACTGGATTATGTGATCCCCTTCAATACCAAGGACTTTTTGGATGCTTCCATTGATCACGTGGTCAAGACCTTGATCGAGGCCTTTATCTTGGTTTTCATTGTGGTATTCCTATTCTTGCAAGACTTTAGGTCTACTTTGATTCCAGCCATTGCCGTGCCTGTGGCCATTGTAGGAACCTTTTTCTTCCTGCAGTTGTTTGGCTATTCCATCAACATGTTGACGCTTTTTGCTATGATCTTGGCCATTGGTATTGTGGTGGATGATGCCATTGTGGTGGTCGAAGCTGTCCATGCCAAATTGGAAGAAGGGGCAGATTCGGCAAAGACCGCGACCAAAAAGGCCATGGGAGAAATTTCGGGGGCCATTATTTCGATTACCTTGGTGATGTCTGCCGTATTTATTCCGGTTTCCTTTATCCAAGGATCATCCGGGGTGTTCTACCAACAATTTGGAATTACCTTAGCTGTGGCCATTTTAATCTCTGCTGTAAATGCATTGACCCTCAGCCCTGCATTGGCCGCGCTCTTCCTAAAACCCCACAATCCGGATAAAGAGCATAAATCAGGATTAATGACCCGTTTTTTCAAGGCATTCAATGTTGGTTTTATGGCCATTACCAATAAATATACCGGCGCCGTAGGCAACTTGGTCAAACGTAAGTGGATCACTGTGGCCCTACTTTTAGGTTTTAGTGCACTGGCACTTTACTTGTTCCAATCCACTCCATCTGGGTTTGTGCCCGATGAAGATAGGGGTATCATCTTTGCCAATGTGAGCATGCCTCCAGGGACCACTTTGGAAAAAACCGAAGAAACCATCATGAAACTGGATTCCATTTATGAATCCATGGATGTGGTTGAAGCGCGGATGAGTGTGGCCGGATTCAGCCTTTTGAACCGGGTAAGTGCGGGATCATATGCCTTCTCCATCATGAAACTGAAGCATTGGAACGAAAGAAAGGAAGATTCCCTTTCCGTAAGTGCCACCATGCAACGTTTGAATGCCACTTCGGCCCAATTTAAAGATGCGCAGATCATATACTTTACCCCTCCCAGCATACAAGGTTTTGGTACCAACTCTGGTTTTGAAGTACAGCTTCAGAACAAGGGAACGGACAACTGGTTGGCCATAAATGAGGTGAAGAATCAATTCTTGGCAGCCATGAATGCCAGACCGGAAATTCAATATGCCATTTCACAATTTGATCCCGGTTTCCCACAATACGATTTGGAAATCGATGTGGAAAAACTAAAAATGGCAGGATTCTCCACCACCGATGTGTTCAATGCACTTCAAGGATATTACGGTGGAATCTATGCAACGGATTTCAACAAATTCGGAAAGCAATACCGTGTTATGATTCAAGCAAAACCCCAAGACAGGGCCAATGAAAATTCATTGAACCAAATCTTTGTTCGAAACAGCACTGGGGAATCCGTAGCAGTTAGTCAGTTTGTAAATCTTAAGAAGATTTACGGTCCAGAAGTGGTAGAACGATTCAACCTATTGAGTTCTGTAAAAGTAAGCGGTGTACCCAATCCCGGTTACAGTACCGGGGATGCCATCAATGCCATTGAGGAAGTGGCTGCCCAAGTGCTGCCAACTTCATACACTTATGACTATTCTGGACTTACCAGAGAAGAAAGTAACGCTAGTTCACAGACCGTTCTCATCTTTATCTTGAGTTTGATCTTTGTGTACTTCCTACTAAGTGCCCAGTATGAAAGTTACATCGTACCACTTTCTGTATTGTTGTCCTTGCCTATTGGTTTGGCCGGGGCTATACTCTTTGTGAATTTGGGTGGATTGGAAAACAACATCTACTTCCAGATTGCCTTGATCATGTTGATTGGTCTTTTGGCCAAAAACGCCATTTTGATCGTGGAGTTCGCCTTACAACGAAGAAAGGCAGGGTTCTCCCTGTTCAATGCGGCCATTGATGGGGCACGGGCCAGGCTACGTCCTATTTTGATGACTTCCTTTGCCTTCATATTTGGGCTGTTGCCTTTGGCACTCTCAACAGGAATCGGTGCCATTGGAAACCAATCCATAGGATTAAGTGCCGTTGGGGGAATGCTCATAGGGACCATATTTGGAGTGTTCGTGGTTCCTGTGCTATTTGTCATTTTCCAAGCACTTCAAGAGCGAATTTCAGGAAAGCCGGAACAACTCAATGAAGCAAGCCATGCCTAAACATTCAATGACCGAACAAAGCATATCACCCATGAAAATTAAATCTATATACAAAATCACCCTGCTGTTTTCAGCGACGCTATTGATGCAATCCTGCTTTGTCGCCAAAAACTATTCCCGACCAGAAATGGAAACGGAAAGTTTGTACAGGACCGATAACCTTCCTACAGACAGCACTTCCATGGCAACCATCTCATGGAAGGACCTGTTCAATGACGAGCATTTGAAATCTTATATTGAAAAAGGTCTGGAAAACAATCTGGATATACGTATTGCCCTGGAAAATGTTACTGCTGCCGAAGCCTATGTTAAGCAAGGTAAGGCAGGATATTTCCCAACTCTTACCGGCAAAGCTAGTTTTACCCGGACCAAAAACTCGGGAAACAGCCAATTTGGAAGCTTTTTCACAAGGCCTTTGGAACAATATGAACTTTCTGGCGCCCTTTCTTGGGAAGCAGATGTTTGGGGCAAGATCCGAAGCAATAAAAGAGCTGCGGGTGCCTCTTATCTACAGAGTGTGGCCGCACACCAAGCTGTAAAGACCAATTTGGTAGCTGCCATAGCCAATACCTACTACCAATTAATGGCGTTGGACAAGCAATACAGCATTGCGGAACAGACCTTGACTGCCCGAAAAGGAAGTTTGGAAACTACCATGGCCCTAAAGGATGCAGGGCAACTGACCGAAGTGGCCGTAAAACAGACCGAAGCCCAAGTCCATACTACGGAAATTATCCTTATTGACTTGGAGAACAACATTAAACTACTGGAAAACACCTTCTGTATTCTATTGGGTGAGCCGCCCCATGAAGTGGAACGATCTCGTTTGGATGATCAATCCATAGAAAGCGACTTGCAAACTGGGGTACCTTATTTGTTGTTGGCCAATCGCCCTGATGTAAAACAAGCCGAGTTCGGCCTTATCAATGCCTTTGAATTGACCAATGTGGCCCGTAGTAGCATGTATCCTTCCTTGAGCCTTACCGCATCAGGAGGGTTCCAAAGCTTGGAATTTGACAACTGGATCGATGCCAGCTCCCTGTTTTCCCAATTGGTAGGTTCGCTAACACAGCCTATTTTCAACGGCCGTAGGCTAAGGACCCAAATGGAAGTCGCCAAAGCACAGCAGGAGCAGGCCTTGTTGTCCTACAAGAAAACCTTGTTGACGGCAGGAAAAGAAGTTTCGGACGCACTCTACAGCTATGATGCCGAAGCCCAAAAATTAGAGGCCCGTGCCAAGGAACTGGAAGCCTATACCGTTGCAGAAGACTACTCGGAAGAATTGCTGAACAATGGTCTGGCCAACTATCTGGAAGTACTTACCGCCAGACAAAATGCCCTGAACTCAGAATTGAGCTATGTGGATTCCCAATACGGGCAATTGAACGCTATAGTGGAGCTATATAGGGCCTTGGGAGGAGGCTGGCAGTAAAAAATAGGCCATGGAAAATAAAAAAGAATTACTGGAGTGTGCTTTTTCCAATTTTTCAAAATTTGGGAGCAAACGCTTTTCCATGGACGAGTTGGCCCATGATCTGGGTATTTCAAAAAAAACCATATACAAACACTTTCAAAGTAAGGAAGAGCTGGTCATGGAGAGTCTACAATGCTTTTTACAAAAAGTACGAAGCACCATTGATGACCATATGCAGGAGAATCCCAATGAGGACCAGCCCTTGCTTACCATTGTGTATATATACAAGTTGGGGGTTGGCCACCTGCAAGGGATAAGCCCCACTTTCTTTTACGGCATCAACAAGTACTATACAAAGGCGGCTCGGGTCTATTCCGAATTTAGAAAGGATATTGTTTGGAACGTGGTACACCCGTTATTGGTCAAGGCCAAAAAATTGGGGCAAGTCAGGCCCAATGTCAATGTGGAATTGGTCTGCGACCTTTTTTTATTGAGACTGGAAGATACCTTATATTCAAGAGTCAATTTGTTTGAACAATACAGCGCCCAAGAATTGCTGGACCATATCATTGTCAATAATCTTCGAGGGATCCTTACGTTGGAATATCTTCAAAACTGCCCCCACGAAAGCTATTAGTCCACAGCTTCTCTCTAACCACAACCCAGAAACACTTCTCCATATAAATGTGTACCTTTCTAAAAAACAGAAAGCCATGCATTTTAAACACTTAACCTCAGTACTGTCTTTTGTGGTATTGTTGGTCGGCATCTCCACAAATGCCCAAAAAAAGTCCTTTACGGTCAATCAAGATCGCCTGGAACATCGAATCTTTGACCTTGCAAACTTTGGACTACAGAAAAATGGGGAAACGGAACGAGTTGCTTTCAGTGATGCCGATATTGCTGCCCGGGAATGGGTAATTCAAACCATGAAAAGTTTAGGCTTGACCGTTACCGTGGATGTTGCAGGAAACATCATTGGAAAACGCCAAGGCTCTGATACCTCAAAAAAGCCCATTTCCTTTGGCTCACACATAGATCGGGTTCCCCATGGTGGAAATTATGATGGTTGTGTGGGTTCCATGGCTGCTTTGGAGGTCATGGAGGTACTTAAGGAGAATAAGGTGAAGACCAAGCATCCCTTGGAAGTCATTGTTTTTCCGAATGAGGAAGGTGGTGTCATGGGAAGTAGGGCCATGTCCGGGAACCTAAGCACTGCGGCATTTGGAGTGGTCAATTCCACTGGTTTTTCCATGGGAGAGGGCATAATGCGATTGGGAGGAGATACCACAAGGATTATGGAAGCCATCCGTAAAAAAGGAAGTATGGCAGCCTTTTTGGAACTTCATATTGAACAGGGCGGTATCTTGGAAAAAGAAGGTCTTAACATTGGTGTTGTGGAAGGTATTGTGGGACTGAAATGGTGGGATGTGACCTTTACCGGATTTGCCAACCATGCGGGAACCACACCTATGGATGCCAGGCAGGATGCCTTGTTGGCCGCGGCCAAATTCATTGTTGCCGTAAATGAAGTCACCAATAGTTTTGAGGGCAGTCAAGTGGGTACCGTGGGACGCATAAAGGCTGAACCCGGTGCTCCCAACGTTATTCCCGGAAACGTAGTGGCCAGTTTGGAAATCCGGGACCTCTCTTCCCAAGTCATTGAAAACGTTTTTCAGGCCATTCAGGCCAAGGCCAAGGAAATTTCAACCGATTCCGGTGTGGAGATCAAATTCAATCCCTTGGACACTACTGCAGATCCCGCCTTGACCGACCAAGGCATTCAAAAAGAAATAGAGAACTCTGCCAAAGATTTGGGACTTACTTTTAAATATATGCCCAGCGGCGCAGGACACGATGCCCAAGACATGGCACGGATTGCACCAACCGGGATGATCTTTGTGCCCAGTAAGGGAGGTATCAGCCATTCACCAAAAGAGTTCACCTCAGCCAAAGACATGGCCAATGGTGCCAATGTCTTGCTCAATACTATTTTGGTGCTGGACAAAAAACTGGATTGATTCAAACTAAGATTTCTTCCCTAAAGCAATGTTGTAGGCCGCATTGGCAATCAAAGCAATACTAAGCCAATACGTTACCAAAATAAGAACACTGGCATAGTCAAAAGGTGCTTTGAATTTATTAATGGCCAGCATGGTATCCGAAAGCATGAAAAATAGCACCGCCAATGCTATCCATAGGTATGCTTTTCCTTTGTCCCTTAGATATAAGCCTATTCCTTGCCATGCCATTGAAGTGATCACTAAAACATAGAACAGGACCGGTATCATAAAATCTCCTAAATCTGGTTTTAACCAAAAGAAAATGACTCCTCCAATCACAAAAAGTACTACAAAGGATATCCAATGGAACCAAAATCCTTTATGTTGGATAAATGCCACAATGAATAGAAGGTGTGCCAGTAAAAAAGCGACCAATCCAAAGACAAAATAGGCTGGATCAAGCAAAAGTACATCCCCCAGTAGGCAAAAAACCAAGGCCACAAGGATAAGCTTGGTAAACTTGGTGGATAATCCCCTCGGGATAAAAAGTAAGAGCGATAGTATTGAAATGGTAGTCAGTGGCTTCAAGAACACATAGGCCATTCTATGTCCCAAATACTCGGTACACATGGCAAGTATGGCCAATACCAGGCTTACCAGATTAATTGTTCTTTGTCTTCTACGGTCTACCATTGTGCAAATGGTGTTTGACTCAGTTGCGAATTGTAATATTCCTTCTGGCCGGTGACCTCTTCCCCCAACCAGCTGGGTCTCTCAAAAAATTCGTCTTCATGCTGAAGTTCCACTTCGGCAACCACCAGTCCCTTATTTTCCCCCAAAAATTCATCCACCTCGAATACATGGTTGCCCAAAGGCACCGTATAACGTACTTTTTCCAAGATCACATCCTTGCACAGATCGATCAGATTGGTGGCCTCGGCCGGGCTGATTTCGGTTTCCCATTCAAATCGGGAGGTTCCGGATGCGTTACTGGCTCCTTTCACGGTCAAAAAACCTTGGCTTCCCATAATTCGTACTCGTACCGTTCTTTGGGGGTCCGTACTCAAAAAACCTTGTGCTATGCGGACGCTAGATGAGGCTTCTTGCCGGTATGCATCTGAGGTCACCAAAAACTTTCGCTCTATTTCCAAGTGTTCCATCAAACTAAATATACCCTAAATTTGAGTATGGATTTTGATTTTCCCTTAAGAAAAATCATTCATGTGGACATGGATGCGTTCTATGCCTCAGTGGAACAGCACGATAATCCCGAGCTGAAGGGAAAACCCATTGCCGTAGGCGGCGGCTCAAAGCGGGGGGTAGTGTCCGCTGCCAGCTATGAGGCGCGTAAATTTGGGGTACGTAGTGCCATGGCAGGATCCATTGCCCAAAGAAATTGTCCGGATTTGATTTTTGTAAAACCCCGGTTTGATCGCTACAAAGAGGTTTCCTATCAAATTCGGAGTATCTTTTTCGAATACACAGACCTCGTGGAACCCCTTTCCTTGGACGAAGCCTACTTGGACGTGACCGAAAACAAAAAAGGAAATCCCTCCGCTACCTTGATCGCCAAGGAAATCCGGCAAAAAATCTTGGAGAAAACCGGGCTTACGGCATCGGCCGGAATCTCCATCAATAAATTCATTGCCAAAGTGGCCAGTGATTACAACAAACCCAATGGCCAAAAAACGGTGAACCCCGAAGAGGTCATCCAGTTTTTGGAAGATCTGGACATTCGTAAATTCTATGGTGTGGGCAAGGTTACGGCAGAAAAAATGTACCGCTTGGGTATTTTTACTGGGAAGGACCTAAAACAAAGATCTCTGGAGTTTTTGGATGAAAAGTTCGGGAAAAGCGGCACATACTACTATCATGTGGTCCGAGGCATACACCACAGTGCCGTAAAGCCCCATCGAATCCCAAAATCGGTCGGGGCAGAGCGTACATTTTTTGAAAACTTAAGCAGTGAAATCTTCATGCTGGAAAAGTTGGAAAACATTGCTGCAGAGTTGGAAAGAAGACTTCAAAAATCCAAAATCGCCGGAAAAACCGTGACCCTAAAAATCAAATACAGTGATTTTACCCTTCAGACCAGAAGCAAGACCCTCCCCTATTATATTGCAAGCAAAGACCTTATTCTGGAAACGGCCAAAGAACTTCTGTATCAATCCTCCCTAGAGAATTCAGTGCGGTTATTGGGTATCTCATTGGCCAACCTCAATACCGAAAAACAAGAGAAGGTTTCAGAAAAAAAAGTAGTTTCCGTGCAGTTGAGGTTCGAGTTTTAACTCCTACCTCACCGAAACGACCGTGACCCCATAAATGATCAGTGATGACAAAAATATCCCCAGGGCATTTGCCAGAAAGGCTTTTTTCTTTTCAATCTTCAGTAGATAAGAGGCAATGCTCCCCGCATAGACACCAGTACCCGGCAACGGAATCATGACAAAAAGTACCAATCCAAAGAAGCCATACTTTTGCACTTTATCCGCTGTGCCCGTCTTTGCCCTTCGGGCCACGAAGAGTGCCGATTTTTTATAAGGCCTCCATTTCGCCAAATGCTTATTGACGTTCTCCAAGAAAAACATCATCATGGGGAACACGAGCAGGTTGGACAGGAAACAAGCCACAAAAACCACATGGCTGTTCACTCCCTTGCCTATCCCATACGGGATTCCCACCTTGGATTCCCCAAAGGGAGACAGGCTCCAAAACATGGCTATTATTAAATCGAAAATCATGTAATTCCAGTAAACCGCAAAATTACTGCTGAAAATGGGTTGTAGTATACCCCTTTATGCTAAAAAATGATTAAAAAACCACTAGACAGACCGGTCTTTTGTCTACTTTTATGGGATGAAGACATCCATCCACGAGAAAATCATTGATACGGCGAGCAATCTATTCTATATCCATGGATACCATTCCACGGGAATCAATGAGATCATAGCTAAAAGCGGCATTGCCAAAGCCACACTTTATGGTCATTTTAAATCCAAGGAAGATATTTGCATCGCTTATCTGAACCACAGGCATGATGGCTTCATGAAATCCCTTGAAGAGTTCGTAGGACGTAGAAAAAAAGGAAGAAACCAGCTTTTGGCCATTTTCGATTTTCTACAAGACCTATACCGGGAAGACCACTTTTGTGGTTGTTGGGGGCTTAAGACTTTAGGAGAGTTGTCCCCTAAAGAGAAAAAGATACTTGAAGTGATCCAAAAACAGAAAAAGGAACTTTTGCTTTTTCTGGGCGAAGTGGTTGGGGCCAATATCGCCAATCTCTCCAAGGCGGAAATTGAAAGGATTTCCAGTGGGCTTTATCTTTTATACGACAGTGCCATAACCGAAAGCCACCTTTTTAAAAACGACTGGCCCATTTTTATGGCCAAAAGTATAGCTCCCTCCCTTTTTGCCGATTTGGATGTAGAATGAAAAAACCCTTCCAAAAATTTGAAAGGGTCCTTCTTCCTAAAACTAGTTTTAAGCTTCCACTTCTTCCAAAGGCTGTGCCACTGGAAAATCGATAGGGGCGTCAAATGTATTGTTGATATAGTTGGAAATGGTCTTGTCTCCCACCAACAAAATAGTGTCGATCAAGTTTTCCTTGGTCCATCCGGCAGCAAAGAAATTGTCCAAAACATTGGAATCGGTAGTCCCTTTGTTCTCCGTAATGTTTTTGGCCAATCTTGCCAAGGCATCCAACTTGGCATCAAAAGAAGCTTTACCCGCTCTCAGTTCCAAAATTTGGGCCTCTGTAAAACCGTTCATTTTTCCAATGGCCGTATGGGCCGATAGACAATACAGACAGTTGTTCACTTCGCTAACAGCCAAGTTTACCACTTCCTTTTCCTTGGCTTTCAAGGAGGTCTTACCATTGGCAAAGGTTAAATAATTGCCTAATGCATTCTCGGAATGTGCATAGGTGGCGTATAGATTGGGAACAAAGCCCAATGCCTTTTCCAAGTTGTCAAAAATGGCCTGATTGGCCCCGCTTACTTCTTCTCTTTTGGGTACATTAAATGTGCTCATGATCTAAAAATTTTAAATGAATTATTATTTTGATTATCTATTTTGTACAAATGGTCTTTCCGTATCACAATAGAAATCGTGATGGTGGTTTTGCTCACAATGATCGTTGGCAATGACAGTCTGGACCACTCTTCTTTGTGGTGTCCTAAAAATTTCGATAAGATTGAAAAGGGTTTTTCCTGTATGCTTCATCTTTGGTTTGTTTTAAATTACAGTGCAAAGATGTTGCGAAATGGCAGGTAGGTGTTAGGAACAATTTCCCGACGACTTGCCCATTTTTCCCTTAGGCCGGGACCAGCTGGTTTTCCCTATACTCTGAAGGGGTCATTTGGGTCATTTTCTTGAAGAATCGGCTAAAATGGGCAGGATCATTGAACCCAAGATCATAGGCAATCTCCTGATTTTGTTTATCCGTATAGTTTATGAGACGCTTTGCCTCCAAGACAATACGGTCCAAGATAATCTGTTGGGGCGATTTTTGATTATAGATGGAAAAGAGGTTGGAAAGGGTTTTGGGGGATTTGTACAACATTTCGGCATACTCGCTCACCTTTCTTTTGGTCTTAAAATTCAGGTCCACCAGATAATTGAACCTTCGGATAATGTCTATTTGATCGTTGCCCAAGGTTTTTACAATGAGTTGTTCCTTGGCCAAGCGGGTGGTCATAATGATCAACCGCTTTAAGAGCATCTGAAGCATTTCTCCTTGGATGTTGTCCGGGGTTGAAAATTCTTCCACAAACATATCGTACAACAGATTGAACTTGCGAAGCTCTTCTTTTTGGATGGTTACAATGGGCAGATCTTGGGTGCCAAAAAACAATATCCCATTACAGGAAACCTCACTGTCATGATCAAAGACGCAATAGAACTCCCTGTTGAAAAAAATGGCGGAGAGCGGCAACTCAGTTTTGCTATAGGAAACATGTTGCAGGTAGGTGACCGTTACCATTTGGTTGGGCAATAGCTCCAACGCCATTCCATCTATCACAATGGTCAGGGGAGCCTCATTCCTATTCCATAAAAATTTAATGTTGTTGGGTATCGGAGAGTGTTTTGGACAATCGGTTTTAATGTCTTCCACCAGTCGGAGCATGGCCCCTAATCTTGCATCCTTGAATTCGTATACCATGGGTAAGGTTGGACTAAAATGAGGTTATACTCTTTTTAGTCCCCTTATTTGCAGCATACTTACAGACTGGAAAGCAAAAATCCCAGATTCGGTGGAATCTGGGATTTTTCAATAAATTTTTACTAGGGTATGGGAATCCTTGTATTAAAACGAGCAGGTTTCTATCTCGCTCACCCGAAGGGTGTTCACCATTCCCTTGTCCTTAATGGGCATGGCCGCCAAACTAATGAGCATATCCCCCACATCCAAAAATCCTTTTTTGCAGGCAATTCGGTTTACATCCTCGATGGTTTCATCCGTGGAAACAAACCGATCATAATAAAATGCCTTAACGCCCCACAATAGGTTCAACTGGGTGAGTATTCTTTTGTTGGAGGTAAACACCAAAATATGGGCACTAGGCCTCCATGCCGATATCTGAAAAGCGGTATACCCACTATTGGTCAAGGTTGAAATGGCCTTGGCCTGAATCTCATTGGCCATCAGTGCCGCATGATAACATACCGATTTGGTGATGTATCGCTTGGTACGGATATGGGGAGGGGTCTGGGGAACCTTTATCAAATCTGAGTTTTCAACACTGGTCAGAATACTGGCCATTTTCTCAATCACCTGAACGGGATAATTCCCAACCGAGGTTTCTCCGGACAACATTACTGCATCCGCTCCATCCATAACAGAGTTGGCCACATCGTTCACTTCCGCACGCGTTGGTGTAAGGCTGGTGATCATAGTTTCCATCATCTGTGTGGCAATGATCACGGGAATTCTGGCCTTTTTGGCCTGAAGAACCAATTTCTTCTGGATCAAGGGAACTTCCTGGGCCGGAACTTCCACACCCAAATCGCCACGGGCCACCATAAGTCCATCACAATAGGCCACAATCTTATCGATGTTTTCAACTGCCTCCGGCTTTTCTATCTTGGCAATAATTGGAATTTTATGATCGGTATGCTTACTGATCAAGTCCTGAAGGTCTATCAAATCTTGGCTGTGGCGCACAAAAGACAGGGCAATCCAATCCACTTTGTGCTCAATGGCGTAAATGGCGTCCTTGATATCTTTTTTGGTAAGGGCAGGCAATGAAATATTGGTATTGGGAAGGTTCACTCCTTTTTTGGATTTCAATGGTCCTCCTTGTATCACCGTGGCTGTTACCTCATCCTTTCCGTTGGTGGATTTTACTTCAAAAATCAACTTTCCATCATCCAAAAGGATACGCTCACCCGGTTTTACATCCTGTGGAAAGCTTTGGTAGTTCATATATACCCGTTGTGCCGTTCCCTCAAAAGGCTCACCCGTGGCAAAAGTGACCTCGTCCCCGGGGACAACCACGGCCTCACCACCCATGACCCCGACCCTGAGCTTAGGGCCTTGTAAATCTGCTAGTATAGATGTATGTACCTCCAATTCCTCATTCAACTCACGTATCATGTTGATACGTTCCGTAACATCGTCATAGGAAGCATGGGAAAAGTTTATCCTGAAAACATCCACCCCTGCCTCTATCATTGCTTTAAGGGTTTCCTTAGTGCTGGTTGCAGGTCCCAACGTTGCTACAATTTTCGTCTTCTTTCTAGTTGGCATTTTTAAAAGATTAAATTTCTTTTTGATTTTAATGTGTGTGTTTCCAATGGGTATGCTGTTACCACCTTGGAAATTTTGTTGATGGCCTTGACTTTCTCTTGCAAGGCAATTTCATCGGCGCCATCGACCTTTAAAAAATAGTCTATTTCTTTTCGTTCCTTGACCAAGTGATTGGTCCTAAAAGAGGAAGTGCCTCCAAACAGACCATCGGATGGAACAGTTTCCTCAATCGTACAGGTATTGGAAATCAAGGTCCAATACACATCATTTATTTCATCCTCCCAATCAAATACGGAAAAAAAGAAACTTCCGTCCAAATGAAGATCATTTTCCATTCTCTTCAGATACAGCGAACAATTAAAATTGATGCCATATGCCAAGGCATAGTCCTCCAAATTGCTGTGGATGGCAATAAGCCCAAAACTGTCATCAAAAAAGTCTGCCGATATCTTGTGCGTTGTCAACATGCCTTTAACACGAAATGTAAATATACTCTTAATCCCTTTGACTGCCTAGCTGAAACGGTACAATACGTTCAGAAACCAAACGAAAACGTTTGAATTTACCTTTATTTAATCTTGTTGATTTTCGATTTTGTTCTGAAGGGCAAAATAGGCCCTTTTGGAGGCCTTTTCTTCCGCCTTCTTTTTGGAGGTGGCCCTTGCCTTCGCCAAAATTCGGTCGCCAATGGTCAGTTTTACGGCGAAGTGTTTCAACTCATCGTTCCCGGTGTCTTCATAGACGTTGTAATGGAACGACTTTTTTTGTTTTTGGCACCATTCTATGACCAAACTCTTGTAACTGATCACTTTTCCTTCCAACTGATCAATGTCCACATAGGGTTCTATAACCCGTTCATTAATGAACTTTTCGCAATAGGGATAACCACGGTCCAAGTAAATGGCCCCTACCAGTGCTTCAAAAACATTACCGTGTATATTCTCCCCGAAATGGGACTTGGGGATTCGGCTTTCCACAAACTGCAAAAGTTCCAAATCTTTTCCCAGTTCGTTCAGGTGCTTTCTGCTCACTACTTTGGAGCGCATTTTGGTTAGGTAACCCTCGTCACCTTCGGGAACCTCATTGTAGAGATGCTTAGAGATGATGGTCCCCAGCATGGAATCACCCAAAAATTCCAAACGTTCATAATTCATGGGGTTTCCATCCGTGTCCTTTTTGTTCACGGACCGATGTAAGAACGCCCTTTTGTAAATCTCAATGTCCCTAGGTTTAAACCCAAGTATCCTTTTGATCCCCAAAAAAAAATCCCCATCCGTATCTGGATGGGAATTGAATATTTTGGAGGTGAATTTCATCTTGAAACTACCCTAATTTTTTAAACAAAACACATGCATTGTGGCCTCCAAACCCGAAGGTATTGCTCATGGCCACTTTAACCTCACGTTCTTGAGCCTTGTTCAAGGTAAGGTTCAGTGAAGGATCAATCTGTTCATCCACCACACTATGGTTGATGGTTGGAGGGACCAAACTGTGTTCCATGGCCAAAATGGAGGCAATGGCCTCAATGGCTCCCGCAGCTCCCAACAAGTGTCCGGTCATGGACTTGGTGGAATTGATGTTGATCTTTGGAGCATGGTCTCCAAATACTTTGGATATGGCCTTTAACTCGGCCACATCACCCAAAGGTGTAGAGGTTCCGTGCGTATTGATGGCGTCCACATCTTCCGGTTTGAGTCCGGCATTTTCCAAACAGTTCTCCATAACCTTGACCACGCCAATCCCTTCTGGATGTGGAGCAGTCATGTGGTGGGCATCACTGGAAAGTCCACCGCCCAATACCTCCGCATAGATTTTGGCACCTCTGGCCTTGGCATGCTCGTACTCCTCCAAAATAAGGGCACCAGCACCTTCACCGAGCACAAATCCGTCACGAGTGGCATCAAATGGTCTGGACGCAGTCTCAGGACTATCGTTTCTTGTAGATAGGGCATGCATGGCATTAAACCCTCCCATACCGGCAATGGTCACCGCAGCTTCACTTCCTCCAGTAACAATGACATCACAATGCCCCAATCTAATATAATTGAGCGCATCGATCATGGCATTGGCCGAAGAGGCACATGCAGATACCGTGGTATAGTTGGGACCCATGAACCCATGCTTTATGGAGATATTTCCCGGAGCAATGTCCGCAATCATCTTAGGAATAAAGAACGGATTGAATCTTGGGGTTCCATCACCATTGGCATAGCCAATTACTTCGTTCTGGAAAGTTTCCAAGCCACCGATCCCGGCTCCCCAAACAACACCGACCCTAAATTTGTCCACATTGTCCAAATCTATCCCTGAATCAGCGATGGCCTCATCGGATGAGACAAGGGCATATTGGGCAAACCTATCCAGTTTCCGAGCTTCTTTTCTATCAAAGAAATCTCCTGGGTCGTACCCTTTGAGCTCACAGGCGAAGTTGGTCTTGAACTTCTCCGTATCGAAATATGTTATGGGGGCAGAACCGCTCTTACCGGTCCGTAGTCCTTCCCAATAAGCTCCCAAATTGTTACCAATGGGGGTCAACGCTCCCATTCCTGTAACCACTACTCGCTTTAACTGCATTGAACTATTTTTTACCCTTTGAAACCTAAATTATAAAAAAATTATCCATGCGATCAAACACCACATGGATAATTTATACTCTCTAGTAATATATCATGTAATTACTTCGCTTCTTCTATGTAGCTAATGGCTTGACCAACAGTTGCAATGTTTTCTGCTTGATCATCAGGAATTTGGATGTCAAATTCTTTCTCAAACTCCATGATAAGCTCAACAGTGTCCAAGGAATCCGCTCCTAAATCGTTGGTAAAGCTAGCTTCTGCTACAACTTCATTCTCATCAACACCCAGTTTATCAACGATGATAGCCTTTACTCTTGATGCAATGTCTGACATAATTATAGTGGTTTTAAAAATTTAATCGTTGGCAAAAATAAAAAACTTTGGATTAAATACACCATTTGTCGATAAAATGTGCCTTAAATTAAACATCTTTAGCTTCAGTACATTACTTTAGCCCTGTAAAGTTAATCGAAAATCCCTTCCATTCCTTACTGGATGAAACGAATAGTTATACTGGCCTCGGGCAGCGGGTCAAATGCAGAAAATATAATCAATTACTTCAAGGAAAGCCCTAATGTGGAGGTGTCCGCCGTGCTCACCAACAAACATACCGCCAAAGTATTGGAGCGATGCGATAGATTGAATACACCCGGTTTCTACTTTAACAGGGCCGCCTTTACGGCTTCCGATACCGTGGTTCAATTTCTTCAAGGATTGGAGGTCGATTTAATCGTCCTTGCCGGGTTTTTATGGAAAATCCCTTCCAATATCATTGATGCCTTCCCCGATAAAATCATTAATATACACCCTGCCCTGTTGCCCAAATATGGTGGAAAGGGCATGTATGGTGAAAAAGTACATCAGGCCGTAAAGGGCAATCTGGAACCTGAAACGGGCATCACCATCCATTATGTGAACGAACATTACGATGAGGGTGCCATTATTTTTCAGGCCAAAACCTTTCTATCCACGGAGGATGACACAGCAACCATTGCCCAAAAAGTACACCAATTGGAGTACGAACACTTTCCAAAGGTGATTGAAAAACTCCTTTTGTAATGGCAAAGAAGGCGAAGTTTTATGTGGTCTGGAAAGGAAAGCGTCCGGGTATTTTTGAATCTTGGGACGATTGCAAGGCCCAAATTGAAGGTTTTAAAGGCGCCCAATACAAATCGTTCCCAACCTTTGCCGAGGCAAAAAAGGCCTTTAACGGGAACTATTTGGAATACAAGGGCACATCCAAAGGGAAATCTGAACTTTCCCCGGAAGAGCTTTTAAAAATCGGCGACCCCAACTACAACTCCATCGCCGTGGATGCGGCCTCCAGTGGAAATCCCGGAAAAATGGAATACCGCGGGGTGGATACCAAAAGTAAAAGGGTGCTGTTCCACCAAGGCCCCTTTGCCGAAGGAACCAGCAATGTGGGTGAGTTTTTAGCCCTCGTGCACGGCCTTGCCTTCCTTAAAAAACAAAACAGTGACCGAATCCTATATTCCGATTCCCGCATTGCCATAGGTTGGGTACGAAAAAAGAAATGCGGCACCAAACTCAAAAAAGGTCCAAAGAACGCCACTCTTTTTGAGCTAATTGAACGGGCCGAGGATTGGCTCAAAAAAAACCGCTACGCTACGCCCATCGTAAAATGGGAAACCAAGGCTTGGGGTGAAATCCCAGCGGATTTTGGTAGAAAATAGGTTCAAAAAACATCAAATCCCCCATTTTTTAAAATTGCGCCCACCATAGTTTAAAATGGAATTGCTATACCGTATATTTGCACCAAAATTCACTGAATGGGCAAATTACTGATTGTTGGGAGCGTGGCCTTTGATGCTATTGAGACCCCGTTTGGCAAAACCGGCAAGATTTTGGGGGGCGCCGCGCCTTTCATTGGATTGGCTGCATCACAGTTCAACGTAGACGCTGCCATAGTTTCAGTTGTGGGGGACGATTTTCCCCAAGCCTATCTGGATTTGCTCAAAGATCGTGATATCGATATTTCGGCCATAGAAGTGGTACAAGGAGGCAAGACTTTTTATTGGGAAGGCCGCTACCACAACGACCTCAATTCCAGGGATACCTTGGTCACCGAACTCAACACCTTGGGTACGTTCAGCCCTGTTGTTCCCGAAAATTTCAAGGAGGCCGATGTGGTCATGTTGGGCAATTTGCACCCCAGTACCCAACTGAGTGTAATCAATCAGATGGAAGAACGACCAAAACTCATAGTTCTGGATACCATGAATTTTTGGATGGACAATACTTGGGATGAGTTGATGGAAGTCGTTTCACAAATCGATGTGATCACCATAAATGATGAAGAGGCCAGGCAAATGACCAAAGAGTATTCGCTCGTTAAGGCCGCTGCCAAGATTCAGGAAATGGGACCTAAATATGTGGTCATAAAAAAAGGGGAGCACGGTGCACTGTTGTTCCATAAGGAAGATATTTTCTTTGCCCCCGCACTACCTTTGGAAGAGGTCTTTGATCCCACTGGGGCCGGAGATACCTTTGCAGGTGGATTTTCAGGATATTTGGCCCAAACGGGTAACATCTCTTTTGAAAACATGAAGAACGCCATCATCCAAGGATCCAATCTGGCTTCGTTTTGTGTTGAACGTTTTGGAACCGAACGGATGGCCAAACTGGAGAAACAAGAGATAGATGCCCGTTTGATGCAGTTTAAGGAATTGACACAGTTCAATATTGAATTAACATAAATACCCGCCCTGAAAATTTTTCGGGGCTTTTTATTTGCTTTATTATGAGTGATGCCATTAAGCACGAATGCGGAATATCTCTGATCCGCTTGCTTAAACCCCTTGAGTATTACAAGGAGAAGTACGGTACGGCTTTTTACGGAGTCAATAAAATGTACCTAATGATGGAGAAGCAGCACAACCGGGGACAGGATGGTGCCGGTTTTGCAAGCATAAAGCTGGACATGAAGGCCGGGGAGCGCTACATGAGCCGGGTACGGTCTGCGCAACAGCAACCCATACAGGACATCTTTGAGCAAATCAATTCCCGGATCAATACCGCATTCGCCGAACATCCCGAGTACGAAAATGATGTCGCGCTTCAAAAACGTCATATTCCCTACATTGGTGAGTTGCTCATGGGACACGTACGTTATGGTACTTTTGGGAAGAACAGTATAGAGAGTGTACATCCCTTCCTGAGACAGAACAACTGGATGCACCGAAACCTTATTGTGGCCGGGAACTTTAATCTTACCAATGTTGACGAGCTCTTTGGCAACTTGGTGGAGCTTGGGCAACATCCCAAGGAAATGGCAGATACGGTCACCGTTATGGAAAAAATTGGTCATTTTTTGGATGATGCCGTGGCCAAACTCTATAAGCAGATCAAAAAAGAAGGATATAGCAAACGGGAAGCCTCCCCATTGATCGCAGAGCGATTGAACGTCGCCAAAATATTGCGAAAAGCATCCAAAAACTGGGATGGCGGATATACCATGGGCGGATTGTTGGGCCATGGGGATGCCTTTGTGGTACGTGATCCCGCAGGTATCCGTCCTGCTTACTACTACAAGGACGATGAGATTGTTGTAGTGGCCTCGGAACGTCCAGTGATCCAAACCGTTTTCAATGTATCCTATGATGATGTGCATGAGTTGGACCCCGGACATGCCATCATTGTAAAAAAAGGAGGTACGGTAGACCTCAAGGAAATCTTGGAACCCACCGAACGCAAGGCCTGCTCTTTTGAGCGCATCTATTTTTCAAGGGGAAGTGACAAGGAAATCTATCAAGAACGAAAGATGTTGGGGAAACTCGTATTTCCACAAATCCTTAAGTCCATTGATGATGATCTCTCCAACACGGTCTTTTCCTATATTCCCAATACAGCCGAAACCTCTTTCTTTGGAATGGTAAAGGAAGCCCAGAGCTACCTCAACAAGAAAAAAGAACAACAGATCCTCGATTTGGGGCCCAATATAACAGGAGAAGAGCTTCACCAAATTTTGGATGTACGCCCACGTATTGAAAAAGTGGCCATCAAGGATGCCAAACTACGGACCTTTATTACCCAAGACAGTAGCCGGGATGATCTTGTGGCCCACGTTTATGACATTTCCTATGGCTCTGTCAAGATAAATGACAACTTGGTCATCATAGACGACAGTATCGTTAGGGGAACTACCTTAAAGCGCAGTATCCTAAAAATCTTGGACCGACTTTCTCCCAAAAAAATAATTGTGGTCTCTTCTGCACCACAAATCCGTTATCCGGATTGTTACGGTATTGATATGGCCAAACTGGAAGATTTTGTGGCCTTTAAAGCTGCCTTGGCCTTACATGAAGACCTAGGTACTATGGACAAGGTGAAAGAAATCTATGAAAAGTGCTTAACGCAGACCAAGAACAAGGACAAGGATGTGGTCAACTATGTGAAGGAGTTCTACGCACCTTTCACCAACGAACAGATTTCAAAAAAGATTGCCGAAATCCTCAGTCCGGAGGGTATAAAGGCCGAAGTGGACATTATTTACCAAACTGTTGACAATTTACATGAGGCCTGCCCCAAGAATTTGGGCGATTGGTATTTTACCGGTGATTACCCCACTCCAGGAGGGAACAGGGTAGTGAACAGGGCCTTTATCAATTTCTACGAAGGGAAAAACGAACGCGCCTATTGACCTATATGTTTTAAACCCCAGCCCAGCTATGCATTTCATCGATGAAATGAGTAGATTAGCGGGTTTTTATACGATAGGTAAGCTGCAAACCTACTTTAGTGTTGCCATAGCATAAGTAGGTTAAGTTCATGGTAAGATTTGGGGCAAAAAAGGTGGAAGTCATTCCACCTTTTTTATTTTCCATCCATCCCAGATCATAAAAAATCAGTCTTATTTTCTTGACATTTATCAATAGGGTACCCCGGTTGTACACTTCAACCAATTAAAGTGGGTTTCATCTAAAAGCTTGTTGGTCAAAAGACCCCTTGGCGTACATTTGGAGGACCATAGCATAAGTAGGTTAAGTTCATGGTAAGATTTGGGGAAAGAAGGCGGAGCGTGCTCCGCCTTCTTTATGTTTGACAACCAAGGATTTATCCATTTTATCGACGAACTGCACGTTTTCTTTTTTCTTGAAAAAGCAAAAATTTCTCCAAAACCCTTTGTTATTTTACACAATACCAGTATTTTAGTCTCGCCATAGCATAAGTAGGTTAAGTTTATGGTAAGATTTGGGACGAAAACGGCAGGAGCTTTCCTGCCGTTTTCTATTGGTAAAAATCCACAACTAAAAAAAGGACGCCAACGGCGCCCTTTTCCTATTATGTTGCAGCCTTCTTATTTTACAAACACGGAGAATGCCTCGGAGGAGACACCACTATTATTAGCCATTTGGATTTCTTCAACTAGGTTTCCTTGCAAATCCAATATCCATAACATCGGAGTATAAATAAACTCTCCTTGGGAATGGTCTTCATGACCAACGGCATAAATACTGTCATCATGCACATAGACTCCATTTACCACGCCCGAGATACCCTCTTCAGTAAGCTTAACATTGTATCCGTCCAATCCTTGAATCCATACCCAACTCTCAAAAAGATTACTCTCATTTCTTATGTATCCTCCAACGACCACTAAATCCTCTTCATTACCATGTACCGCCAAAGCCCTTGCATCTGTCATTCCATTACTAAATTCTACATCTGTGTTACCATTATTGGTCCACATTTTTGCCACTGTTTTACCTCCTTCGTTATACTCGAATCCTGCTATGTGCTTTCCAGTTTCATCAACATAAATAGCTCGTCCAAATGACCCATAGGGAAATTGCGGTGTTCCAATATCCATAGCTGTACCCCCAACTTCAAATACTTGGCAGTTGGCCACATTTTCTATCCATTTCTCACCGGTTGCATATATCTTATCTCCATAGCTGTAGGCTCCACTGACCTCAGAAGAAGCCGCATCTATAAGATAATTGCTAGTACCTTCGGTAGTCCAGTACCCCGCAGCACGGTAGTTTCCGAAGGTATCATAGCCCAAGAAATGCACCCCATCACTGTTCTCGGCAATAGCATGGGCAGCAGAATAATTCTCACTTACGAAGAGATTAACGTCATTCTTCCATCCGGCCGCCTTTTCGGTATCACCATCTGCTTCTGTTACCGCCACATAAACATCCTTTCCTGTTACATGAACGGATTTGGCAATAGCTGATGCTGAGTATTCCCAATTTCCCACTGCTTCATGTGAAAACAGTTTATTCCCATTGATCCAAACTATGGCTTCATCTCCATCATATCCTGCAATAAAGACACTGGGCTCCACGGTTACAGTACATTGCGCAGTGAGCTCACCTATGGTGACCGTAACGGTTGCCGTGCCTGCTTGTAATCCAAAAACTTGTCCTTCATCGTCCACCTCTATTACATCAGAATTGTCCACTTCCCATACAACTTGCGGGCTGTCAAATTCACCAAGGTTGGTTATCTGAAGTGAAGTTAAACTGAACGTACTTAATGTCAACTCAGTTTGGCCGAGCGTTATCGCATCTGGTCCTGTATTTTCTTCCGTGACCGTAAAAGCCGTTGCGCTCGTGGCCGTTTTGTCGCCCACCTTTACCGTAATGTTGCCCGTAGTGGCCCCTTCGGGAACCGTTACCGTCAACTTGGTAGTGGTGGCCAATTGTACCGAGGCTACCTGCCCGTTGAACTTTACGGTATTGTCCGTGGTAGTGGCGCTAAAATTCTTTCCGCTGATCTCCACCGTGGTACCCACCGGGCCACTAGTGGGTGAAAAGCTGGTAATCTCGGGAGATTGCGGTGTCGGGGTGTCGGGGCCATCGTCCTTGCCGCAGGAGAAGACCGTTATGGCCAATGTGAGCGCCAATACTTTTAAGTAAGATATCCTTTTCATATTTCCTTTTTTATGGTTAATCCCTTAAAGAAAATGGAACTCCCCGAAAAAAACAGGGGCCAATTGACGGATGCCCCTTTTGGGTTGACGGATACCTCTTTTGACTACATATGAAACAAAAAAACCGCGCAAGATGCGCGGCTTTTCAATATATAATATGAATGCGGTCTTATTTTGCCGCTTCGTAGTTTTCGGATACTTTGTCCCAATTGATCACATTAAAGAATGCCGAGATATAATCAGGTCTTCTGTTTTGGTAGTTCAAATAATAGGCATGCTCCCATACATCCAACCCTAAAATGGGCTGACCATCGCACCCTGTTCCGGGCATAATGGGATTATCTTGGTTAGGGGTGGAGCACACTTCCAGCTTTCCGCCTTTGTGCACGCACAACCAAGCCCATCCAGACCCAAAGCGCGTTCCCGCAGCAGCAGCAAATTTTTCCTTGAAACCATCAAATGATCCAAAAGCTGCATCAATGGCCGCGGCCAAATCGCCACTGGGGGCACCGCCACCATTGGGAGACATTACTTCCCAGAAAAGGGAGTGGTTGTAAAATCCACCACCATTGTTTCGTACGGCACCATTGTTCATGTCCAAATTGGACAAAATGTCCTCAATTCCCTTCCCTTCCAAATCTGTTCCTGCAATCGCATCGTTCAACTTGGTGGTATAGCCATTATGGTGCTTGGTATGGTGGATCTCCATGGTCCTAGCATCTATATGGGGTTCCAATGCATCATATGCATACGGTAGTTTTGGTAGTTCAAAAGCCATAATTCTTTGTTTTTGTGTTATTACTTAATTCTCGTAAAAATAAGGGTTTTAACAAACATATTCATTTAAATCCGTGTTAAGTTCAGATCGATAATCCGTATTTTGCAATAAAAGTTTTCTTGGCAGACACCAGCTTTAAAATATACAGTGCTTCGGCAGGTTCGGGCAAGACCTATGCCCTGACCAAGGAATATCTGAAACTGTTATTGGCCAACGATTCCCCTGCCAAGTTCAGACAGATTTTAGCCATTACCTTTACCAATAAGGCCGTGGATGAAATGAAGACCCGAATTTTGGACAACCTATTCGCTTTTGGTCAGAAAACCATCCCGAAAAAACAGCAACCCCTTTTCCATACACTGTGCCAAGAATTGGCATTAAGCGAAATGGAATTGCAGCAACGCTCGCAAAGGGCGTTAAAGCGAATCCTGCACAATTATTCGTTCTTTGAGATTTCCACTATTGACAAGTTCAACCACAAGATCATAAAGACCTTTGCGCGCGACCTGCACCTATCTCAAAATTTTGAGGTGGAACTGGACATTGAACTACTCTTGGAAGAAGCCGTGGGACGATTGTTGGAACGCGCCGGCAGTGATGCGGAACTCACCGAAGTGCTCATTGCCTTTTCCCTTGAAAAAATTGATGACGACAAAAGCTGGAACATTGCCTACGACCTCTTGGAAATTGGAAAACTACTCTTCCAAGAGAACCATGCCGCACATGTAGATCCCTTGCGTTCCAAGTCCATTGGTGATTTTAAGGAAATTCAAAAAAAGCTTGCTTCGGATGCGACCCTTTTGGAGGCCAAAATTGTTGAAATGGCCCAAAAATCGCTTCAGGAAATGGATCATCAAGGTTTTGAAGCTTCGGATTTTCCCAGACAGACCCTGCCTAATCATTTTAAAAAAATGGTGGCCGGGGAATTCGACCCAAAAAAAATCTATACAAGCAAAACCTTGGAACCCAATCTGGTTGAAGGCAAACTTCTAAAAGCCAATGACAAAAGGGACGTTTCTGAACTGGCCATGACCCTTCTCAATACTTTTTTGACCCTCAAACAACACATTTATCGCAGGGCCTACCTCAAGAACATTTATGGCAACATGGTTCCCTTGACCTTGCTCAACGAGATTGCCAAGGAAATCAGGAATATTGAGTTGGACCGGGACATTATCCCCATTTCATCCCTCAATGCCATTCTCTCCAAGGAAATCAAGGACCAGCCTGTTCCCTTTATCTATGAACGGATGGGCGAAAAATACCGCCACTACTTTATTGATGAGTTTCAGGATACCTCCCAAATGCAATGGGAAAATCTGGTACCGCTTATTGGCAATGCCTTGGAAAGTGAGGACGAAAAACACCAGCGTGGTTCCCTTTTCTTGGTGGGCGATGTAAAGCAGGCCATTTACCGTTGGCGGGGCGGACGGGCCGAACAGTTTCTGGACCTTTTGAATGGCACAACAAAACCCTTTGTGGTGGAACCCAGCATTAATTCATTGGACACCAACTGGCGGAGTTATGACGAAATCGTCCAGTTCAACAACCGCTTTTTCACCACCGTGGCCCCGGTCCTCCAAAACGATGCGTACAGAAATCTCTTTCTACAGGACAGCCATCAAAAAACCAACAATAGACCTGGCGGGTTTGTACAGCTGTCCTTTTTGGAAAATGGCATCGAAAATAAAGAAGAAACCTACTGCTCCAAGACCTTGGAGACCATCCAACACCTTACTTCCGAGGGATATCCCTATTCGGATATCTGCATCTTGGTGCGCGATAACAAGAACGGAATGCTATTGGCCGATTTTCTGTCCCAGAACCATGTGCCCATCATCTCTTCGGATGCCCTATTGCTCAACAACAACGACAAGGTTACTTTCCTAATGGCCCTGTTGCGCATTATGCAGAACCCCCAAGACCGAGAAGCGGCTTATATGGCATTGCTATTTTTGGTGAAGGATGAAACGGACAAACATGGGGTCATCTCCAAGTATCTGGACCAAGTCAGAATTTATCTTTTGGAGCACTACGGTTTTGATATGGAACGATTACGGGGGCAATCCGTGTTCACCATTCTGGAAAGTGCCATAGTACAGTTTGAACTGGCCCATGATTCCACCGCCTACCTTACCTTTTTAATGGACGAGGTTTTGCTGGTGGAGAAACGAATGGGGGCTAGCATTCATTCCTTTTTACAGTACTGGGAGCAGAAAAAGGATTCCCTATCCATTGCCGCACCGGACAATGTGAATGCCGTGCGGATCATGACCATCCACAAGGCCAAGGGACTGGAGTTTCCTTTTGTGATCTTCCCCTTTGCCAATGCCCTATTGGATGACAAACGGAAGAAAAAGAAGTCTTGGGTTCCAGCGACCGCGTCAGAAACAGACCTGGGATTGAACGAATTCCTTATCAACATGAACAAGGACATGCTGGAATACAATGTGGAATCGGCTCGAATATATACGGATGAGGAACAAAAGTCCTTCTTGGATGCCATGAACGTTCTGTACGTGGCCCTTACCCGACCCGTGAAAGGACTCTATGTATTCACGGAAACCGGAAAGGAGTTGGGTTCCTTGGAAAGTGTTTCTTCGTATGCGGACCTTTTCCAATGGTATCTTCATGATCAAGGCATTCCAAAGAACGAAACAGGGCAGTATACGTTTGGCACATTTCCGAAAAATGCTGCTCCTTTAGAACCAAAAAACGATACCCACATTGCCTACGTAACACGGCCCAAGGGTGACCAAGGCTTTCTCATTTCAACCGCTTCGGGTCGTTTATGGGATGACGACGGGCGTATGGAGGCCATTGAAATGGGCAACCTGATCCATTATGCGCTAAGCCAAATAAACACTGCGAAAGATGTCCCACAAGTAGTTGTAAAGCTTCAACTGGCCGGGCACTTTCAGAAAGATGCTTCAGGGGAAATTCAACAAAAATTGATGGATGTAGTAACCCATCCCGATCTAAAGACTTACTTTTCCACCGCATTTGAAATTTTGAACGAACAGGAAATCCTGACCGTGGATGGTTGGTCCCTGCGACCCGATCGTATCGTTGTTTCCAATGGAAAGGCAACGGTACTGGATTACAAAACGGGAAAACCTTCCGCATCGCACAAAGAACAGATCATGCAATATGCAGATGCCCTAAAAGTAATGGGCTACAAAATTGAACATACCATTATTGTTTATATTGATCAAAAAATTAACCCCATATACATTTAATCAAACAGTCATGTACGGAAACATAAAAGAACACTTGGCCCAAGAGCTGCAAACCATAAAGGAAGCGGGGCTGTTTAAAAAAGAACGCATCATCACCTCGGCCCAAGGAGCCGTCATCAAAATTTCCACAGGGCAGGAGGTCATAAATTTTTGCGCCAACAACTATTTGGGACTTTCCTCCCACTCAGATGTAATCCAAGCCGCGAAGGATGCCATGGACACCCACGGGTTTGGAATGTCGTCCGTACGGTTCATTTGTGGTACGCAGGACATCCATAAAGAGTTGGAACAAAAGATTGCGGATTTTTACGGCACAGAGGACACCATATTATACGCTGCCGCATTTGATGCCAATGGAGGGGTGTTTGAACCTTTGCTCACCGCAGAGGATGCCATCATATCCGATTCCCTCAACCATGCTTCCATCATAGATGGTGTGCGTCTTTGCAAGGCCAAGCGCTACCGATATGCCAACAGTGACATGGAAGACCTGGAGCAACAATTAAAACAAAGCATTGCGGATGGTGCCCGGTTCAAGATCATTGTCACGGATGGGGTCTTCTCCATGGATGGACTTTTGGCGCCTTTGGACAAAATCTGTGATCTGGCAGATAAGTACGATGCCATGGTCATGATCGATGAGTGCCACGCGGCTGGTTTCATTGGAGAAACGGGCAGGGGCACCCTGGAGGAAAAGGGGGTCATGGACCGTATCGATATCATTACCGGAACCTTGGGCAAGGCCCTTGGTGGTGCCATGGGTGGCTACACCACTGGAAAAAAAGAAATCATTGAAATACTGCGCCAACGCTCTAGACCTTATTTGTTCTCCAACTCTTTGGCTCCGGCCATTGTAGGGGCATCCATCAAGGTCTTTGATATGTTGGACAAGGACACATCCCTCAGGGACAAGCTCCAAGACAATACGGAATATTTCAAAAAAGGCATGAAAGCCGCTGGCTTTGATATTATAGATGGAGATTCTGCCATTGTGCCCGTTATGCTCTACGATGCCAAGCTTTCACAAAAAATGGCGGATATGCTCCTAGAAGAGGGTATTTATGTGATTGGTTTTTTCTACCCAGTGGTCCCAAAAGAAAAGGCAAGGATCAGGGTACAGCTTTCGGCAGCCCATGAAAAGCATCATCTTGATCGGGCCATAAACGCATTCATCAAGGTGGGCAAAGCCTTAAAAATCGTTTAACGGTATAAAAAGTTCCATGTAATGCGTTAAAAAAAAAGAAAAATTGATTTTGTTAATAGTTCTTAACAACTTACATTTGCAGCTGATAAACACTTAAACTTAAAAATTTTGAGCATGAAACATCTTAGCAAATTATTGGTTGTTGCCCTTGTGTTTGTAGGGATTAACAACATACAAGCGCAAGACGAGAATAATCCATGGCAGATCAGCTTTGGAGTGAATGCTATCGACGCTTATCCAACCAATGACGAAAATAACCCATTCTCAAGTACTACTTTGTTTGATGAGTACTTCAACGTTTCAGACCACTGGAACATTTTGCCTTCCGTTTCCTATGTAGGAGTTTCCAAGTACATCGGTGATGGTTTCTCTATTGGTGCTCGTGGTTCCTTGAACAGAATCGAGAAAATTGGTGATGTATCTGTAGACGACCTTTCTCACTACGCTGTAGATGGTACCATTAAGTACAACTTCCTAAAAAACACTACAATCGATCCTTTTGCTGAGATTGGTGGTGGTTATACTTGGGTTGATGAAATCGGTGCTGGTACTGTTAACGGTGGTGTTGGTCTTAACATCTGGTTCTCAGAGAACATCGGTCTTACTTTGCAGACCCAATATAAGCACGCTTTCGAAGATTACTTGGTAAAGCACTTCCAACACATGGCAGGTCTTAGCATCAAATTTGGTGGTACTGATACTGACGGTGATGGTATCTACGACAAAGACGATGCTTGTCCAGAAGTAGCTGGTTTGGAAGCTTTCAACGGTTGTCCTGATTCTGACGGTGATGGTATCGAAGATTCTAAAGATAGCTGCCCTAACGAAGCTGGTTCCAAAGAAATGAACGGATGTCCTGATTCTGACGGTGACGGTGTTGCCGATAAAGATGACGCTTGTCCTAGCACTCCTGGTCTTCCTGCTCTAGCTGGATGTCCTGATACAGATGGTGACGGTGTTGCCGATAAAGACGATGCTTGTCCTAACGAAGCTGGTCCTGCTGAAAACAAAGGATGCCCATGGCCTGATTCTGACGGTGACGGTGTACTTGACAAAGACGATCAATGTCCTGAAATTGCTGGTACTGTAGCCAACAACGGTTGTCCAGAAGTAACTGAAGAAGTTCAGAAGCAATTGAATGACTACGCTAGAACTATCTTGTTCGATACTGGTAAATCTTCCATCAAAGCAGAGTCTACTTCTGTAATGGTTGACATCATCCAAATCTTGAACGAGTATCCTAACGCTAAGTTTACTGTTGAAGGTCACACTGACAGCGTTGGTAGCGAGAAATTGAACCAAGAGCTTTCTGAGAAAAGAGCTAACTCTGTTCGTGACTTCTTGATCGACAAAGGAATCTCTTCTTCAAGATTGACTGCTATCGGTTACGGTGAGGCTAAGCCTATCGCCACTAACAACACAAGAGCTGGTAGAGCACAAAACAGACGAGTTGAAATCAACTTGGTAAAATAATGAAATAGAAACTCAGTTTTCTTTTCGAAAAGGCCCTGCAATTGCGGGGCCTTTTTTATTTTTAATCCATGCATCAAAGTTTTCTGGAACATGTATTGGACCGTTTGCAAGAGAAGGACATCAACCCCTCCCAATGTACCTTTGTGCTCCCAAGTAAACGATCGGGAACTTTTTTAAAAAAGTTCATTTCCCAAAGGCTGCAGCAAAACACCTTTGCCCCGAAGATTTTCTCTATTCAGGACTTTATCGCGGACATCTCCGGCATGGACAAGGCCCCGAATCTGGAACTACTCCTAACTCTGTTCGAGAGCTACCAAAAATCCAATCTGGAAGAACACGATGACTTTCCAACCTTCATGAAATGGGGGCAGGTCCTCTTACAGGATTTTGATGAAATAGACGGGTATCTAATTCCTCCCAAGGATATCCTCAATTATCTGTCCGCTATCAAGGAACTCAACCACTGGTCCTTACAGAAAGAGAAAACCGAGCTCGTTAAAAACTATCTGCAACTGTGGAACAATTTGGAGTCTCTATACAATGGCTTCACCAAGACCTTGTTGGAACAGAAAAGGGGCTACCAAGGGCTCATGTCTAGAATGGCCGTTGATAACCTTGAGGCCTATGGGACCCTAACCAAAAACAATCTTTTTGTCTTTGTGGGCTTCAACGCCTTGAACAATGCAGAATCCAACATTGTCCAATATTTTCTGGAACAGGGAAATGGACTCATTTTTTGGGATATTGACACACATTTTTTGAATGACCCCATCCATGACGCTGGACTTTTCATCCGAAAATACCAGCGGGAGTGGCCTTATTATAAAAACAAAGATGCCATAGAGCCCCAAGACCATTTTCTCGCTTCCAAAAGAATCGAAATAACCGGGGTTCCAAAAAGTATCTCGCAGACCAAATATGTGGGGCAACTGCTGCAAAATTTAAACGACCGCAAAGAGATTGATCTAGCCAAGACCGCCGTGGTACTAGCCGATGAGACTCTGCTCACACCAATGCTCAAAGCCGTTCCAGCCGCCATTGAGAGTACCAATATTACCATGGGGCTACCCTTGGACAAAACCGTGCTCCACTCCTTTTACCTCAGCTTTTTAGACCTCAGCAGCATCGTATCTGAACGGGGATGGCTCTATAAAAATGTATTGGAATTCCTCTCCAATCCCTATACCTCGGTATTGTCCAAAAATCAACAACTGGATTTCGCCAAGGTCATCTCCAATGACATCAAACAGAACAACTGGCTGTACTTGGATTACAACACCTTGTCCAACTATGCCGATGCCTCCGAGATTCTAAAGATTATTTTTCCCGGCACAGCCATCAGCCCAGCACAGTGGGTAGATTGCTGCCTTTTGCTCTCCCTGCGCCTAAAAGCGCTGTTTCAAAAAGAGGGAAATGCATTGGAACTGGAGCAGCTATACCGCTTTTACACGCTCTTCAACCAATTGAAGCAGCACTTGGGCAAATTGGGGCATATCAAAGAACTTAGGTCCATCAAAAGTCTGTTCAGACAGTTGGCGAATATGGAGAATTTGGATTTTGTTGGCGAACCGTTGACAGGCTTACAGATCATGGGGATGCTGGAAAGCCGAAACCTAGATTATGAAACCGTCATCATTACCTCGGTCAATGAGGGAATCCTACCTTCGGGAAAATCCAACAACTCCTTTATTCCCTTTGATGTAAAACGCGACTACGGTCTGCCCACCTACAAAGAAAAGGACGCCATTTACACCTACCACTTCTACCGACTCATCCAACGGGCTAAAAACGTGTTTGTCATCTACAACACAGAGCCCGATGTCTTGGAAGGTGGTGAAAAAAGTAGATTGGTCTCGCAACTGCTCACCGATAAGGACGTGGTTCCTTTTGTGACCCATACCATCAGCACGCCACAGACCCAGATCACGGCCGAAACCCTCTTGCAGATCACCAAGGGCGAACAACTGCACAGGGACATCGTGGTTTTTGCCGAAAACGGTTTTTCCCCAACCTCCCTGACCAATTACATTAGAAACCCCATCGACTTTTACACCCGTAATATTTTAAAGATCAACGATGTGGAGGAAGTGGAGGAGAACATCGCCGCCAATACTTTTGGGACCATTGTGCACGATAGTCTGGAGGACCTATACCAACCTTTATTGGGGCAAGTGCTCACTAAGGAAAACGTATCCGCCGTAAAGCCGCAGATTGCCCAAACGGTGCAGCGACATTTCCATAAAAATCTGTCGGGGGTCGATGTTTCCAAAGGAAAATATCTTCTGGTCTACAACGTCATCGTAAAATATCTGGAAAACTTCATCGGTTTGGAACTGCAACAACTCCAACGGCATGAGGTAAAACTCCTCGCTCTGGAAGAACGGTACGAGTGCCAACTGCAAGTGCCCGGTCTTGACTTTCCCATAAAATTGAAAGGCACCTTGGACCGCGTGGACCAAATAGACGGCATTATCCGGGTGGTGGACTACAAGACTGGAAAGGTGGAACCCAAAAACGTAAAAATCACGGATTGGGAGGAACTCATCACCAATTACGACAAGAGCAAGGCGTTCCAACTGCTGTGCTACGCCCTGCTGTACAACAAAAAACACGGGGAACAGCCCTTGCACGCAGGCATCTATTCCTTTAAAAACCTGGGACAGGGATTTTTTCCCTTTTCCGAGGACAAAAACCCCTTAATCGATGCCAAGGTGCTGGAAACGTTTAACAGCTATCTGGAACAACTCATCAAGGAAATCTGCTCCACGCAAATCCCACTTACGGAAAAGCCCGTGTAATTACTTTAGATCGGGGCGGGTGGGCCGCACCTCTATTTTGCTGGGCAATGTTCTGGGGTGCATGGTAAGTAAATCTACCACCAATTTTCCAATATCTTCCGGTTGGATTTTCCAAGCGTCCTTCTCCGAGGGTTCGTTGCTATTAAAGTGCGAAGCCACCGATCCCGGCATGATCGTGGTGACCTTGATGTTGTATTTCCTTAAATCGAGCATGGCGGCCTGTGTAAAGCCCACTACGCCAAACTTGGTGGCATTGTAGCCCGCTGCGGTGGCAAAAAAGTTTGTCCCGGCCAAGCTGGCCAAGGTCATGTAATAGCCTTCGGTAAGTTTTAGGGCCTCTACAGAAGCCTTTAGCGTATGGAACACCCCATTCAGGTTGGTGTTGATCATTTGGCTCCAATCTTCGGGGTACATTTCATCAATGGGGGCAAAATGGCCCACCCCGGCATTGGCCATGACCACATCCAATCGCTTCCACGTTTTTAGAATATGTTCAACAGCATCTATTTCATCCTGTAATTCAACCACGTCCGAAACCACACCCAAAACATTGGTGCCTCCATTAAGTTGGTTTACGGCCTTATCCACACTGTCTCGACTACGCCCGCTAATGGCCACTTTCATGCCTTGTTGCAAAAGACTCTTGGCAATGCCCAATCCTATTCCTTTGGTGCCTCCTGTGATGTAGGCTACTTTTCCTTCTAAATCCATATTGATTTTTTATCCCCTAAAGTTCAAAAAGGAAATGGGCAAAAACAAAAAATCCATCCTAAAAGGATGGTAAATTTTAGGGCGCATGGTCTACCTTCTCCATCAACCCATGTCCGACCATAATAAAGTGGTACATTTATTAACGTGTAACAAGAACAAAGAGGACTTTCAATAAAACCAACTGTTGTCTCACTTATCCATGAATCATCTATGTTTTGGAACAAAAAGAACAAATTACCGATTACCGATGAAGATAAAGTTTGGGTTGATGAAGAACTGAATTGGTTACGAAATGAATTTGGGGAAGAATATTTCATGGAGACCCGAACGGTAACCCCCACAAAAGACTTCTATGCCCGTACGTTTGACGGAACGGAAAAAGATGCCGAATTTATTCTAGAGCGCACCATAGAGCTAATGGATATTAGAGATGTAAAGATAACGCTCGACTTTTTCTCCGACTCTCCGATTGAAATGGCGGATGGAACGATTTTGACAACACCGGCTGACTTGGACGGTAGCTGGGACAGTGCGAGTGGAACCTATCAACAATCTGAGAACGAAACCATTGTTTCAATTGAAAGAGGACAGCTAAAAAATCCCATTTCCTTAATTGCCAACATTTCGCACGAATTGGCCCACCAAATTCTATTGGGAGAAAATCGAATAGAGGAAAATGATGAGTTTTTGACCGACTTTACCGCAATTTATCACGGATTTGGAATTTTTATTGGTAATTCCCGGTTTCAATTTGTTTCCCAAGGCTTTGGTTGGCAATCGAGCAGCCAAGGCTATTTGCCTGAACAGATAATAGCTTACGCCATGGCTTGGTTATCCAAGGAAAGAAATGAAAAAACCGGTTATAGTCAATTCTTAAACAAATCGTTGAAGAAATACTTTGATCAAAGTTTGGAATGGCTGATAAAAAACTAAACATGAAAATTGGAGATTCATACAATTTCGAAAACAATCAGATTCGAATAATACTTTTTGACGATAAGGAAGTGTTTTATCAAACCATTAATGACGATAATTCTTTCGTGTATTCCAACTACAGAACTATAAATTATTATCGCACGTCATTAAAACATTTCTATGAGAATTCTCATTTCATTGAATCATTGGAACTAACAGAAAAAGAGTACAAAACCCATAGACCAGATTTACCATTGCGGTTAAATTGTTTTTCAGGGGTTTTTTGGGTTGCAAGCGGCTATGAACATGAAAACAATCTTATTGATCTCTTAAAATCTAAAGGAATAGATAAAAAAAAGATTCAGGGATTGAATTGTTCAAAAGTTGCGATATACCCCACAGGTCAACAACAATCCAATAAAAAACCAATTTTGTTGGAAAATAAAAACGGTCACTTTTCTGGATTAAAGTTGATAATGGAATGTTTTCGAATTCAAAGCGAATACGTTAACCCTGACAAACCTTACTTCTCAAGGTATCGACTAATTCCAAATGGAAGGGAAGAAAAAAGACTTTCAGGAATTGGAATGTACAGACTCGGCATAAAAGGAAACATTCCTTCCTATTATCTTGGTGGAGAAATTAGTATGATGGAATTGGAGTCCCAAAAAAGTTGCTTGGTTCAAAAATAATTGCTCCCACTACCGCAATATCAAATCTTGCTCCCCCCAACCCCACACCAAATAATTTCTTACTTTGCAGAGGTGAACAAATCTTTAAACCATCTACCTAAAACCAAGCAAGATGAGCTGGGCCGCCTCACCAACCTGCTCTCCGCCTTTAAAGAGGTGGAAATGGTGCTGCTCTTTGGCAGCTACGCCCGCGGCAACTGGGTAGAGGACACCTATGTAGAAAAGGGCATCACCTACGAATACCGGAGCGATTATGACATGCTCGTGGTGCTCACCCACGAAGATCTGCAACAAAAATTCCGGATAGAGGACAAGGTAAAGGCCGAACTCACCAGTACGGGCCACGTGCGCACTCCCGTGAACCTCATCTTCCACGGTATAAAACACCTGAACCATGCCCTGCGACTGGGCAATTACTTTTTTAAGGACATTAAAAAAGAGGGCATTGTGCTGTACGATTCCGAAAAGTGTAAATTGGCCACGCCCAAACTCTTGACGCCCCAAGAAAGCCAACAAAAGGCACAGGACCATTTTGACCAGTGGTTTACGAGTGCGAACAACTTTTTACTAGGGTGCAACGATTTTATTGCGAAGGGTATACTAAATGAAGCTGCATTTATGCTCCACCAAGCCACGGAGCGCTACTACACCACCATATTATTGGTGTTCACGGATTACCGCCCCAAGGACCACAATCTGGAGACCTTGGGCATAAAAAGTGGAAATGTGCGACAAGCGTTTTGCGGTGTTCCCCACCCAAACCGAGGAAGAAAAACGCCTCTTTGAACTCTTAAAGCGCGCCTATATAGATGCCCGTTACAAAATGGAGGAGTACCACATCACCAAAGCTGATCTGGAGTATCTGTCGGCCCGAGTGGCGGAACTACAACAACTGACCAAGGACATCTACCTTGAAGAAAATTAAGGGGATTGGGGAGGGGTGAATTTGGATTGGCCCTTTGCGTTTGAAAATATCACTCAACAACTTCCAAATTTCTTTTGATGGATACCGGGTTGCCATTCTCGGTAAACCCTTCCAGGACCAACTCATAGGTCCCCGTAACATCCGAAGTATAAAAAACAACTTCTTGCTCCCTGCCCAACAGATCCACCTTGGGCAGCCAAAGCAATTGGTATCTGTAATCTGGAACACGGGACCGATCATGATCCCCAACATACATTTGTTTAAAGTAGTGTTTCCGTTCCTCTGGCCTGAACAGCTCAATGTTCATGAGGTCCGGTGAGTAAAACTCATTGAAAAAATCCCCTTTGATCGTTTTAAGGGAAAGCACTCCTTGGAACATCTGCGAACCGATCAATACATTTTCCCTGGAGAAATTTATGGACTTCACTCTTTTTGCATTATACCCTATAATATCCTCATGATCTTTAACAAATAGGCCATCCACAAAAACCGCTGCAAAAAGTTTGTCGTTGGGCAGACCCACATTTGGGCGTACCTCAAAAACCCTAGATCCATTGTTCAAGGTCTTAATGGAAAGATGGTCCGTTACCTCTACTATGGTTTCTTCCAAGGTATTGAACCGGGTATAGGCATCCAAATCGTACACAATGGGTAAATCCCTATAAAAAGGAGTGATCTGTTCAACTGGAATTACAGAATCCATGCGTACTTCCCCATATGCATTCTCAATCTGGTTGTGTACGCTTCTTTGCAGGATCGGATTCTCCATGGCCCTAGGGATGGTAAACCCCGGAAAGGCCAAATCACTATGATTACCTTCCTTGGCATCCAATTTAACTTCATATTTGTCAACTGCATCGGACATAAGCTGCACCGCGGCCACCGTATTGCTATACTTTCTATCTAAAATAAAGCTGAATCTCCCCTTATCATCAGAAGTTGCCACTTTAAAAAGAAAGGCTTCCCCGGGCAAAGACAGGGATATTCTTTGGTTTTCCACAGGCATATCGGTGCCTTTTTCCAAAACAATGCCCGAGATGACCTCTCCCCTGATCTCTGGAACATACAGATTTGTGGTAGCCGAACGGTTGGTCACACTCTTGTTCCGGTCCATTAAAAAAGCTTCTGAAGACATAGGGGTTCCAAAAGAAACGGAGCCCTTCTTCCTTATTGAAAGCGAATAACTACCCCCTGTTGCCGAATTACTTGTTCTTTCTATGGTAATTGCCACTCTTTCCCGTTTTCCTACAGCTGTCTTGTCCACGATAACATTTACAAATGGACTGCTGTTGGATCGTGAAATGGTGTTCGCACTTTTGTGTTCCCGTGGCGAATTATCTTGAATTGAGTCTGTGGGTTCCTCTAAATAGGCCTCTGGTATGGTTTTATATGGGTTGATGATATAAACATCGGCTTGAAAAAAGGTTTCCCTTCCAAAATTTCTCATCCATTCCGTATATCCCAGCAATTTATAGGTGCCCGTGGAAAGGGCAACCGGCAGAAAAAAATCGCCTTCACCTGAACCGGAATCCAACCATAGCTTGTGGGAGAAAACAACCGCCCCATTATTATCGATCAAGGAAACGTACCCTATTTTACTGATTTTGGTGGGCTTTTTGGTGGAATTGTCCAGGCCATAGAATTTGTATAAAAGTTTTTCGCCCGTAAACAGTGTGGACTCATTGAAGTGAACATAGGCACTTTCTTGGGGAATGGACCGTAATATTTGTGTATTGGATTGTCCAAATAGTACATTTTGGGTCATGCACAAGAGGAATACCATAAGGATATAGCTGCTTTTCATAATCTTTATTTTAATCTGTCCAAAATTCAGGGACCTCGGCAGTGCCCAATACACTACAGTCCCCACAGACCCTAGGTGCTATCAGGTACGGTCCCTCACCATCTCCTGGGGAGATGTTGTCCCCAACAAATACAGCGGTACCACTTTCTAAGATCGGTCTTAAGACACATCCTCCCAAATTTTGAATCACTGGAGTACCCGGCCTACAATTTTCTATATAGGGCGGCAAGGGTTCTCCCGGGTAAAAATCTTCATAATTGAAAAAAATACGTTGCTCATCAACAGTGGCCACATCAAAATAGCCCAATACGTTCTCGTTTCTGCCTTCCATAGAGAAAACATTTCCTTGTAAAAACCCTGTTTGAATCTGTGAGAAAAGATTCTCCGAACCTGTGATTTCATCAAGAGTCTCAAAAAACGTATACGCCTCATTGGACAGGACATACTGCCTAACCAATATGCTGTACCTATGGGATATACTATAGTTGTCCCTATTAATGAACCGAACCATAAAATTGTTGACCCGGTCTTCCGCCAAATCTTTTGTTGAGGTCAGGACAATTTTATTGGAAAATAGGGTTGGGTAGCAGATCCGTTCGTCCGTTCTATTGGGCACCTCCAACACATTACAACCCCCTTGGGGGTCACCGATCAAACTGGTTTGGTTCCAATCTGGGGCAATCACCCGGAAGGTTTCCTCATATTCATAGCGATAGTTCAAGGAGTTTCCCGTAGAGTCAAAGCTGTCTACAAAAATTGCCATGCCATCTTCGCCAAAATCATTGGTTATCCGCTCTGCCCTAACTTCATCAATGGTGGTTTCCGCAGTAAGTCGGGCAGTTTCCGAACCATAGTTTCTACCGTCCTCGGTAGTAATGGAAAGCTGGTAATCCAACCCTTGTTGGGCAGCAAAAGCGGTAGTGGAAAGGTACGTACCGTTGCCAATGTCGCTGAAGGTATAGGTGTTTCCTTGCGAATCGGTCACGGTAACATTGGCATTGGATTCGGCCAAAGGCCCTTCTTCTTCAAATTCATAAGTTCGTGAGAGAAAAACCCGTTGTTGTTTTAATTCATTGGTAATGGTCGCCTCTATGACCAAAGCACTTTCAAAATCAAGAAAAGTAGCTTCAAAAGGTTCTATACATGAAATCACGGAAAACATCCAAAAGAACACTGCCGACACCCAAAATTTTCGTATTAACTGCATAAGTCTCAAAATTTGAAGTTGTAGGTTATGGTGGGTACAGGAATAGAGAATATGGAGCTTTGGTATGCCTTGATATTGCCATCCTCCGTCACAAAAAACACCGAGTACGGGTTATTCCTTCCCAAAACGTTATATATGGAAAAGCTCCAAAAGCTATGGGCAAATTTCTTGATCTTATGGTTTCCTTCCATTTGAAAGCTCAAATCCAAACGGTAATAATCGGGAATCCGAAACTTGTTCCGATCACTGTAAAACACGAATTCTGAGTTGTTGAACGCGAAACTTCCAATGGGAAAAGTTACCGGCCGACCTGTTTGATACACAAAATTGGCCGATACACTGAACCTTCGTGTAAACTTGTAATTCGCCACCATACTTATATCATGGGGCTTATCATAGTTGGAAGGAAAAAACTGCCCATTATTGATCCGTTCCTCATTGAACTCACTATCCAATCTTACAAATGACCGCGAATAGGTATACCCCAACCAACCATTCAGTTTGCCCTCATTTTTCTTGATGAGGAATTCTACCCCATATGCTTTTCCATCACCTTGTATCACTTCGGCCTCAATGGTCTCATTGAGCAGCAACTTGGCCCCTACTTTGTAATCCAATAGATTCTTTTGCTTTTTGTAATACCCTTCCAAACTGAGTTCATACTTATTCCCCTCAAAATTCTTGTAAAAGCCAAGAGAGGCCTGATAGGCTTCCTGTGGTTTTATATTGATGTCGGACAACTTCCAAGTATCGGTTGGGGACACGGTGGTATTGTTGGATAGGGTATGGATATACTGGAACGCATTGTTCAAGCTCGCCTTTACCGAAAAACCCGGGGTGATGAAATAACGTGCAGAAACCCTTGCCTCAGGGCCACCGTAGGTTTCGATCACCTCATTTTTATCAAATTCCTGCGTTTCTTGCAACGTGCCATCATTGCGAGGGGCGTTTTCTTCATATATACGCTGTACGCCCTCCCCCAATGCGGCATAGAAAGAATACCGCAACCCCACATCTACCAAGAGCTTATCATTTACCTCATAGCTATCGGAGAGAAAAATGGCAGATTCCAGTCCGTGTTCTTTGGGTATGGTCAGAGGGGATACATCAGAATCCGAACCCATGGGCTCAATGCTTCCCGGGCTCACTTCGTAGTATTTGCTGGACAATCCAAAATCCAACGTATGCTTATCACTGTGCAAATATTTTATCTTGAATTTGAATTCGGTCTCGTTGTTTTGGTATCCCAAATCAAAATCATCATTGGCCTGCCCATCAAATTCAATCCCAAATTTATATTGACTGTTGGCAAGTATTAAGCTGCTCGCGGTCTTTTCACTGAACTTGTGGTCCCATCCCAAAGAAATAAGTCTGTTGCTGTAATCGTAAATGGAATCTGAGGTAATACTGAATGCATCATGGCTAAAATACCCCGTGGCCTTGACCTCATTGTTCTCATTGATGGTATGGCTATACTTGGCCAGTACATCGTAAAAAGAAGCGGTGCTATTGCTGAGTTCCTTGTTGTCCAAAGCTCCCAAAATCCAATCGGAATAGGTAGCCCTTCCCCCTAACATCAATGCCGATTTATCCTTGACCACAGGGGTTTCCAAAACTATATTGCTGGTCACCGGCCCAATGGAGGCTTCTCCTGAAAATTTTTGGTCATTGCCCTCCTTGCTTTTAATATCGAAAACGGAGGAAAGACGCCCCCCAAACTCAGCCGGGATGTTACCCTTATAGATCTCTGCAGAACCTACGGTAAAGGGATTAATGGCCGAAAAAATTCCGAAAAAGTGTGAAGGATTGTAGATTGCCCCATTATCCAACAGGATAAGGTTTTGGTCTGTTCTTCCGCCGCGCACATTATATCCTGCCGCCCCTTCTCCCGCCGTGGTGATTCCCGGTAATGTTATCGCGGCCTTTAAAATATCCTGTTCGCCAAGTACCAAGGGGATGTTCTTGATTTTCTCCACTTCAATAAGGGTTACTCCGGTAATGGCTGTTTCAACATTACGGTTTTGGTTTCCCTGTACCACCACTTCATCCAAGGCTTCCACACTCTCGTTCAATTGAAAATCATAGGTTCCATCATTGTAGAGAATGATCTTGGTCCGTGAGCTCTCAATACCCAATCCCCTTGTTTGGAGGACACTCTCACCTATAGGCAAATTTATGCTGTATCGCCCGTTGGAGTCCGTGGAAGTTCCTTCATTGCTCCCTTCAACAATAATGGCCATATCTGGAATAGGCTGTCCATTCAATGCAACCAAGGCCCTACCGCTCAGTATAAAGGTTCTTCTGCCGCTGTTCCTGTTTTCCCTTCCAATACGGACCACTTGCATTGCTCTGGAAGTATTTTCTTCTTCATTGACAAACACTGGGGAAATTTCTTCGATTTCATCATAATTTGGCACGTCTTCGGTAATCACTTCACGTCCAAAGAAATCCTCGGGCAAGGCGTCGTAAATTTGATTGTTTTGAAGTAGGTAAACCTCATTTGAACCACCCATATGATAATTGATGACGGTATCTTTTAGAAGACTGTCCAATACCTCATTGACAGGGGTGTCTTGAAAAGTTCCTGAAACCCTAATACCCTCAATCCAGTGATCAAGGTAAAAAAAATGGAGTCCGGTCTTACTTTCAATGGTAGTCAAGGCCTCTTCCAAGCCAACATTGGTAAAAGAAACCGAAATTTTTGGGACGCTGTTCTGCGCAAACAAATATTGTATGCTCCAAAGGAGCATACATACAATGATGATCTTTCTCATTCCACAATGTTTTCGTTGGATTGGGATAAAAGAATTTCAATTCGTTTTGCCAAACTGACCATAAACCCATCGGGGTCTGCCTTGCTCTGTCTTATGGCCAAAGCATAAAAAGCCTTGATTTCCTTTTTTAGCTCGGGAAACAAGCCAATAACTTCTTTCTTGGAGTTGAACGAATGGTAACGGCCTCTATAAAATAGTGCATGCTTACTGGGGCCGTCCAAAAACTCGTAGTAGAGGACTCTTCTATCTTTCTTATCGAATTTTCTTTTGGTGTATTTGGTGTGAAGGGTAAAATAGGGGCCCTCCATGGAAATTGCATAAAACCCATGCTCTTTCAACAATGGTGCCTCTTTCTCCAAAATTTTCACAAAGCGCTCGCCATCCAAAACAAAGCCTTCCAGGTATTTGTTCAACAGCTGCATGGTGCTGCCGCCCGCTTCCGTGACCAAGCGCAAGAGGACCGCATCGTCATAGACATCGTACTTTATGTCAAGGTTGTAATACCATTGCCCATCATAATGTACACTTCCCAAGAAAAAATCCACTCCCTTATAAAAATGTACCCTTTCATTGATCGTCCTGTATTTTTCAACATATACGGTTCCTTGATAAAGCCCCGTATTTTCTATTCCCACTTCTTCATCAAAGACATTGTACATCGGTGCTTGGGACATATCCTGACCATAAAATGAAATGGTTCCAATAAAAAACAGGAATTTAAAAACGTAGTTGAGGTTATGTACCATGTATATTCAGAATTGAATTTTGGGCATGGAATGCACGTTCGAAAATAAAATTTATGTGGGGGGAAATTCTTATGACTTTCTAAATTTAAACTATTCAATTAAATAAGCAAATTATATTGGAGGTTTTACAAGGTCCATTTTTTCGCGTATAAACAATGGTTCTCACTTTGAAGAAACCGCACCCCCCGACCCCCACACCAAATAATTTCTTACTTTGTGTAGGTGAACAAATCTTTGGACCATCTACCTAAAACTAAGCAAGATGAGCTGGGCCGCCTCACCACCCTGCTCTCCGCCTTTAAAGAGGTGGAAATGGTGCTGCTCTTTGGCAGCTACGCCCGCGGCAACTGGGTAGAGGATACCTATGTGGAAAAGGGCATCACCTACGAATACCGCAGCGATTATGACCTGCTGGTGGTCTTGACCCACGAAGATCTGCAACAAAAGTTCAGGATAGAGGACAAGGTAAAGGCCGACCTCACCAGTACAGGTTACGTGCGCACCCCCGTGAACCTCATCTTCCACGGTATAAAACATTTGAACCAAGCCCTGCGACTGGGCAACTATTTTTTTAAGGACATTAAAAAGGAGGGCATTGTGCTGTACGATTCCGAAAAGTACAAACTGGCCACGCCCAAACTCCTCACCCCCCAAGAGAGCCAACAAAAGGCACAAGAACATTTTGACCAGTGGTTTACGAGTGCGAATGAATTTATGATTGATTTCAAAAACGCATTTGGGAGAGAAAGTTATCATAAAGCTGCCTTTGAACTCCACCAAGCCACGGAGCGTTACTACACCACCATATTGTTGGTATTCACGGACTACCGCCCCAAGGACCACAATCTGGAGACCTTGGGCATTAAAGTGGAAATGTGCGACAAGCGTTTTGCGGTCTTCCCCACCCAGACCGAAGAAGAAAAGCGCCTCTTTGAGCTATTGAAGCGTGCCTATATAGATGCCCGTTACAAGATGGAGGAGTACCACATCACCAAAGGTGATCTGGAGTATCTGTCGGCCCGCGTGGCGGAGCTACAACAACTGACCGAGGGCATCTGCCTTGAAAAAATTAAGGAGATTGGGGAGGGGTAAAAATTATACAACTCAACAGATATATTTGGAAAAAGCATTCTAAAAATCAATGAAAGACTTTATTGAAAAAATACTTTTGAAAGAATCATTTGAACTTAACAGTTCAACATTAGAATTGAAAGAACAAATTCGTTTAAAAAAGGAAAGAAAGTTTAATCTTGATTGGATTTCTGACAACGAATTTAAATTTCTTTCTAAAGTTTCAATAGGTACAATAATGCTCAATTATAATCCCGGATATTTTGACGGAATAAAAGGTTATGCAGTATTAACTGAGCTAAATAATGGAAATACAAAAATCGAATTAAGTACAAAACTACGGTTCGAAATGTACTTTTTGGGGATTCTGTTTATTGTCTTCCTACTACTTTTTTTATTTAATAAAGAGAATTTACCTATTTGGACTCTCTTTCTATTCCCTGTAATGATTATTTGGTTTTGGTTTGTATATCGGTTTCAAGAAAAAAGGCTCTTTGAAAAAGTAAAAAAATACTTGAAAACGGAATTAAAGACGTAATAATGGAATACATGGCCTTTAGAAGAATGTATAAAACCAATCAATAAGGAAATCCCCTTGAAAAAATTAAGAGGGTTGTGGGAAAATAAAAAACGTCATGCTGAATTTATTTCAGCATCTTCTGCTTTTGGTCGGAAATACTTTATGGGAACCTGAAACAAGTTCAGGTTGACGAAAATCGCACTTGATACAAAAAGTGATACATTTATAAATGTGATATGAGGATGTGCGAAAGTTTCTTCATATCCTATAGTTGGCAACAAGCTGAAAACAAAATGGAACGACAAACGATTATTATTTTTGGGTTTATATTCTGCATTATCGGGATTTTTATTGCGCCATTTCTATATGAAAATTCACAATACGGTGAAATTTTCTTTCTTATCATGTTCTATTTTATACCTGCTCTGATTTTGGCATATGTAAACGGATATTTGTTAAGGTTAACCGAACAAAAATCTTGGAATTTGATTCTTAAGATAGGAATGGGTTTTATTCCACTTCTCATTTTGACAATACTTTCAACTAGAAAAGAATCACCAATTCAATTCATAGCGACTTTCGGAATTATAGGAATTGGTGCTACTAATCTGATCTGGATTATCAAACTAATAAAAGAAAAACTAGCTGGTAACATATAATCATTGGGACGCCCTCCGCTGCCGCAAGATTATATCTTCTGGCAAACAACTCCATAAAAAAAGCACCTCAATTGAGGTGCTTTTGTTTTCGTGGAGAATACCGGATTCGAACCGGTGACCTCTTGCCTGCCAGCAAGAGGATTACCATATCAATCCAATACAAATAAATACATAATAAATTGTTTTTCAGTATTTTAAATAATTTCGTATTCATTTAATTTCAAATAAAATCACCCATTTGCGTGCAAATTGCGTGCAAATTTTTTTTACCTTTGATTAGGATGAATACCAATATAAAACTTTCTTTAGATACGCGTAGGAAGAAAAAAGATGACTCCTATCCTATTATTTTACGGTTAACCCATTTTCGAAAAACAACTTCCATAAGCTTAGGGCAATCAATAAAAAAGGAATTTTGGGATAATAAAAACGAGAAAGTTAAAAGAGCATTCAAAGGAACTTCATCAGTTAGTAAACTCAATAATCAACTCTTAAAAGAAAAGACCAGAGCGGTCGACATAATTAATGACCTGAACGAAAAGGACGAGCTTAACTTTTTATCCATTTTGCAGCTGAAGAAGAAGATTGTAAAAACCGCATCATTGGATTCATTTTTTAAGTTTAGCGAGGATATTGTCGATGAGTTAAAAGCAGCTGAACGTTATGGTAATGCAAACACATACTACGCGGTAATTAAGGTATTGGAGAAATTCGCTGATGGAAATGATATCAAATTCAACGAAATCAATTATGATTTTCTCAAAAGATTTGAGAACTGGCACTTTTCCAAAGGTAATTCTGTTAACAGTCTATCGACGTATATGAGAACAATCAAAGCGGTCTTTAACAAGGCCATTAAGTCTGATGTTGTTTCTAGAGATGCTTATCCTTTTACACATTATAAGATTAAAACTACTCCTACAGAAAAAAGAGCGCTTGACATTAAAAGCATCAAATCAATTATGCTTTTAAAACTGGAAGAAACGGATAGTCTGTTTCACTATAGAAATTACTTCCTTGCCTCTTACATGCTTTATGGTATTTCCTTTATGGACTTGGCTTTTTTAAGGGTTCAAAATATCATTGACAACCGAATTAAATTCCAAAGAAAAAAAACGTCAAAGCCTTATGATATTAACATCACGCCTCAGTTAAAGGAAATCCTCTCGTTTTATCTTAAGGATAAAGAGAGGTCTGAATTTATATTTCCAATCATTAAAAGAGCCACATTTGAACTTCAATATAAAGACGTCTTATGGGCACGGAAGAGATATAATAAAGGGCTTAAAGAAATTGCAAAAAAATGCAAGATAGAGCAGCGGTTGACCTCATATGTATCTCGTCATAGTTTTGCAACCCAAGCTATGCTGCAGGACGTTCCCTTACAAGCTATTTCTTCCATGCTTGGCCATAATCGACTATCAACTACTCAAATATATCTGAAGTCCCTGCCGAATAATATACTAGACAATTATAATCAGAAATTGGTTAAACTGTAACCTTAACCCTTCCTAGTCCCAAATCCTTACTCACAACTTCAGCGCATGGATCCTGGCCTATTTTTGCAGTGTTTGGGAAGATAAGCGTAAAGCAAAAATAGGATAGGGCGCTGTCCTACTTTTGGCCATTATCCTCCAGCCATTTTTGATATAGTTCCTTTGCCTCTGGGCTTTCTTCAAAGAATGTCCTGTAGTGTTCAATTGCATCATCTTGACCTTCTACATATGCAACCTGTTCTTTCTTGGATATCCTTGACACCTTGTAGATTGAAAAACCAAGGACCAAAAGGACCGTGACCAACAACCCCCAAGTAAGTTTTATGGCCCAACTGGGCAAGAGAACGGACCGCTCTACTTTATGAAGAATCCTTTCCATCAGTCTTTGTTGTTCCTTAATGTCGTTTTTTTGTTTGTTGCCATACTCTTTTAGAAGAGCATTTAATTCGCTGGTATCTGGCCTTAATGGAAGGTTTTTGAAATCCTCATGAACCTTTTCCAATCGGCCGATACTCTTTTCAAATCCGTTGATCTCCTCAGTCAACAGTTCCGCTATCTCGTCCAGTTTTGCCATATTGTTTTGTTTAGATTCCTATTCCAGTGTCCCTGACCACTTTGATGGCCAGTTTGATGGTCTTTTTTATGATGGTCTGGGTCAAACTTTTTGGGACATTCACTGTCCTCCCCAAAAGCTGCATGCTCTTGTCCTTGGCAATCCGCTGTGCCATGTTCCTTTCAAAGTTCATTTGACGGGCGATCCTGCCCATGGACATGGACCGGTGCACCTCGCTTCCCTTTAGGTTCGTTCCCTTATGCTCAAAACGGAAGCCCTGCAACTGGTTCTGCCTGTTGATGCTCGGGATGACTTTTACATTGTTCTGCTCCATCGATTTGATATACTGGTCAAAATCCCTTGGCCGTTCCTTGGCCATGACCTTTTCATGGATCTTCTGTATTTCCGATCGGACATATTGCATCCGGTACAGTTTTTCCTGCTGAACTTCCCTTACCGTGGTCAGGTCCATTTGTTTGGCCACCCTTTCCGCCACTTGTTGGCTCCGCTTGCCGATGAAGCTGTCGTTATAGGCCTTCCCCTGAAAGTTTATCCGGTTGGCATACAGGTGGACGTGCACGTGCTCTTTGTCCCTATGGACAAAGGCAATGGCCTGGTGCTGCTTGAGGTTCATTTCCTTGAGGAACCGTTCGGTCATTTCCTTGAGTCGTTCGCTTTCCAGTTTCCTGCCGTCCTCGATGGTGGGGCTCAGCACAAAGCTGAGCGTGTTCTTCCGGCAGAGTTCATTCTGTTCTTGGATGACCTTGAACTCCTCGGTGATCTCCCTCGGGGTCTCCCCGGCCAGATATTGGCTGTGGATAATCTCCGATCCCTTCTCCTGGTTCATCCCGTAGCTCATGGAGGCCGATGTGTGCGATATGGATTTGCCCATGCCTATCATTTCTTGAAATTTAAAAAGTGTTGTCGTATCTCTTTGGCCAACTGGGCCGTTTCCTCGGCCAATCTAGGGTTACGCTTGCGGAACATGTTGGTGATCAGCTTGAAGTTCCGTTGGTATTTGACCAATAGCTTATAGGCCTCTATCTGTTCGTCCGTCATCCTTTCAACTATCCTATCATCGAATGCGGCACGGCGGCAGTACTCACTGATGGAAAGACCGCTCTTCCGGGCCTTGATCCTCAGCAGTTTCTTCTCGTAGACCGAGCACCGGAACTGTACGAACTCTTTCTTCATTTTCACATCATCTTTTGCGACCTACGGGAGCAAAAGCAAGATTTGTCATGACAATGACACATCTTGAATTCGTTTCCGAACTTCATCCTTCGCGCTTTTTACCTTCCATTCGTTTATATCTTTAAAACCTTCATAGAGGAAGGATATATCCCTACTGTTCGGGCACTTTTCCAGTAACAGTTCCGTCATCCCCAATCCCGTTTTGTCCCTATCAAGAAACAGTTTTACATTTTCATAATCCTCTATTTCTTTTATCATCCGTTTTACAAAGGCAGTTGTGTTCAATACCAGAAGGTCATGGCTGTTTACGATATCCGCCATCAGCTCAATTAGGGTGAGCATATCGAACATGCCTTCTGTAATCGCCAATTTCTTTGATTTGTTCCCCATCATCGAAACATCCTTTGGCGAGGTGGAGCCTTTCCAATAGCTGTTCCGCAGTTCCCAGCCTCCAGACCTGTTTTGGAGTCCGATGCCAAAGTATGTCCGTCCTCCTATTCGATAATGGATTTCCTTGCAAAGTATTCTTGCGGTTTTGATCGAGATACTTCTGGAGCTTAGATAGTTTTGCAGGGCCCTGTGCTCGATTTCCTTTTCCTCGATGATTTCAATCGGGTTGACTCTATGTTCCGCTTTGGTTGGATTCGGCCGCCGGTGAAAAGAAAAATGGTCCATGTTCCCGGACAATCGTTCCAATGCCTCCTTTACGGAACAGTTCTCCATTTTCATGACCAGGTCTATGGTACTTCCCCCCTCAAAGGTTCCGAAGTCTATCCAATAGTTCTGTTTCAATGATACCTTGAAAGAGGCTTGGGTCTCGATCCGGAACGGGCTGAGGAACCAAGCTTCTTTTTCCGTTTTCCGGACTGGAAAGTGCCCCAACTTGGCCAGCGTGGAAACGATGTCAATGTTGCGGGCTTTTTCGCAGTCCATTCTTTTTTCTTTCATGGTTCTGTTTTTAATCGATTTTTGATGATTTGATGACAAACCTCTGGGAGGCCCTTTAAATACTGGTAGTTTCCCCGTCATCATTTTGTCATCGTTTCATCGTTTTTGTTTTTTTCTTCATAGTACCTGTCATCATTTTTTATTTTGATGACAGAATGATGACAAAGTGATGACAGCCTAAACCCTTATAAATACTGGGCTTATATCAATCTGTCATCAAATCATCAAAATTTTGGACCAAAAAATTCTTTTTTATGGTAAAGTACCTCCCTTTTGCGTCCTCGGTGTTGATCTCACCGTTGTTCCAGATGGTGATCTTTTGGTACTTGTTGGAATTGGGCTGGTTGTCCAGTTTCCAATCATTTTTCAGCAACCGCCTCAATTGGGTCAGGTCGGTCTTGACCCTTGTGCGGTTGAGCATGTGCAGGGCATCGATGGGACAAAGGTCCACGGAGTCCATCTCGAACTTTTCCATGGCACTGAGCAGTAGACTGGCCAGTTCCTTCTCCACCCTGTTCCGGTTATTGTTTACCAGTTTCTTCAGCGCTGGTGTATGCACCTGTTTTGGAGTGAACCACATTCGTGTTCTTTGCTTGGTACTGTATTCCCTTTTTGAAAGGAAATCCAAAAAAGCGGGCACCTCCCGGGCCAGTTGGTCCAAGAAATCGGTGTCCTCCCTTTTAAGGGATGGGATCTTCCTCACCCAGAACCGTGTCTCATGGGCATCGATCTTGATAAAACTGTCCTCGTTGTTGCTGCAGAGAATAAATTTTCCGAAGAATTCCACTTCCCGTTTGTCCTTGCCCTTGGCCTCAAGCTTGTTCCGGTTGGTGGTGCTCAGGTACTTGATTCGCTCGGTGAGTTCCTCCTTGTTGAACAGTACCTCGTCGACGCATATCAGCAACTTGTTGGCCCAGTCCGCATTGAACTGGCTTGCAAAGCTGTCGTTGGTCAGATAGGTCAGGTTGTTGCCAAAGATTTCCTTGAGCCATTTGAGAAAGGTGCTTTTCCCGGTGTTTCTTTCGGTGGATACCAGACAGAGGATGGGGAGCACCTGCACCGGTCTTTGGTACAGGAGTTTCAGATAGTCCAGTCCCAGCTCCAGTTGATTTCCGAAGATATGCTTCAAAAAGCCCCGTGTCCTTATTATACATCCCTCTTTCGGTTCATGCGTCAAAGGGGAATAGGTATTGTAGAAACCATGGTGTTCCTTTTTAAAATTCACATGGCAAGGAATACAGGCGAACCCGTCATATTTGGGCACCTTGCCCAGATAGTCCTTGCCATGGTCCTGCTTGATGATATGCTCGTTCCACGGAACCAGCTGCTCGTTGAAATGTCCCGAAATGGTAGGATACTTTACAATTTTATAGAAAGACGTGCCCACCCTTATATAAGGTACTATTTTCATATTTTGAAATTTTTGAAATCTTAGGGTTTCTATGAAATTATCGTGAGTCCACAAATAATTTAAAGAGGAATTCGACTAGGGAATCGAATCCCCGATCGTTTTGCTTTCCGGTAAAGGCTTCTGTTGGTTCTGCAGCAGCCAACGCACTATCTTTTTCCTTTCGAAGAAAATCAGTTTTCCATTGGGCTTGGAGTGCGGGATATGCCCCGCAGCGGTAAGCTTGTACAGATAGCTTCTTGATATGCCGGTATAGTCACAGGTCTCATCGAAGGTCAGCACTTCTTTATTGGCGATCAATAGCCTTTCCAAACGGTCGAGCCGTTCCAGTATTAAAAAATTGTCCATTTTATTTCTTTTTAAAGATTAGAAATGAACAAAAGCGCTTTTGTTTTCTTTTGAAGAATTCTTTGGATAAAGATAAAAATAAGGAGGAGGGAAAGTAAGATTGACCGATTGATTTTATTCACAAATAATTGATATACAGTTTTTTATGTTAAAATAGTTCAAATATAATGGTATTGATAAACCCTTAGTTTTATTTGGTTTCATTTGATACCAAATGGAACTGTTCTTATTTTGGGCAAATAGGTGGTTTAATGGAAGAAAGCAGAGTTATCAACAATTAAGACTAGGGGAGTTAGAAAATAGGCACTTTAAAAAAGCATGTTTTAATCTTTGGATTGTCTTAATGAAGTCTGATACTTTGATACTACTTTAAGAAAGTCTAGTGCTTTTTTGAAAAATACTGTCTTGAAAATCGTTCCTTTTAAAAAACTACGCTCAAAGCCATTCTTTGCAACCCAATTGCACTATAATTCTTTTACCTTTGCAAGGTGAAATTTTTTGCGATTATATTATCCATCTACTTTCTGGCACTCAATTTCGTGCCTTGTAGCGATGCCAGCAGTGTTGATGAAGGCACACAGGTCGTTTCTGTAATGGATTTCGATGGCGAACACGGACAAGACTGTGAACTGTGTTCCCCATTCTGCCAGTGCCAATGCTGTCATTCACATACCATCGATTTCCGTTTGGCTATTTTTGAACCCATCGAGCCTATCGTTTCGCTAGAAAATTTTATCCACTTCGATAGTTTGGGCAAGGATATTTCACTTTCCCTTTTACAGCCACCTCGGGCATAATCCAGTTTTCATAGGATAGCTATATCCTGTTTTGACGTGTCCATCTATTGGATTCGTCAACATTGTGCATTGCTTTTTATTCAATGTGCTCAACAAGAATTTCAACTGAATTAACATCCTTATCTATGATTAACAAAATCATTGATTTTTCAATCAATAACAAATTTATAATCGGTCTGTTTACATTGACTCTTATAGGTGTCGGTATCTGGTCAATGGCAACGGTAAATCTTGGGTCTGTGCCAGATATTACCAATAATCAAGTGCAAGTCATCACACAATCGCCCAATTTGGGAACGGAAGATATTGAACAGTTCGTAACCTATCCCGTAGAACTATCTATGGGTAATTTACCAGGCGTTACAGAAATAAGATCTATCTCACGCTTTGGCCTTTCCGTAGTTACTATCGTTTTTGAAGACGATATGGGAACCTATCTTCCTCGACAGCTGGTACAGGAAAAACTAAACGAACTGGGCGAATCTATCCCTGAAAAATTTGGAAGTCCATCTATGGGTCCCATCTCTACTGGTTTAGGTCAGATCTATGAATACACTATAAAGCCAGAGGAGGGTTTTGAAAACAAGTATTCGCCTATGGAACTGCGCACCGTGCAAGATTGGGTTATCAAACGACAACTCACATTACTGGAAGGCGTGGTAGAGGTCAACTCTTATGGAGGCAGTATTAAACAGTATGAGGTCGCTGTCAACCCAGATAAGTTGAATAGTTTGGGTATTAGTATTTCACAAGTGTATGAGGCTCTCGCTCGGAACAATGTGAATACAGGCGGTGCTTACATAGAAAAAAATAAAATGTCAAATTTCATAAGAGGTGAAGGTCTTATTCGCTCTTTGGAAGACATTAAAGATATTTCGATTATTAACGAGGGCAACATTCCCGTAACTATTGGAGATGTTGCAACACGCGTCCATTTTGGGAATCAGGTACGTTATGGTGCTTTTACGCAAGACGGTAAGGAAGCCGTGGGAGGAATAATAATGATGCTAAAAGGTTCAAACCCTAATGCGGTTATTCAAAATGTTAAGAATCGTATGGCAGAAATTGAAAAATCCCTGCCAGAAGGTCTCACTATCGCCCCTATCATTGATCGTAGTGAGCTAATTGCCAGAACGACCGATACCGTTAAAACCAATTTACTGGAAGGTGCCCTAATCGTGATATTTGCCCTTGTTTTATTGTTGGGTAGTTTAAGAGGTGGCATCATAACGGCCACGACCATACCGTTGTCCTTGCTTTTTGCCTTTATCTTAATGAAGCAATTTAATGTATGGGCAAACTTAATGAGCTTGGGAGCTATAGACTTTGGGATTATTATAGATGGTGCCGTGATTATTATAGAAGGAACGGTGTATGAGATCCAAAAACGGATTAGGTCTGGAAAGCTAAAATTCAATCAAGGCGTAATGGATAAAGTAGCCTATGATGCCGGAACCACGATGATGGGTTCTGCTTTTTTCGGGCAGATCATTATACTTATAGTTTTTACACCTATACTTTTCCTTACAGGTGTAGAGGGTAAAATGTTCAAACCGATGGCATACACCTTTGGTTTTGCTATGATAGGTGCAATTATTCTGTGTCTTACGTATGTCCCAATGATGTCTGCGCTTTTTATGAAACCAGTTCAAAACACCAAAAGCTGGTTTGGCAAATTTGAGCGTTGGCTTGAAAAGATAAGTGATAAAATTATTGGTGCTATACATAATGCTTATAAGCCATTATTAAAAGGCGCACTACGGCTTAAGCTTATCGTGTTATCATCTGCTGCTGTTCTGCTTATTATTGCTGGATTTATATTTTCTAATATGGGTGGAGAATTTGTGCCGCAGCTCGATGAAGGAGATATAGCAATGCAGGCGTTTATAAGACCAGGAAGCTCGCTCACAGAATCCATTGAAGTTTCAAAGAAAATAGAAACTATCCTATTAGAAAATTTTCCTGAAATTAAAACGGTAACAGCACGTATGGGTGTGGCAGATATACCTACAGATCCTATGCCTATGGATATTGCAGATATGTATATCATCCTTAATAAGGATATGGACGAGTGGACAACTGCTTCTACTAAAGAAGGTTTGATTGAAGCCATAAGGGATAAACTGGATGATGAACTCGTCGGGGTTAATTTATCATTTACCCAACCGGTCGAATTAAGATTTAATGAGCTTTTAGAAGGCGTAAGAGAGGATATTGCAGTAAAGCTATATGGCGAAGATTTAGAGGTGTTATCAGACAAGGTTCAGGAAATGGCAGCTATTATAAAGACCGTTCCTGGCGCGGGCGATGTGAGTGCAGAACGTACAGCTGGACTACCACAAATGACCGTAAAGTTCAGACGAGATAAAATGGCGCAATATGGACTGGATATTCAAAAAGTAAATGATTACATAAGTACTGCTTTTGCAGGTGGTACCGCTGGCGTCATTTTTGAAGGCGAGAAACGATTTGATCTGGTGGTACGATTTGATGAAAGCCATAGAAAAAGTATTGATGACCTGCGCACGATGTACATCGATCTTAAGGATGGAAGCCAGGTACCCATTATTGAAATAGCAGAGATTGAATACGTGCCTGGACCTATGCAAATCTCACGTGACAATACGTATAGAAGAACCTATGTAGGTGTAAATGCACGAGGCAGAGATGTGGAGTCTGTTGTAAAAGATATACAACAAAAGTTAGATGAAGAACTGGACTTGCCATCAGGATATTATATTACCTATGGTGGAGAGTTTGAAAACCTACAAAGCGCTAAGGATCGTTTAACAATTGTTGTGCCCATCGCCCTGTTCTTGATATTTGTACTGTTATACTTTGCCTTAAAATCCTTTTCACAATCGCTAATGATTTACATCGCGATTCCCTTGGCGGCCATTGGTGGTGTGTTTGCTTTATGGCTTCGAGATATGCCATTTAGTATTTCGGCAGGTGTAGGATTTATTGTGCTATTTGGTGTCGCAGTTCTTAACGGGCTGGTACTTATTAACCGATTTAATTCTTTAAAGGAAGAAGGTGTTACAAGCATAAAGGATAGAATATTTCAAGGGACTAAAGAACGTATTCGCCCCATTATGCTCACGGCTACCACAGATATTTTTGGGTTTTTACCTATGGCATTTTCCACATCAGCCGGTGCAGAGGTGCAACAACCGCTCGCTACGGTAGTTATTGGTGGGATGCTTACGGCCACCCTACTCACGTTGATAGTACTTCCTGTACTCTATATCTTTATAGAAAAGCGACGTGAGCGCAAAGACCAGAACAAGATTGGTTCGTTTAATCCGCAAGCATTGACCACGATTTTAATACTTGGTTTTATGTTAGGTGGTACCGCTTTGGCGAAAGCGCAACAAACACAAGCACCTGTGCCAGACCTCATTGTTCAGGATAGCATTACACCCATTACCTTATCTCGGGCTGTAGAAATTGCCAAAGAGAATTATCCAGCACTCAAGACGAGCCAACTCGAAATAGAAAGACAGAGCGCACTCACGGGCAATGCCTATGACTTCGGTAATACTAAAGTATTTACAGGTGGCGAAGAAGTGGCAGATGGTCAGGGCATTTATACCTTGATAGGTATCGGGCAACAAAATATTGATCTATTGGGAATAGGTGCCAAAAAACGCTTGCAACAACAACGCATCCAGTTAGCCGAAACAGCTTTTGACCTATCTGAAATCCAGATAGAACTGGAAGTCAAAAAAGCCTGGTCAGAAGCTTTTCAGGCAAAGAAGAAATTTGTTCTTTATCGAGAACTGGACAGCATTTATGGTCAATTTGCACAATCTGTAGAACTCAATTTTGAAGTCGAAGCCATTTCGAGACTGGAATATGCTGCTGCGCGCAATCAAGCGTTACAGATAACCAACAGGTTTCAGCAGGCAGAAACAGATTATTTAATCGCATTACAAAAACTCAATCTTTGGTTGACACCAGATACGATGTACACCGTAGCTGATGAATTTGAAGCTACCGAAATTTCGGTGTTAGAGACTGATGATACATTGGATGAACATCCCGAGTTATCGCTTTCGCGAAAGCGTATAGACGAAGCACAAGCAAGCTATGATGCAGCAAGGGCAAGCTTACTGCCCCAGTTTAATCTGCAAGGTGGCCTGCAACGTGTAAATGGCGATAGTGGTTTCTACACCTATCAGGCAGGGATTTCCATACCGCTGTTTTCTGGCCCAGACCGCAGCCGCGCAAAAGCTGCTAAACTGGATGCACAGATTGCAGAAACCAATGCCGCATTCAAACAACGCGAGCTGCAATCCCAATATACACAAGCACAGCAAAATTATACACGATGGCGAGATACTTGGTTTTTCTATAAAACCGAAGCTCTGCCACTTGCCATAGACCAGCGCAAAGGCGCATTGCTCGCCTACAAAGAAGGTGCGCTTGATTATGCAGCATTCACGCAAATTATACGTGATGCCATACAGACCGAAATGGATGCGCTGGACGCACTCGATAATTATTTAGAAGCCTTGTTTAAACTACAATATTTCCAAAACTAAAAAAAGATGAAAAAATTAAAATATATACCGATTACCACAATGCTTATGGCATTGACATTATTCAGCTGTGGCGAGTCAAAAACTGAAGATGGCCACGATGAAGCCACCCATTCTGAAACAGAAGAAAATCACTCTGAAGGGGAAGATGAAGAAGATAATATGGAAGGCGAAACTAAGGAAGTAATGCTCACGGCACAGCAGTTTGAAGCCTTACAGATGGAAATTGACACGCTCTCACAACGTTATATGAGCGGTTATGTAGAAGCAAATGGCACGCTGGAAGTACCACCCCAAAACGAAGCATCCATTACCGCCATAACAGGAGCAAATGTGGCATCCATAGAAGTAATAGAAGGTGATGAAGTGAAAAAAAATCAAGCGGTTGCCTATCTCTCACATCCCAGCATCATACAGATACAGAGCGATTACTTAAATGCACACAGCAACAGTCGGTTTTTAAAACAAGAATACGAACGTCAAAAAAGGCTTTATGAAGCTGGTGTGGCATCTGGTATGAATTTCCAAAAGGCAACGGCAGACTATCAGTCATCTACCGCAATGGTAAACGGGCTGGAAGCACAATTGCGACAGTACAACATCAATGTGAATGGCGTGCGCAATGGCACTATCTACCAGCGTGTTGCATTGCGCAGTCCCATTGCAGGGGTTGTAGAAAAAGTTTTTATAAAAACTGGACAATATGTGGAGCCACAGACCAACCTAATGGAAATAGTAGATACAGACCACGTACACGCAGATTTAATGGTTTTCGAAAAAGATGTTGATAGGGTAAAGAAAGGTCAACAAGTACGATTTAGCGTTCAATCAAGACCAGGAACGGAACTCGTTGCCGAAATTTATTCAGTAGGAAAAACCTTCGAGCAAGATCCTAAAGCGGTGCACGTACACGCAGAAATTGAGAACAAAGGTGGTGGTCTTATCTCAGGAATGTACATTAAAGGTAGGATTGAAGTTGATAACGATGAAACCGCTGAAACCGCATTACCAGAAAGTGCCATTATTACAGAAGGTGGTAGGGATTATGTGTTTAAAGCGCAAAGGGAAGGCAACACTTGGAGTTTTATACCAGTAGAAGTCACTACGGGCGAGAAGGATGGTGACTGGATAGCCATACGTTTTTTTGAAACCCCAGACCCAAATACTCATTTTGCCTTTAATAATGCCTATTACCTTATGGGAGAGATGAAAAAAGGGGAACTTGGTGACGATGATTAAAATGGAATGAAAGAAAAAAGAAAGAAAAACTTAAAAGTAGCAAGAACCTTACAGATTTGGAACGTCATCTACGATGTTATTGAAGTTGCGGTCTCGCTTATTGCTGGATTTACAGCAAATAGTTCGGCTCTGATAGGTTGGGGATTGGACAGCACGATTGAAGTGGTTAGTGCGGGAACATTAGGCTGGCGACTACACGGCGAGATTAAAGGTATCGATGAAGAAAAAGTAAAACGAAGACAAAAAATCACGTTAAACGTAATTGCAGTTTCCTTTACGCTCATCTGTATTTTCATTTCCTACGATTCCATTACAAAGCTTATAAATAAAGAAACCGCAAACTGGAGCACGATGGGACTGATTATATTATTGGTTTCCCTGGTTGTAAATCCTATCCTGATCTATTTCAAAAGAAAGTATGGAAAGAAATTAGACAGTCCAGCCTTGCTGGCTGATGCTAAAGACACCTTTATTTGCTTATACCAAACCGTGGTCGTACTTATAGGATTGCTATTGGTCAACTGGTTAGGCTGGTGGTGGGCAGATCCTGTGGCTGCATTACTTATCGTTCCGTACGCTGCAAAAGAAGGCTATGAAGCCTACAATAAAGCTAAAAATATCAATTATAACACCGCACAAAATGACTGAAATTGAAAAAACATTAAATGACCATAACGTGCGTCCCACCGCAATGCGCATCTTGATTTATAAGTATATGGCCGATAGGGATGCCGCCATCGCCCTGACTGATATTGAGAATGCTTTCGCAAAAGCGGATAGAACCACATTGTACCGAACCCTAAAAACGTTTGAAGAAAAAAACGTGGTGCATCACATAGATGACGGAACTGGAATCTCTAAATACGCACTTTGTGAAGAAGGCTGTAATTGTGAAATAGAACAGGATTTGCATTTACATTTTCATTGCACTAACTGTGACGAAACAGTTTGTTTAACGGAACTAAAAATCCCGCATATCAATTTGCCAGATGGATATTTGGCAGAGGATGTTAATCTCGTGGTTACGGGAATATGCGAAAAATGCAGCAGTAATTTACTTTAATAAACAAACGAACAAATTAGATTGATTTTGAAAAAAAGCACTTTTATAATAACTAAAATGGACTGCCCTTCAGAAGAGCAGATGATTCGGATGAAGTTAGAGTCTTATGCTCAAGTAAAACACTTGGATTTTGATATTCCAAACAGAAAATTGGAAGTATATCACGTGGACGACGTCAAGGCGATAAAAACGTCTATAGCCAGCTTAAAACTTGGGGATTCCTTAGAAGGAACCACAGAAGCCGAACCACCCGTAATGGAAGACCAATCCAAACAAAAAAGAATCCTATGGTGGGTCTTGGGCATCAACTTTGGCTTTTTCGTTATCGAAATGACCACCGGTTGGATTTCTTCTTCGATGGGTCTTGTGGCAGACTCATTAGATATGCTGGCAGATTCCATCGTATATGCATTAAGCCTATTTGCGGTAGGCGGTGCCATTTCAAGAAAAAAGAAGGTTGCGAAATACAGCGGATACTTTCAGATGGCATTGGCAACACTTGGGTTTGCAGAGGTCTTGAGAAGGTTTTTTAGCAATACCGAAACACCCTTGTTTCAATGGATGATTATCGTTTCAATTTTCGCATTGGCAGGTAATTTGATATCGCTCTGGCTCATCAACAAGGCAAAGAGTCAAGAGGCTCATATGCAGGCAAGTGCCATTTTTACATCCAATGATATTATTGTTAATGGTGGTGTTATAGTAGCTGGGGTGCTGGTTTATTTTCTGAATAGTAAATGGCCCGATTTAGTGATTGGCGGCATCGTTTTCACTTTTGTAATGCGCGGTGCATTGAGAATATTGAAATTATCGAAGTAGTTTTTAAAATGATATCAAACTTGATTAGAACATATGAAAAAGAAAAAAATAAACTTACGTGACTTAGAACCAAAAAAACAACAAGGCGAGCACAGTCACGACGATGGCCATAACCATAGCAGCCCTGAAGAAATTTCAAATTTCAGAACCTATCTACCGGCTATTTTCAGCTTCGTAATGTTGATAGCCGGAATTGCTATTGATTACTTTGATGCGTTTCCTTTCTTCAAAGGATGGATTCGCGTAGTATGGTACACGGTAGCCTATATCCCTGTGGGATTCCCTGTAATAAAGGAAGGCTGGGAAAGTATTAAAAAGGGGGATTTCTTTACTGAATTCTTCTTAATGTCCATTGCAACCCTCGGTGCTTTTGCCATAGGCGAATACCCTGAAGGTGTAGCCGTTATGCTATTTTATGCCGTGGGCGAACTCTTCCAAAATGCGGCCGTTAACCGTGCTAAGGGAAATATAAAAGCCTTACTCGATGTAAGACCCAATGAGGCTTTGGTTTATCGTGATGATGATTTTGTTTCAGTAAATCCCGAGACTGTTGAGATTGGCGAAAAGATACAGGTGCGTGTAGGCGAAAAAGTTCCGCTTGATGGCATTCTGCTTTCTGAAAAGGGTTCTTTTAATACTGCTGCCTTGACAGGCGAAAGCAAACCTGATACTATTGCTAAAGGTGATACTGTTTTTGCAGGAAGCATAAATCTTGATGGCGTAATCGAGATTGAAACCACAAAAGAATTTAAAGACAGTTCCATTGCACGAATTTTGGATATGGTGCAGAATGCAACCGCCAGAAAATCAAAGACCGAATTGTTCATTAGAAAATTTGCACGGATTTATACACCAATCGTGGTATTCCTCGCTATCGGACTTACTTTTCTGCCTTACTTTTTTATAGATGATTATGTATTTAGGGATTGGCTCTATCGAGCATTGATATTCCTCGTAATTTCCTGCCCTTGTGCGCTGGTCATTTCCATTCCTCTGGGCTATTTTGGCGGATTGGGTGCGGCATCGCGAAACGGTATTCTATTCAAGGGTGCATCCTTTTTGGATGCAATGACCCAAGTAAACACGGTCGTAATGGACAAAACAGGAACCGTTACCAAAGGCGTTTTTAAAATCAAGGAAATCAATTCCATCACATTTGAGGAAGCCGAATTTATGAAATACCTGATGGCGATGGAAGAACAATCTACTCATCCCATCGCAAAAGCAATTCTCGAATACAAAGCGGACGGGTCAGATTATGAAGCGACAGATGTATCGGAAGTTGCCGGAAAGGGATTGAAAGGAAAGGTCAACGGGAAAACGGTATTGGTAGGTAACAAAGCCTTGATGACCTCAAACAGCATAGAAGTCCCTTCGGAAACAGATGGTATTGTAGAATCAATCGTTATGGTGTCCATAGATGGAACATTTGCAGGTTATGTTACCATTGCAGATGAATTAAAGGATGATGCGCACCAAGCCATTAAACAAATTAGGGATGCAGGAATTTCCAAAATTATAATGCTATCGGGTGACAAAGACTCAATTACACAACAGGTTGCAAAAGAGTTGAAAATCGATTGGGCAAAAGGCGGACTGTTGCCTGAAGATAAACTCAATGAGGTTGAAGAGCTCAAAAAGCAACCCGAAACCAAAGTAGCATTTATTGGCGATGGTATTAACGATGCACCCGTTTTGGCAGCAAGTGGTGTAGGTATTGCAATGGGTGGTTTGGGTAGCGACGTTGCTATAGAAACAGCCGATGTTATCATACAGACCGACCAACCCAGTAAGATTGCAAGAGCGATTAAAATTGGTCGTTCAACGCGACGAATTGTCTGGCAAAATATTGCGCTTGCATTTGGTGTCAAGGTCATAGTCCTCATTCTCGGTGCAGGTGGATTAGCGACAATGTGGGAAGCTGTTTTTGCTGATGTGGGTGTGGCGTTTTTGGCTATATTGAATGCGATACGATTGCAGAAGATGGAATGGAATTAGTACATTCATGAAAATTCATTATTTCATGTATGGCTAAAAACGAACCCATCAAGCAACAATACATACCACGGTCTTACCTGAAAAATTTTGGTGTTGAAGGTAATAACGGCAACTATTTTGTTGATGCTTACAGATTGGAAGATGATTTGCTTCTTGAACAGATTAGTACAAAAAGTATTTGCTTTCAGAAAAATCTTTATACGATTCCGAATGCCGAGATTGATAGGAAATACGATTTGGAATATCATTATGCCGAACACGTCGATTCTGAATTCCCTAAGATTTATAAACTACTTGTCGATGAAAATGTGAAGATATTGACCTCTGAGCAAAAAAGGCAAGTACTATACGTCTGCCTATCCCTTTATTTTAGAACCCCGAGGTTTCTTAATCATCAGAACGCATTTACCGACCAAATTTTAGATAGAATGTTATTGTACGCCGACGAAAACGGCGATGTGAAATTTACATTTGAAGAAGAAAAGCACGAATTCAATATTAAGGATATTGGTAAAGTTAGACACGAATTTAAAGAGCGTAACAGGATTAAATTCTTGGTTCAACATTTGGAAAAATGGAAAGAATTTGTGGATTTCAAATATGATTGTACTATAAATGTCCACCGAATCAATGATGAGGATGCACCATTAATTACTTGCGATAATCCGGTATCAATACGCGGCGTAAAATCAACTCGATTTGAAGGCCTTTTTAATCCTGACTCAGTAATAACTTTGCCTTTAGATACCAAATACTACTTAGAAATCTTTCCAAACAGTATTGCTGATGGTCAAACCAGAATTAATAGGATGGTTCACGATAGGGACTATGTTTTTACTACAAATGGAATCGTTCAGATTAATGCTGAGAAATTGATAATTGGAAAACCGGGTACGATAGAACGACATTTTGAAATTCAATCGAGTTACGAGGATTCTGAAAATGGGGAACAATTTGTTGAAAAGGCAAAGTACAAGTTAGAGCAACTTCAGAAATTTACCGAACTTTTTGAAAAAAAGGGATTAACTTCAAAAGAAACCGTTGGTCAACTGAGAAAAATGCTAAGTCATGAATATTTCAAAGATGAAGACCAACTTATTCAAATGAAAAGGCTACTTATTGCTGCCGGACATTGGAATCAGAATCCGAAATAGAAATATCATAGTCCCCTATTTTTTTCACTGGTGCTACAAAAACTCGGTAGGCATTCGTCTATAAAAACTAAAACAAAGAACCAATCCAACTTCCTAAATAATATGTCTACAGTTTTAGTATATAAGTATTTGCTTAAATAATGATATATTTGTAGACGCGTTAAGTTAAAATTGATGAGCTTGGAAATAACCTGTACCCGGAATGAAGCCGACCATAAACAAATATCACGGTGCAAGAGGACAATAGAAAATTCTTCCGATAGTTTTAAGGCCATGAGCAAAATTTTGGCCCTTGCCGGAAGTGAGGTACGACTGAAAATCCTATTTCTTTTGAACATAGAAAATGAATTGTGTCCTTGCGATATTGCTGACATTCTTGAAATGAGTGTCCCCGCGGTATCCCAACATATCCGTAAAATGAAGGATGCAGGAATTATCACATCGAGACGTGAAGGTCAAACATTATATTATTCGTTGGTAAAGAGTGAGGATAATGTTTTAAATGGAATTTTCAGTTCAATTTCGATAAGAAAGAAAACAGCTTAGAAAGTTTAAATTATGGCATCGAATAATACTTCAAACACCGCGGCCTATACCAGTATTTTTACCGCAGTTGCAGCATCAATATGCTGTATTACCCCTGTCTTGGCACTGATTGCTGGAACAAGCGGCATTGCATCTACCTTTTCCTGGGTCGAGCCGTTTAGACCCTATTTTATCGGCTTGACCATTATTGTTTTGGTATTTGCATGGTATCAGAAATTACGGCCAAAAACAAAGGAAGAAATAGATTGTGCCTGTGACGATGATGCGAAACCTACATTTTGGCAATCCAAACAATTTTTGTTCATCGTAACCGTATTTTCGGGATTGATGCTGGCCTTCCCGTACTATTCCAACTTATTTTATGCACAGCCCACAAAGGACATCGTCTATGTCTCTCAATCCAATATCGAAAAGCACACGTTTTATGTTGAGGGAATGACTTGTGTGGGTTGTGAGGCACACGTAGAAAGTGAAGTCAATAAGTTGGATGGAATTATTTCGGTAAAAACCAGCTACGAAAATGCCAACACCATAGTGGAATTTGACAAGACCAAAACCGATTTGCCCGCAATCAAAAAAGCCATAAACAGTACAGCTTATAAAGTAGTCAAATAATGAGACCTCAGTTAATATCAACAATTACTTGCCCAAATTGCGGGCTTGAAAAAGAAGAGGAAATGCCAACAACGGCCTGTCAATTCTTTTATGAATGTGACAATTGCAAAAAAGTCCTTAAGCCAAAAGAAGGGGATTGTTGTGTCTTTTGTTCCTACGGTACTGTCGCTTGTCCACCTATTCAGAATAACGAAGATTGTTGCTGATTGATTGCCTACACAGTTCTCTAGTAAAAGAAAACTTTTTCGGTGCATTTAAAAACAGTTCATTTTAACGGCCCTTTTTTTGAACTTCTTTTCTATTTCAAAAATTCTGTTGTCATTCGGTCACATTTGTGGTCTCTTTTATTTGTTTCGTTAATTGACCTTTTATGGGACTTAGATTCATAAATCTAATACTGAAGCTAACGCATGTAATAAATGTGATACTTTTTCAAAAAATTATGCTATAAAGGATTAAAAAGCATAGAAATAGCCCAATTTGAATCAAATAATACCGAGCTTAATTTAAAACCAGTTTTGCGTGCAAATTGCGTGCAAATGAAAAAAGCTCCAAAAGTTAAAAACTCTTGAAGCCTTACTGTTACTGTGGAGAATACCGGATTCGAACCGGTGACCTCTTGCCTGCCAGGCAAGCGCTCTAGCCAACTGAGCTAATCCCCCTAAGAGAGCGCAAAGGAAATACTTTTTTCCGAAACTATCAAAAATAGTGCGCCTGCTTAGTCTTTTTTAACGCTGAGCACCAATACGGGAATGGGTACAAAGAACTCGGACTTTCTAATGGTGTTCTTTTCCCACAGTTTTTTAAAGAACCCGCGTTTTCTTCGGAACACGCACAGCATGTCCGGATGTTCGTTCCTAAAATGCTCCGTTACCCCCAGATAGGTGGTGGCGTTTTCGGTAATGGTCAACTGCTTGCTCAAGTCCATAAGGGCGGTGTTCACCTTAAGATCATCCTCGGAATACCCGGGGCGTTTTACCAACAACAGACTCACCTCTGCCCTGAATTTGTTCTTTATGGTCACCAAGGGGCTCAAAATGCTGCTCCGTTTCAAGATCCCCGACCCAAAGGCCGTCAAAACCTTCTTGATCGGCTTGAACTCGGTTCCCTTGGGAACGATCAAAGTGGGGATATCGGTCTGTTTAATGATCCTCCCCGATGTGTTCCCCAGATAAAGCTCCTCCATAATGTCGTTGCTTCGTGGTGCTATAATGATCAGGTCTATGCCCAACTCCTTGTTTATGCTGTTCAGGCCATCCACAATATCACCATTGTACGTGGCCATCTTGATTTCCACACCTTTGGTGTCCACTTGGTCAATGACTTCCTTTAAATGCTCCTTGCCACTTTTTGAAACCTTCTCTTCCACATTGGCCAAGCTCCCGATCCCAGTAGCTACATGGAACACATCCATGACAAAGATCTTGGCACCAAAGTTCGATGCAAAGTCTACGGCATACTGCAAGGTTTGTGAAGAATCCGGTGATGTTCCAATGGGTACAAGAATGTTGTTCATTATTTGGCTGTTATGATTTAACCCTAAATTTACAATTAAATTGAAATGAATCCATGATACGGCACGCAAAGATATCTGAAATTGACCATATCCTGACCATTACCAAGGCCTGCGCCCTGAAAATGCAGTCCAAAGGTATTTTTCAATGGAACGAGAACTATCCCAACAAGGCTGCTTTTATCAATGACCTTGACCGAAACGAACTCTACGTGAAGGAGCACGAAGGCTCCGTTGTGGGGGCCATTGTGGTTTCCACCTTCATGGATGAGGAGTATGTGCCCATAGAATGGCTCACCCCAAATGGCAACAGTACCTACATCCACAGACTTTGCGTGGACCCGGCCTGTCAGGGCAAGGGTTTTGCCCAAGAGCTCATGGATTTTGCGGAGGAACATTCCAAAGCAAAGGGGTTTGTATCAGTGCGGTTGGATACGTTCTCGCAAAACAAACGGAACCAGCGTTTTTATGAGCAACGGGGGTATCAAAAGCTGGGCGATATCTTCTTTCCCAAACAAAGTGAGCATCCTTTTCATTGTTATGAATTAGTGCTGTAACTTGCAGCGTCTTGAGCACGCAGATCAATTTTAAAAGCATCAACCAACTGGCAGTTCCCGCCACCATTTCGGGCATTGCGGAACCCATTCTTTCCATAACGGATACCGCCATTGTGGGCAATATCCCCGTGGATGGTTTGGAGTCGCTGGCCGCGGCCGGGATTGTGGGGTCATTTTTGTCCATGCTCATCTGGGTGCTGGGCCAAACCCGAAGCTCCATTTCCGCGATCATCTCCCAATATTTGGGTGCCGGCAAATTGGAAGAGGTGAAACATCTGCCCGCACAGGCCATCTTTTTCAACATTTTGTTGAGCATCGTAGTGCTGTTGTCCACCGTCTTTATCATTGAGGATATTTTTAGCCTTTTCAATGCCACGGGGAAAATATTGCAGTATTGCATTTCTTACTATTCCATTAGGGTCTGGGGCTTTCCCCTCACCCTGTTCACCTTTGCCATTTTTGGCATTTTTAGAGGGTTGCAGAACACTTTTTATCCCATGGTGATTGCCTTGATCGGTGCCGTACTCAACATTGTGCTCGATTTTCTATTGGTCTATGGAGTGGACGGCTATATCCCGGCCCTATATCTGGATGGGGCCGCTTGGGCCAGTTTGATATCGCAGGCCATTATGGCCTTGATTGCGTTTGTCCTTTTGCTGAAAAAGACCGACATCAGTCTTAGACTGGTACTGCCGCTGAACAAGGAACTCACCCGATTGGTCTTCATGAGCCTCAACCTTTTTGTACGGGCATTGGCACTGAATGCCGCATTGATCATCGCGGTTAGGGAAGCCACCTCCCTTGGCGACAAATACATTGGAGCACATACTATTGCGATAAATCTTTGGCTCTTCGCCGCCTTTTTTATTGATGGATATGGCGCCGCCGGAAACAGTATGGGCGGAAAATTGTTGGGAGCCAAGAACTACAATGGTTTGTGGCAACTCGCCAAGAAAATTATTTTCTATGGGCTCACGGTCAGTGTGGTCCTTATGCTGATAGGTTTTGTGTTCTACAGACCCATTGGGCATCTTTTTTCCAACGAGACCGTGGTGCTGGAAACCTTTTACGGCATTTTTTATATCGTTATTCTAGGCTTGCCCATGAATACCTTGGCCTTTGTTTTTGATGGTCTTTTTAAAGGTCTGGGCGAAATGAAATACTTGCGGAACGTGCTGCTCTCGGCCACCTTTTTGGGCTTTATTCCGGCGCTGTATCTTGGTAAATACCTCGGGTGGGGATTCCATGCCATTTGGATTGCCTTTGTGGTTTGGATGATGATCAGAGGATTTGCCTTGGTCTGGAAATTCCGGCAAAAGTTCAGGCCCTTGGTGCAAAACGTTTAATTTAGTGATTGAAAAGCTCAAGAACCAAGAACCAAGAACCAAGAACCAAGAACCAAGAACTCATAACTCATAACTCATAACTAAAATAATGCCCACAGACAGACCCAACGGAAGTTTATATACCAAGATCGACAACGGTGTTGCAACGGTAGAATTTGGCCATCCTGCCAGTAATTCCTTTGTTTCTGAACTTTTAGAGCGATTGACCAAGGAGTTTGACAAGCTTTCCGGGAATGATTCGGTTTCGTTGATTGTCCTTAAATCGGAAGGGGAGCGTGCTTTTTGTGCCGGTGCTTCCTTTGACGAACTGGTGGCCATTTCCAATTTGGAAGAGGGGAAGGCTTTTTTCAGTGGCTTTGCCAATGTAATCAATGCCATGCGCAAATGTCCCAAACCCATCATCGGAAGGGTACAAGGAAAAACGGTTGGCGGAGGGGTAGGGTTGGCCTCTTCGTGCGACTATGTATATGCCACGGTGGATGCCGCCATTAAATTATCGGAGATTTCCATCGGGATCGGGCCCTTTGTAATTGCCCCGGCCGTGGAACGAAAAATGGGAAAGGCAGCCCTGGCCGAACTCAGTTTTAACCCTACCGAATGGAAAAATGCCTATTGGGCCAAGGAAAAAGGACTCTTTGCCAAGGTATTCGACTCCATTTCAGAAATGGACAAAGAGCTGGACTTCCATGTCCAGAAATTGGCGACCTATAATCCCAGCGCCTTGGCCGAAATGAAACGGATCCTTTGGGAAGGAACCGAACATTGGGACGACTTATTGGCAGAACGCGCCGAAATTTCAGGAAAACTGGCCCTTTCCCCCGATACAAAAAAGGCATTGGAAAAATTTAAAAAATAGCCCATGGATATTCTTTCTTTTCTCAATAGTGATATGGTACTACCACTAGTGGCTCTTTTGGTCATTGTGGTCTATGTCATCACCAGAATACGAAATAACAGGAAGTTCAAAAGATAGATGAAGAACATCAGCCTACCCAAAAACAAGAAGGTCTATTTTGCCAGCGACAACCATCTTGGGGCACCCACCCGAAAGGACAGCCTGCCCCGGGAAAAAAAGTTTGTGGCTTGGTTGGATTCCATTAAGCATGATGCCCATGCCATTTTTTTGATGGGCGATCTTTTTGACTTTTGGTTTGAGTATAAAACCGTTGTGCCCAAAGGGTTTACCCGAACGCTTGGAAAACTGGCCGAACTCTCGGACATGGGCATCCAGATTACCTATTTTGTGGGTAACCATGATCTGTGGATGAATGGCTATTTTGAGGAAGAACTCAACATTCCCGTCTATCACAAACCCCAACAATACCTCATTAACGATACATCATTCTTTATTGGCCATGGGGATGGTCTGGGACCTCATGACAAAGGGTTCAAACGGATGAAGAAGGTGTTTACCAATCCCGTTGCCAAGTGGTTCTTCAAATGGTTGCACCCTGATTTGGGTGTTCGCTTGGGGCAGCACCTTTCCGTGAACAACAAGGTGATTTCCGGTGATGCCGATGCCACTTTTTTGGGCGAGGACAAGGAATGGCTCATTCTGTATGCCAAACGGAAGTTGGAACAGCAACACTATGACCATTTCATTTTTGGACATAGGCACCTTCCCATGGAAATCAAGCTCAACGAAAAATCGACCTATACCAATCTAGGGGATTGGATTTCGTATTTTACCTATGCTGTTTTTGATGGGGAAAAACTCACCTTGGAAAAGTTGGAAGGCTAGTCCTTTTCATGCTCATCAATGTCTTTTTGAAGATCCAGTCTCCTAAAAGTAGGGGAAACTATGGCCGTGGTTCCTGCCGTCAATAAGGTCATGCAACCTCCAAAAACTACAGCGGTGACAGTGCCCAGAAGTTTGGCGGCCAAGCCACTTTCAAAAGCGCCCAGCTCATTGGACGACCCCACAAAAATGGAATTCACAGAAGCCACCCTACCCCGCATATTGTCCGGAGTCTTCAATTGTAGAATGGTCTGGCGTATGATCATGGAAACCCCGTCCACTGCACCACTCAAGAACAGCGCTACCACGGACAACCAGAAGAGTTCCGAGACCCCAAACACAATGATACAGACCCCAAAAGCAAAAACGGCCCACAAGAGTTTTTTTCCTGCCTGCCTATGCAGCGGGAAACGTGTCGAACCCAACATGGTCAAGGACGCGCCTACCGCTGGAGCAGCTCGCAAAATACCGAAGCCCTCAGAACCCACATGCAAGATATCCTGGGCATAGATGGGCAATAAGGCCACGGCCCCACCAAACAATACTGCGATCATATCCAACGTCAAGGCCCCAAAAATGGCCTTATTCCCAAAGACAAATTTGAGTCCGTCCTTTAAGCTCTGCATCACAGGCTCTCCAATTTTTGGGTTGAGGATGGGTTTCTTGGGAATTTGAAACAAGAACAAAAGTGCTATCAGGGAAAACATAAAAATGACACACATGGACCAATGCACCCCAATCCAACTGATGGAAAATCCGGCTAAGGCTGGACCTAAAACAGAGGCCAACTGCCAAGTGGAACTGCTCCACGTAGCGGCATTGGGATAGATTTTCTTGGGAACGATCAAAGCTATCAGTGAAAAAATGGTGGGGCCCAAAAAAGACCGTACCAATCCGCCCATGAACACCAAAGCGTAGATGGAATACAAAATCTGCTTGGACGACCAAGAATCCTCAAGGCCAGGCCAACTCAATAAAAACAGGCCCAGACTGATCACGGAAAAACCGATGATGCAGGTCACCAAAAGGTTTCTTTTTTCCCGTTGATCCACCACATGCCCAGCAAACAGGGCCATACCCACGGCGGGAATCACCTCCATCAGTCCAATAATACCCAAAGAGAGTGGGTCTTTGGTCAGCGAATACACCTGCCATTCAATAACGATAAACTGCATGGACCAAGCAAAGACCATGGCAAATCTGACCAGCAAAAATATGTTGAACTCCTTATAACGAAGCGCAGCGTAGGGATCCATAAATGTCTAGCGAATGTCTCTTAGTTTCAATTGAAGGCTTACAGTTCCGTTCCATTCATTTTCATCCAGCGAAAATACGGCATCAAAAGGTTTTTTATCCTTGATTTGATTCAATTTATTTCCAAGGTTGAAGCCTATGGCTCCAATGGGAGGTGAGTCGTTTTGGGTCAAAGAAGCTTTCAAATGTTTTTCATCTTCGCCCACCCCTCTTGCATAACCACTATCCTGCAAACCTTCGGCCATAAAAACGGGGGTCATATTACCCGGACCAAAAGGAGCAAATTGTTTTAGGATGCGCATCAGTTTTGGAGTGATTTGATGTATTGAAATTTTGGCATCGATAGAAATTTCAGGCTGCAATAGCTTAGGGTCGATGGTTTCTACCACCACTTTTTCAAAACGCTCTTTAAAGGTTGGGTACTGTTCCTCCAAAAGAGTCAAGCCTGCAGCATATTTATGTCCCCCAAACTGCTCCAAACAGTCTGCACACCCTTCGAGTGCATTGTAAATATCGAACCCTTTCACCGATCGGGCCGATGCCGCCAATTTCTCCCCACTTTTGGTGAAGACCAATGTAGGGCGGTAATAGGTTTCGGTAAGTCTGGATGCCACAATGCCTATAACACCCTTATGCCAATTTTCATTGTATACCACCGAGGTGAATCGATTCTCTTCCGCGTTTTCTTGAATCTGCAGCAAAGCTTCCTCAGTAATCTCTTGGTCCAAACTCCTTCGTTCCGTATTAAAGGATTCTATCTCTCCAGCAAATTTTTGGGCTATGTTGAAATCCGTCTCGGTCAACAGTTCCACAGCATGTTGCCCATGTTTCATCCTTCCAGCAGCATTGATCCGCGGTGCAATAATGAACACCACATCGGTAATGGTCAAAGTTGTTTTCCTGACCTGATCAATGATGGCCTTGATGCCCGCCCTTGGGTTGGAGTTGATCACTTGAAGCCCGAAATACGCCAACACTCTGTTTTCCCCCGTGACCTGAACTATATCTGCCGCTATGGCCGTTGCCGCCAAATCCAGATACGGGATAAGGTCTTTCACAGTTTTCCCTTGCCGGGAACCCAAAGCCTGAATCAATTTAAAGCCCACACCACATCCGCAGAGTTCCTTGTAGGGGTATGGGCAATCATCCTGTTTAGGGTCGAGAATGGCTATGGCATCGGGGAGTGAATTTCCGGGTCTGTGGTGATCACAGATGATAAAATCGATGCCTTTTTCCTTGGCGTACTGTACCTGTTCAAGGGCTTTCACGCCACAATCCAAAGCAATGATCAATGAAATGTCGTTGTCTTCGGCAAAATCGATTCCCTGCAAAGACACGCCATACCCTTCCAAATACCGATCAGGGATATACGTGGCCACATTGGGATAATTTTCCAATAGGAACGAGCTCATCAAGGCCACGGCCGTTGTGCCGTCCACATCATAATCGCCATACACCAATATATTCTCTTGGTTCGCCATGGCCAATTCAATACGGGCCACCGCCTTGTCCATGTCCTTCATCAAAAAAGGATCGTGCAGATGGGACAATTGCGGACGAAAAAAGTGTTTGGCCTCTTCGTAATTGGTAATCCCCCTTTGAATCAGCAAATGGGAAACCAGAGGGTCAACATTCAGCTCTTGGGAAAGCTGTTGTATGTTTTCTTCAGTGGGTTTAGGTTTTAGGGTCCAACGCATGATATTTAAAGTTCAAGTGTCAAAATCAAGCTCTAGATAAATTTGGGATTACTTTTTCTTTTTAATGATTGTAGCAGTGATCTTGATCAATTGTTCAACTTCATCCAATAAACTTATGCGCATTTGCATATTGCCATAGTCTATTTTGTTCAAAATCTTGAGGTTTACTCTTGACTCTTTCAGCTCCCTTAATGATATGGTGGCCCTGTACACATAATCTTTATCGGTATTTGTTCCTTGGGCCTCGCCAAAATTCAATGCTGCACCGCCTGCAGAGCGAAGCAACTGATTACCATAATATTGACCGGTAAAATCGTTGGATAAATCTTGGCAAAAAGAAGCAATATTAGCTGCCAAATCAACAAACCTTTCCTCTAAATCAAACTTTTTTTGGGTCATAAATCATTTTTATTTGATTTTGAGGTTGACCTGATAAATATAAGTGATTTACCTGAATCTAAGTTTTGTACTTGGACTTTACACTTGTACTTACTCTTTTCTTGAGTTTGCGCTTGAACTTGAGTTTTGTACTTGACCGCTACTTCTTATGAAAAATCGTCTTGATCTCCAATTGCGCAAACCGTCTGAACATTTCCATGACCCCGCAGTATTTTTCCACGGAAAGATCTACAGCTCTTTGGAGTTTGTCCTCTTTTAGGTTGGACCCATAAAAATGGTATTCAATGACTACGGAATCGTAATATTTAGGGTGTTCATCTGTGAGGTTGGCGATGGTTTCAATGGTAAAATCGTCCAACTCAAGTTTCATTTTTTTGATCAACGAAGCCACATCCAATCCAGAACAACCGGCCAAACCCGACAACATAAGTGCCTTGGGGCGCAAGCCTGAGCCTTCCCCTCCATCGTCCGGTCCTGCATCTATTCTTAAATTGTGCCCCGAAGGGTTGTTGCTCTCAAAGGCCATTCCGCCCAACCATTTGGTAGTGATGTGATTTGTCATGGAGTCAAAAAATTTTGTTTCTTGTAGATGTCAAAAATACAATTTAAAATCGCATCCATGGCCTTAGTGAACCCTCTAGACCCCAATCATGACCAAGAAACCAAACAACTTGCTGAGTTCTTTAATGAAACCTTGGGATTTTGTCCTAATTCGGTATTGACCATGCAGCACCGTCCTGCCATTTCCAAGGCGTTTATCAACCTCAACAAAGCGGTCATGGCCAACGAAGGACGGGTCACCTCAGCCTTAAAGCGAATGATCGCCTGGGTGAGCAGTAATGCTACGGGATGTCGCTATTGCCAGGCCCACGCCATACGGGCTGCGGAACGCTACGGGGCCGAGCAGGAGCAGTTGGACCATATATGGGAATACCGTACCCACCCTGCTTTTTCGGAAGCGGAAAGAGCTGCATTGGATTTTTCCTTGGCCGCTTCGCAGGTACCCAATGCCGTAAATGCCGAAATCAAGGAACGCTTGTACCAACATTGGAACGAAGGGGAAATTGTGGAGATGTTGGGGGTGATTTCCTTATTTGGTTATCTCAACCGATGGAACGATTCCATGGGCACCTCCATTGAGGATGGAGCTGTGGAAAGTGCCGACCAATATCTGGGCAAACATGGTTGGGAAAAAGGGAAGCACGATGGATCTAGGTATTAGACCATAGATGCTAGACGTTAGACGCTTCGCTTTTAGATTATATTTATTTAACCCTTTTCATGGCTCATTGACGATGGCCATAGATTTCTTGACCTGCATCAATATTTATGTTTCCATGATGTTCAACCTTTGTAGAAATCAAAAAACGAACTATTATGGCCCAATTGCTCCTTAGCCCTGAAAACCACATCCAGCGATTAAACACTATTCTCAACAAGGTTGACCAACTTCAAAATCTTGGGTTGACTTCGCTTATAACTCCCCCTAATACGAAATCGTGGAACATTTTGGAGGTCTTGGTGCATCTCAATATAGCGTATGGCCATTATCAACAAAAATTCAATCAACACATTCCCAAATTACCAGATGCCAAATCTGAAAACGAGGGTTTTAGAATTAGAAGATGGCAAAAAATGGTGGTTGATAGCCAACGGCCAAAAGAAGGTGTGCGCAAATGGAAGATGAAGACCCTAAAACGATTTGAGCCCCTTTTGGACCAAAACCAGTTGAGTCCCGAAAAAGCGGAAGAAATCTTCAAAACTTTTATGGAGTTGCACAACCATCTCAAAGAAGCGGTCTTGATCTGCAGGAAAAAAGAGGTGTCCCAACTAAAAATTCCTTCAGCCATTGGTCCTGTGGTCCGTTTTTATCTTCCGGAAGCCTTTGAGTTTCTTATTTGCCATTTAGAAAGGCATATGGTACAGATAGATGAGATCCTTCAGCAACAAGAATCCTTGGTTTCTCCCCAACAACCTTAGCTCTAGCTGCAACTTAATCCCTATTTTTAAGGCAATCAAGTCATTCCTGTTATGAACGATGAAGCATCCCGTATTCTAAAAGGATTCTTTCCAAATATCTATTTTACTAAAGAAGAGGAACGGTATTTTTGGTCGTTGTGGTCCATTAAAACATTTGACCAATATGATTTGATCACCGAAGCGGGCAAGATTGAACGCTTTTTTTACATCGTGCTTGATGGTGTTCAGGCCATTTATCTTTTAAATGAGAAAGGAGAAAAAGTAGTGCTGGGGTTTTCCTATTCGGGGAGTCCGTCGGGTGCGTTCGATTCCTTTATCCAACAAACACCCTCAAAAACATTTTTGGAAGCCTTGAAACCTTCAAAGCTTTTGGCCATATCAAAGAGCGACTATGATTCCATGTTCAAAAAACATCCTCGTTTTTATGTTTGGGGACATCATTTTTTTCAGAATATCTTGTTTGGTCGCCTCTCCCGTGAGGTAGAATTATTGACCCTTACTGCCGAACAACGGTATATTGCCTTTATGCAGCGCTGTCCAGATGAGTTAAAAGTAATCCCCCAGAAATATTTGGCCTCCTACCTCAATATGAAACCTGAAACTTTCAGCCGATTACGGGCTTCTGTGTCCTATTGATTTTTTAGGATAATGGAAACTGCTTTTTGAAGTTGAGGGACTATTTCCTCCTCAAACCAAGGATTTTTACTCAACCAAAAACGGTTCCTGGGCGATGGATGGGGCAATACAAGAAAATCCGGCCCATAGGCTTGATGGTTCCTTACCGTTTCTGTCAGGGTATTTTTTCTAGCTTTCCCCAAATAATGGGCTTGTGCATATTGACCTATGAGTATCGTCAGTTTTAATTTTGGCATTTGGTCCAATAACGGTTGATGCCATAGCGGAGCACATTCGGTTCTGGGAGGCAAGTCGCCCGATTTTCCTTTTCCGGGATAGCAGAACCCCATGGGAATAAGGGCAAACAAACGCTCATCGTAAAACTGTGCATCCGTTACATTGAGCCATTTTCTGAGTTGCTTTCCACTGGGGTCGTCCCACGGCACTCCGGTTTGGTGCACTTTGGTTCCCGGCGCCTGCCCAATGATCACAATCTTGGATTCTGGATGGGCCGAAACTATAGGTCGGGGACCCAGAGGCAAATGCGCTTTGCAAACAGAACAATTTCTAATTTCAGAAAGAAGTTGGTCCATGTTTTTCTTTTTCGGTCGGAAAACCACAAAACAGCTAACATCTATTTCTTCCCGCCCACCACGATAACAAATTCTCCCTTGGGAGGTTTTTCCGTAAAATGTGAGAGTACCTCCGCCACGGTACCTCGAACCGTTTCCTCATAAAGTTTGGTAAGTTCCCGGGAGACTGAAATGGGTCTGTCCGCCCCAAAATAGTCCACAAATTGGGTCAAGGTCTTTATCAATTTATGGGGAGATTCATAAAACACCATGGTGCGGGATTCTTCGGCCAACTGCAGCATTCGGGTCTGACGCCCTTTTTTTATGGGGAGGAAACCTTCAAATACAAAACGGTCATTGGGAAGGCCGCTGTTCACCAAGGCTGGCACAAAGGCCGTTGCCCCAGGTAGGCATTCCACTTCAATATGGTTTTCCACACAAGCACGGGTGAGCAAAAAACCGGGGTCCGAAATAGCTGGGGTCCCCGCATCCGAAATCAGCGCCAACCTGGCCCCGCTCTTTAACTTTTGTACCAATGCATCCACTTGTTTGTGTTCATTGTGCATGTGATGGCTCTGCAGGGGAGTGGCAATTTCAAAATGTTTGAGCAGTTTTCCGCTGGTGCGGGTGTCTTCGGCCAAGACCAAATCCACTTCCTTCAAGACCTTGATGGCCCGAAGGGTAATATCCTCAAGGTTTCCTATTGGGGTCGGAACCAAATACAATTTTCCCATATCCCAAAGTTACGGTCTTGTTCCGAAAAGTGATTGAAAAGATATGTTTTAGGCAAACCTTCGTTCAATAAGGGCCATCAAACGGGTTTCGTATTCTTCCTTGCCTTCCCAGTTGTTGTATTCCGGTTTTACCATATTGTTGATGAAGGCAACGGAGCGTTCCTCGGTATCAATGGTGTTCAATTGGGACAAGACCCGGGTATAATCCTCCATATTATTGTTGAACAAGTGCTTCACAAAGGCCAACCTGTCATTGAGCCCTACCTGCATATCCTTAGCGAGTGTATCATTCAAGGATTTAGGTTTATTGCCCTGTTCTGCTTTTATCTGCTTTTCAACAGAAGTCACATCCTCTTTATCATTTTTTACAAATTCGGGCGTGGCCACAAATTCGGCAAACACTTGTTCCAAGGCCATTTCAGATGGCATTTCCGAAACCATCCCTTTAATGGTTTCCATGCCTGGTGTCATGATGTCCTCCTCATGAGGGTTGCTCTCGGGTACGGCAATATTTCCGCTGAGAACGGCATTGGCCACTTTCTCAAAACGTGAGGCGACCACATTCTTGGAGACATCGACCTCCACATCGCTCAATTTCTCATCGATGAATTTGAGTACGGCCAATCTTTCATAGATACTCCTTGCCTTCTCATACAAAACCACCAAATCCTGATCTTCCCTTGTGGTGATGATCTCGGTGGACAATTTTATCAGTTCTTCCCTTAGTTTATGTATCATAGCCATATTCTTTATTATAAAAATATAATCATTTTATATTTACCGCTGCGAACAAAAGGTTAAATTTTAACCTAAGGTCGGGGGTACATTTTTTTAGTAGCTTTGTGCTTCGTCCCAATACAACGAAAAAAACGTACAGTTTCGTTCAAAAATACGCTATGTTTCTTGAAAACACGGTAAACCCCAAAGAACAGTTCGGATGGATAGAGGTCATCTGCGGTTCCATGTTTTCTGGAAAAACTGAGGAACTCATCCGCAGATTGAAGCGGGCACAGTTTGCCAAACAAAAAGTAGAGATCTTTAAACCCATGGTGGATACCCGCTACCATGAGGATATGGTGGTATCGCATGATGCCAACGAAATTCGTTCCACTCCGGTGCCTGCTGCAGCCAATATCCGCATTCTTGCAGATGGTTGTGATGTTGTAGGAATTGATGAAGCCCAATTCTTCGATGATGAGATTGTGACCGTATGCAACGATTTGGCCAACCGGGGGGTACGTGTGGTGGTGGCCGGTTTGGATATGGACTTCAAGGGCAATCCCTTTGGCCCCATGCCCGCCTTAATGGCCACTGCCGAATATGTGACCAAGGTACATGCCGTTTGTACCCGTACCGGGAATTTGGCCAATTATAGTTTTCGGAAATCCAGCAATGATAAATTGGTGCTTTTGGGCGAGACCGAGGAATACGAGCCCCTTAGTCGAGCTGCTTTTTATAAGGCCATGCTCAAGGAAAAAATCAGCCAAATGGATGTGGATGCGGAGGAAGTGGATGCAAAAAAGAAAAATGGCAATGAATAAGGTCGGGGAAACCACTCTGGAAATAAACCTGTCTGCCTTAGCGCACAACTACAGGTTTCTCCGCTCAAAAATAGCACCGGACACCAAATTTTTGGCGGTGGTAAAAGCCTTTGCCTATGGCAGCGACATGGTTGCCATTGCAAAAAAAATGCAGAGCCTTGGCGCAGATTACTTTGCCGTGGCCTATGCCCGTGAAGGCATTTTGTTGAGGGAAGCCGGGATTACCAAGCCTATTTTGGTATTGCACCCGCTGCCAGTGAATTTTGAGGAAATCATTGAGCATCGTCTGGAGCCCAACATCTACTCCCCCAAAATCCTGAAAGCGTTTTTAGGAACTGCCCAAAAAAAGGGTCAGGTCCAATATCCCATACACCTTAAGTTCAATACAGGACTCAACCGTTTGGGCTTTGGAGAAAATGATGTTGACTTTATTTCGGAACAGGTCAAGGATGCACCCGAGGTAAAGGTAAGCTCCCTGTTTTCGCATTTGGCCGCTTCGGAAGATCCAAACGAAAAGGATTTCAGCGAAAATCAAATCAACACCTTCAAAAAAATTACTGAAGCGCTCAGCAAAAAATTGGGATATAGACCCATGAGGCATATGCTCAACACTTCGGGTATCATAAATTATCCCGAGGCCCAATTTGAAATCGTCCGGAGTGGAATCGGTCTGTACGGCTACGGGAACAACAAGACCATTGATGCCCAATTAAGGCCTGTGGCCACCCTAAAGACAATCATTTCACAAATACATCAATTGGAACCTAATGAAACTGTGGGATACAACCGGGCCTTCAAATCCGATGGTCCACGAAAAACCGCTACGCTTCCCTTGGGCCATGCGGACGGCATTGGGCGTCCCTATGGCAATGGAAAGGCCCACGTCCTCATTCAAGGAAAAAAAGCCCCAATCATTGGCAATGTCTGTATGGATATGATCATGGTGGATGTTACGGATATCGATTGCAAGGAAGGTGATGAGGTCTTGGTTTTTGGACCGCAAAAATCGGCCGAGGAATTCGCTTCTGGGGCAAAGACCATCTCCTACGAAATCCTAACGGCCCTATCCCAGCGGATAAAACGCGTAATCGTGGAAGACTGATTTTTCCCAAATGTTTGTGCAATCAATGCCTTTTTTTGATTATTTTGTTTCTTGATTAACCAATACTTAACTATAACATGGGATTTTTAAAAGAGTTTAAGGACTTCGCCATGAAAGGAAACCTAGTGGATATTGCCGTAGGTTTCGTAATGGGCGCAGCGTTCAACAAAGTAGTATCCTCCTTTACCGGGGGCATTGTTTCACCCTTGATCGGGCTATTGTTCAATTCAGATTTCAACGATTTGAAATACGTGATTACGGAAGGGACCGTCAACGACGCAGGGGAAACCGTAGGGGAAATTGCGGTCCTATACGGTGCATTCCTGACCAATGTCATCGACTTCTTGATTGTTGCCTTCGTAATGTTCATGATCGTGAAGGGCGTTAACAAGATGAAAAAGAAAGAAGAGCCTGCACCAGAAGCTCCAAAAGGTCCGACCCAAGAAGAGTTGCTGGCTGAAATCCGGGATTTGTTGAAGAAATAATTGAATCTCCATAATCAATCGTAAGGCAATGTCACTTCGAGCGCAGTCGAGAAGTAAACGGGTACAGTGTCTTAAGATAAGGTCTCGACTGCGCTCGACCTGACAATTTTTTATTTGTATGATTGATTACGGCCAATCAGAAAACAAACATCGTTGGTGCTGAATTTTTCAGCATCCCCGCTACATCACAATTAACCCTTTAAAAACCATCAATTTGCCCCGCAAGCAGGTTGATGGTTGTTTTATTTATAACTTTTTGTTATTTTTTGATTATTCTTCCCTCGGATGCTTGTTTAGATCGCTATCTGGCGTACCTTTGCGGTTCAAATTTAAGTAAGCATGAAAGTAGCAGTTGTAGGTGCCACAGGAATGGTTGGCGAAGTGATGTTGAAAGTTTTGGCGGAACGCGATTTCCCCATTTCAGAATTGTTATTGGTGGCCTCGGAACGTTCCGTAGGCAAAACGTTGACATATAAGGGGGAGGAGCATACCGTTATTGGGCTTGCCGATGCCGTTGCGGCCCAACCCGATATCGCCATCTTCTCCGCAGGTAGGGACACTTCTTTGGAGTGGGCTCCCAAATTTGCCGAAGTTGGTACCACCGTCATTGATAATTCTTCTGCTTGGCGAATGGACCCCACCAAAAAATTGGTGGTGCCTGAAATCAATGCGAATGAATTGACCGCCGAGGATAAAATCATAGCCAATCCTAACTGTTCCACCATTCAATTGGTGATGGTGTTGGACCCGCTACATAAAAAATATGGGATGAAACGCGTGGTGGTCTCTACCTACCAATCCGTTTCCGGGACCGGGTTAAAAGCCGTTCAGCAAATGGAGAACGAAGCTGCCGGCATAGAGGGTGACATGGCATATCCCTACCCCATCAACCGAAATGCATTGCCTCATTGCGATGTGTTCTTGGATAACGGCTACACTAAGGAAGAAATGAAATTGGCCCGTGAGCCCCAAAAAATATTGGACGACCGTACCTTTTCGGTTACGGCCACCGCAGTGCGTATCCCAACCGCTGGTGGGCATTCAGAATCGGTGAACATTGAGTTCCTAAACGATTTTGACCTTGCCGAAATGCGACAACTATTGAGCGAGACTCCCGGTGTTGTGGTACAGGACAACACGGACACCAACACCTACCCCATGCCCATGTTTGCCCATGGCAAGGACGATGTGTTCGTGGGACGTATCCGTAGGGACGAGACCCAACCCAACACCTTGAACATGTGGATCGTGGCGGACAACCTTCGTAAGGGAGCGGCCACCAATGCCGTTCAGATTGCCGAGTATTTGGTGGAGAACCATTTGGTTTCCAACGCCTCCGAGGCAATTTCATAAAATACGTTAAAGCCATAGCAGCAGCTAGGGATTGTCGGTTTTTATGGTATTTTTATCAGCATCAATCTGAAAAAATGCGAAACCAAAATCTCCTAGCTGTTGTGGTTTTATGCGCTGCCTGCCAGACCACTCCCAAAAAAGAACCCATCATTGTGAACTACCCCGCAACCCAAAAAGTCGATACCGTAGATACCTATTTCGGAACCGAGGTCAAAGACCCTTACCGCTGGTTGGAGGACGACCGAAGCCCAGAAACCGAAGCTTGGGTAAAACAACAAAACGCCTCCACTTTTGGGTATTTGGACAAGATCCCGTTCCGGGAAGACCTTAAAAACCGTCTGGAAAAACTCTGGAACTACGAAAAAGTGGGCTCCCCCTTCAAAGAAGGGATATATACCTATTTCTATAAAAACAATGGACTGCAGAACCAATATGTGGTCTACAGAAAAAAGGGTGATGGACCAGAGGAAGTGTTCCTGGACCCCAATACCTTTTCGGAAGATGGCACCACCTCTTTGATGGGGCTAAGCTTCACCAAGGATGGCTCCAAAGCTGCCTATCTTATTTCCGAAGGGGGCAGCGATTGGCGCAAGGGCATTGTCATCGATGCCGAATCGCGCGAGGTCGTGGAAGACACCTTGGTCGACATCAAGTTCAGTGGCCTTTCATGGAAGGGGAACGAAGGTTTCTTCTATTCCAGCTACGACAAGCCGGATGGCAGCGAGCTTTCGGCAAAGACCGATCAGCACAAACTGTACTACCATGCCTTGGGCACGCCCCAATCCGAGGACAAAATCATCTTTGGGGGCTCCCCAGGGGAAAAACATCGCTATGTGGGCGGATATGTTTCAGAGGATGAAAAGTATCTGTTCATCTCCGCATCCGTTTCCACATCGGGGAACAAATTGTTCCTTTTGGACCTCACCGACCCCAATGCAAAATTGGTCATCATTTTGGACGATACCGATTCCGATACCTCTGTGATCGACAACGAAGGCTCTAAACTATTTTTGGTCACCAACCGGAACGCACCCAATAAAAAAGTGGTGGTGACCGATGCATCCAACCCCACTCCGGAACAGTGGACGGATTTAATCCCAGAAACGGAAAATGTACTCACGGTAGGCGCCGGAGGCGGTTACTTTTTTGCCGAATATATGGTGGATGCCATTTCCAAAGTATTCCAGTACGATTATCAAGGCAACCTAATCGGGGAGGTGAACCTTCCCGGAGTGGGAAGCGCCAGTGGTTTTGGGGGCAAAAAGGAGGAAAAGGAATTCTATTTTTCCTTCACCAATTACAATACGCCCGGCTCATCCTATAAATTCAATGTAGAGACAGGGGAATACGAGCAATATTGGAAACCACAAATCGATTTCAACCCAGAAGACTACGAGTCCGAGCAAGTGTTCTATACCTCCAAGGACGGCACCAAGGTTCCCATGATCATCACCTATAAAAAAGGATTGGAGCGCAACGGTAAAAACCCCACCATCCTGTATGGGTATGGAGGGTTCAACATTAGCCTGACACCCGCTTTCAGTATTGTAAATGCCGTTTGGATGGAGCAGGGAGGCGTCTATGCAGTACCTAACCTCAGAGGGGGTGGCGAATATGGCAAAGAATGGCACATTGCAGGCACCAAGCTCCAAAAGCAGAACGTTTTTGACGATTTTATCGCCGCAGCGGAATACCTCATCGACAACCAATATACCTCCAAGGCATATTTGGCCGTTCGGGGGGGGTCCAATGGCGGACTTTTGGTAGGAGCCACCATGACCCAAAGACCCGATTTGATGCAAGTGGCGCTTCCGGCCGTTGGGGTCTTGGACATGCTCCGCTACCACACCTTTACCGCCGGCGCGGGCTGGGCCTACGATTATGGCACCGCGGAGGACAATGAAGAAATGTTCAATTACCTGAAAGGGTATTCGCCTGTGCATAACGTAAAGGAAGGCACCGAATATCCAGCCACCTTGATCACCACGGGAGACCATGACGATCGTGTGGTGCCTGCCCATAGTTTCAAGTTTGCGGCAGAACTGCAGGAAAAACAGACCGGGACCAACCCGACCCTAATTCGGATAGAGACCAACGCAGGACACGGGGCCGGCACCCCGGTAAGCAAGACCATAGAACAATATGCGGATATCTTTGGGTTCACCTTTTACAACATGGGATACGACCAGCTTCCCAACCAAGCAGTGCTCAAGGAGTTTAAAGATTAATTAATTATAGCTGTCCAGAAAATTAGATAATGCGTCATTCTGAATTTATTTCAGAATCCCATATGCTTTATTGAAGGGTTTTATAAGAACCTGAAACAAGTTCAGGTTGACGTATTTCTTTCTAAACTGCTTTTATCCATTTATGCTCAACGTACAGATTCCATCGTTTCAATACAAATCCAAGGTCATTTTGGAAGATGTGTCCTTTGAAGTTGCCCCCGGTGAACACGTGGCCCTGATGGGCGAAAGTGGTTCGGGGAAAAGCACCCTCCTAAAAATCATTTATGGGTTTTTGCATGTGGAGGACGGTTCCATTTTTTGGGGCGACAGGCAGGCCTTGGGACCCAATTTCAATCTGGTGCCCGGCGAACCGTACATGAAATACCTCTCCCAAGATTTTGACCTGATGCCCTTCACCACGGTGGAAGAGAACATTGGGCAATATCTTTCGGTCTTTGAACGGGAAACCCACCAAGAGCGCATCGCGGAACTGTTGGCCCTGATAGAACTGGAGGCCTATGCCAAGACCAAGGTGAAAAACCTGAGTGGCGGACAACAACAGCGGGTGGCCCTGGCCCGGGTGTTGGCCCAAGAGCCCGAAATCCTCTTGTTGGACGAACCTTTTGGACACATCGACAACTTTAAACGGAACTCCCTTCGCAGGAACCTTTTTGCCCATCTCAAGAAAAAGGGAATAACCGTCCTCACCGCCAGCCACGACCCCAGTGATGTACTTCCGTTTGCAGAGCGGACCCTGATTTTGGAAAAAGGGCGCATCATTGCCAACCAAAAGACCAAAAAGCTCTACCGGAATCCACCCAACTACTATACGGCCAGCCTATTTGGCGAGGTGAACGAACTGCCCATAAAATTGCTGAAATCGTACTCGCAAATCGATAAATCGGTGTTGGTATACCCCGATGAGTTCAAGGTGTCCGCCACTTCGGGATTGAAGGTAGAGGTGACCCATTCCTTTTTTAAAGGAAGCCATTACCTCAACGAGGGGCAGGTGGAAGATGGGCCCATGCTCTATTTCAACACGCCCAAAAAACTGAAGGTGGGCGATACCGTTTTCCTTAATGTATCTTTGGGGACCATAAACAGGCGTCTCCAAGGTGGACAAAAAACAAATCCATAGCGAACTACAGTTTAAAGCCGTCCGAAGCAGCGGCGCGGGCGGGCAGCATGTGAACAAGGTTTCCACTAAAGTGGAACTGGCCTTTGATGTGGCCGCGTCCCAAGGATTGTCCGCGGTGGAAAAGGAACGCCTGCTCCTGAAACTGAAATCCAGGCTCACCAAGGACGGGGTCCTGCAATTGCACTGCGACGAATCCCGAAGCCAGCACAAGAACCGTGACCTTGTGGTGAAACGCTTTTTTGACCTGCTGAAAAATGCCTTGGCCGTTCCCAAAAAACGAAAACCCACCAAACCCACCCGATCTTCCGTGGAAAAACGGTTGAAATCCAAAAAACAGGCCGCGGAAAAGAAGTCGCAACGCAAAAAACCGGGGTTGGAGTAGCTAGTCTTCCTTTTCCAAAGTAGAAATGAGTTCCCGCATCTGGTCCAAAAACCCGGCTTCCTCAAACGGGATAAGTTGGGCGGTGAGCTCCAGGACTTTCTGGATGTGCACCTGCGGTTCCCTGATCTGCGTATGCTCCCCCACATGGGGATTGTCCAAGGCCAAGATGCAGACATTGATCAAGGATTCCAGATGGAACAACAGGTCCTGATAGCCTTTAATATACAAGTGCTCCACCTCAAAACCCGATCTGTAGGGCCGCAACGACCTAAAATGTTCCTCGGCCAAAATTTTAACGCCTTTTAAAAAGGCGGTCTGGTTGTTTTCCATGGTTAAAGATTTGAGTTCATTTAACCAAAGGAAAAGAATCTAAATGAGAAAAGCGCGGACGATAATCCGCACTGGTTCAGATTGATAGCGATAAAACCGTAAATTAGAGGATATAAACCCTAGTTATGGAAGCCGAAAAAGAAACAATCTCAGTAATTACCAGTGCCGCTTTGACCGGAATAGCCTTAATTGCTGTTTGGTTGTACAGGCGTTATCAAGCTAAAAAGAGATCCAACTAAAAATGGGCCTGGAACAGTTTAGCCCACCTCCAAGATGGTATGGGTGTTTCCATTAAAGTCAAAGGTCTGGCCTGCCTCTTTCCCCATGAGCAATTGCGCAATGGGCGATCCCGCCGATATGCAGTAGACCGTCTGGCCCTCCCATGGGGCGGCCCCGCAGGAAATGGCCAAAAAATACTGGGCCGTACTGGTCTTTACCCAACTTCCCAACCGTATTTTGCCCTGTGCGGTTTCAACATTGATCTTTCGTAATACTTCCTTGAGTCGGTCAAGTTCCACCAATTGCTGCGCCAGTTTTTCCTGCTCCAGTTGCACCATGGCCCGCCCGGTCTCGTGCTTGTCCCCGGCGCTGCTCTTGGTTTCCGAATCCAAGGATTCCTGTAGGGCCGCGGCACTTTTTTTCAGGCGCTCCGTTCGGGTGTCCACATAGCCCCAACAGAATTTTAATAGCTGTTCTTTCTTCTGCATTTTCACTCGCGGTTTAGGCAAACGTCAATCTAAAAACGGTCTCTTGGTCGGGTACGGAGTGTACCTGTATGCCCCCGCCGTGCAGTTGCATCACCCGTTTGCTCAGGCTCAGGCCAATCCCAGTTCCCTCAATCTTGGTGGTGAAGAAGGGTACAAAAATCTCTTCCAACACTTCGGGTTGAATGCCCGGGCCGTTGTCCCTTACTTCGATATATTTTTTTCCGTTGCGGTCCATCCCGGCCACCATCTGCACCTTTCCATTTTTGGTATCCCCTACGGACTGAAGCGCATTCTTGCCCAGATTGATCAATACCTGAACAATCTGCTTTTCATCTATGAACAGCTCCAAATCCTCCGGGTCGCACAACACCTGAAAATCGGTTTCGCCCTCATGCAGCCGCGCGGACATGAGCACATCGATCTTGCCCAAAAGGGCCTTCCCCTGTACAATGGTCCTGTTGGGTTCGGGTACGTGCAAAAGGCTTCGGTAAGATTGTACAAAGTCCATGAGGTTGCCCCCCTGTTCCTTGATCACCTCCAACCCTTTCAGGGTATTCTTGATCTGATGTTCCTCTAACTCCTCCATGGGAGTGATCTTTCCGTTGTTCCGATAGTACTTGATGATGGAATCTGAAATGGAGGCGATGGGGGTAATGGTGTTCATGATCTCATGCGTCAGCACCCGGATGAGGCGCACCCAGGACTCGGTCTCCTTTTCGTCCAGTTCTTTATGGATGTCCTGTATCACCACCAACAAGAGCGATTTTCCGTCCAAGGTAAAAGGGGTGGACTTGATGGCCAGATGGATCTGCTCCCGCTCATTGGTGAGTTGAAACTGTTTGCGCTCAAAAGGCTCAAAGGTTTCAAAGATCTTGAACAGGTTTTCATCCACTTGGGCCAATTGTTTGATGTGGTTCAACGGGGAATAGTCCAACAACTTTTCCATGGTGGGGTTGGAAAACAGGATATGGCCCTTCTCGTTATAGGTCATGATGCCTATACTGGCCTGTTTCAGGATCTCTTGATAGTATTGTTCCCTGATCTGCAATTGCAGATGCACTTCCTGGATCAACCCATTGACCCGGTTCAGGCTTTGGTTGAGCTCCTTGAAGGATTTGATGGCCACCCGTTCGGGAAAGCGTAGGGTAAAATCCTCATTGCGGATGGCATCGAAAAAATAGGCAATCTTGCGGTTGGTCCTGTTGATGAATATGATCAAGGCATACACTTGGGACACCAAAAAAATCACCGAAAATGCCAAGGTGAAATACCACATTTTAGAGATTGCAAAAGCGAGGGCCAAGGCCGTGAGCGTAATCAAGATCACCCGAACAATCAACTGGATATAAAAATGTCGACTGGCCATTATTCGTGCTTTTTCTTCAATTTATTGTAGAGGGTCTGTCTGGAAATGCCCAATTGTTCCGCCGCCGCGCTGTAATTGCCATCGTGTTGGTCCAAAGCCCGTAAGATCATCTGCTGTTCCATTTCGTTCAGCGTCAATGGCTGATGGTCCAACGATTGCATGGGTTTGGCGTGCAACAGAAAATCGGTGGGCTTGAGCACATTTCCGTCCGAAAGGATCACGGCCCGCTCCATGGTGTGCTGCAGCTCCCTAACATTGCCCGGCCATTGGTATTCCATTAATTTTTCTTGGGCCACATTGTTAATGCGTAGCCCCGGTTTATCATATTTATGGGCAAATTTTTTCAGGAAAAAGTCGGCCAGCACCAAAACGTCCCCTTCGCGCTCACGCAAGGGCGGCACTTCAATATGGATGGTGTTGATGCGGTAGAGCAAATCCTCCCGAAACAGTCCATCCGCTACCATTTGTTCCAGATTGCAATTGGTGGCACAGACCAAACGGATATCCACCTGAGAGGAGGTGTTGGACCCCACCCGGACCACGGCCCTATTTTGGATGGAAGAGAGCAACTTGGCCTGCATCTGTAGGGAAAGGTTCCCGATTTCGTCCAGAAACAAAGTGCCTTGGTGGGCGGCCTCAAATTTTCCCGCCCGATCTTCCTTGGCATCGGTGAAGGAGCCTTTTACGTGTCCGAACAATTCACTTTCAAAAAGGTTCTCGGCAATGGACCCCATGTCCACCCCAATGAACACCTCACCTTTTCTTGCGGATAATCGGTGTAATTCCCGGGCGATGAGTTCTTTCCCCGTTCCATTTTCCCCAGTAATGAGCACATTGACATCGGTCTTAGCTACCTTGGCCACCAAGTTCAAAACCGAGGAGAGCGCCTTGGACTGGCCAATGATAAAGTTTTTGTCCTCATTGATGACCTGTTTTAGGTTGCTTTCCTTTTTCTTCAAGTTATGGATCTCTTGTTTGGATTTCCGCAACTCGTAGGCCGATTGCACCGTGGTCATGAGCCGTTCATTGTTCCACGGTTTCAGGACAAAATCCGATGCGCCCTGCTTCAAGGCCTTTACCGCCAAGTCCACCGCACCGTAGGCCGTCATCATGATGACAGAGGTGTTGGGGGATTTCTTTTTGATCTCGTTGAGCCAAAACAATCCTTCGTTCCCTGTGTTCACCCCAGCGGAAAAGTTCATGTCCAACAGCACAATGTCCATTTCCTCCATATTGGGAAAGGAAGAAATCTGGTTGGGGTTGAACAAGGTCTGAACGCTTTTGTATTCAAACTGGAGTAAAATCTCCAAAGCGCTCAATACGCTTTTGTTGTCATCTACCACTAAAATCTTGGCATCGGTCATAACTCCTATAATTCCTTTTTCAATTCTAAAACTACGAATTGGTACAATGCAAGCCATCGATGTGTAAAATAATTTGACATTTTTTGTATAAATATTTTACACCTATGCTTAACTTTCTTTTTAGAAAATATTTTAATGCGCTGATAATTAGAGAATTATGTTTTTGGCACAAGAATGGACATAGTTTTGGCACAGGAATACATTATGAACCTCAGAACATACATTACCGGCCTTTTATTTTTCGTTGCAATCTCCGGGTTTTCGCAAGAGACCTGGACTTTGGATGAATGTGTGGCCTATGCCATTGAGCACAACCTTCAGGTAAAGAACACCAACTATAACCGCGACTCGAGCAAAGAAACCTATCGCCAGTCCATCCGTGATTTGTTGCCCTCTGTGAGCGGCTATACGGATTATAGGATTCGCTATGGTAGATCGGCCGACCCGAACACCAACGATTATGTGAACACGGAGTTCTTTAGCAACAACTACTCCCTAAATGCCAATATGGGGCTATTTCAGGGGTTTCAAAAATTGAACTCGATAAAGGCCTCAAAATTTATTTTGAAAGCTACACAGGAAGATGTGTTGCAAGAGAAATTCCTCTTGGCCTTTAGGGTGATGAGCGCTTTTTACGATATTAAGTTTTACGAAGGGCTTGTGGCCAATTCCTTGGAGCAACAGGAAATCTCCCAAGCCAATTACGACCTTGTTGCAAAGCAAGTGGAACTGGGTATCATGGCAGGGGCCGACCTCTACGAGGCCGAATCCAATCTATTGGGTGATAAATTATTGGTGACCCAGAACAGAAACCTGCTCACCAATGCCAAGTTGGTTTTGCTTCAAGAAATGAACCTCAACGAAGTAACGGATATTACCCTACAGGAAACTTTGGAACCCCTTGCCAATGAAATTGAAAGCGCTCCCTTGGACTCCTTATATGAAACTGCCCGAGGATTTGTGCCCATGGTAAAATCACAGGAATACCGGGTAAGTGCTGCCAAAAAACAACTTCAGGCCACAAGGGGAACACTTTATCCTTCCCTTTCCTTGGTCGCCGGGTATGGGACCAGTTATTTTGAGACCAATGTGGATGAAAACGGAAACATCATTCCCTTTAAGACCCAGTTCAACGACAACACCTCCAAGTTTGTTGGGGCCGAATTGAGCATCCCTATCAGCAATGGATGGTCCAACCATTCCCGGGTGAAGCAGCAAAAAATTGCCTATTTGCAGGCACAGAACAATCTTAAGATCCAAGAGCAGGAACTTTTTCAGTTGTTGCAACAGCTCGTACAGACCAATCAGGCATTGATTGCCGAATACGAACAGAGCAACCAAAAGGTAGAGGCTCAACAATTGGCGTTCACCATTGCCCAAAAACGCTACGAAAAAGGACTCATCAATGCCTTGGACCTTTTTCAGGCCAAAAATTTGTACGGCGTGGCACAAAACGAAAACTTACAGGTAGGTCTCCGGTTGAAAGTGAACAAGAGCACCATAGATTTTTATAGCGGCCTACCCATTTTTAATATCAACTAATCAGAACCATGGATATACAATTAGAGAAAAAGAAAGGACTTAAACCCAAACATTACGGCTACATAGCCTTGGGCGTACTTTTATTGTTCGTGGGATGGAAGCTGCTTTTTGCCAGTTCCGTTTCCACCTTCAGGACCGAAAAGGAACGCCTTTCCATAGCACAGGTTACCGCCGGCAAGTTTGATGATTATATTACCATCAACGGTACCGTGGCCCCAATAGCCACCATTTATATGGATGCCTATGAAGGCGGACGGGTTTCGGAAAAGTTGATTGAAGAAGGTTCCATGGTAAAAAAGGGTGACATCATTCTCAAGCTCGAAAACATGGGTCTCTACGAACAGATCTTGGCGAGCGAGAGTAACTTGGCCCTCAAGCAGAACGACCTTCGCTCCACCAAACTTACCTTCGATTCAAGACAGGTAGAGGGAAGACGAAACTTGGCCACGGCCGAGTATGATCTTCAACGCCTAAAGCGAAACTACGAGCAAAACGAAGAGCTGTTCAAGGACGAACTGGTTTCCAAAGAAACCTACCTTCTTTCCAAAGAAAATTACGAGCTCGCCAAAAAACAATACGACATTGTAAAACTGCAGACCGAGCAGGATGATGAGCTGAGGGAAACTTCCTTGACCGGTTTGGATGCCGATTTAGCCCGGATGCACAAGACCCTATCCATGGTCTACGAGCGCTTGGACCACCTTAATGTACGCGCCCCTGCTGATGGTCAGCTTGGCTTTTTGGATGCCGAAATTGGACAGAACATTGCCCAAGGGGAACGTATCGGTCAGATTAATGTGCTCACCGATTTTAAAATCGAGGCCGAAATAGACGAGCACTATATTGATCGGGTAAAACGGGACCTATCCGCAACCTTGGAGCGCAATGAAAAGGAATATGGCCTTCGACTGCGTAAGGTGTATCCCGAAGTTCGGAACGGTCGCTTTAAGGTGGACTTGGTGTTTACCGATGAAAAACCAGAGACCATCCGCGCCGGGCAGAGCTACAACATTCGCCTACAGTTGGGCGAATCCAACGAAGCCCTTTTGTTGCCCAAAGGTGGGTTCTTCCAGAGTACCGGAGGCCAATGGGTATTTGTGGTAAACCCTGATGGCGGTGAGGCCCTAAAACGCAATGTACGTCTAGGCAAACAGAATTCAAGGTACTACGAGGTCCTTGAGGGCCTACAACCTGGAGAAGAAGTAATTACCAGTAACTATGACAGTTTTGGAACCGCAGAACGGATTGTGTTAAAATAACCGTGCATTCTGTAACACCTATTGATTTAAAGAAGTCTATATACTAACAGCGAAACAACCCTAAAAAATGATACAAATACAGAATCTTAAAAAAAGCTTCAGAACCGAAGAAGTGGAAACCTTGGCCCTGAACGGGGTAAACCTAAAGGTTGCCGAAGGAGAATTTGTGGCCATCATGGGCCCTTCCGGATGCGGAAAATCAACCCTCCTCAATATTATTGGCATGCTGGACAATCCTACCGAGGGAAGCTATGAATTTGCCGGTCACCAAGTAGGCGGACTTAAAGAAAGCCAACGCACCCAACTGCGCAAGGGGAACCTAGGTTTTGTCTTCCAGAGCTTTAACCTTATTGATGAGCTTACGGTTTTCGAAAACGTGGAGCTGCCGCTCATTTACCTAAAAATGAACAAATCTGAACGCCGTGAAAAAGTGAAGGCGGTCTTGGAACGCATGAAAATTGCGCACAGGGAAAAGCACTTTCCGCAGCAATTGTCCGGGGGTCAGCAGCAAAGGGTGGCCATTGCCCGTGCCGTGGTTACCAACCCTAAATTGATTTTGGCGGATGAGCCTACGGGGAACCTGGATTCCAAAAATGGTATAGAGGTGATGAACCTGTTGACCGAATTGAACCAAGAAGGCACCACTATTGTTATGGTGACCCACTCCGACCGTGATTCGCATTATGCGCATAGGGTCATCAACCTGTTCGATGGGCAAATTGTCACTGAAAGTCAAAACAAGCCCATGGGAGCAATGGTATAGGAGTTTATTCATCAATCATCATCAAAAACAACCATCATGTTCAAAAACTATATCCGAATCGCTTGGAGGAACCTTATCAAAAGAAAGGTGTTCACCACTATAAATATCCTAGGCTTGGCCATAGGCTTTGGCAGCAGTATTTTGATATATCTGTTTTTGACATTTCATCTTTCCTTTGACAATTTTCATGAGAACTCGGACAGAATCTACCGGGCCGTTACCGAAAGTCATCAAGATCAGATAGGGTACAATGCCTCTGTACCCCCAGCTTTTGCAAAAGTGTTCCGCGAAGAATACCATTACGCTGAAAAAGTGGCCAAAATGGTCAATTGGGATGAGGTGCTTATCAGAGTGGAAGCCCAAGGGCATAATCAACCATACATGGAAGGTGTTGCCTTTGTGGAGCCAGATTTTTTCGACATCATGACCTTTCCTCTAATGGAAGCTACGGGCAATCGGTCTTTGGAAGAACCCAATACGGCATATATCACCCAAAAAATGGCCGAGAAGTTGTTCGGCACAGTCAATGCTGTTGGAAAAACCTTTCTTTATGACAACAAAGAGACCATTGAAGTTATTGGAATTCTTCAAAATGTTCCCAAAACTTCCTTGGTAACCGAAGGGCTGTTCATCTCGTTCAAGACCTTGGAAAATTCCGATGAGTTTGTGGCAGAAGAGACTTGGGGAGGAATCTCTTCGAACCTGCAATGTTTTGCCTTGTTGCATCCCAACCAAAATATCGCCGACATTGAAAATGCTTTGTTGGAACTCCCAAAAAAGCATCGCCCGCAAAGCAAAAACAAACACGTTTACAAGCTACAACCACTGTCCGATATTCATTTTAATTCAAAATATGGTGGTGTAGATCCGGCTTTAATGTGGGTTTTTGGAGTCATTGGCTTGTTCTTGATACTGATTGCTTCAATCAATTTCATCAACATCTCCACCGCCCAAGCGTTCTATAGGTCAAAAGAAATTGGGGTAAGAAAGGTGTTGGGCAGCTTTAGGCACCATCTGTTCTGGCAATTCTTGTCGGAAACCTTTGTAATCAGTCTTTTTGCCATTGGGTTGGGCATATTATTGGCTGTTTTGTTTCTTCCCTCGTTCAATCATCTGTTTGAACTGGAACTCTCCATGACCAATCTTTGGAATGTCCAATTTTTTGTATTTCTGACAACGGTCTTGCTTTTGGTCTCATTCCTATCCGGAAGCTACCCAGGAATATTGATGTCCCGCATTGTTCCTGTGCTTGCCCTAAAGGGCAAATTGAACCATAACGATACAGGCGGAACCACAACCCGAAAAGTTTTGGTCGTTGCACAATTTGCCATTTCCATCACTTTGATCGCTGCAACACTCATCATTTCCAGGCAGATAGATTATGCTGTAAACACCAATTTAGGTTTTGATCGGGAATCCATTGTCATGGTGAACATCCCCACGGACATTGAATCCGTAAAGCTAAAATCGCTTAAAGATCAATTGTCCCAAATTGGGGGAGTAAACGATATTTCCGCATGTTTGGACAGTCCTGGAGCTTCGCACAGCAATTGGGGAACCAGCATAAAATTCCACAATAGGCCAGAAGATGAGGAATTCAGCATTCAGGCCAAGCTTGCCGATAAAGACTATCTAAAAACATTTGATATTCCATTAGTGGCCGGGAGAAACTTTTTTGAGCACGACTCTATCACTGAAGTCCTTGTCAATGAAAAACTGGGAGAAAAATTGGGCTTGGCCTCTTCCAATGACCTGTTGGGCAAAAAAATCGAAGTAAATAGTGAAAGAACAACCATTGTTGGGGTTATTGCCAATTTTCACGACAGCGATTTCACGGAAGACATTAGCCCCATTTTTATAGCGTACAAGCCCCAGTGGTTCAGTCAAATAGCAATAAAAATAAGTGCCCAGAACACCAAATCAATTTTAGATCAAATTGGGGAAAAATGGTACAACACTTTTGAAGGCTATATTTTTGACCCGCATTTTATGGATGAACGTGTTGCAGAGCAATACGAAGCGGAACAACGGTATTTATCCCTTTCCAAAGTTTTCTCAGGCTTGGCCATATTGATTGGCTGCCTTGGCCTCTACGGTCTTATTCTCTTCTTTGTGGGTCAAAGAACCAAGGAAATTGGTATTAGAAAAGTATTGGGCAGCAATGTCACCAACATCTTAACCCTTTTTTCCATGGATTTCTTCAAGCTTATTCTTATTGCTGGGGTTTTGGCCACTCCCATTGCTTGGTATCTCATGGAACAGTGGCTTCAAGGGTATACCTACAGAACCCAAATACATTGGTGGATTTTTGCCCTTGCCATTATGTCCATCATGGTCATTACATTGATCACCATAAGCTATCAGACCCTAAAAGTGGCCTTGGCCAGTCCTGTTAAAAGCCTGCGAACCGAATAAACTAAAATATCAAAACAACACGTCATGTTTAAGAACAACATAAAAATTGCTTGGAGGAATCTAAAAAAGCAACCTTTTTTTACGTTTCTCAACACTTTTGGCCTTGCCATTGGAATGGCGGGTGCCTTGCTTATCTGTCTTTTTATCCATGACGAATTGAGCTATGACAAAATGTTTGCGGATGCCGAACGCATTTACAGGATTGATACTGATATTAAATTTGGTGGAGCCGAAATCAAAGCTTCCGAAGCCGCAGCCCCCATGGCCGAAGTCATGCTCAGGGATTTTCCACAGGTGGAATCTGCCATGCGGTTTCGGGACCGGGGAAGCTTGCTCTTGAGAAAAAGCGAAACCTCCACAAACACCAAGGAACCCAGGGTTGCTTTTGCCGATTCTACCTTCTTTGACTTCTTTGGAATCAACCTCTTGGTGGGCGATTCCAAAACGGCCCTGACCCAACCCAACACCTTGATCTTGACCAAAACTGCAGCCGAAAAGCATTTTGGGGTCGACGACGCTTTAGGGCAACGTCTATTGCTGAACAATGCGGACACTTACACCGTTACCGGGGTCATTGATGACCTTCCAAAAAATTCGTTCCTGAGGGACCATTCCGTTTTTATGGCCATGAGCGGTTATGCCGATTCCCGATCACCCGATTGGGGCAGTCACAATTACTTTACGTTCATCAAACTCATTCCTTCGGCAAACGTGGCAGATTTCCAAGTTCCACTGAATACTCTATTCGACAACTATTTGCTGCCTTGGGCGCAGAATTATTTTCCCGGGATAACCAAGGAGTCCTTTCTTGCTTCGGGCAACTATGTCAATTATCATACCATGCCCTTGACGGATATCCACCTGTATTCAAATAGGCAATCTGAAATGAGCGCCAACAGTACCATGCAAAATGTGTACATTCTTTCCTTTATAAGCTTGTTTTTGATTGTTCTCGCCTGTGTGAACTTCATGAACCTCTCCACGGCTTATTCCTTGAAAAGGGCCAAAGAAGTGGGGATAAGAAGAACCTTGGGGTCCAATAAAATAGACTTGGTACGCCAGTTCTTGATCGAATCAGGGCTTATCTCGTTCATTTCACTCTTGGTGGCTCTTGTTGTAGCTACCCTAGTACTGCCTTTTTTCAATGACCTTGCAGGTAAATCCATTGCCATTCCCTTTTCAAATCCAATATTTTGGGGAATCCTGCTGTTGGCCACCGTTATCTTGGGGATATTCTCCGGCAGCTATCCTGCCTTTTTCATGTCTCGGTTTATGCCCGTGAAAACACTTAAAGGCGGTGGACAAAGTGATGTGGGAGGCGGCAACGTACGCAATGCATTGGTGGTGTTCCAGTTTGCCATTTCGGTCTTCTTGATTGTCAGTACCATTGTTGTTTTTCAACAGCTGACGTTCATTCAAAACAAAGACTTGGGCTTTACCAAAGATCAAGTGGTTCTGATAGACGATGTTTTTTCCGCCGGATCTCAGGTAGAGGCTTTGAAAGAAGAGGTTCTCAAACTAAGTCAGACCAAAAATGCCACCTTAAGTTATTATTTCCCAACACCATCTTCCCGTTCCAACGGCTCCTTTGTTAAGGAAGGATCTTTGAGCCAAGAAAATGCCGTTCAAATGCAAACATGGGCCGTTGATGAAGATTATATAGGTACAATGGATATGGAACTCATTGCCGGACGCAATTTCAGCAACGAATTTGGTACCGACTCTACCGCTATGATCATCAATGAAGCAACCCTAAAGATTCTTGGTGTAAGCGCTGAAGAAGCATTGGGTCTACAAATGACGGACGACCTCTCAGTGGAAGAACTCAGGTTCAGCACCATTATAGGAGTGGTCAAAAACTTCCATTACGAGTCCTTGCGGGAAAATATTGGGGCCTTGGGCCTCTTTTTGGACCGGCAACCTTCTGGGATGTTGGCAGTACGATTAAATGCTGGGGACTTTTCCACAGCCATTGCCAAAATCGAGGGAATTTGGAACAAGTTTGCTCCGGGGCAGCCTTTCAGCTATCGATTTATGGACGATTCCTTCAACACCACCTATGATGCAGAGCAGCGTTTAGGCAAAATATTTATGGTCTTTACGGTCCTATCCATTTTGATTGCGTGCTTGGGCTTGTTCGGGCTCGCCGCCTTCAATGCCCAAAAACGAACCAAGGAAATCGGTATCCGAAAAGTATTGGGGGCCAGTGTTCAACAGATAACCTATCGCCTAACCACCGACTTCCTAAAAATGGTCGGAATATCCATCCTTATCTCCTTGCCCATTGGCTGGTTTGCCATGGACAAATGGCTTGAGGATTTTTCCTATCGCATAGAGATAGGGTGGTGGGTATTTGCCCTAGCGGCCCTATTGGCCATTGGAGTGGCCGTGCTTACCGTGGGCTATCAAAGCATAAAGGCTGCCGTGGTGAATCCCATAAAAAGCCTTAGAACAGAATAATCATCATCAAAAACAAAACCATTATGTTAAAGAACTATTTAAAAATCGCTTGGAGAAACTTGACCAAGCACAAGGCATACACCATCATAAACGTGGGTGGGTTGGCCTTGGGCATGGCGGTTGCCCTCATCATTGGCCTTTGGATGCAGGATGAGCTCACCCATAACGATTATTTCTCCAATAAAGACACTATCGCCCAGATATTCCAATCACAGACCTTTAATGGGGAAACCGGCACAGGCCCCGCCATTCCCCGGCCCTTGGAAAAAGCATTCCGAGATGGGTATATGGACAACTTCAAGCGCTTGGTGATGGCTTCATGGACCAACTCCCAATATCTGAAGTACAAGGAGACCAGTATTTCAAGGACCGGAAACTTTATGCAACGGGAAGCGCCTGAAATGTTTGACCTAAACATCATAAAAGGAGAAAAGGACGGTCTAAGGGAAATCAATTCCATTATGCTCTCCACTTCCACGGCCAACGCCCTTTTTGGCAATGAGGAACCCATCGGAAAAATCATTAAGGTCAACAGTCAGTATGATATGATGGTCACCGCAATCTATGAGGACATTCCTTTTAATGCTTCCTTTAATGACATGCATTACCTCATGCCCTGGGATAAATATATCACCACGGCAGAATGGCTTCAGAAATCAGAGGACCAATGGGGGAACAATTCTTTCCAAATGTTTGTTCAAATTGCAGACAACACCACCATGGAAGGGGTTACATCCGCCATTAAAGATGTAAAAAAAGATTTGAACGAAGATACCGTTGAATTTAACCCCCAGCTTATGTTGCTGCCCATGAAGGACTGGCACCTACGCAGTTTTTTTGAAAATGGGAAGCAAGTGGGCGGACGTATCAAATACGTTTGGCTATTTGGCATCATTGGGGTCTTTGTGTTGCTTTTGGCCTGTATCAACTTTATGAACCTCAGCACGGCCCGTTCTGAAAAAAGGGCCAAGGAAGTTGGTATACGAAAGTCCATTGGATCCCAGCGTGGACAATTGATCAACCAGTTCTTGGGAGAATCCTTTTTAGTGGTCCTATTTGCCTTTGTCATTGCCGTTCTTATTGTTGTGATATCCTTGGCCGGATTCAATGAACTGGCCAGAAAGGAAATGGTTTTTCCATGGACACTTCCGAGTTTCTGGGCGATTTCCATTCTTTTTATAGTTGCTACAGCCTTGCTGGCGGGAAGCTATCCTGCCCTATACCTCTCCTCCTTCAGACCTGTAGATGTACTCAAGGGCACCTTCAAGGCAGGAAAGCATTCCGGTTTGCCCAGAAAAATTTTGGTCGTGCTCCAATTCACCGTTTCGGTCGCCTTCATCATCGGAACTGTTATCGTAATGCAACAAATCAACCACGCTAAAAACCGACCTATTGGATACGATCGCGAAGGCTTGGTACAAATTCCTGTCATGAGCCAAGACTTTACTGGGAAATACGAATTAATGCGCAATGAATTCATTGCTTCCGGGGCGGTTGTGGAAATGTCATCCTCCAGTAGCCCAACCACCAATATTTGGTCCAACCGAAGTGGATGGACCTGGGAAGGCAAACCTGAAGGGTTTCAGGAAGATTTGGCCTATACGGAAGTTTCCCCCGAATATGCCAAATCGCTCAACCTTAAAATTGTGGAAGGCAGGGATTTTTCAAGGGAATTTCCTTCGGATTCCAATGCTGTTTTGCTCAATGAGACCGCTGTAAAATATATGGGGCTTAAAGACCCTATTGGTAAACTTCTAAAGGATAAGGACACTGAAAATCCTAGTGAACCCCTAAAAGTTATTGGCGTGGTTCAGGATATGATTGCCCAATCCCCATATGAGCCTGTAAAACAAGGAATGTACACCTTTGATAAATACGGCAATGCTTCCTTCTACAACCTACGATTGAACCCCAAACAAAGTGCCGGACAAAATCTGGCTGTTATTGAGCGGGTCTTCAAAGAACATTTTCCCAATATTCCGTTCCAGTACGACTTTATAGATGAGGAATACGGTGAAAAATTTGCCGCCGAGGAGCGTATTGGTCGTCTTTCAGGAATCTTTACTGCGTTGGCCATCCTTATCAGCTGTTTGGGACTCTTTGGATTGACATCCTTTGTTGCGGAACAGCGTACCAAGGAAATTGGGGTCCGCAAAGTATTGGGAGCCACAGTTTTCAATGTATGGAACATGTTATCCAAAGACTTTTTAAAACTGGTCATCATTTCATGTTTTATAGCTGTACCCATAGCCTATTACGTTATGAACGGATGGTTGCAGGAATATCCTTATCGCGTGATTTTAAAATGGTGGATTTTTGCCTTGGCCATGCTCGGGGCCCTGTTCGTGACCGTGGTCACCGTAAGCTTCCAGGCCATTAGGGCCGCAAAGGCGAATCCCGTGAAAAGTTTGCGGACGGAATAAGACATTTGAATTGGAAATAATATCCCATGTTTAAGCATCATCTAAAAATATCATTCCGAAACCTTTTAAAGAACAAGGGGTATACTGTGATCAATAGTATTGGATTGACCTTGGGTATTTGGTGCTGCCTCATGATTTCTCTTTTTATAAAAGATGAAATTGGATGGGACAATTTCCATGAAGGGGGTGGTCAGCTTTCCCAAGTAATGGCCAATGTAGCAGCACAAAATGGTGATATTGATACATGGGATGGTATTGGATACCCCGTTGGAGAAGCATTATTGGAACACATTCCTGAAATTAAGGCCCTGACCCGCACGGCCGGACCAAGGTCTTCCGCTTTTGGAACTACCGAAAACCTTATGGATGTTAGAGTCATGGGAGCGGATCCAAACTTTTTCACTTTGTTTTCCTTTCCGCTTGACAATGGCGCCTCCCAAAGTTGTTTGGAAAACCCAAAAAGTGTGGTGATTTCCCAAGAACTGGCCTCATCCTACTTTGGCAAAGCAAATCCCGCGGGAAAATCCATATCCATTACGTTGGATGAAAATGCACAGGAATATTTAGTAACAGGAGTGTTCCAAAAGATTCCACGAAAATCCACCTTACAGTTTGATGCCGTGGTGCCCTTGGACAATTTCTTGCCCATGAACAACACCAGTTGGGGTAACGGGTGGACAAAGACCTATGCCTTATATGATGACAACCTTACCTTGGGTCAAATCAATGAAAAAATCAAGGAGACCCCAAAAAATTGGGGTAACTCCGATTGGTTCACACTCTTTCTCCAACCCTTACAGGACCGCTATCTATACGGAAAATTTGAAAATGGAAAAGTAGCGGGGGGACGCATAGACAACATATACTTGTTCCTCATCATAGCCATTGTCACCTTGGTGATTGCTTGTTTTAATTTTATTAACCTGGCTACTGCCCGCGCTGTACGGCGCACCAAAGAGGTAGGAATAAAAAAAGTCATCGGCGCGGGAAAAACTTCTTTGATGTTCCAATTTTTCATGGAATCATGGATACTTGTTACTATTTCCTCTCTATTGGCATTGGTCCTCGCCCAATTGTCAATTCCTGTATTTAATTCCATTACATCCAAAGCGCTTTCCCATATCCTCAATGAACCTTTTGTTTACATAGCGCTCCTATGTATCATTCTCATCACTGTTCTTTTATCTGGCATATATCCCGCATACTTTTTATCCCACTTTAAAGCGGTAGCGGCGCTCAAAGGTGTTTTGAAAGAAGATTTGGGTCAGAAAAAAATAAGGGCGGGACTAGTGGCTTTTCAGTTTTGTGTCTCCATTGTCATGGTTGCCGGGACTATGATTGTCTACTTCCAAATGCAATACGTCCACAACAAAAATCTAGGGTTAGACCGTGAAAACATCATCTATGCACCAATGGATATGGGCACCTACAAACATGCAGGGACCATAGTGGAGGAGCTACAGCAGTTTTCCGACTTTAAAGCCATAAGCAGGGCCAGTGGAGATTTTGTACATATGGAAGGAGGCTCATCCGACCCTATTTGGGAAGGGCAAACCCAAAAGGATGAAAAATTGTGGTTTACCATTCTCAATGTGGATTTTGGTCTGTTGGAAATGCTCGATATTCAGCTCGATCAAGGACGGTTTTTTTCTCCGGAAATGGCCACCGACACCTTGAATTATATTGTGAACGAAGAAGCGGTCAAGGCCATGGGAATGGAAAATCCCATTGGCAAAAAACTCAGTTTTTGGGGTGATGAAGGCGGACAAATTGTGGGAGTGGTCAAAGACTTTCACTTCACCTCCCTGCATACTGCCATTAAACCTTTGATCATTCGCTGCAGACCAAAGGAGTCTTATCTGTTCTATGCCAAAACCAATGTTGAAAAAACCAGTCAGGCCATTGCCCATTTAGAAACTGTCCATAAAAAATTCAGCGATTTACCTTTTTCCTATCATTTCTTGGATAACACTTTGGAGAAACGATATCAAAATGAGATGAAAATCCAAAATCTAAGCAGCATTTTTGCCCTTATTGCCATAGCTATCTCTTGTTTGGGGTTGTTTGGACTGGTAGTGTTTACCATAAATCAGCATACCAAGGAAATTGCAATTCGAAAAGTTTTGGGAGCGAACATTCCTACCCTGTTGGGTTTTCTGTCCATCGATTTTTTAAAGATTGTTTCCCTTTCTTTTTTGATTGCAGCCCCCATATCATGGTTTTTTGCCCATAAATGGATACAGGGCTTTGCCTTCCATATCACTATTGGCTGGTGGATATTCGCCTTTGCCGGATTGATGGTTCTATGCGTAGCCATGGCCACAGTTTGCCTATTGACCTTACGGGCTGCCATGGCCAATCCCGTAAAAAGTTTACGAATGGAATAACCCTTAACAAGAAAGTCTATGAATCCCATATTTCTAAAAATAGCCACACGATATCTCCTAAAAAACAGGCTCTATTCCTTTATCAACATCTTAGGGCTAACGGTGGGCATAGCTTCCTTTGTGCTGATCATGCTATATGTAAACTATGAACGCAGCTACGATACGTTCAGCGGTTCGGAGCATGTGTATCGGGTGTATATGGATTATATGGAGGGAGATGCTTTTGCCCCTGGGGATGCCCAAGTCTATAATTTATCCGGCCCAACAATTAAGCAAGAATTTCCTGAGGTGCTTGAACAGGTTCGCTTATATCATATGGGTGATGTTACTTTGGTCAACAAGGGTACCGTATTGGGTGAGAATATAGGTTCTTTGGCAGACCCATCCTATTTTGACATTTTTCCCTATCCCTTGATCAAGGGGGACAAAAACACCGCTTTGGAGGAACCCTATTCCATTATATTGAATGAATCCCTTGCACATAAGCTGTTCGGTGATGAAAACCCTCTGGGAAAAACGGTATCCACCTTTTGGGGAAACGAAGCCGTAATGACCGTTACAGGGGTCATGAAAGATATTCCCCGTAACACCCACATGAAAAACAGCTTTCTCATTTCATTTGATACCCTATGGACCTGGGAGATGTTCCAAGGGCAACAAGAATTGAATTGGGGCCAGAACAATTTCTTCACCTATTTGAAAGTTGCTGAAAATTCCAACATTGCTGCGCTCAGGAAAAAAATCCAAGAAAACAATGCCGATGGCCAAGATGATGAAAGACATAACATTGAAGCCTTGGAACGTATTCATTTATACTCCAATAAACCGTATGAGGCCGAAGCCAATGGAAGCGCAAATCGGGTCAATTTTCTATCGGCCATTGCCCTGATCGTATTATTGCTCTCTTGGTTGAACTATATAAATCTCGCCACGGCCAAATCCTTGGAAAGGGCCAAGGAAATTGGAATCCGAAAAGTGGCAGGGGCACAACGACTCCATTTGGTCTGGCAAATCTTTTCGGAATCTATCCTCATCAATGGGTTTGCCTTGATACTGGCGCTTAGCCTTGTGGCCTTGGCATTGCCTTGGTTCAACAGCTATATGGGTCAAGAATTGATGGTGGCCTTGCCCAATCTATATTCCCTTTGGCCTTTTTTTGTCTTTATCCTATTGGGAACCATCATATCGAACATCTATCCTGCTTTTATCCTGAGTGGCTACCGTCCAGCGAAAACATTGAAAGGAAAAATTCAGGGTTCCTCCCAAGGCTTGTTGCTTCGAAAAGGATTGATAACCGTTCAGTTTTTGGCAACCATAGTGCTTTTGATAGGAACCTTGGTTGTGGGAAAACAAATTCGATTCCTAAAAAATCAGCCCATCGGGGCACAACTCAATGGTGTGGTAGCCCTTAAAGGCCAAATATTGGACCAATCTTCAGATTCCCTCAAGGTCAAGGACTTTCAGGTATTAAAAGAAGAGCTGGCCAACCTAAGCTTTGTAAATGCGGTTTCAACTGCGGAAACCTATCCCGGAGGCGGATACGATAACCTATCTTCTTTTATGGGAATTACCAAACCGGATGGTTCTTTTGAGGAACAGACCGTATATTATCAGTATCAGGTACAACCCGATTTTTTCAAGGTCATGGGCATATCCTTTTTGGCCGGCGATGTATTCCATGCCAACGCCAATGGATATGGGAATGACATTGTGGTCAATGAACAGTTTGCAAAAAAAATGGGGTTCTCCAATGCTACGGAGGCTTTGGAAAAAGAGGTCAAATACTGGGGGCAGACCTGGAAGATTGTTGGGGTAATGGAAAACTACCATCACTTTGGGCTAAAAACCGCTATTCAACCACTGCTGGTACGACCAGGCACAGCGACCAGTGCCCTTTTGGTAAAATTGGATGATGCTGCCCTAAGCTCTGCCCAATTGGAGTCCGCCATGGCATCTTTGCAAAGCAAATGGAAGTCTGTCTTCCCCGAGAGTACCTTTGGCTATACCTTTTTGGATAAAAATTTTGAAGCCCAATACAACGATGACAAAAAATTTGGTGAAGCATTCGGGTTCTTTACCTTTCTTGCCATACTCATTGCCCTGATGGGATTGTTCGGGCTTACTTCCTATACCATACTACAACGGAGAAAAGAAATTGGCATACGAAAGGTAAACGGCGCCACCATGGGACAGATTCTTTCATTGTTGAACCAAGACTTTGTAAAATGGATCGGACTTGCCTTCATCTTTGCCGTCCCCATTTCCTGGTTTGCCATGAACCGATGGCTCGAAGGCTTTGCCTACAAGACAACCATAAATTGGTGGATTTTTGCACTGACCGGATTTTTAACCCTTTTCCTTACATTGCTTACCGTGAGTTTCCAAAGTATCCGTGCGGCTTCGGCCAACCCTGTTGAAACCCTTCGGGAAGAATAAATACATACAAATCATGCTACTACAACTCAACAACATTTTTAAATGGGTCAACTCTGGGGGCCAGCGTATTTTTTTGTTAAAGGACATCAACCTTGAAGTGCAGGAAGGTGAGTTCATCTCCATCATGGGGCCATCGGGTTCCGGAAAATCCACCTTGCTGAACGTCATTGGGATGCTGGACGGGTTTGATGAAGGGGGATACCAATTTTTGGACGAGCCGGTACACTCCATCAAAGAAAAACACCGGGCCAACCTGTACAAAGAATACATTGGTTTTGTGTTCCAATCCTATCATTTGCTGGATGAGCTCACCGTAAAGGAAAATCTGGAAATGCCCCTGCTCTATAAAAAATATAAAGGCGCCGAACGCAAGGCCATGGTGGCCGATATGCTGGACCGATTCAATATTGTGGGCAAAAAAGACCTTTTCCCTGCCCAATTGAGTGGTGGACAACAGCAATTGGTGGGCATAGCGCGGGCCCTCATCTCCAATCCAAAACTGATTTTGGCCGATGAGCCCACGGGAAACCTCAACTCCAAGCAAGGGGAAGAAATCATGGAACTTTTTAAGCAGTTGAATGACGAAGGCGTAACCATTATCCAAGTGACGCACTCAGAGAAAAACGCAGCCTATGGTTCAAGAATCATCAATTTGTTGGATGGACGAATGATTTAATAAAACTCAAGCATCAAGTTCAAGTTCAAGTTCAAAAAAGTATTCAAGAAACCAATATGATAGCGGTCATTGGTATTTGAGCTTGTACTTTCTAAATCAAATCCGCAAGCTCCGTTCCCACCAAACTGCCCAAAGCAACACCCATTCCGCCAAGTCGCACACCACAGTAAACGGAATTGGAAATTTGCTTTACGATGGGAGTTTTTTGGGTGCCCACCCCCATAATCCCGCTCCATCTTTGGTCAATTTCGAAGTCTTGATTGGGAAGGATTACGTTCTTGAGAAATTTTTCCAATGCATCCTGAATAATCCGGGTTTCTCCAAATTCCATGGTCTCTTCGGTTTGAAAATCGAGGTTTCGGCCGCCGCCAAACAGAATTCGGTCGTCTATATTCCTAAAGTAGTAGTAGCCCTCATCCAAATGGAACGTTCCCTTTATCTTTAGATTTTTAATGGGCTTTGTGATCAATACCTGTGCCCTAGCAGGCTTCACAGTTTCGTATCGTAGCAGTTTTGAGGCAAAACCATTCGTCGCCACAAACACCTTTTTGGAATCAAATCCAAAGCCTTCTGCATTGATGGTCACTTTGCTGCCAGTGTCTTCAATGCGTTGGACCTCTACTCCATTTAAAATGGGAATTTGGTTCTCATGGCATTTTTGAAGCAGGGCCTGCATCATTTTTCCGGTATCCAACTGACCCTCAAATTGATGGGTAATGTAGGTGTCATAGATGCCCTTAAACCCAAATTTATTCTTGGTTTTCACAAAAGATTGGGTTCCAAAAATAGGGAGAAGTAGTTTGTTCAGATGTTCCATGCTATCCGAACAGGACGCAAACAGTTCCGAATCATTCTCTAAAAAAAGCTCATGGCCACCATGCTGTTCAAACCCGATGGCTTTATTTCCCAAAAGCTTTCGTAGTACCTGGATGCCCTTATATCGCTTTTGCACCAGCTGTACCACTTCTTCCTCAGTATGCGTCTTTACATCCGATAGCACTTCTGAAATACTCCCGAAACAGGCAAAGCCGGCATTCTTGGTGCTGGCTCCTTGGGGGAGACTGCCTCTTTCCAGAACCAGAATCTTACTTTTGGGATGTTTCTCCCTTAATCGGAGTGCACAGTTAAGCCCTACGATGCCACTACCAATTACGGTGAAATCCACATGGGACAACCAGATCTTATATTCCCAATAGCTTAGCTCCATAAAACAAAAACCCCGATAAAAATCGGGGCTATATTTAGTCTTGATATTTGGAATCCATCTTGAAACCTTCCATGAATTTGGTGGTATAATTCCCGGCCAAATAATCTGGGTGGTCCATCAATTGTCTGTGGAACGGAATCGTGGTTTTCACACCTTCGATCACAAACTCATCCAAAGCCCTACGCATTTTGTTGATGGCCTCTTCCCTAGTCTGGGCGGTGGTAATCAATTTGGCGATCATGGAGTCGTAGTTCGGCGGAATCATGTACCCGCTGTACACATGGGTGTCTAAACGGACTCCATGCCCTCCGGGCGTATGAAGGGTCGTAATCTTTCCTGGAGAAGGCCTAAACTCATTGTACGGATCTTCCGCATTGATCCTACACTCAATAGAATGCAATTTTGGGTAATAGTTCTTCCCAGAAATAGGCACACCTCCTGCAACCAAAATCTGCTCACGGATCAAATCATAATCCACCACCTGTTCCGTGATGGGGTGCTCCACTTGGATACGGGTATTCATCTCCATGAAGTAGAAGTTGCGGTGCTTGTCCACCAAAAACTCTACGGTTCCCGCGCCTTCGTATTTTATGTACTCAGCTGCTTTAACGGCTGCTTTTCCCATATCTTCGCGAAGCTTGTCCGTCATAAAGGGTGACGGCGTCTCCTCTGTCAATTTTTGGTGTCTTCGCTGCACGGAGCAATCCCTTTCGGAAAGGTGACATGCCTTTCCATATTGATCGCCTACAACTTGAATTTCAATATGGCGTGGCTCCTCGATAAGCTTTTCCATGTACATTCCGCCATTGCCAAAAGCTGCTGTGGCTTCTTTCACGGCGCTTTCAAAATTCCTTTCCATTTCGTCCTCGGACCAAATGGCGCGCATTCCCTTTCCTCCACCACCGGCAGTAGCCTTGATCATAACGGGATAGCCCATTTTTTTGGCCTCTTTTCTGGCATGGTCCACATCCTTGAGCAATCCATCCGATCCAGGGACGGTGGGAACTCCTGCTTTTTTCATGGTTTCCTTGGCCGTGGCCTTATCCCCCATTTTTTCAATCTGTTCCCCCGAAGCACCAATGAACTTGATATCGTGCTCAGCACAGATTTTCGAGAACTTGGCATTTTCGGAAAGAAACCCATATCCCGGGTGAATGGCATCGGCATTGGTAATTTCTGCCGCAGCAATGATGTTGGGGATCTTTAAATAGGATTCGTGGCTGGGGGCCGGACCAATACAAACGGCTTCATCCGCAAAGCGTACATGGAGACTTTCCTCATCGGCCTTGGAATATACGGCAACAGTCTTTATTCCCATTTCCTTGCAAGTACGGATAATCCGCAGTGCAATTTCTCCCCTATTTGCAATCAATATTTTTTTAAACATAGAACACAATCTTAAATTCTGAATTCTAAATTTTAAATGACTTTAATCCTCCTTGTTAAGGTGATTAAAATTTAGCATTTAAAATTCACTACGATGGATCTACCAAGAACAATGGCTGATCAAATTCCACCGGAGAGGAGTCATCAACCAATACCTTGACGATTTTTCCGGAAACTTCGGATTCTATATCGTTGAACAATTTCATGGCTTCGATCACACAAAGCACATCTCCTTGGCTAATGGTGCTGCCGACCTCAACAAAGGCAGGTTTATCAGGAGAAGGTTTTCTATAGAACGTTCCTATGATAGGTGATTTAATGGTGATGTATTTGGAGTCATCGGATTTAGGAGCAGATTCCGCTGCAGGTGCCGCGGTTTCTTGAGTAGCTGGAGCAGCAGCCACAGGTGCGGCAGGTGCTTGGGCCATGGGAATTTGCTGTACAATGGTTGTCTCAGGGGTACTTGAGCTTGTACTACCGGTTCGGATGGTGATCTTGATGTCTTCCATCTCCAACTTCACCTCGCTGGCACCCGATTTGGCCACAAACTTGATTAAACTTTGAATTTCCTTAATGTCCATGGAATATGATTTTGTTAGTTGTGCTATTTAAGAATTATAGGCCCATTTTAAGTAAATGGAACCCCATGTGAAGCCTCCTCCAAAGGCGGCAAAAATTAAATTGTCTCCTTTTTTCAATTGTTTTTCATAATCGAACAACAACAATGGCAAGGTGGCAGATGTTGTGTTTCCGTAGCGGTGGATATTGATCATCACCTTTTCGGAATCCACTCCCATTCTATTGGCCGTGGCATCTATGATACGTTTATTGGCCTGATGGGGCACCAACCACTGTACGTCCTCATGGGTAAGATTGTTCCGCTCCATGATCAGCGCGGACACCTCGGCCATGTTGGAAACCGCAAATTTAAAAACGGATTTCCCATCTTGGTATACATAATGTTGTTTGTTCTTCACCGTTTCTTCGGACGCAGGCAAGATAGAGCCTCCTGCATCAATTTTCAAGAACTGGCGTCCAATTCCATCCGATCTCAAATACTCGTCCTGTACCCCAAGCCCTTCCTCATTGGGTTCAAAGAGTACAGCCCCGGCACCATCACCAAAGATAATGCAGGTAGTACGATCTGTATAATCAATGATCGAGGACATCTTATCGGCCCCGATCACCAAAACTTTCTTGTATTTTCCCGATTCAATATAACTGGCTGCGGTTGACATTCCATACAAAAAACTGGAGCATGCAGCCTGTAAGTCATATGCGAAAGCATTTACGGCCCCTATTTCCGAAGCCACATATGCTGCGGTCGACGCAACGGGAAGATCGGGAGTGGCCGTGGCCACCAATACAAAATCAATCTCCGAAGGGTCCACATTTCCTTTTTTAATAAGGTCTTGGGCGGCCCTTATGGCCATGTACGAAGTTCCGGCGTTCTCTTCCTTTAATATTCTCCGTTCTTTGATTCCGGTCCTTGTGGTTATCCATTCATCATTGGTATCTACCATGGTTTCCAACACTTTGTTGGATAGCACGAAATCGGGAACATATCCTCCCACAGCTGTGATCGCTGCTGTTGTTTTATTCATTTTAGCGTCTCTTTTTGTCAAAAACATTAAAATTTGACCCAGAAGAGGTGAAAATTAGTCATTTTATATGACTTTTTTATCAAAATAGGGTCGTTTTTGAAATTAACTTCAGTCCATAAAAAAACTCCCGTTAGTTTGGAACGGGAGTTGGTTTATTTTGAGGGATTTGCCATTAGGCAGCAGTTTCTTCCTCTGTTTTGTCAATCAATACTTGACCTCTGTAGTACAGTTTGCCTTCATGCCAGTGTGCTCTGTGGTACAAATGCATTTCTCCTGTTACGGAATCTTTGGCAATTGTAGGGGCTACAGCTTTGTAGTGGGTTCTTCTTTTGTCCCTTCTGGTCTTTGATGTCTTTCTTTTAGGATGTGCCATTATAAACCTATTTGTCCGTTAGTAACTTTTTTAAATCATCCCATCTGGGATCTGTTTTTTCTGATGGTTTCTTTTCCTCTTTTGGCTGCAATTCTTCCAGCTTGTCCAAGATTTCCGATTTCAACGTTCCGTCCAATACACCTGGGTGTACTCTTTTTTGAGGGACGGCCAGCACCAACATCTCATAGATGTACTGTGCAATGTTGATTTGGTACTCACCATGGGGAATGATCAAAATTTCATCATCTTCATCATTGTACTCTTCCCCAAACTTGATGACCAAGTGCAAATCTGAATGGATGGGTTGGTCAAAGGGTTCGCCGGTCATGTCACAATCCACATTCACTGTTCCCTCGGCCTCGATTTCCAATTCCATCATATTGCTCATCTTTTCCAATATGGCGGTCACCTGCACGGAAGCCCCGTTAAATTCTTGGTATTCAAAAGATTCAAAGAACGCATTGTCAATCTCGTACACAAATTCGTGTTTTCCCAACTTCAAGCCTGAAAATGGGATAAAAAACTCCTTCAGCTTCATTGTTTCTACACTTAAGGTTTGTGTACCAGCCTCTAAAGGCGGGTGCAAAGATACTACTTATTTATAAAACTGCAATTCCAACACCAACAAATATCCATCTTTGTGGAACTTTTTTAGCTCGCACGCTTGGTCTTTTGTTTTTTCAGTGGGTTTTTGCTCAATTCCATATACTCCGTACGGTTCTTAAATACTTCAATGGCCATAAAAACCGCTTCTTTAAAAGAGCTGTTGTCCGCTTGCCCTTTTCCCGCAATTTCATAGGCCGTGCCATGGTCCGGTGATGTCCTAACCTTATCAAGTCCAGCGGTATAGTTTACCCCTTTTCCAAAGGAAAGGGTTTTAAAGGGAATAAGCCCCTGATCGTGATAGGCTGCTAAAATGGCATCAAAATTCTTATGGTTGTCCGAACCGAAAAAGCTGTCTGCCGAATAAGGACCATACACTAAGGTTCCCTTATTGAACAGCTCTTTGATCACCGGCTTCAAAATTTTGTCGTCCTCTTCGCCAATGGTGCCGTTATCCCCGCTATGCGGATTTATGCCCAACAAAGCAATTTTTGGCTTACGGATTCCAAAATCCATTTTTAGGGATTTTTCCATAGTGGCTATCTTATGCCTCACCAAACTGGGTGTTATGGCCTGAGCCACATCCTTAACGGCAATATGATCCGTGAGCAACCCCACCCGAAGGGTGTCTGCCACCATAAACATTAGGCTTTCCCCGTTCAATTCTTGGGCCAGATAATCGGTATGGCCGGGAAATTTAAAATCTTCGGACTGTATGTTGTTCTTGTTGATGGGTGCCGTTACCAAAACGTCTATGTTTCCATCCTTCAAAGCGGAAACCGCGGCCCGAAGCGATTTAATGGCATAGCTGCCTCCCTCTTGTGTGGCCTGTCCGAATTCAATTTTCGGGACTTCTTTCCAAACATTTACAATGTTGATCTTTCCTTCCACTGCTTGGGATGCCTCCCTAACCCCATTGAACGTTATATCGATTCCCAAATCCGATTTCTGTTGGGAAACGGTTTTGTTCGATGCAAAAATAATTGGGGTACAGAAGTCCATCATTCGTGGGTCTTCAAATGTTTTTAAGGCAACTTCACACCCAATTCCATTTAGGTCCCCAATGGAAATCCCCAGTTTTATTTTTTGATTTTCCTTCATATAATCACTGCCGATATGGCTACTTTTGCATTACAAAACTAGTCAATTAATAAGACACATGTTCACAGGTATCATAGAGACTTTGGGGAAAGTTGAAAAGCTTGAAATAGAGGGGGGCAATTTGCACATTACCCTGTCCTCCAATATTACATCGGAACTGAAGATAGACCAAAGCGTTTCGCACAATGGGGTATGCCTTACCGTGGTGGCCATAAAAGATGACTTATACACCGTGACCGCCATTGAAGAGACCTTGATCAAAAGCAATATAGGGGACTTAAAGACTGGCGATGTGGTGAATTTGGAACGCGCCATGGTCTTGGGTGCTCGATTGGACGGCCATATTGTTCAGGGGCATGTGGACCAAACTGCACAATGCATTTCCATAGAACAAAAAGACGGGAGTTGGGTCTTTGGGTTTCAGTACGATTCCGGCTTGAGCAATGTAACCATTGAAAAAGGGTCCATTACCGTGGACGGTGTGAGTTTGACCGTGGTTGATTCCAAAAAAGACAGCTTTAGCGTGGCCATCATCCCTTATACTTTTGAACATACCCGTTTCAATACCTATATAATAGGTACAACGGTCAACTTGGAGTTCGATGTGGTTGGAAAATATGTAGCCCGTTTAATGGAACTTCGACAATAATGTCGAAAAATTCTTCGCCTTATACTTTTATAAAAATCTTCCGCTTGTACAATATGTAGGCCAATAGGCAATAAAATGCCACTACCGTTAAACCATACAGCAGTGATGATAGCTTCATGGACATAAAATCGTGCACATAAATGGTCTGGAACAACCATCCGTGCAGGGAATTGCCATCGCCCACCTTAATCATTCCAAACAGCTTGCTGATAAAACTGGACAAGAAATACACCACTATGGCATTGGCCCCGGCGTATTTAAAGATACTTCCGAATTTGATCCCCTTGACATCGGTGAGGTGATAAATAATCGCCAATACCATGTTGGCCCAACCTGCCGTTACCAAAACGAAGCTACTGGTCCACAACGCCTTGTTGATGGGGAATACCAAATCCCAAACATGGCCCAGAATTAAAAATGCACCTCCCAAACCGAACAAAATTGTGGTTTTCTTCTCTTGCTTTGAGGTCAATATCAATCCTGTGAAAATGCCCAACAACGAACTTACTATGGCAGGAAGGGTACTTAAAAGGCCTTCAGGATCATAATCGGCTTTCCACATGTGTGAGCCTAATACGTTTAGGTCAATATAGTTGGCCAAGTTGTTCGGTGCCCTTTCCAAGGTGGACGCCACCCCTTGAACTGGAACAAAAACCATGAGCAACCAATACCCAATCAACAAAATCCCTGAAACGGCAACGAGTTTTTTCCAGTCCAAATTGATAAACAGGATGGAAGCAAAGAAAAACACTACCCCGATTCGTTGTAAAACCCCAGGAAACCGAATGTTTTCAAAATCCTTGAAGAAAGGAAAAGTCAATGTGAAAGCTCCCAGGAAAAGACCCAGCCCTATCAATTTTAAACTTCGGATAGCAATCTTTTTGTAGGTGCTGGAATCTGTCTTTTTATTTTGATAGGCCAGCGCAATGGAGGTTCCCACAATAAAAAGGAAAAATGGAAACACTAAATCCGTGGGAGTGTACCCATGCCATTGTGCATGCAATAACGGGGCATACACATGGCCCCAAGTACCCGGGGTGTTCACCAGTATCATCAATACGATAGTCATTCCCCTAAAAATATCTACGGATAAAACTCTATTTTTCATGGTGCTGCTATTATAAGATGTTATCCTTGATCCTACCCCAAGCCTTGATCAGGAAAAATCCTGAAACAAGGGCCACACCGGTCAAAATGAGAGCCAGTTGGGTCTCTTGATAGATCCAATAGCCCGTTGCGAACATAATGGAGTAAATCAATACCACACCCAACAACATGGCCGTAATCCCTGCGGGAACACTCCATTTTTCGTTGCTCTTTACGATTTTTACGTTCTCAGCGTCAGCTTCATCCACAATCCTTTTCCAGCCTGGACCACCTGGCTGAATTTTGAGATAAAAGCTTCGCAAAACTTCTTTGCTTTCCGGTTGTGTCACAAACGTGGCCGTTAACCAGATGATTGATGTCACCACCATAATAAATGGTAAGTCTGCCCATTCTGGGAACACCCCGGTTTCAGGAGCAAAAAGGATTTCCCTTAATGAAGTGGTCTCCAAGAGAACGGCCAAGATCCCAGAGGAAAACATCGCTGTGATTTCACTCCAAGCATTGATACGCCACCAAAACCATCGTAGAATAAAGATAAGTCCCGTTCCTGCTCCAAAAGACAACAATAGGTTGAACACACCCATGGCATCTTGTAGTGCCAAGGCCAAAAATGCACTCAAGACCATCAATACCACAGTGGACAGTCTTCCCACATTCACCATTTGTTTCTCCGTGGCGTTTGGATTTATCTGTTGTTTGTAAAAGTCATATACAATATACGAAGAGCCCCAGTTCAACTGTGTGGAAATAGTACTCATATAAGCCGCCACCAAAGACGCCAGTACAATCCCCAAAAGACCCGTGGGCAATTTGGTCATCATCGCTGAATAGGCCAAATCGTGCCCCAGCTTATCCTCTGTTACATTAGGAAAGGCTTCATGGATACTGGCAATGTCCGGATATACCACCAAAGAGGCCAGTGCTACCAAAATCCATGGCCAAGGACGCAAGGCATAGTGCATGATATTGAAGAAGAACGTGGCTCCAATGGCATGGTTCTCATCTTTTGCCGCCAACATCCGCTGCGCGATATAGCCCCCGCCGCCGGGTTCGCCCCCAGGATACCATGAACTCCACCATTGTACGGCCAATGGAATGATCAAGGCCGTAATCAACGCTTTCTTATCGCTAAAATCGGGAAGGATACTCAGCTTCCCTTGTACATTTTCATTTTCCAAAATGGAATGAATTCCACCAACCTCGGGAAGATTAACCAGATACACGGCAGCCCCTATGGCACCTCCCATGGCTACAAAAAAGAGAAGAAAATCGCTGTAAACCACTCCTTTAAACCCTCCAAGGGCACTAAAAATAACTGTTATTAAGCCTGCGCTGATCACGGTTACCCAAGGATCCAGCCCCAACATAACACCACCAATCTTAATGGCCGCCAAGGTAACGGAGGCCATGGTGATCACATTAAAAAACACCCCAAGGTAAATGGCGCGGAATTTCCTTAAAAAACTTGCCGCCTTTCCGCCATATCTGATTTCATAAAACTCCAAATCCGTATTAACGTTGGACTTCCTCCATAACTTCGCATATACAAAAACCGTGAGCATTCCCGTCAATAGGAAACACCACCATCCCCAGTTTCCGGAAACACCTTTGGAGCGGACCAAATCGGTTACCAAATTGGGCGTATCCGTGGAAAATGTGGTTGCCACCATGGAAAGTCCCAATAACCACCAAGGCATGGTTCTTCCTGATAAAAAGTATTCTGATGAGCTTTTTCCCGATTTCTTGGAAACATAAATTCCTATGAAAAGGACAATAGCGAAAAAAGTAAAGATTATGGCATAATCTAAGGTTTGTATATCCATTGGTTTGGTTTTGGTAAGAACCAAAGATAGTTTTTTTAGGTTACTTTTGTACTCCACCAAATGTTTTGGATGTTTCTCTCCCTTCCCTCCGAAATCTCAATAATGGCATGGGCCATGGCCGCCACGGCAGTTTTTTTAATGGGAGCCTCCAAAGCCGGCCTAAAGGGCATGTCCATATTGAATGTTACCCTCATGGCCTTGGCCTTTGGCTCCAAGGCATCTACAGGAATATTCATGCCTTTGTTGATCGTTGGTGATATCATTGCCGTCATCTATTATAACAGACACACGCAGTGGAAATACATTCTCAAGTTTATTCCATGGATGGTATTGGGTATCCTTATTGGTGTTCTCGTTGGAAAGGACTTACCAGAAATGGAGTTCAAATGGGGCATGGTCACCGTTATTTTTATCAGCTTGGGCCTGCTTTACTGGTGGGACCGAAGAAAATCTACCCATGTTCCCACCCATTGGATGTTTGCTGGCTCCATGGGAATCATGGCTGGAATATGCACCATGATCGGAAACTTGGCGGGGGCGTTTACCAATATCTTCTTCCTAGCCATGCGATTGCCCAAAAACCAGTTTGTGGGTACCGCGGCATGGCTCTTTTTCATTACCAATCTTTTTAAGCTTCCCTTTCACATTTTTGTGTGGAAGACCGTTACACTAGAGACTTTATGGGTGGATATAAAACTGATACCCGCCATTTTAGCAGGGATTTATGTGGGTATCCGACTGGTAAAAATCATTCGTGAAGGATTTTTCAGGAAAATGATTCTTGTGCTTACCGCCTTGGGGGCCTTGCTTTTGCTATTCCGATAAAAAGCAACAAAAAACCCACCTTCTTTTGAAGAAGATGGGTCGAGTTTTTTTAAACTTTCCCGTATTTAGTCAATGGAAACTGGGAGTACCACATTGGCCCATTCCATGGTAAATCCGTCATTGTTAATAGCATAGGTCAATTGCTCCTTGGCTTGGGATGCCTTTTTTGGCGATGCTTTAACCCGAAGCACGTCTGTTGATTTGTTTTCCTTATCATATTCGGCCAAGGTCAGTCCTTCAACAGAAGAGCCGCTGCGTCCATGATTAGAATTAAAAATTACGGTCCAATCCCCTTTGCTGGGCACAAAGAACAAGGCATAGGTGCCGGCGGAAAGCTTTTCCCCTCCAACTGTAATATCCTTGTCCGTGGTAAAGGTTGTGGCCATATTGGCTCCTGCTCTCCAAACCTTGTCATAGGTAACAAGGCCTCCGAAAATTTCGCGACCCCGCATGGAAGGGCTGTTATACGTAATCTCGATGGATGCATCAGCTGCTTTACCCTCAACGCTTTTATAAGGGCTCTTTTGTGCAAGACTGCACATGCTAAAAAGAATGGTTAGGGTAAACAAGCTGGCCCAACGGACCGAAGTTTTTAGTTTTTTCATGGGTTTTGGTGTATTAAATCAGTTGAAACATTACAATTTTGTCTAAAGATACGGATACTGGTATAATCCAAAATGGTTCGTTTCACTACCCGCATTTGGCCTTGATTTTTCTTTCAATCCGTTGCAAAATCAACATATATTGTTGTCTTTGTTATGAAATGGAAGCGGAAATGACCTTACTCATGGTCTTTATACGAATATAACATGGGTCCCCCCTTTACTCCTGGTTTTTTTTCGCCTGTATTTTTAAGAATATCCATTTGGAAGATGCGCTTTCTAAAATTGCGTTTGTCCAATTCCAAGCCTAAAATATTCTCATAGAGATTCTGTAGTTCGGGTAGGGTAAATTTCTGTGGAAGCAATTCACCAACCACAAGGGTGTCCTTTAGATTCTTTTTAAAGAATTGATGCGCATCCCGGATAATTTGGTTGTGATCAAACCCAAGATTGGCCGGAATATGGTCCAAATCAAACCAATCAATCTGCTCCACACCACTTTTTAAGGTCAAGGGGTGGTTTTCGGGTTTTACCAAAGCATAAAAAGAGATGGTGATCACTCTTTTTGTTGGGTGCCTATCTATTTCGGAATACGCCTTTACCTGTTCAAAATGGATGTTTTCAAATCCGGTCAAGGCAAACAATATCTTTTGGGCACAATCTTTTAGGGTTTCATTCGCTTGCAAGACACCGCCCGGCAACATCCAATGATCGGTAAAGTTACCCACTGATCTTTTGGTCAGTAAAATCTTCAATTGGTTGTCCACATACCCAAAAACAGCAATGTCCGTGGTCATGGAACATTCATAGGAATCTTCGTTTACTTGATAATCATTGAGCCCATTAAGTGTTGCTGCCGATAAATCTCCTTTCATTTTTTTTTTCGCCAAAAAATTCTAATTTAGTAACTGTGTATAAATGACACAGAAATTGTTTTGGTCACTATCAAACCCTAAAATTACAGAAAAGGCCTATGAATCAACCTAAATATAAAGAATTAGAAGGCAAAGTAGTTGTCATTACCGGAGGAGGGGGCGTCCTCGGCAGTGCTTTGGCTTTATCCATTGCAAACCAGGGGACCAAGGTGGCCATCCTTGACTTAAAGGAAGAAGCTGCGCAGGAAGTGGCAAAAAAAATAAACGCCAATGGTGGTACGGCAATCGGTGTTGGTGCCAATGTGCTGGAAAAGGAGTCCCTTATCAAAGCAAGGAACATTGTAAAAGAGCAATGGGGAGGTTGCGATATCCTCATCAATGGTGCGGGTGGCAACCACCCCAAGGGCACAACCACAAAAACCCATTTTTTCGAGGAGGATCTAAATCCACCTGAAGATTTGACCACCTTCTTTACCTTGGATCCCAAAGGCATCCAGTTTGTGTTTGACCTTAACTTTATTGGGACCCTTTTACCTACTCAAGTATTCGCAGAGGATATGGTTGGGAAAGAAGGCACAACGGTTTTGAACATCTCTTCCATGAATGCTTTTCGGCCCTTGACCAAGATACCGGCCTACAGCGCGGCCAAAGCTGCCGTGAGCAATTTCACCCAGTGGTTGGCCGTGCATTTGGCTCCTGTTGGGGTTCGGGTAAACGCCATAGCCCCCGGTTTCTTTTTAACCGATCAAAACAGAAGTTTACTGACCCAAAAAGATGGGTCGCTTACCCCTCGTGGAACTACCATCTTGGAACACACACCCATGAACCGGTTTGGGGAACCGGACGATTTGGTGGGAACCGTACTATGGTTGATGGGCAACGGATCAAAATTTGTAACAGGAATTGTAGTGCCCATCGATGGGGGCTTCAGTGCATATAGCGGCGTATAGAGTATGGGATTGGAACAAACATGGAGGTGGTACGGACCCAATGACCCCGTTTCCTTGGCAGATATAAAAATGGCAGGTGCCACAGGCATTGTCACGGCGTTGCATCATATTCCCAATGGGGAAGTATGGCCCGTTTCAGAAATAAAGAAACGTGTGAAGCAGCTCCAAGCGTATGGGTTTACATGGTCCGTGGTGGAAAGCATCCCCGTACACGAGGACATTAAAAAGCGTACTGGAGACTTTGAACGCTATATTGAAAACTATAAAGAGAGCATCCGAAATCTAGGGCAATGTGGAGTGGACACCGTCTGCTACAACTTTATGCCCGTACTTGATTGGACGCGTACCGATTTGGCCCATCAAATGCCAGATGGATCATTGGCCCTGCGGTTTGACAAAGCTGCTTTTGCCGCATTTGAACTATTTCTCCTTAAAAGACCGGGGGCCGAAGAAGACTATACCCAAGAGGAAATTAAACTGGCACAACAAGCCTACGAAAGAATGGACGGAGCCTCCAAAGAGAAACTGATCCGTAACATTATTGCCGGGCTGCCCGGAGCGGAAGAGGGTTATACTTTGGAGCAATTCCAAAATGTGTTGGACGCCTACAAGCACATCGGTCCTGATCAATTGCGGGAAAACCTGCACGCCTTTGTCAAAGCCATAGCCCCAACAGCTGAAGAAGCCGGGGTATTTCTGACCATTCATCCCGATGATCCTCCTTTCCCGATTTTGGGATTGCCCAGGGTCATGAGCACTTTACAAGATGCCAAAGACCTCATCAATGCCCACAACAGTCCAAATAATGGTATTTGTTTCTGTACGGGTTCGTTCGGGGTTCGCGAAGACAATGATTTGGTCAACATGGCCCATCAATTGGCTGACCGAATCAACTTTATCCACCTGAGAAGCACCAAACGGGACAATCAAGGCAATTTCTATGAAGCAGACCATTTGGATGGCGATGTGGATATGTACGGTGTGCTTAAGGAACTTTTGACGGAACAGGGCAAAAGAACACAGACCAACCGCCCCGACCGACGTATGCCCATGCGTCCTGATCATGGGCACCAGATGTTGGACGATTTGGGCAAAAAAACCAACCCGGGCTATTCGGCCATAGGTCGTTTGCGGGGATTGGCCGAATTACGGGGGTTGATGTTGGGCATTGAAAAATCGGGCATATGAGTTTTATCCAAGAAAACTTTCTGCTACAGACCCCATATGCCGAAGAGTTGTATCACGGCTATGCCAAAAACATGCCCATCATTGATTATCACAACCATCTGACTCCGGAGTTGTTGGCCAATGATGGACACTATAATAATATGGCCCGGGCGTGGTTGGACGGTGATCATTACAAATGGCGTGCCATGCGTGCCTTGGGAATCGAGGAAAAATACATCACTGGTAACGCATCCGATCAAGACAAGTTTTTAAAATGGGCCGAGGCCGTACCCTATTTGGTGCGAAACCCCCTCTACCATTGGACCCATTTGGAGTTGCAGCGCTTTTTTGGAATCACGGATTTACTGTCCAAGGACAACGCCCTTGAAATCTATCAAACCACTTCTGACAAGCTACAGGAAAAGACATCTTCAGCTTTGGGAATGCTACAACAAATGAATGTTGAGGTGGTCTGTACCACCGATGATCCCATAGATGATTTGCGATTTCACCAAAAATCCAGAAAAGCAGGCCATCACCCAAAAATGTTGCCAGCCTTTCGTCCGGATAAGGCCTACGCGATTGAGAACCTTACCACGTATAAAAGCTATTTGGAGCAACTGTCCGATGCTTCCGGTATTACCATATCTTCTTATTCTGATGTGTTGGAGGCCCTAAAAAATCGGATTGCGCATTTCCATGAAAACGGGTGCCGATTGGCAGACCACGGTTTGGAACAGTTATATTTTTTCGAGGAAGGAGCCTATGATATTGAGGCCATTTTCAAAAAAATGGGTTCAGGGCAACGCTTGGAGATAGGAGAGATTCATTATTATAAATTTCAAATCTTGGTTTTTCTGTGTAGGGAATACCACTCTTTGGGCTGGGCACAACAGTTTCATTTGGGCCCTTTACGCAATGTCAACCAAAGCATGCTGGACAAATTGGGTCCGGACACGGGCTTTGATTCCATTGGCGATAAAGAACAAGCGTATCCCCTCGGTAAGTTTCTGAACCTTTTGGAGAGCACGGACCAATTGGCAAAGACTATTTTATATAACTTAAATCCATCACAGAATGAGGTTTTTGCCACCATGGCCGGAAACTTCAACAGCGGTGGAATCAAGGGAAAGATACAGTATGGTTCTGGTTGGTGGTATTTGGACCAATTGGACGGGATGGAAAAACAAATCAACACCCTATCAAATTTAGGCGTGCTCAGCACCTTTATAGGTATGCTCACCGATTCGCGAAGCTTGCTGTCCTTCCCAAGGCATGAGTATTTCAGACGGTTGCTCTGCAATATTTTGGGGAATGACATCCAAAAAGGATTATTGCCTGCAGACCTGCCGCATTTGGGCAATATTGTACAGAATATCTGCTACAACAATGCCAAGGAATACTTCAATTTTGATAACGCATGAAAGAGTTGAAAAAATAATGAGATCATATACTTCCATAGTGCTTTGGGTAGGCCTTATGCTATTTCTGATGGGGTGTCAGGGAGAAAATGGGGTCAAGACCATAAAGCTGGCGCACGGATTGGATGTCAACCATTCCGTTCACAAAGCTCTGGTAAAGATGGGAGAGGACCTTGAAGAGATTTCCAATGGTAAGATGGCGGTTGAAATCTATCCCAACCAGCAATTGGGCACCGAACGTCAAATTGTTGAACTGTTGCAGATTGGAAGTCTGGACATGACCAAGGTATCTGCCGCCACGCTAGAAAATTTTGCGCCAAAGACCCGGGTTTTGGGACTTCCCTACCTCTTTCGGGATCGGGAGCATTCCTTTAGGGTTTTTGATGGACCTATTGGTGAAGAATTGTTGAACGATGGCAAAAAATACTGGCTAAAAGGCCTTGGGTTTTACGATGCAGGCAGCCGTAGTTTCTACACCAAGAAAAAAGCAATTGAAAGTCCCGGGGACCTAAAAGGGCAAAAAATCAGGGTAATGCCCAGTGTCACCGCCATGGAGATGGTCCGTGGATTTGGGGGCTCGCCCACTCCTATTTCTTGGGGAGAACTGTACACCTCCTTGCAGCAGGGCGTTGTGGACGGAGCGGAAAACAATCCACCTAGTTTTTACCTTTCCAAACACTACGAAATATGCAAATACTACTCCTTGAATGAACACACTTTCTCCCCAGATATCATTTTGGTGGCCACCCACTTCTGGGACAAGCTTTCGGAAGAGGAACAGGGTTGGCTCCAAGAAGCGGTAGATGCATCCGTAGTATATCAAAGAGAGCTATGGGCCAAGGCAGAAGCAGAAGCTTTGGAAGCTGTTCAAAAGGCAGGGGTAAAAATCTTCAGACCGGATAAGTCCCTTTTTTCAAAAGAGACGGAAAGGGTCTATAAAAAGTATGAAGAGGACGAGGCGCTGTTCAAATTGATACAACAAATAAAAGCCGTTGAATGATTATGGGCGCCAAAAAAACCATAGATAACGTATTGGGTGGTGCATTGGTCATCATCATGTCTGCCATGGTCCTCAATGTGCTTTGGCAAGTTTTTACCCGTTTTGTGATGGGAACCCCAAGCTCGTTTACGGATGAATTGGCCCGATACCTCATGATCTGGGCCGGAATATTGGGAGCGGCCTATGTGGCTGGGAAAGATATGCATGTCGCCATTGATGTACTGCCCCAAAAGTTCAACAAAACCACCCAAAAAAGACTATCGGCCGCAGTTAAAATTGCAGTAATCCTGTTTGCGTTATCGGTTATGGTCATTGGAGGCATCCGTTTGGTGTACATCACTTTTGTGTTGGAACAGTTATCGCCCGCCCTTCAAATACCATTGGCCTATGTGTATTTGGTCATCCCCATAAGCGGACTACTCATCGTCTACTATAAAATTACGGACATTTTAAATCAAAGCGAATAATGGAATATTTCCCCGTCTTGGTGTTGCTGATTAGCTTTATTGGTCTTTTGGCCATAGGCGTTCCTGTGGCTTGGAGTATTTCCATTTCCGCTTTATTGACCATGTTGGTCAGTATTCCCTTTTTACCGGCAACCACCACCTTGGCCCAACGCATGGGCGTGGGCTTGGATAGTTTTGCCCTTTTGGCCATTCCTTTCTTTATCCTTGCCGGAAACTTGATGAACAAAGGGGGCATGGCCCATCGTTTGATCGCTTTTGCCAAGACCTTGGTGGGTGCGCTTCCTGGCGGACTTGCCTTGATCAATATAACGGCCGCCATGCTTATGGGAGCCATAGCAGGTTCGGCCATGGCATCAGCCTCTGCCATGGGCAGTATTTTGGGTCCCGAGATGGAAAAAGAGGGCTACTCCAAGGAATTTGGTGCCGCAGTGAACATCACTTCGGCCACTACGGGCCTGATCATCCCCCCCAGTAATATCCTGATTGTGTATTCCCTAGCCAGTGGGGGCGTTTCCATTGCTGCCCTGTTTTTGGCAGGCTACATACCCGGAATTCTTGCAGGAGTGTTTTTGATGATCGTGGCCATGATATGGGCCAAAAAGAAAGGATATACCGGACACGCCAAAAAAGGCGATTCTGGTATTCTGGCAATCGTAAAGACCTTTGTGGACGCTTTCCCAAGTCTCTTGTTATTGGTCATCGTTATCGGGGGTATCGTGGCAGGCATATTCACCGCTACGGAAGCGTCGGCCATTGCGGTGCTCTACTCTTTGATTCTAGGGTTTGTTTACAAGGAAATCTCCTTTAAAAACCTACCCAATATTTTATTGGATTCTTCCGTGACCACGGCTATGGTGTTGTTGTTGATAGCGGCTTCCATTGGCATGTCATGGGCCATTTCCTATGAAAATATCCCACAGGCCACCAGCGATGTGCTATTGGGAATCAGTGATAATGTGGTGGTGGTCCTGCTGATCATCAATGCCATTTTATTGTTTGTGGGCATCTTTATGGACATTACCCCGTCGGTCCTCATTTTTACCCCTATCTTTTTACCAGTTGTCACCAAATTGGGTATTGACCCTATTCATTTTGGTATCATCATGATATTCAATCTATGTATTGGTCTGTGCACTCCGCCCGTAGGTTCCGTCCTCTTTGTGGGCGTAGGTGTGGCCAAAACCTCGATACAAAAAGTCATAAAGCCCCTTTTACCCTTGTTTTTGGCCATGATCGCCGCATTGTTGTTGATTACCTATGTCTCTCAACTGACCTTGTGGTTACCTAGCCTATTCGATGTATAAAAAAGAAGAAAATGAATCATTTAAACTCTAGAAAAGTGAAGAATACCCAAAAAATCCTGAGTAGGATAACCGTACTGCTGACCTTGGCTTTAATAGCCAGTTGCGACCAAAAACCCAAGGATGATACCCCTTGGGTACCCCTGTTTGATGGAGAAAACCTCGAAGGGTGGACCATAAAGGGAGGAACTGCCGAGTATTCGGTGGAAAATGGTGCCGTTGTGGGCACGACCAAACACAACACACCAAACACCTTCCTCACCACGGATGCCTTATATGGTGACTTTATCTTGGAGTTGGACTATTTGGTGGATTCTACCATGAACTCTGGCATCCAGATACGCAGTAACAGCATTCCAGAGTATCAGAACGGACGGGTCCATGGCTATCAAATTGAGATTGATCCTTCGGACCGAGCTTGGAGCGCAGGAATCTATGATGAAGGCCGAAGAGGATGGTTAAACCCCCTTACGGAAAACGAGGCTGCACAGAAAGCTTTCAAACAGAATGAATGGAACCACTATCGTATTGAAGCCATAGGTGATACCATAAAAACATGGATCAATGGGGTTCCTGCAGCCCATCTTGTTGATGATGCCACCGCTACAGGCTTTATTGCCCTTCAGGTGCACAGTATTGGGGAAAACCAAAAAGCAGGCACGGAGATTCAATGGAAAAACATCCGAATTGTAACCGAAAACCCTGAAAAATACGCAACGGAATCGCCCATACCGCCCATCACTACCAAAAATCAACTTATTGCCGAGGACAAGAAGAGCAATTGGGAAATGCTTTGGGACGGAGAAACCACAAATGGTTGGCGTGGGGCAAAATTGGACCATTTTCCCGAGAAGGGATGGATCATTGAAAATGGGGAGTTGACCGTGCTTTCCACAGGAGGTGGTGAATCCGAAGCCGGTGGGGACATCGTCACGGACAAACAGTACGACAATTTTGAGCTAAAACTGGAATTCAAGATAACCGAAGGGGCCAATAGCGGTATCAAGTATTATGTGAACACGGATTTGAACAAGGGTGAAGGCTCCTCCATTGGATTGGAATTCCAAATTTTGGACGATGCCCGCCATCCCGATGCCAAACTTGGAAACCACGAAGGCAGCAGAACCTTGGCCTCACTATATGATCTGATCCAAGCCGACCCCAACAAATATGTAAAACCCATTGGGGAGTGGAACACGGCGCATATCAAATCCAATAACAACCATGTGGAGCATTGGCTCAACGGAATGAAGGTTTTGGAGTATGAGCGCAAAAGCGATGCCTATAGAAAATTGGTCTCGGAAAGCAAATATGTTACTTGGCCTCAATTTGGGGAAGCGGACAAAGGAAATATTTTATTGCAGGACCATGGAGATCGGGTCTCGTTCAGAAACATAAAAATCAAACAACTCTAAACATAACAGTATGGGAACGAGAAGAAATTTTATCAAAAAAACAACAGCAGGTACAACAGGTTTGGCCTTTGCAGGAGTTTTGATGCCCAACATGGGGTTTTCCAGTATTCTAGGCGCGAATGACCGCTTGGGAGTTGCCGTCATCGGGGTACGTAGTCGGGCCAAGGCCCATGTCATTGCCATCCACCAAGATGCCAATGCGAGGATTCTGTACAATTGCGATGTGGACGACACTATTATCGAGGAGCACAATGCGTGGTGCCAGAAGAATATTGGCTATATCCCCAAAGTGGAAAAGGATTTCAGAAAAATATTGGAGGATAAGGATGTGGATGCCGTGTTCATTGCCACGCCGGAACACTGGCATGCCCCTATGGCCATTATGGCCCTACAGGCCGGAAAGCACGTATATGTGGAAAAACCCTGTAGCCACAATCCTTACGAAAACGACCTTTTGGTAGCCGCCCAGAACAAGTACGGGAAGAAAGTACAGATGGGTAACCAGCAGCGCTCTGCCAAAACCTCGGCATCAGCAATTACCGATATCCGCAATGGGGTCATTGGAGAGGTCTACAAGGGAGAAGCCTATTATTCCAACAATAGGGGTTCCATTGGAAAAGGAAACAAAATAAGCGTTCCCAATACATTGGATTGGGGACTTTGGCAGGGGCCAGCCCCAAAAGAAGACTATCGGGACAATGTACATCCATACAATTGGCATTGGTTCAGGACTTGGGGAACGGGTGAAATCCACAACAATGGCACCCATGAAATTGATATTTGCCGATGGGCTTTGGGAGTGGATCTACCTTCGACCGTAACCTCTTTTGGTGGAAAATATACCTATGATGACGATTGGGAGTTTGTCGATAATCAACAAGTGACCTATACCTTTCCTGGGGATAAGTTTATCACTTGGACAGGACACAGTCGAGGCATTATGAAACCGGAACGTCCGGGGAGGGGCGCCACCATTTATGGAAGCAAAGGAACCATCCAACTCGACAGAAATTTCTATAAGTTGTTCGATTTGGCGGGAAATCCCATAAAACTTGAGTACGAGCGTTCACAAAGTGCCACCACCAATACCCAGGGGATTGGGGGCTTGGATGTGGATCATGTGGCCAATTTTTTCAATGCCATCAGAAAAGATGAGTCCTTGAACTCTGATATCAATGATGCCAGCGTTTCCACGATGCTTTGCCATTTAGGCAATATGGCGCAAGATGCGGGACATACTTTGGAAGTCGACACCAAAACCGGAAAAGTGCTCAATGACAATGCCATTATGCAGAAAAGCTGGAAGCGGGAATACGCAAAAGGATGGGAACCTAAATTGTAATCTATGAAACGAAGAGATTTTGTTACGAAAACTGGAGTGGCCGTAGCTGGAATTTCAGCGGTTGGTGCCACGCCACTATATCCCCTAAAAAAAGATGTGGTGCGCATCGGTGTTATTGGAACGGGCTCTAGGGGCGGAGGTCTTATTCCCCATATCAACAGTATTCAAGGTCTTGAAGTGGCGGCATGTTGCGATGTGTTGCCCTTTAGACTGGAAAAGGGATTGGCCAAAGTTGAAGGCAAAGCAAAGCCATATTCCGATTACAGGGCCCTTTTGGACAATCCCGCTATTGATGCCGTCTTAATCGCCACTCCTTTGAGTGAACATGCCCATATTGCCATTGATGCACTTGATGCCGGAAAACACGTGTATTGCGAAAAAACCATGGTAAAAGGATATACCGCCATACAAAACGTGGTCAAAAAAGCATCGGAATCAAAAACAGTTTTCCAGACCGGTCACCAATACCACAGTTCCCGGTTGTATACCCATGTGGTGGATTTGATAAAAAACGGGAAAATAGGAAAAATCGCCGCCATTGAGTGCCAATGGAACCGAAATGGTAATTGGCGAAGACCCGTGCCAAGCCCTGAGTACGAAAGAGCCATAAATTGGCGCATGTACCAAGAGTTTTCCGGAGGGTTATTGGCCGAATTGTCTTCCCATCAGCTCGATTTTGCCAACTGGTTGCTCGAGGCCGAACCCATTAAGGTTATGGGAGATGGAGGCATAGACTATTGGAAGGACGGTCGGGACATCTATGACAACGTCCATATGATCTATACCTACCCCAATGGAGTCCGGGCCACGTATACGTGTCTCACCAGCAACTCCAAGGACGATTATCTCATCAAAGTAATGGGAGACAAGGGCACCATCACCATTGATTACACCAAAGCTTGGTTTTATCCCGAAAAAAAGGAGGAATACAGAGAAGTTGGTGAGGTTGATGGGGTTTCCGGGGCCACTATCAAATGGGATCAAAGCAAGGGCATTCCCATTGAAGTGGAACATTTGGATCCCAGCAAACAGGCGTTGCTCGACTTTAGAACAAGCATTGTGGACAATACGATGCCAAAATCCAATGTAATTAGTGGGGCCAAGGCAGCCATATGCGTCCAAATGGGATTGGATGCTTTACATAAAAAGGAAATCATTCCTTGGAATTCAAGCGTCCTGCCATAGGTTTAAAAGCCCACGACTTAGAAAAGGTTTGTAATAATTTCTTGGTTTCCAACAATCCACAAAAATGCCCAATAGCGTTACAAATTGCATGAGGCGTGTATTGACCTGAGCTGGTTATTTCCTTATTTTTAGGTAATAACCAAACCAAAATTATGAAACGAAGATCTTTTCTTAACAGTAGTATGGCCTTGCCCTTTCTTCATGTGGGCCTAGGCGGTAGGACTTTTGTGGACGACGAGACCATGGTCGTTGAAAAGTCCCAAAAAGGACGCCCCCATGAGGGCAAAGTATTGGCCGCAATCCAACCCCATTCCGATGATGTCCCCATCTTTGCCGGAGGCACCGTCGCAAAACTCATCAATGAAGGTTATACGGGCTATCTTATCCGAACCACAAATGATGACCATGCGGGAAGAGGGGATACTTTTGGCGAGCTTATCGGCAACAATGAGCGCGATAATGAAGCCGTTGCCAAGGCTTTGGGCCTGAAAAAGACGTATGATCTTCATTATCGAAATCACAGAATGGACAACATTAGCCCCGTTGAGCTTAGGGCACGATTAGTCTTTTTGATCAGAATGCTGAAAATTGATACCATCATCACCTATGACCCTTGGGGCCATTATGAAGAAAACCCGGACCATTATGTTACAGCCAGGGCTGTTGAGGCCGCCAGATGGATGGCTGGAGGAGGAAGGGATTACCCTGAGCACTTGGACGCGGGAATCCAACCGCATTTGGTCAAGGAACTCTACTATTTTGCCCGCGGTCCCCAACTTGTAAATCGGATTGTGGATATTTCCGACCATATAGACACCAAGGTGGCCGCCAATAGGGTGAACATTACACAAGGCCCTGCGGGGGAACATGGTTCAAGACTAAGGGAGCGCCTTCTCAAAGAGGGAAAGAAGCTGGATATTCTAGGAAATGATGCGGAAACGGCCAATCGAAATTATATTAAGCATTTTGTGCTGGATATTGACTCCAAACGATTGAGGGGAACTCCTTCAGACAAAGAATTGGGCAGTCAGTTTAATTGCGAATATGCCGAAGCTTTCCATTATCGCGGTCCCGAACATTCAAAATTGGACGACTATATTGAAAAGCATGCCTATTGAGCAAAATAGCCTTTAAAGCCATAATCTTTAACAAGTTAAAGATTATGGTTGACTATTGCATCCCAAAAATACGGATTAAGTCAGCTTCCTTTTTGAAGGAAAGCTTTTCCTTTTTTGCGGCTTTTAAAATCTCTGGAGCTAAAATGCTCTCCATTGATTTTTTCTTTGAAGGCAATTTTTGAATCCCATCCGGATCGCCATAATAGAGTTTCTCCGTAATAACAATCTTATCCTTGTTCTCAAGATTAAGTAAGGTAGCGTCCGAAGCTGCTTGTACTATCTTGGCATCATAATGTTTATACAGTCCATTGGGTCCTGCAACCAATTGTTCCACGAATATGGGATGGGTGGAGTTTTTCAACTTGGCAGGAACAAAAGTCTTGCCCCCCAACATTACCGATACCCCTTTGGCTGGAATTAGCGCTATGATGCTTTTTTCCTTGAGGAGCTCTATTTCCTTGGTATAGGCATTGAAACGCGCCAGGAGTCGTACTTTTTTATTGATATTCAAGTCAATGACTGTGGCCTGTTCCCATTCTTCATTCAAGAATTCCGACCCTTCGATCTCACCTGTGGAATTTGTACTTGCCCTAATAAAAGGATTGCTTATGGTACCCGTCTGAAGTTCTGCACCTTCTTCAAAGGTATTGCCAACCTGACTGTAACCACAACTTATGGTCAATATAAATAAGAGTATCGTATATTTCATAGAGACGTTAAAGTTCCAAAAATACCAAATTTGATTTGGTAAATACCATGGTTGAAGATCACATAAGCGATTCTAAGCAACACCTTTAAAATAAAAACCCTTCCAAATCAATGACTTGAAAGGGTTTATGTGGTCCCACCTGGGCTCGAACCAGGGACCACCTGATTATGAGTCAGGTGCTCTAACCAACTGAGCTATAGGACCGGCATTTTTGCGGATGCAATATTAGTGTTTATTTTGCTTCACTGCAAGGTTTTAACGCCCCTACCCTTCTTTTATTTCTTGGCACAGCTCTATCAATACCCCATTGGTGCCCTTTGGATGCAAAAACGCAACCAGTTTGTTATCAGCACCTTTTTTTGGGGTTTCGTTTAAAATTATAAATCCTTCGCCCTTTAATCGTTTTATTTCGGCAAGAATGTCATCCACGGCAAAGGCAATATGGTGTACCCCTTCCCCTCTTTTTTCCAAAAACTTGGCAATGGGGCTGTCCGGCCTTGTCGCTTCCAATAATTCAACCTTGTTTGGCCCTGATTTAAAAAAAGAGGTCTTCACGCCTTCAGAGGCCACTTCCTCAATCTTGTAGTGTGAAACACCCAAAAGTTTCTCGAACAAGGCATTGGAAGCTTCCAAGTCTTTTACGGCAATGCCAATATGCTCGATTTTGTCCATAGGTTCCTCTTTTTAATTAAAAACACAGTCCTATCCCCAAAAATACACACTGTTATCCTATCCTTTCGTACAGTTGGTCATTAATTCGCTTATTTTTGCACCATGGAGGAAACACAAAGGCAAAAGAAAATAGCGGGAATCATCCAAAAAGACTTGGCCGATATCCTACAGAGAGCAGCCACTGATGGTGGCTTAAAGGGAACCTTGATCTCTGTTTCCAAGGTGTCCGTGACCACTGATCTGTCCATCGCAAAAGTATATGTGAGTATTTTTCCCAATAAGGATGCTCAAGAACTCCTGAAAGGTATCAAAGCCAATCAAGTGGCCATACGCTATGAACTGGCCCAACGGACCAAAAACCAATTGAGGAGGGTCCCAGAACTTAATTTTTACCTTGATGATTCCTTGGAGTACATCGATAACATTGAAAAATCGCTCAAAGGCGAAGAAAATCCCATTGAAAATCGGGACTTGCTCGATAAACGAAAGAAATCCTGATTTTGAACTTTCCTGTCTATATCGCAAAGCGTTACTTACGATCTAAAAGCAGCCAAAATGCGGTAAACATCATCAATTTTATTACATTTTTGGTGATTGTTATTGGTTCTGCGGCCCTATTTGTGGTGCTTTCGGCCTTTGCGGGACTCAAAACCTTCAGTCTTTCCTTTTCCAATACATTTGATCCCGATCTTAAGGCAACTGCTTCAATCGGGAAACATTTTTCCCTTACCCCTGATCAAGAAAATGATTTGGCAAAGCTCCCAGGGGTTGTCAATTATTCCAAAGAATTGGAGGAAAAGGTCTATCTCACGTATAAGGAGAAGAGTTTCTTTCCTTTCATCAAGGGTATCGATGCCAGTTACAGGGCTGTTACCGGCGTGGACAGCACCCTCTATTTTGGCACTTGGGGCAATATGGAATATAGTGCCGTTATGGGGATTGGCATCTATAATCAGCTTGGGGTGCCCATTGACAATTACCGAAATCCCATGACTGTATTGGCCCCTAAACCGGGCAAGGGCTCTTTCTCGCAACAGGGGTTCAACTCCAAACCCTACAATCAACTTTCCTTGGTGGTCAGTGGGGTGTACGCCGTTGAGGAACATTTGGACAAAAAATACGTGTTTGCCCAACTTCCCCTAGTTCAAAAATTATTGGAAAAAGACAGTACGGAAATCTCCGGAATCAATTTTAAGCTGGATGGCAGTGTTCCTGTGGATGATGTAAAGAACTCCATTAAATCGGTTATGGGCGATACCGTGCTAATCCTAACCCGACAAGAACAGAACGGTACCTTGCACCGCATGCTCAACACCGAAAACCTCGCCACCTACCTCATTTTTACCTTGGTATTGATCATTGCCCTTTTCAATGTGGTTGGGGCCATCATCATGATGATTTTGGACAAGCAACAAAACTCCAAGACCCTCTTCAGTCTGGGAACCACCATCAAGGAGCTCCGTAAAATATACTTTGTACAAGGGTTGTTGGTAACTTCCTTGGGTGGATTTATTGGGGTGCTGATAGGTTCCTTGCTGATTGCCTCGCAATTGGCCTTCAGTTGGCTAAAAATCACCCCTTCCTTGGCCTATCCCGTGGAATACAACATCATGAATGTGATCTTGGTACTGGCCACGATCGTGGTTCTGGGGTTTGTCTCTTCAAAAATTGCAAGTAGCCGGATTACCAAGAAACTGATTACGGCCTAGGCAAACTGAAAGTCGCCAAACTTCTCCAAAACTTCATCAAAAGCGGCAAACACATCGGCAGATTCATCGCTGGTGACCATCTTCATCCGATATTCCTTGAAGTGGGGAATACCCTTAAAGTAATTCGTGTAGTGCCTCCGGGTTTCAAAGACTCCCAGTTTTTCTCCCTTCCAATCAATGGACATTTGAAGATGCCTTCGAGCAGCTTCCACGCGTTCTTCCATGGTAGGGGGTTGTAGATGGGTACCCGTCTTGAAATAGTGCTTCACTTCTTTGAAGAACCATGGGTAGCCAATGCTGGCACGACCGATCATGGCGCCGTCCAGTCCATATTCATCCCGCATTTTAACCGCAGCTTCGGGCGTGTCCACATCGCCATTTCCGAAAACGGGGATATGCATTCTGGGGTTGTTCTTGACCTCGGCAATGGGTTTCCAATCGGCCTCGCCTTTGTACATCTGTACCCGGGTACGCCCATGGATTGATATGGCCTGGGTACCCACATCCTGAAGTCGCTCCGCAACCTCAACGATTTTTATGGAATTGGCGTCCCAACCCAAGCGTGTCTTTACAGTAACCGGAAGTTTCGTGCGTTTCACGATTTCCTCGGTAAGCTTTACCATAAGGGGAATATCCCGCAGAATACCGGCCCCTGCATTTTTGCAGACCACTTTCTTTACGGGACAACCAAAATTAATGTCAATGATGTCCGGGTTGGATTTTTCAACAATGTCCACCGCTTGCAACATGGAATCCAGCTCCGCACCAAATATCTGGATGCCCACTGGGCGTTCCTTCTCATAAATGTCCAGTTTGATGACACTTTTGGCGGCATCCCTGATCAGACCTTCCGATGAAATGAACTCGGTGTACACCACATCGGCCCCTTGTTCCTTGCATAAAGCACGGAATGGAGGGTCGCTCACATCTTCCATGGGGGCAAGAAGCAACGGAAAATCAGGCAGTTCTATGTTTCCAATTTTTGGCAAATCCTATCTTTTTTGGACTGCAAAAGTACAAAATACCCGAAAATCAGGGCATTATTCCGTGGTTTGAAGCCTATCGCGCTCTTTTTTATCGATTCCACGCTGGTTGTCCTCCAACCTAAAGTTCCCAAAATTATAGGTAAAGCCCACTCGGATGAACTGGGTTTCGGGTCTTCTTCGGTAGAAATTGTCCTGATTTAGATACTGAGATCGGTAGGTAGGCACATACTGCTCCAAAATATCCTCTGCCGCTATGGAAATGGTGGCCCTGTTGTTGAAAAGTGACTTGCGAAGCCCCAACGTCAGGTTCATCTGCTCATCGGAAATATAGGACCCGAACAAAAATTGTGAGATATAGGTGAAAGTCACCTCACCCGTGAAGGTTCCATCCTTGGAAAGGGTAAGGTAGTTGGCCAAATAGCCATAAACGCCGTCTACTTCGTTGGTGTATTCAACATTGTTGCTCTCCACGGCCAAAAAAGTCTCCTCTTCATGAAAAAAAGAGGTGTAGGCATAGATGAACCACGGGGGCAAAATGGTCTTGCTCAGCGTAAAGTCCAATCCGTAGGAGGTACTTTCCAACACATTTTGCTTTAATTCCACCAATGTCTGGTTGTCGTTGTCCTGAAATACGAGGTCGGCAATATTGCTTCCGTTGTCCCGGTAATAGATGTCGAAGAAATATTCGCTGTTAAGCGTATAGTTGAGGTTAAAATTGTTGCTGAAGTTCGGGGTGAGCCTTGGGTTACCCTCTTCATAGTCATTTTCATTGAAGAAAAACCGGAAAGGATTCAAATCGTTGTATTTGGGCCGATTTACATTTCTACCGTAATCAAAGGAAAAGCTATGGTTCACCGAAGGGGAATACAATATATACAAAGATGGAAACGGCTCAAAAAAATCCTGGGTGTTGGTCTGGTTCAGGGTCAGGGACCTTCCCTCTGCTTCGGTAAGCTCTCCGCGTAAACCAAGTTTCATGGACCATTTCTCCCAGTTCTTCACAAAACTCAAATAGGCCGCATATACATTTTCATCATACAGATATCGGTCGGACAAGGTGGCATTTACCGTATTGCTACTGCCCAAAAAGTTGAAAAAATCTACTTGGCTTTCCGATGCAATGGAAGAGATTTTAGCCCCGGTCTCCAAGGATGCATTGCCAATGGGGGTGGAATAATCCACCTGCCCGGTAAAGATCTCTATATCTTGCCGCGAATCCGAATCAAACCCAAAACTGCGCAAAAACCCGCCACTGGCATCATAATAGTCCGACGCTAGATTTTGAAAGGATGTTCCGTTATAGTTTGTATAATGGCCGTTGGCGCTCAGCCGGGCCCCTTCTTTCTTCAACTTGTGCACATAGGTCAGATCAAAGGCCAAGTTGGTGTTGTCCAGCATAGCATTGTTGTACGTTGTGAATGTGGAATCCAGTTGGCCAGTTCCATTCCGCATATCATTGGTCAATCGGGTCTGTTGATCTTGGTTGGGATTGAACACCAAGTTAGAGGTCAGGTTCAAGCTGTTACGGTCATCCAGATCGTAATCCAAGATAAGGCTCGCATTGTGCGACTGTGTCTTTTTGGTCTGATTGTACTTGGTATCCCATTGCGAAAAAACGGTATTGGTACCGTCCATGAAATGGATGTCCTTGTCCGTTTTTCGTACTTCTTTCTGCGGATTGATGCTATAATTGGCAAACAAATGGAGTTTGTCCGTTTTATAGTAGTGACTGGTTCCCAAACTAAACTTTGGGAATACCGCTTGGGTATACGTACCGTTGAGGCTTCCCTTGTACCCGGGAACAATGTTTTTGTTGGTGACAATGTTCAAAATAGGACCTCCTTCCGCATCGTAACGTGCTGGTGGGTTGGCAATGACCTCAACTGATTTGATATTGATCCCGGAAAGGCCCTGTAGCAAATCCTGTACCTCTTGACCGGACAATTGTACCTTTCTGTCATTCAAATAAACCGTTGCATTTTGTCCACGGATCAAGAGCTCATCTTGATTAACGATCACCCCGGGTGTACTTTTCAGGATATCCCATGAGGTTCCTTGCGAAATGACGGTGTTTTCAACCGAAAAGACCAGTCTGTCTGGCAACCTTTGGAGTTTTGGGCGTTGTGCTGTAACCACCACTTCGTCAAGGGAATTGGTCTCGAGAGGTATGATCAACGCGCCAAGGGAAATGTCTTTGGTAATGTCCAAGGCCCTGGGCTCCGAACCTCTTCCCACATAGCTCGCCTGTAGCAGATATAAGTCCGGTTCAACCCCTTCAAGTACAAATGCCCCATTATCATCTGCCGAAGTTCCCTTTACAAAAGTGGTATCGGTTGCCTGCAACAGCAAGATGTTGGCAAAGGGTATGGTCTGGTTTTGTTCATCCACTACCTTTCCCGTAATCTGATAGGTCTGCCCAACGAGTCCATTGGATACCAAAAACACCAATAACAAAATAGAGGTGATGTGCTTCATTTACAGATGGGGTTGAACCTCAAATCTAAGAAATAATTTCAGAGCGATGTGCAGCACACATTTTCTTATTCATAAAAAAGCATTTGTAGGTAGCTAAAACAGCTATATTTGCAGTTGCTATCAATCTGCTTTTGGATTGACAACCGATGGATATGGAGAAGATTAGGAATTTTTGCATCATTGCACATATAGATCATGGTAAGAGTACCTTGGCGGACCGTTTATTGGACTTCACGGGATCTGTTACCGAACGCGAAAAACAGGACCAATTGCTGGACAATATGGATTTGGAGCGCGAGCGTGGCATTACCATTAAAAGCCATGCCATACAAATGGAGTATGTGCACAATGGGGAAACCTATGTCCTTAACTTGATAGACACTCCCGGGCACGTGGATTTTTCCTATGAGGTTTCCCGTTCCATTGCGGCCTGTGAAGGAGCGCTTTTGGTTGTTGATGCCGCACAGAGCATACAAGCACAGACTATTTCCAACCTGTATTTGGCCTTGGAGAACGATTTGGAAATCATTCCTGTTCTCAACAAAGTGGATTTACCCAGTGCCAACCCGGAAGAGGTGACCGATGATATTGTAGACCTTTTGGGCTGTAAGCCCGAAGAAGTGATTCCGGCCAGTGCCAAAACTGGAATAGGTATCGAGGAAATCCTAAATGCCATTATTGAGCGTATTCCAGCTCCAAAAGGTAACGTAGATGAGCCTTTGCAGGCCTTGGTCTTTGATTCGGTCTATAATCCATTCCGAGGCGTTGAGACCTACTTTCGGGTCATCAATGGAGAAATTAAAAAGGGGCAGAAAATTAAGTTCGTAGCCACTGGAAAATCCTATGATGCCGATGAAATTGGCACCTTGAAATTACGCCAGTTGCCCAAAAACAAAATATCCGCAGGGGACGTGGGCTATTTGATCACCGGTATCAAAGATGCCCGTGAGGTAAAAGTGGGAGATACCATTACCGATGCCGCCAACCCCACCAAAAATGCCATTGAAGGTTTTGAGGATGTAAAACCTATGGTTTTTGCTGGAATCTATCCAGTGGACACCGAAGATTTTGAAGAACTGCGCTCCTCCATGGAGAAACTGCAGCTCAATGATGCTTCCTTGGTCTTTACCCCCGAAAGTAGTGCGGCTCTGGGCTTTGGGTTCCGATGTGGCTTCTTGGGCATGCTGCATATGGAAATCATCCAGGAACGTCTGGAGCGCGAATTTGATATGACCGTGATCACCACGGTGCCCAACGTTAGCTACCATGCCTTTACCACCAAGGATAGGGAAACTGCTGTTATTGTCAACAACCCATCAGATTTACCTGATCCTTCCACCGTAGACCGTGTGGAAGAACCCTACATTAAGGCCACCATCATTACCAAATCTGATTTTGTGGGGAACGTCATGTCACTCTGTATCGAAAAGCGTGGGCAGATCGTCAACCAGACCTATTTGACCACGGAACGGGTGGAGCTTATTTTTGATATGCCTTTGGCCGAAATCGTTTTTGACTTTTACGACCGCTTGAAAACCGTTTCAAAAGGGTATGCTTCTTTTGATTATACCCCTATTGGAATGCGGGTATCCAAGCTGGTGAGGGTAGATATCCTATTGAACGCACAACCCGTTGATGCCTTGTCCGCATTGGTGCATTTTGACAATGCCCACACCATTGGCAAGAAAATGTGCGAAAAGCTGAAGGAACTTATCCCAAGGCAGCAGTTTGATATTCCCATACAGGCTGCCATTGGTTCCAAAATCATTTCTAGGGAAACCATCAAGGCGTTGCGAAAAGATGTGACCGCCAAGTGTTATGGTGGGGATATTTCCCGTAAACGAAAACTCTTGGAAAAACAGAAAAAGGGTAAAAAGCGTATGCGCCAAGTAGGAAATGTGGAAATTCCACAACAAGCATTTATGGCCGTTTTAAAGTTGAATGATTAGAGGTTGATGATATTGTCTACTCTTTCAGTGCTATAATTCCAAGTTTTCCAATTGGCATCCAATGCCCACAAAATCCTTGGCGGAATGTCCTTCCAAATCTTCCTCGGTGAGGGATTTTTCAATATCGCCATGGTATAGGGTGTACGTCCCGTCCAGATGGTCGCAAATTTCCAATTCAATACCATCTTTGGCCATGCAGGAGTAGCACTCCATATTTTTGCTTACTTCCGGAGCTTCTTCCAAAATTGAATTTTCTTCAATAAATCGTTCTGCATCAAAAGAGCAAGATGCAAAAACCCATAATACAATACCAGAAAATAGTGTCGTTCTCATTTTGTTCCTGTTTAATTGGTTAACAATCAACAAGGAAGGTATCCATAGTCAGCCTAGAATAGGTATATGAATTGACGGATGGCCCATTTGAATTGACGGATGGGCAAAAATTGAGGATTTCGACTGGATTTATTTCCTAATATGGGTTTTTAGGACGGTTCTTTCTCTGTGGAAAAGCGTTTTCCCAAATAGACCAGTTTGTACCCGTCGCCCTTGGGCTCAAAGTCCTTACTGTTGGCGGGCATGATTTCTATGCTTCCGTTGGGCGATTTGGTAAATACGGGAATGATGTCATTCTCCTGTTGGGTAATGTCTATCAAACTGTCGTAATGTGCTTTGTCCTTCAAATCAATTTCATGAATGGCAGGATACTTTCGCACCGTATCCATAAGTTTGATGAAGTCATCGGTATGGGAAAACAATCCTTCCTTGGGGTTGACATCCGGATTGTTCACCTCTTCGGTATTCACCAAGCGGAAGGCTCCGTTTTCACCAAACTGCTTTTGGAACTTGTCTATGGCAAACTTGTTAATGTCCGAGTTTCCGGTCAGTGCCATAAGATATCCCATATCGTTCAACTCAATATTATCTGTCAGGGTGTCCGAAAATATATTGGCGGTAATGGCGTCCAGTCCCAGTTTTTTGGCCTTGTCCACATTGGTTTGGTTGTTGTCTATCAGCACCACATGCCTGTTGTTCTTCCGTAAATAGTTTCCAATGATCCTGGATAATCTGGAAGCTCCTATAATTAAAATGCCTTCCGATTTTTTTAGGAACACCCCAACCAATTTGGCAAAAAGCCTTGCCGTGGTAGCGTTCAGCAATACTGTTCCCAAAACAATCATAAAGACCAATGGGGTAATGTATTCCGCGCCGGGTTCTCCTTTGGCCAGCAACTTAGACCCAAACAGGGAGGCAATACCCGCGGCCACGATACCCCTTGGACCCACCCAGCCAATGAAGAGTTTCTCGTTGAGCTTTAAATTGGACCCCTGAGCACTCAGGAAAACCCCCAACGGCCGTATGATAAAAACCACCACGGCAAAAAGAGCGACCGTGTTCCAGTTCATGATCAGTTCCATATCGGCAATGTTGATATTGGCGGACAACAGTATAAAAAGTATGGAAATGAGCAGCACACTCAACGATTCCTTAAAATATAACAGCTCCTTAAGATTGGGCAGGTTCATGTTCCCCATGACCATTCCCATGACCACCACCGCCAACAGCCCCGATTCATGGGCAAAAAGATCGGACTCCACATATACGAGCAACACCGTAGACAGGGAAACCACATTCAACAAATAATGGGGGATAAAGTTCTTTTTTATGGCAAAGGCCAATGCATGGGCAAACGTAAACCCAAAGGTGGTCCCGAACAGTAGAATCTTACCAAACTCAATCAAAGCGGTTTGGGTAAAGGTAGATCCCTCACCAACACTGATGAACTCAAACACCAAAACCGCGACCAATGCCCCGATTGGGTCGATTAAGATTCCTTCCCATTTCAATACGGCCGAAACGTCCTTTTTTAAAGGTATGTTCCTAAGAATTGGGGTAATAACCGTAGGGCCCGTAACAATGATCAATGCGGAAAAAAGGAATGAAATCTGCCATGTAAGCCCAAAAATATAATGGGTGGCCACTCCAGCTCCAAAAAATGTGACCACGGTCCCTATGGTAATCAACTTGGTGATTACCGGACCCACATTGGATATTTCGGCCCGTTTTAAGGTAAGACCTCCCTCAAACAGAATCACACTGATCGCCAAGGAAACAAAATAATAAAGTCCTTCTCCGGGGAACAATCCTTTTTCACCATTCCATATGGGTTCTATGAGTTTTGAGCCGTCTTCGGTATACAGGGTGGATACAGGTCCTACCAGCAATCCTATGAGTATCAGGGGCAAAATGGCCGGAAGTTTAAACCTCCAGGCCACCCACTGTGCAATGATGCCAAGAATAATGATTCCCGCAAGTTCAAGCATGGGTCTTAGTTTTTTTGAAATTTACTGCTTTTCTTTTAGAATTTACCCCATATGGCAAATGGGATAAATTTTTTGTTGTTGGCATTTAATTCGGATAACCCTTTAATTCTTCCAATTTGTTAAAATAGGGCCAATAAAACCGTATTTTTTAACTTTATGCATTGGGCTTTTCTTATTTTGCATGCCATTTGTTTTCTGAATGACGATATATCCTGTAGAGACCGGTAATTTTAAATTGGACGGCGGCGCCATGTTCGGAGTGGTCCCAAAATCCATTTGGAACCGTACCAATCCTGCCGATAACAACAATATGATAGACCTTGGGGCACGCTGCCTTTTGGTCGAGGATGGTGACAAGCTCATCTTGATCGATACGGGTCTGGGCAACAAACAATCCGAAAAGTTTTTCAGCTATTATTACCTATGGGGAGACCATTCCTTGGATGGTTCCTTGAAAAAATTGGGGTTTCATAGGGATGATATCACCGATGTCTTTATGACCCATCTTCATTTTGACCACTGTGGTGGCAGTATTCAATGGAACAAGGATCGAACAGGATACGAGCCCGCTTTTAAAAATGCCTCTTTTTGGACCAACAAATCCCATTGGAAATGGGCCACTGAACCCAATGCAAGGGAGAAAGCTTCCTTTTTAAAGGAAAACCTACTTCCTATGGAAGAAAGTGGTCAGCTTAAATTTCTAGAGAAGTCAAGTTCATCCTTTCAGGAAAAATCGGAATTGGGGTTTGGCATCCACTTTGTGGATGGTCATACCGAAAAGCAAATGCTCCCCCACATCAACTATAAGGGCAAGACCCTTGTTTTTGTGGCAGACTTGGTGCCCACCGTCGGGCATATTCCGTTACCCTACGTAATGGGCTATGACACCCGTCCATTGTTGACACTTGAAGAAAAAGCAGCATTTTTAAACGCTGCGGCCGACAATGGTTGGCTATTGTTCTTTGAGCACGATGCCCATAATCAGCTTTGCTCTTTAAAACACACGGAGAAAGGCGTTCGATTGGACGAAGTGTTCTCTTTCAACGAAATATTCAATACACAATAACAGTTTACTTTTTATATATGAACCCTACCTATCGTATCCTCTCGCTCGCTTCCTTATCCGCATCAATGTTTTTGATGGGTTGTGGCGCTACCACCACTTTGGTTTCCACTCCTGTGGAGAATATCGATACCGTTCCGTTAAAAATCTCTGAGCTTTCGGATGCAGAGAAAAAGAGCTGGGGCCATGCCGACCTCATTACGGATACCATTCCCGGAATGAGCGTGGACAAGGCCTACAACGAAATCATTAAAAACAAAAAGGGCAAGACCATCATTGTTGCCGTTGTGGATTCTGGAATCGACCTGGAACATGAAGACCTGAGCGGAGTACTCTGGACCAACAAGGGAGAAAAACCCAATAATGGGAAGGATGATGACGGCAATGGATATGTGGACGACATCCACGGGTACAATTTTCTTGGCGATGCCTATAATGAACAATTGGAGTATGTTAGAATGCTTCGATTGAATGTGGGTGATGCATCCGAAAGGGCAAAGGCACGCATCCTTTTGGATGGTGAATACCCGGAGGCTCTACAGAACAAACAACAGTACGAACAGATTTTCCAAGTGGTTACAAATGCGGATAATACCGTTAAGGAAGCTCTTGGCAAAGAAACCTATACCAAAGAGGAGCTGTTGGCCATAGAGGCCAAGACTGAACAAATGCAGCAAAGTGTTGCCATTTTATCCCAAATGTTCACCTATGGGGAAAGTATTCCCAGTGTTTTGGAAGAACTGGAAGAGGGCATTACTTACTTTGCCGATCAGGTCAACTATAACCTCAACAAAGACTTTAATGGCAGGGCTCCCATTGGCGATAATCCCTATGACATAGCCGATGTGCCTTATGGAAACGGCAATCCCAAAAACCAGGTAGATTCCGAAAGCCATGGCACCCACGTAGCGGGAATCATTGCTGCTGAGCGCAATAATGGCAAAGGAATCAACGGTGTGGCCCAAAATGTGGAAATCATGAGTTTACGTGCCGTTCCCAATGGGGATGAATACGACAAAGATATTGCTCTCGCCATCCGATATGCGGTGGACAATGGGGCCAAGGTCATCAATTGTAGCTTTGGAAAGTCGTTTTCCCCAAAAGCGGAATGGGTGTACAATGCCATTCAATATGCCGCATCAAGGGATGTTTTAATAGTACATGCCGCAGGTAACGACGGGAACAATCTGGACAATCCCGAAAACCCCAACTATCCAAATGACCATAGGTTTGGCACTGTTGAGTTCGTTGACAACGTCATCACTGTTGGGGCCCTTACCAGCAGTTATGGTTCCAAGATGGTGGCCACTTTCTCCAACTATGGTGAGCAAAACGTGGATGTTTTTGCCCCTGGTGACGATATTTATTCCACCATGCCCAACAGCACGTATGAGTTTCAGGGAGGCACTTCCATGGCTGCCCCGGCAGTGGCCGGTGTTGCCGCATTGATTCGCTCCTATTATCCCAATCTCACGGCCACGCAGGTAAAGCATATCATCATGCAATCTGGTTTGCGATCAAAGGCCTCTGTCATCTTATCTGGTGATGCTGCAAAATCAGATGCCTTCAATACTATTTCAAAATCTGGAAAAATGGTCAATGCCTACAATGCCCTACTTTTGGCAGATAACATTGCAACAGGCAAAATGACCTTGGAAAGCAATTCAAAATAAAATGAAACAACTACACCTATTCCTTTTTGCCGTTGTAACCACACTTACAACCCTTTCTGCACAGAATACTGCCTATTGGCAACAGCATGTGGATTACACCATGGATGTAAACATGGATGTAAAGACCTATCAATATACCGGAACACAGAAACTGGTCTACACCAATAATTCTCCCGATGCCCAGAACCGTGTATTCTATCATTTGTACTATAACGCTTTCCAGCCTGGGAGCGAGATGGACATGCGACTACAGAGCATAAAAGACCCAGATGGACGCATGATGGAAAACGGGAAAAGCCGCATTGCTTCCCTTTCGGAAAGTGAAATGGGTTATTTACATGTGGAAAACCTTACCCAAGACGGACAAGCGGTTTCCTTTGTTGAGGAAGGCACTATTTTGGTGGTAGATTTGGCCAAGCCCATCCCTTCCGGAGGAAAAACCACCTTGGAAATGACCTTTAAAGGTCAGGTTCCCCTTCAAATTAGAAGGGCCGGAAGAAACAGCAAAGAAGGTGTGGCCCTTTCCATGAGCCAATGGTATCCCAAACTTTCAGAATATGATTTTGAGGGATGGCACCCCACCCCGTACATTGCCCGGGAATTCCATGGGGTCTGGGGCAATTTTGATGTAAAGCTTACCTTGGACAAAACCTATACTGTAGGCGGGTCCGGTTATCTGCAAAACCCAGATGAGATTGGACACGGATATGAATCCCCCGGAACCAAGGTAAAGACCAAGGGCAAAACGCTCACTTGGCATTTTGTGGCGCCAAACGTACATGATTTTATGTGGGCCGCCGACCCGGAGTATATTCATGACACTTTAAAAATGCAGGACGGACCCGTGCTTCATTTCTTTTACAAAAATGACCCCGAAATCATTGAAAACTGGAAAAAACTGCAACCCAAAACCGAAGACGCCATGCGCTTCTTCAGCAACAACATTGGGCAATATCCCTACGAACAATATTCTGTGGTACAAGGGGGTGACGGCGGTATGGAATACGCCATGAGTACCTTGATCACTGGGGGCAGGGATTTTGGAAGCTTGGTCAGCGTCATGGTCCATGAAATGGCACATTCCTGGTTTCAACATGTGTTGGCCACCAACGAGTCCAAGCACGAATGGATGGATGAGGGCTTCACTACCTTTATCAGTAGTTTATGCAAAAGTGAAATCATGGACCAAAACACGGAAAACCCTTTTGAGGGCTCTTACAAAGGGTATTATGCCCTGGTGAACTCTGGTCTGGAAATGCCGCAATCCACTCATGCAGACCGATATCCCACCAACTTTGCCTATGGTATTTCGGCCTATAGCAAGGGAGCTGTTTTTCTTTCGCAGTTGGGCTATATCATTGGACAGGATAAATTGATGGAGACCATCCACAAGTATTTTGATGATTTCAAGTTTAAGCACCCCGTGCCCAATGATGTGATCCGAACCGCCGAAAAAGTATCGGGCATGCAATTGGGTTGGTACCTTACCGATTGGACCCAGACCACCAATACCATCGATTACGGCATCAAGAGTGTTGAGGCTGATGGCGACAAAACCAAGGTCACCTTGGAACGCATTGGTGAAATGCCCATGCCCTTGGATATTTTGGTCGTTGGGGCAGACGGCTCCCAGACCACCTATTACATTCCTTTGCGGATGATGTACGGTGAAAAGGACAACCCTTATCAAAATTTAAAAAGAACAACCTTGGAGGATTGGCCTTGGGCATATCCAACCTATGAGTTCACTTTGGACATGCCTGTGGAAAACGTTCAAGCCATGGTGATAGATCCATCACAGCTCATGGCCGATGTAAATGTTGAAAACAACATATATCAAGCCAATCCATAGGTTTTCTCAATGTATATTTGAGTAATTTGGCATAGCAATTTGTCTTGTTGGACAAAGCTCTAGATAAATACTGATGCATACTTTCCCAAGAAAAGAGAAACTTAAAAGCAAAAAGGTTTTTGAAGACCTCTTTATGGATGGAAAAAACATCAGTGAATTTCCCATAAAACTTATCTACAGAAACACCAATTTTAAGGATGGCGTACCCATTAAGGTCGGTGTGGTCGCGCCAAAGAAAAAATTTAGGCATGCCGTTGATCGCAATCGCATAAAACGTCTTTTACGGGAAGCCTACAGGCTCAACAAGCCCCTCATTTTTAACAACATTGAGGGAAACTTTGCGTTCTTATTTTTATACCTTGGCAAGAGACAGCCCTCGTTTAGCGAGCTGGATATGGCCATGAAACAACTTTTGGAAGCCTTTCTAAAAAAAGAATCCCATGAAAGCAACAACTAAAAAAAAGCTCCTCATTCCCATTTTAGCGGCAATCGTTTTGGTGGGGGCCAGTGGTTTTGCCGTAAAGAGTGATTTTTTTGAAATCGCAAAACAGATTGAAATCTTCACCACGCTTTTCAAGGAGTTGAACATGAACTATGTGGATGAGACCAATCCCGCGGAACTCATGGATTCTGCCATCAAGAACATGTTGGGCGAATTGGACCCCTACACACAGTTTTTGAACGAACAGGATGTGGAGGCCTATAAAATCAATAATGCTGGGGAATATTCCGGTATTGGGGCCGTGGTACGTTCCTATGAAAGCAAGCTGCTCATTGTGGAACCGTATAAGGGGTATGCCGCGGACAAGGCCGGCCTAAAGGCCGGGGATGAAATCATAAAAATTGGCGAGACCAAGGTTTCCGATTTTGACGATGATGCCGGTGAACTTCTCAAAGGGGCGGCAAATACAAGTGTGGAAGTAACCTTTGTGAGGCAAGGGGAAACCAAAACGGCCACCATTACCCGTGAAGGCGTTGAGGTGGATGCTGTTCCTTTTTATGACATGATCGACGAGAAAACCGGATATATTGTCCTTTCCCGTTTCAACCGAAAGGCTTCTGGCCAGACCAAATCCGCCCTTCAGGACCTAAAAGGTCGTGGTGCCGAAAGATTGGTGTTGGATTTACGTGGAAACCCAGGCGGACTGCTTTCAGAAGCCATTAATGTGACCAATCTCTTTGTGCCCAAGGGTGAGCTCATTGTCACCACAAAATCCAAGGTCAAGAAATTCAATCAGGAATACCGCACCAAAAACCAACCTGAGGATAAAGACATCCCATTGGTGGTCTTGGTAGATGGTAGCAGTGCTTCGGCCAGTGAAATTGTATCCGGTGGATTACAGGACTTGGACCGCGCCGTGGTCATGGGAGCCCGAAGTTTTGGAAAAGGCCTAGTGCAACGTCCTTTGAAGCTTACCTATGGAACCCAATTGAAAGTCACTATATCCCGTTATTTTACACCTTCAGGCAGATGCATCCAAGCGTTGGATTACTGGCATCGGGACGAGGAAGGAAATGCCGTGCGAAACACCAATTTTAAAGAGTTCTCCACCCGAAATGGGCGAAAGGTCCAAGATGGTGGCGGGGTAATGCCCGATGTGGTCATCAATTCCTTGCGAACCAATTCCCTCATAGATGCCTTGGAGCATAACAATATTGTTTTTGACTTTGCCACCGACTATTATTACGACCATTCTTTTGATTCTGTAGACGATTTTTCTTTTTCCAATGCTGATTACACCGCATTCAAAAAATACGCCCAAGAACAGAATTTTTCCTTCCAAACGGAAACAGAGTCCATATTGGAGCAATCTATCAACGCTGATGACACCCTATTGGGCCCTGATGTACAGGAAAAATACAAAGACCTTCTGCTTGCAGTAAACCGGGGAAAAATATCGGCTTTGGACACCTATCAGAATGAAATTCAAAAGAATTTGGAAGATGAAATCATCACCCGTTATTTTTATAAGGACGGACTCTATGCCTACTATCTACAGCACGATGATGCCATTTTAACCGCAAAGGAGCTTCTTTCAGATGCTTCCAAGTACTCGGAAATCTTACAGTAAATTTTCGTTTTTGGCGTAATGCCTCTTGCAACAGGCCAAATAGAATGGCCTTTTCGTCAACCCAAAGCTGGTAACGGTCAGATCGCGGGGTATTCTTCTCCTCGTTTCCGTATTTTTCCTAAAATCTAACCCTAATGACCTACACCATTATAACCTTGGCCGTTGTGGGGCTGACATTACTGTATTGGCTCTATGTTTTGGTGTCGAATTGTTTTCGTACACATTTTTCCATCTGGACCGCACAAAAGAAAGGTTTGGCCCCAGTAATGCAGGCTACCATTCTCTCTACAAAAACCCTTAAGCCCGGAAAGTATCCTTTGTTGGAGCTCCAGATTGTCTTTGAGAATTTCTCCGGTCATACCATTCATAGGGCCATTCGGTTTAGAGATAGCCAGCCCGGGTTGGAACGGTTTGTGCCCAACAAAGTAATCCATGTGGGACTGGACCCCACCAAAAGACCCCGTGATCCCGTATTGCCCATGTATGTTAAGCGCCCTGTTTCCTTTGCTTTTATGTTATTCTGTAGTTTGTTTACCATTGGATATATTGCTGGGTGTTATTTCCTTGTGGGCGAAGCCTTTTCAAGAATCTATCTTTTGCCCGAAAAATACGAACGGGTTTTTGCAGCTTCTGCGGTTTGGCAATTGGGTTTTGTTTTTTTGGTTATTTACATTGTCCTTAGATGGGTACTCATACGAATAGGTCTATTTGTAAAAAAATCCACCAAATTGCAAAATTGGGACCTGTTCTATAGTGGTTTGGGTACTACGGCAATGATCAAGGAATATAGAGATACCGGGATATTGATCAATGAGAATCCAAAGGTTGAGTTTACCTACACTTTTATGGACTATTCTGGACAAATTGTTAAGGGAAAGGATCAAAAAGTAGTGGGAAAACTGAAAACTGCCAAGCTATCCATGATGAGTGGTATGGAAATCATGTATTTACCCGATGATCCATCCGTTTCACGAATGTTGGAGAATCTGGGGGACCACGAAACCCAGCAGGCAATAGGTTTTTTTATGCAATTGGGCCTATTTCTCTTTTCGGCTATTGTTGTGTCACTTTTTTGCCTGGATATACTCTAAAAAATGAAAGGTTCATATATGTCCAGTCTATATCCCTTTTTTAGTACATTGTAATGGATATGTCAAAAATTACCAGGGAAGATATTCAAATCATAAGCCGTTGCAGCAATTGGTCGGAAAAAGGTGTTTCCAAAACTTTGACCGATGCTGTTTATGCCGATAAATCATCGTGGCTGGCATTTTTAAGGCTTTTATTCCTAGGCATCGGGGTTTCATTTACCGTTGCGGGAATCATTTTTTTCTTTGCCTACAATTGGGCCGACCTTAACAAATTTGTAAAGCTTGGACTAATGGAAGGATTGGTCCTCCTAGTTTCTTTAGGGGCACTTTTTTTCAAAACAAACCCATTGATCAAAAAAATATTGCTTACTGCGGCAGCAGTACTTATCGGTGCTTCATTGGCGGTCTTTGGTCAGGTTTATCAGACCGGGGCCAATGCGTACGATTTCTTTTTGGTTTGGGTCTTGTTCATTACACTATGGGTCGTTATATCCCGCTTTGCTCCTTTTTGGATCATCTACATTGCACTGATCAATACCACTGTGTTTCTTTATGCAGACCAAGTGGCCAAAGATTGGTCCGAAATTTTTGTGCTTACATTGTGTTTCCTGATAAACCTCTTCTTCTTAATTGGTTTTTTATTGGTATCTAAATATAAAACTGATATGAAATTCCCGATATGGAGTACCCATCTGATTGGTTTATCCGCAATTACACTGGCGACCATGGGCATTTCAATTGGGATTTTTGACGACCCTGAATCTCCATTTTGGGAATTATTGGCCATAACCTGTTTGTTTTATGTTCTAGGTGTTTGGTATGGATTAAAGAACAAGAGCACTTTTTATTTAGCCGCAATACCCTTTAGTGTCATCCTAATTATCTGCGTCTCGTTCCTTCATGTATCTGAAGAAGCGGGAATGTTTTTCATCATTGGCCTGTTTATCATTGGCAGTGTCACCGTATTGATCAAAACCTTAATGGAACTTCAACGCAAATGGACAACATGAAAAACATAGAACCCTTTTTGGATACCATAGGTGCTGTAGAAGGGACCTCCTTCTCCTATAACGAAGGTGCCATCAAGGCAGAATATGCCAAACAGCACAAAAGTAGATCCAATCTGGTCATCAAGGTGCTTTCTGTTTTTGGAATCTTATTTGCCACATTTGCTTTTTTTGGGTTTTTGGCCCTTTTGGGCATCTATGAGTCTGAACTGGGTATGCTACTTTTGGGGAGCATCCTTATGGTATTGTCCCTGTTATTGAACATAAAATTTGACACCCTCATCATTGATACTTTCGGGGCATCCATCTATGTGCTTGGCATTGTTCTGGTAATCTTTGGTTTGGCTTCATTTGATATGCATGAGGACCTTATAACCCTTCTGGTCATCAGCATAGCCTTATGTACTCTGTTCATTGTTCAGAACTATATCGTCTCCTTCATATCGGTATTGATCATTGCCTCCTGTTTTTTGGTTTTAATTTTTTCCAACGATTTGTTTGAGTTACTGCACTTTTATTTGACCTTCTACGCATTGGCCTTGGCGTATTGTTTTTTTAATGAACCTCTTTTTTTGACTTCCGGGACCAAGATGTCCAAAATATATGGCCCGCTTCGCATTGGGTTGATTTTTTCTTTGCTGTTTGGCCTTATTGCCATAGGCAATTACCGACTTGCCCCTCTATCCCAAAACATAAATTGGATATCTTCGCTTGTAATTATCGTTATCATACTATACTTGGTGGGATCTATTGCAAAAACCCTTGGTGTAGATTCCAAAAAAACCAAAATTTGGATATATACCCTTACGGGTCTCACTCTTTTACCAACGCTTTTTGCCCCATCCATTTCCGGGGCGCTTTTGATTGTGCTGCTCAGTTTTAGGGTACATCACAAAACAGGTTTGGGTATTGGCGTGGTGGCCTTGATCTATTTCGTGGTACAATATTACTATGATCTTAATTTGACGCTCTTGGTCAAGTCCATGCTGCTTTTTTCATCTGGGGTGGTCTTTGTGCTGTTTTACTTGTTTTTAACCAAAAAGTCCCGTGGTAATGAAAAAGTATAGTGCGGTCATCATCATGGTCAACCTTGTGGCCTTTTTTGTCTTTTTTAATCATTCCATTGTCAAAAAAGAAGAACTTTTGGAGCAGGGTGAACTGATTCTTTTGGAGTTGGCCCCAGTGGACCCACGATCCCTGATGCAGGGAGATTATATGTGGTTGCGGTACACCCTTTCAGAGGATATCAATAGCGACAGTATTCCCAAACGCGGGTTTTGCGTAGTGGGCTTGGATACCCGTGGCATTGCCCAGAAAAAAAGGTTCCAAAAAGAAAGGGCTCCGCTTGGCCAAAACGAATATCTTATTGAATACACTTCCCAAAATCGATGGAACATAAACATTGGCGCGGAATCTTTTTTCTTTCAGGAGGGAGAGGCCGAAAAATATGAGGCCGCAGAATATGGCGCTGTAAAAGTGGATAAAAAGGGCAACAGTATTTTGGTGGGATTGTACGATGCAGACCTCAAGAAAATAGAATAAATCCTATTTTTGGGCATGCAACAACTCAAGGTGTGTGAACTTTTTGCCGGTGTGGGCGGTTTTCGATTGGGTCTGGAAAAAACCGGACACTACAAAGTAGTGTGGAGCAATCAATGGGAGCCCTCAACCAAGACGCAGCATGCATCCAAGGTCTATGAGGCCCGTTTTGGTCCAGAAAACCATTCCAACACCAATATTGAAGAAGTTAACACCCCAGAAATTCCAGACCATGACATTTTGGTGGGCGGTTTTCCGTGCCAAGACTATTCCGTGGCCACATCACTCAAAAACTCTAAAGGACTTATTGGCAAAAAAGGGGTGTTGTGGTGGTCCATCCATCGTATTCTGACCGAAAAAAAGAACAAACCCAAATACCTTTTCTTGGAAAATGTGGATCGGCTTTTAAAGTCTCCATCATCGCAAAGAGGGCGTGATTTTGCGGTTATGCTGCGCAGCTTGTCCGATTTGGGTTATGCCGTGGAATGGCGCGTTATCAATGCGGCAGATTACGGTATGCCCCAGCGCCGAAGGCGCGTTTTTTTTCTGGCTTATCATATATCGACCCCTATTTATACCTCACTTAAAAAAGCCCATCCAAAGGATTGGTTATTCACCAACGGGGTAGTTTCCAATGCTTTTCCGATTGAACATAGCAACAAGCCCCATGTCTCTTTTGATTTGGATAAAGATTTGGTTTCCGTATCGAACGATTTCAACAAGAATCAAAAACTATCTCCTTTTTTAAATACCGGTTTGTGCATTGACGGAAAGGTTTATACCCAAAAAACAGCTCCTTCCTTCGATGGAAGTCGTACCACGCTTTCAGATATTTTGGAGAACGGGTCGGCTGACCCAAGTTTGTATATCGACACAAACGACCTTGAAAAATGGACGTATTTAAAAGGCGCCAAAAAAGAAATACGCAAGACCGGTACAGGTTTTGAATACAATTATAGCGAGGGAAGCATGGTGTTTCCCGATGCACTTGATCAACCTTCCAGAACCATTATAACCGGAGAAGGGGGCAAATCGCCTTCCCGGTTTAAGCACGTGGTCCAAACCTCCAAGGGACTACGAAGACTCTCCCCCATTGAACTGGAACGGTTGAACATGTTTCCCGACAATCACACCTTACTGGATGGAATCCCAGATGCCAAACGTGCATTTTTTATGGGTAACGCCCTTGTAGTGGGTATTGTGGAACAAATAGGTTCTGCCCTGTTCCACAAAATATCCCAACTTGAAAAGTAAGTTCTTATCCGACCTTTCCAAAGAAAAACAACTGGCCCCATTACTGGATTTTTATTACCAAAAGCACCTACAGCAATATGCTTTTGAGCGGGTTTCAAATCTAAAACAACAACGACAGGGCATAGATCTTATCCTTGAGCACAAAACCTCAAAAAATATATTCTATGTGGATGAGAAAGCCCAATTGGATTATGTAAACGAGAGTTTGCCCACTTTTGCTTTTGAACTTTTTTATCATAAAAATGGATATCAAAAACATGGCTGGCTATTCGATAATTCCAAAAAAACGCATTTTTATGCCTTGGTCACCAGTATTTTTTCTGATGAAGAAAAGATGTTCACTTCATGCAACATCACTTTTGTAAACCGAAAAAAATTGATTGGCCATCTGGTGGATTTAAATCTGACAGAGGAGCATTTGACCAAAGTTATCCGAAACAACGCGCAAACTAATGGAAAATTGATTTTGGAAAAACTTCATCCCAAAAAAGAGGGGTTTCTGTTCTTTTCCAAATCAAACAAAGCGGAAAAACCTATAAATCTTGTTTTAAGATTGGAGTTTTTAATTGAAATCGGGGTAGCAAAAAGGTTGGTATAATCTAATTTTTTATCATTTTCACATGGGGAATCCCATCTTCCAAGTATTCTTCCCCTATGCGTTCAAAACCTAATTCAGTATAAAATTTTAAAAGGTAGGTTTGGGCCGATATTTCAACAATGGTATTGGGAAAGCGTTGTTCTATTGCTTGTAAGGATGCCAACATGATTTGCTTCCCATATCCATATTTACGCTGATCGGCACCTACCACAACTCTTCCTATGCTGGAATTTTTAAAATAGTCGCCAGGTTTAAAAATCCGGGTATAGGCCACCACTTTATTATCCTTTGATCCAACTACATGAAGCGCTTTTTGGTCCTTGTTGTCCAAGTCTTGGTATACACAATCTTGTTCCACCACAAATACCTCGCTTCGCAAACGCATGATTTGGTAGAGTTCTGTGTTGGATAGTTCGTTAAAAGTCTTGGTAACTATTTCCATGAATGTTAGACCATACTATTTTGGAATGATCGGCACCAATGCGAATTGTACTTCCTCAATTTTTAGCTACAAGGAATCTTATCTATTCTTCGTTCATGTCTGCCTCCTTCGAACTTTGTGTTCAAAAAAGTTTCTACCATGTCCAATGCTTGCGGCAACGCAATAAATCGCGCAGGTAGACTTAATATGTTGGCATCATTGTGCTCCCGGGCCAAGGCCGTAATTTCCTTGTTCCAACAAAGGGCACCCCTAACTTTTTGATGCTTGTTTATGGTCATGGAGGCACCATTGCCACTTCCACAGATCACTATCCCCATATCCACTTTACCTTCCTCTACATCTGAGGCAACAGGATGCGTAAAGTCGGGATAATCCACACTATCGGTACCATCGGTACCATAATTGACAACATCGATACCTTTGGATTTCAAAAGTCCTATAATGGCCAATTTATAGTCGGTTCCTGCGTGATCGTTTCCAATGGCAATTTTCATAGTGCATGTATTAAGATGGTGGATTGCAAAGGTACGATTCTTTTTGAGTGCATGTGTTGATAAAAAACACGCCATTCTTGCATTTTGTTGTTTTACAAGGAATTACGATTTCACCCATTTTGTTGATCGTTTTAAGAAAACTTGGAGCAATTAAATTTTGTAATTCTAAAAAATACATGCAATACAAGAATTTCCTTTGGTTCAACCGATAATCCATTAAAAATTAATCAACCTATTGGAAACATTATTTTACAGTAATTAACATTAAAGACATATTAAGTTTTCAATAAATTCATGTTGAAAACGGTTATCAAAAATCGTTCATAAAAAACCTAACCGTTTGATTTCTAAAAATATTTGTAACTGAAAAATTGTCAATAAAATTCTCTTACTGTTCAAAGCAATTTTTTTTCGGAAATATTATTCCATATTTCAACATACTATCATAATCACCATTTTTAATTTTTTAAAAAAGAAAGAAAAGAGATTATATTGATTATTGTTGATAAAAGCGGTTGGGGACTATGATTAGTTCATAGATCATAGTGCCTCAAGGATTATAATTTGTATTTTTCAAAAAAATAGAAATGTAAATGTCAAAGAAAAAGAAGAGGGCCAGAAGTCAGCGGAAGAATGAGATTACAAGAGGCATTTTCACAGTACTGGAGAAAGAACCATCCAAAAGCTTTAATTATAAGCAAATAGCTTCAAAACTTGGAATTACGGATACCCAAGACCGTAATGAACTCATTAAACGATTGGGACAGCTCAAGTCCAGTGATCGGATTGTTGAGGAAGAAAGGGGCAAATACAAAAAGAAACCATCTGTACATACCTATTTTACTGGTAAAATGGATTTGACCTCCAGCGGTAATGGCTATGTTATCGTTGATGAGTTGGAGGATGACATTTTTGTACCCTACAACCGATTGAACAAGGCGTTTCATGGTGATACGGTAGAAGTATTTTTAAAACCGAGAAGGAAGGGGAAAAAGCAGGAAGGGGAAATCTCCAAAGTATTGGAACGCAAGAAAACTTCCTTTGTGGGGATTTTGGACAAACAGAAAACCTTTGCCTTTGTCCGTCCTACCGACCCTAGGATGTACACGGATATCTTTATCCCCCAAGAAAAGATGAAAAAGGCCAATAATGGGGACAAGGTACTGGTACATATTGGCGACTGGCCTAATGATGCCGATTCACCTTATGGTGAAATTATTGAGGTTTTGGGAAAACCAGGCGAGCACAATACTGAAATCCATGCCATTTTAGCGGAATATGGCCTGCCGTACGAGTTCCCCTATGAAGTGGAACAGTTTGCCAATACGTTGGACACCTCCATTAAGGAATCGGAGATAGCCAAGCGGAGGGATATGCGTGAGGTACTTACCTTTACCATAGATCCAAAGGATGCGAAGGATTTTGATGATGCCCTATCGTTCCAAAAATTGGAGAATGGAAACTATGAGATTGGAATCCATATTGCGGATGTATCCCATTACGTACTCCCTGATACCATTTTAGAGGAAGAAGCCTATAATAGGGCCACATCGGTGTATTTGGTGGATCGGGTGGTTCCCATGTTGCCCGAGGTATTGTCCAACAATGCCTGTTCTCTTCGGCCCAATGAGGAGAAATATACGTTCTCAGCTGTTTTTGAAATGGATGACAAGGCTCGTTTGGTGGACCAGTGGTTTGGAAGAACTGCTATCAACTCCAACGAACGGTTTGCCTATGAAGAGGCACAGCATGTTATTGAGACAGGAGAAGCACAAATTCCAGAGGATATTTCCATTCGAGGAAAAGAGTATTCGGTTTCCGATGAGATTGTGGAGGCTATTTTAACCTTTGATAGATTGGCCAAAATCATGCGGACCGCACGTATGGATGCCGGCGCCATTTCATTTGATAAGATTGAGGTACGATTCAATCTCAATGACAAAAGTGAGCCGGAAAGTGTTTATTTTAAAGAGGCCAAGGATGCCAATAAGCTCATTGAAGAGTTTATGCTCTTGGCGAATAGGAAGGTGGCCGAGTTTATAGGCAAGCAAAAGAAAACCTTTGTATATCGAATACACGATGAACCCGATCAGGAGAAATTAATGGCCTTGAACGGGGTTGTTTCCAGATTTGGACATAGCATCAACCTTAAGGATAGAAAGAGTGTCAATAAATCTTTAAACCAGTTGTTGGAAGATGTAAAGGGAAAGAAAGAACAGAATTTGGTGGATACCTTGGCCATTCGCAGTATGAGCAAGGCCATCTATACCACGGAGAATATTGGTCATTACGGTTTGGGGTTTGACTACTACACCCATTTTACATCGCCCATTAGACGATATCCAGATGTCATGGTCCACCGATTACTGCAGTATTATTTGGATGGAGGCAAGTCGGCAAAATCCGTGGTTTATGAAGAAAAATGTAAACATTCATCGGATATGGAACTCTTGGCGGCCAATGCAGAAAGGGATTCGGTTAAATACATGCAGATCAAGTTCATGGAAGATCATAAAGACCAAGAATTCTTGGGTGTGATTTCCGGGGTTACCGAATGGGGCATATATGTGGAAATTGTTGAAAATAAGTGCGAAGGAATGGTGAGGATCAGGGACATCAAGGACGATTACTATGTTTTTGATGACCGTCAGTATGCCATTATTGGTGAGCGGACCAAGCGAATGTATCAGTTGGGTGACGAGGTCTATGTGATGGTAAAGGATACGGATTTGATGAAAAGGCATTTGGACTTTTCGTTGATCGGCAAAAAGGAATAATACTATTTTGGAATAAAATTTGTTATCCTATTGAGAACCAAATTTTTGAGACATGAAACCAATTACGATTGTTTTACTGTTGCTTTCCTTACAGTGCCTGAATGCACAAGACCGGGAGATTGTAAAAGATCTTCAGAAGTTTACAGAAGTCAAGGGTTTCGATGGGCTATCCATACACCTTATCAAATCCACTGAAAACAAAGCGGTCATTACCGGAGCCAATACCGATAAAGTGGCCATTGTGAACAATGATGGGGTATTGAAAATCCGCATGGAAATCGATAAAATTTTCAGCGGGTACCGAACGTATATCGATTTATACCATACCGAGGCCCTAAATGTCATTGATGTGAATGAGGAAGCCAGAATGTATTCCGATGAGACCTATGTGCAAGATGTCTTGGAACTGAAAGCACAGGAGGGTGGGGAACTTGAAATTGCGTGTCAGGTAGACCAATTATTGATAAAGGCCGTATCTGGAGGCGAAATTTTGGTTTCCGGTTTTTCCAACAATCAAGATATTATCATCAATACGGGGGGAGAATATTACGCCAAAGCCTTTAAGACAAAATTTACGACCATTCGTGTGAATGCAGGTGGAAATGCCGAGATTTACGCCACAGATTATGTCAAGGCCAATGTCAAGGCAGGAGGAGAGGTCCTTGTGTATGGTGATCCAGTAAAAATGGACGAATCCACTGTTTTTGGTGGAAAAATAAAGAGAGTGGAATAATACAATATGATCGACGATATCCAAGCAGCGATACCCTTGGGATTTTTACTGAGCTTTATGATCGGGCCGGTTTTCTTTGTTCTGTTGGAAACCAGCGCCACAAAAGGATTTAGGGCTGGGGTAAGTTTTGATGTAGGGGTGATCATTGCCGATATCGTTTTTTTGGTCATTGCCTATTTCAGTAGTTTCCAATTGCTTGAAAACCTGAGTAACCAGCCTGGACTTTTTGTGTTTGGCGGTATGATTTTGTTGGTGTATGGCATTGTCCTCTTTATGAAAAAACCAGGAAAAAAGGCCAATCTTAAAGCTACAAAAGGAAACTATCTGGTGCTTATGGCCAAAGGGTTTTTGTTGAATTTTATAAATATTGGGGTATTGGCATTCTGGTTGGGACTTCTCATTGTAGTGGGCCCAAGCTTGGACAATGATCCCAACAGAATATTGGTTTTCTTCGGAACGGTGATAGCAGTATATTTTGGTACCGATTTACTAAAGATCATACTGGCCAAACAACTCAAAAAGTACTTGACCCATGAACGGATAGTCCTTATTAAAAAGGGATTGGGCCTGGTATTGGTCATATGCGGTATTGTGCTCATTACCAAAGGGTTTCTTCCCAAGGATGAGTTCAATATAAAACAAGAAATAGAACGGATAAGTGAATAAAAAAACCCAACATTTGTTGGGTTTTTGAGGCATCGAGCGGATTCGAACCGCTGTACAAGCTTTTGCAGAGCTGTGCCTAGCCACTCGGCCACGATGCCATACAGGAGTGCAAATGTACTACTTTTTTTAGCTTGCCCAAACCCTTATTTTGGCCTTTCCAATTCTAAAACAGCAGTTACACTTTCTACATCACCGCCTATGGGTGGGTTAATTTTGGAAACTTCAACAATCACATTTGTCACTTCAGGTATTTCTTGGAGAATACGATTGATGATACGTTTTGCAACGTGCTCCAAAAGATTGGAGCGGATGCCCATTTCTTCCTTTACAATATTGTTCAGATGAACATAGTCGACCGTTTCACTAAGTTTATCGGATTCGGCAGGTAAAGATAGGTCCGCGGATATTTCCAAATCCACACGATAATCACTGCCAATGAGCATTTCTTCCTTTAAACATCCATGATTGGAATGTATCCTGATATTGTTTACCCTAATTTTTCCCACAAGAGTTGAATTGAAGGGCAAAAATAGATCAAAACCAGCTAAATCAATACATACATCTACAATTGCTTATCCCTTGGAAGAGATCCATACCCACGGTAAGTACATGTGTTCCTGTACTATATCCTAAAATTTCGTTGGTAATGACCTGATAGGAATAGCCAAAATAGAAATTACTTTTTTTAAATCCTGCTATTGGAGCTATGTACAATGGAGAACCGAATTGATCGTTCAAAAAACGATAGGTGAGTCCCACATAATAGTAATCCTCAAAATCATGGAATCTGAACTTGGCATTAAGGTCTGTTACGGAACGGTTATCACTTTCGAACCATTGGAAGAAAACAGAGGGTTCCAGTTCCAGTTTGCTGTTCTTGTTTTTGGAAAAACTATATCCTGTGTACAGGTAATAGTTTCTTAAGGTATTGGGTTCAAAAACAGGATTGAACTGTTCCAAATTCTTGTTGAGGATGTTGGATGCATTGAGGCTCAAATAGAACTTATCATATCGGTAAAGCACTCCAAGATCAAAATTGTGGTTGGTAGTGGCTTTGTCATCCGTAGGAAGTTGTCCATTGTTTGCCGTAAAGTTCTCTACATCTATCCGAAACTGGTTAAAGTTATAGGAGATTCCAAAAGAGAGAAAAATATCATCATAGCGATCTAGGGTAAGGTGGTGGGCAAAAGATACCCTGGCCCCTCTTTGTTTGGTCTCACCATTGCTATCATTGTACAACAGCATTCCAAGTCCTGATCGGTTTCCTATTCGGGCGTCCGCTGCCAAGGTTTGCGTATCTGGAGCATCCTCAATCCCCACCCACTGGGTCAACCCGTTCAACCGGACCTTTATGTGGTCCCCAATCCCAGCATAGGTTGGGGACATGATAAAGGGGTTGTCAGCTATATACTGGGACAGCTGAGGTATAGTCAATTCCTGCCCTCTGGCCATAAAGGCCAAGAGGAACAGAAAGACAGAGGGATATATTTTCTTTAGCATGGGGTTGCGTAGGTTAAGCATTATTGTCGATATAGGGTAAAGTGGCCCACAAACTCACGGTTATCCAGTTCACCATTTAAACGAATTACGTACCAATAATCACCGGTTGGTAATGGTTTACCGTCATATTCTCCGTTCCAGCCATCGGTGTCCCGGGTCATTTTCTCCACTACTCTACCATAACGATCGTAAATGGTAATTAGTACGTCTGGGAAGCCTTCAATGTTATCTGGAATCCACATATCATTGAGACCATCCCCGTCAGGTGTGAAGAAGTTGGGCATTTCAATATCAATGAACTCCATGAATATCTCTGCAGTGGCTTGACATCCGTTTTGATCGATTACTGTAACGGTATAGGTATCTGTTCTATTGATATAGAAGGTGTTTTCACTTCCGTTGTCAACATCGTCAAAATAGAAGGTGTACGGAGCCACACCACCTTCGGCAACGGCGGTTATCTGGTTAATACTATTGTTTTCCAAGATCAAGGTCAATGGCTCAAAGCCTTCTATGGTGAAATCATAGGTGGTCATACATCCATTGGCGTGGGCAATGGTGATGTAATGATCGCCGGGAGCCATGTTGGTGAAGTCCGCATTCAATTGCATATCGGCTGGATCGGTAGAATCCAAAGCGTACAATACATCGGCAGATACTGTTGGATCTTCAAAGACAATCTCCAAAGAGTTGTTGGGGATGTTTCCGGTACACTCATACATTGGGGTTACCGTGGCCCCTAGGTTTACTCCAGGTTCAATTTCCACAAAGACATTGGTATCACACCCTTGAGCATCCCTAATGAAGACCACATGGGTTCCGGCACTTAGATTTTGGAAGACGGTCTGTCCAGGAACAAAATCGGCATCCGCATTGGAATCCAAAGCTGTTTCGTATGGCGCAGTACCACCCGTAATCTGAAGTTCAAAGGAACCATCGGCACTATCAAAGCAAACTTCATGCATGATATTGATGGCCTCTGCCTGAATAGGCTCGGGTTGTTCAATATCAAACTGGAAGGTCATGAAACATCCATTTACATCTTGGGCAATGACATCATAGGTGCCAGGCGCTAGATCGGTAAAGGTGTTTACCGTATCAAACTGATCTAAGTTGGGTGAAATGGCATATAAAATCTGCCCAGTTCCACCAGAGACTTCCACAGTGATGGTACCATCGTTTATACCAGAACAGGTCGCATCTGTAGATTCCTCACGATCCACTTGCAATGGTGCAGGGTCTACAATTGGGATAACAGGGGAAACCTCAACACAATCTTCACTGGTGACCCTTACATAATAGTCCCCGGCATAAAGACCGTTAAAGACTCCATTGGTATTTGGTCCTGCTACCAAGTTGGTCAAGGCAGCATCGCTGAACAATTCATAGTTATAATTGCCCAGACCGCCCGTTGCATGTGCAATGATGGTACCAGTAGGCTCTCCGAAACAGTTGATAAAGGCTGCGGAATCATCAATGGTAAGGATAAGCTCTGGCACTTCGTCAATGGTTACTTGGTTGGACACCATGGCCGTACAACCATTGCTGTCCCTTACCATGAATTGATAGGCATCGGCCAACATGTTAGGGAAATCATGGTAACTTCCATTGTTGAAGCTTTGCCATGTAGATGTGTTCACATCGTAATATTCATAGGAACCACTTCCTCCGGAGGCAGACAAACGCATACTACCATCCATGGTACAAGTCATTTCGGCGGTCTGAACCAAATTGCTCTCTACTTCATCGGGTTCTTGGATTTGAATTGGACCAACATCCACACCACAGTTCCAGTCGTCAGATATGGTGATGCCATAGTACCCTGCACCCAAACCGGTAAAGGTTGCGCTGCTTTGTACTCCGGAAGTAAACACAATGTTTGTTCCGGTTGCATCGTAAACATTCAATTGGTATTGATATACACCTTGACCACCCAAAACATTAATAGCGGTAATGGAGGCATCATCTTGGCCATAGCAATCCAGCATAGTGGTTGAAGCACTGATGCTTGCAGTAATGTCATCTGGACGAACCAAGGTTATGGTTCTGGTCAAAGGACAACCATTGGCATCGGTGATTTCCACATCAAAGTCACCAGCGGACAATCCTGTGAACAGGAAGCTGGCCACATTATTGGCATTGTACACTTGACTGGTATCGGTATTGGTCAATACAATATTGTAGGGAGCGGTACCACCTGTTGGGGCCACATAAATCTGTCCTTGGTCATTGGTACAGGTAACATTGGCCACTTCCAAAGGTGTGGCATCCAAAGCCGCACTTGGAGAAATGATCTGTACCGTGTTGGAATCTTCCACACAGAATGGGGCACCGGTTTCCGTAACTCGGATATAATAGCTTCCACCCACCAAAAGGTTTGTTGGATCAGGAATCTCAAAAGGATTCACAGCGGTATTACCACTTCCTGTAACCCCTGTGGATGTACCGTCTGTCCTAAACACTTCATAATCGTAGGCACCGGTATATCCTGTAACATCTATTTCCAAGGTTCCAGCCTCACCATAGCACATGGCATGGGATACAACCGATGCTACTACATCAATGGTATCATAAGGAGCTATCGTATAGGTGATTTCCTCATAACATCCTGTGGTATCGTTTGTGGCACGGAATGTATAGTTTCCGGGAATGGACAAATCAAAAGTAGCCGTTGTTGATGTGCTGGAAACCACACTTCCATAAGGGTTTCCTACGGGCAGCAATGCAAAGGTATAGCTATCACCACCAATACTTTCAATCACAGTGATGGTAACCCTTTCAGGATCATTACAAGTAATGACTATGTCCTGTGATGTATTCAATGTGAAAGTGTTCAATGGTTGAACATCAACACTGTCCACATACTCACAGCCATTGGCATCCCTTACAATGTAATTGATAGTCTGTACAGAACCATTATCGGTTACGCCGAATGTAGCATCTTGGGTAAAGCCATTACCATTAAAGCTATAATAGTAGGTGCCCGTTCCGCCATTGGCCGTTACAGTAACAGTAGACTCATCTACGGAATTATCTGGGCTACACACAAAGGCAGAAGCCGTTGCGGAAGCTGTTAAAGCCGTTGGTTCGGTGATGGTTTCCGGCCTGATGTCTTCACAACCCCTAGAGGATACTACACGTACTTCATAATTCCCAGCAGGAAGGTTTTCAAATAATGGCGTGTCTTGCAATGGTCTGCTTGGGGCCCCAACACTTATTCCGATAAGTTCATATCTATATATTGGGTTCGTAGCTGTTGCAGGGTCCAAATTAGCCAAGATACTACCATCACTGCCACCAAAACAGCTTACATTTTGTATGGTTGAAGCCAATAGTGAAGGATTAACCTTATCATCCAATTCCTGGGTCAACGTAAACGTACATGGTGTAGTGGTATCACTGTCTGTAACGGTGAATGTATATGTTCCAGGCTGTGTAAGTGCAGTAAAAATACCTGTGGTGTTGTTTGCTGTGGTCAATCCGTCAGGGAAAACCACTTCAAAGAACAGGTTGGAGGAACCACCAGAAACATTGATGGTTATCTGTCCTCCTGGATCTACAGTACAATCTATTGGTTTTACCACGGTTGCAGTTGCAGACATGGCTTCGCTCAAGACTACTGGCCCAACAGTGGTATCACAACCCCATTGGTCAATGATGTAGACCTCGTAGGAACCTGCCCCTAGGCCAGAGAAAATGGTGCTGGTCTGAGGAGAACCTACATTGCTTCCATTACGGATCAATTGATAGGTGTAGTTGCTTCCCTGACCACCTGTAACTGGGTTGGTGGCTGGGATGCCCACAACCTCGATTTCGCCTTGTAGGTCAACACAGTTTTCATTGTTGACCTGAAGGTCTGCCACTATGGGCAGTGGATCGGCCAAGGTTTCATCCGGTAGTTGCGTAGCGCAGCCAAATTGGTCAATCACCCAGATTTCATACGTACCGGCCACAAGGTTTTCAAACCTTGGGTTGGCCACATAGTTTGAGGAATCATTAGGGTCAGGATTGGCCACAGTGCTCACATAGTACAGATAGCCTCCCCATCCTCCTTGGGCATTGATGATTTCAATGATACCATCGTCATTTCCTGGGGTACAGGTAATATCGGTTATGGCCGTAGCTGCGGTTATGGCTGCAGCTGGACCAGCAATATTAAAAGATTGGGTATACACACAGGCCGCCCCCGGAGGATTGGTGTCGGTAACCTCAATATAGTATGTTCCAGCAGCAAGACCAGTGATGGTAAAACTACCATCAGCATCAGAACCTGTGGTAACCACATCATCGGCCAAGTTGGTGGGCGTATTGTTTATGTCATAATATAGGGTATAGCTTGTTGCACTGGCATAGGTTATGCTAGATGCATCTACCAAGTTCAATTCCACTTCGCCATCTGCGGCACCAAAACAAGTGATATTGGTGGTGCTTACCACATCCAAATCCAATACTTCGGGACTGGCCACGGTATGGGAAACGGAGATGATACATCCCGTAACGGTATTTCTAACTTCAAAGTTATGGATGCCTACGGCCAATCCGGTAAAGCTTCCAGAAGCTTGGAATACGCCTGATGGCAACAACCTAAACTCGTAATTGGCTGGGTCTGTTGTGGAATTGGTGATAGAACCTGTGGCGGTAATGGTGATGTTTTCACCCGTAACACAAGTTGCAACGGCATCAATGGCCACAGAGGCTGATAATAACTCATCAAATGGGGCGATGGTCTCCGTAGTGGTTCCCATACAGCCATTGTTGTCATATACATTGATGATATAACTTCCGCCGGCCATGTTGGTTTCAATGTACACATTGTTCGATCCAGACTGAACCACAACATCATCGCCTGTTGCTACGGTCCCTTGGTTATTGATGAACTCATAAATCACGTAGGTACCACTTCCACCAGTAATTGAGGCCGTATCCACAGTAATAGTGGCATTGTTCATATTGTTGCCCGTGGTACAACCAAACTCTACCACACTGGTGTTGATGTTGGCAATAGGGTCGGGCTGACTTATAATTTGGGTCAAGGTTGCGGTACAACCATTGGCCGCGGTAACCTCAATGGTATAGGTGATTCCTGCAACAGTTCCTTCAAGTCCTGTAAAGGTAGCCGTAGTGGCATTGCTTGAGGTTGGTGCAATTGGGAAGGAAGCAGAACTTCCGGGTCCAGAAATAATTTCAAAGGTATAAGGTCCTGTACCGTTGTCCACGGCGCTTACCGAGATAGTACCATCTGCATCTCCATTACAGGTAACCTCTGAGAAGGATGTAATGCTGAACGAAGGCATAATGGCCGGAGGAACCGATACATTGAATACCCTTGAACATTCAGGGGAAGCGGTATTGTTGTCATAAATGGTGATGATGTAATCCTCTACTGTTGTGGTACTGAACACCAAGGGATTGGTGGACAAGCTTGTTCTGCTGACCACAATTCCAGAACCATCGGAAATTTCATAATCATAGCTTCCAGAGCCTTGAAGTACCTCAAGGGTAATTTCAGCATCAGGGCTTGGAGAACAATCCAAAAGCTTGGTCAATGCCACATCGGCCTGAAGTACGGGATGAACCGTTACGGTATCTGTATCAATACAGCCGTTGCTATCAATGATGGACACATTATAGGTTCCTGCTGCGATATTGTTGAATACCCCACCATTATCAAGATAAGAGGTTCCACCATCCAAAGAATAGAATATTTGTGCGGCCGTAGTGGTTGCCGTAATGGTCACCGTAGCGGGATCGGTACAGTTATCCACAGCGATACCGGTAATTGTCGGATTGGGTGTCAAATCGAGATCCACCGTACCCAAAGGCATGGAACAACCAAATTGATCCTGAATTTCGACAGCATAGGTTCCAGCAGGTGAATTGGCAGGAATCTCAATAGGATTATCAGATGTTGTTGTAATGGTTACAAACGGAGCGGGTCCAGTTACGGTATAGGTATAGATTCCGCCTCCACCAAGAGGGTTTTGAACCTCAATGAGTCCAGAGGCATTACAACTTATGTCTTGTAGGACAACAGGGGTTCCACTCAACGGGTCCAGTTCTATCAATAACTCATTCTCAGTGGCGCCAACACAACTATCATTGTTTGAACCATCTACTTCAACAACTTCGATGAAGTAGTTTCCAGGAGCCAAATTATTGATGGTAACATCCTGTTGTGGAGTAGAGAAGGGAACTATTCCCCCACTATCTGTTACAAAAACAGCAGAACCGGAACTCATATCATACAAGGTCCATCTGAACTGTGTTTCAAAAGGAGCTTGGTTATCGGTTACGGTATAGGTGATACTTCCGTTGTTTGCGCCATCACAGCTTGGAGTGATGCTTGATGTAATTTCCAAAGGAACCGTGATGATATCGTTCACGTTCACGTTACTTTGACGAACACAACCTGCGCTATCCCTAACGTAGAAGGTATAGGTTCTACCAGGGACCAATCCGACAAAGGTGTGGGTTGTTCCCAAAGGCAAAGGAGCGGTCCATGCTGCAGTAGCTGGATTAAAATTGGCCGGGTCGTCCGAATAGGCATATTCATACGGCGCCGTACCGTTTTGTCCTCTCACCGTAACTTGTAGTTCATTACAATTGACAATTATTGGCAATATGGTAATGTCCAAGTCATCCAATGGGTATGGTATAATGAACGGAGGAAGGTCAGTCTGACAAATGGTATTGTTGGATCCATCCACGGTTCTCATGGAAGGATAAACTGTTTGACCAGAAGTATATCCAGTAAATTGATCTGATGTACCTGGAACAGAGTTGTCCCCTATCCATGTGGCACCACCATCGGCACTGAATTGAATGGTTCCCAAAGTGGTGGGATATCCAGAGAATTCAAAACCAAAATCATTGATGTCGCCAGTACAAGTTGCGGGTGTAACCCCTGTCACAACCCCTGTCAACTCATCTGGATTGTTGATGGTCTGTGTATCGGTAATGGTACAGCCTGTGGCATCAGTGACATTGATGGTATAATCCCCGGGCATCAGGTTGTAATAGGTTCTGCTTGAGGCAAGCACATTGGTGTCGGTCTGGTCTGAAGCACCTCCATTGTCCAAATCAACAATCTGAATAGTGTATGGGGCAAGACCTGAAGTGATATCCACCAAAATAGAGCCGGTTCCATCATGACATTCGGGGTCTGTTGGAGTGGCCGTCATGGTCAATGGCGTAGCGGGATTCACGGTCACGGTTTCCATAAACTCACAGAAAGGAGCTGTTGCGGAATTGTCCCTAACATATACATCATAAGTACCTTCGTTACCAGCAGTAACAGTAAAGGTGTTGGTTGGGGAGAAGGATCCAGTTGGATCAGTGGTGGTAGGCACAAAAGCATATTCCAAGGTAGGTGAACCACCAGAAGCGGTAACGGTAATGCTACCATCGGCACAGGTGGTAATGTCCTCAACGGCCACACTGGCAATCAAGGCGTCTACAATGGTCACGTTTTGAAGCGTACCTGTACAACCAAATCCATCCCTTACATTAATGGTATAGTTTCCAGCAGCTAGGCCAGAGAAAGTGTGTGTTGTAGCCGTAGCTGGACTTGGTGTGATCCAAGGACCCCCATTTAAACTAAATTGATAATCGCCATTTCCGCTGGTCACATCCACTTGAATGGTGCCGTCATTGTTTCCACTATAACAGGCTGTGGGCGTAACATCAAATAGGATATCGGCGGGAGGCGCAATGGTAATTGCCGCATCAACAGGGTCTTCACACAGGTTTGTGTCGATAACCCTAACAATATAATCGCCATCGGAAAGACCGGTAAATATGTTGGAAGATTGGTAAGCAACAAGCACACCGCCAACATTATCCTCTAACTGATATTGGTAGGCTGGGGTTCCACCAGTGGCCGAAGCCGTAATGGTAGCCCCTCCATTGGTACAGGTCATCACACTGGTAACAGAGGCCGAAGCAACCAATGCATTGGGTTCTGTTAAAGTTTGATTTAAGATAACTGAACACGCAGGGTCTCTTAGATCTACAATGGTGATAGTATGATTGCCTGCCGTTAATCCGTTTACGGTGATTGGGCTTGCAAATTGAGCTGCAGAAACCGCACCACCATCCACTTGATAGGTAAATCCTGTGGCAGGATCAAAGTTTTCTGCTTCAAAAGTAATGGAACCGTCGGCAACACCATTACAAGAAATATCGGTAAAGGCCGTGATGGCGCCATCAAAGGCGTGGCCATCCTCAACATTGACATCAACCGTCAATGAACCGGAACAAACCTCAGGAGTCTGGAATGCCTGAATATCGTCAATGGCGATGTCATTTCCACCCGTAACAGCAGAGTTGGTACGAATTACAATATCCAAATTGGTATTGGCCCCTGGATTTAGGGTAACCGTATAGTTCTGCCAATCATCAGCATCATTGTTTTTAGGAACCTGTCCTGTTGTGGTACTGGCAATAACAGTACCTACACCGTCAACCAATTGAATATCGATATCAGGATCGGCGCCACCGGTACCAACTCTCAACAAGTTGAAAGCCCATAATGAAATGGTGATATCCCGGTTGGGCACCACTTCAATATCTCTTTTGGCATAGATAATTCCATTGGGTCCTACGGCACCACCTACATTCATGGCCAAGAACCTACCATTGGCCAAGGCGGAATGATCATTAGGGTTTCTCCATGTACCATAGGGGTTTACAATGGTTTGTGTAACTGAATATTCCCCGTCTTGGATATGGGTGTCTATACCCCAACCGCAGGTGTTCACCGTACCATTTTGAGGTTCGTAGCAATAAGCAGGATCCACCTCAGGAATACTGGTGTTGGGTCCTGTTCCAAAAGTTTCCAACAGCAACACACTTGGAGTTGGTGCTGAATTGCTGGTATAGTTTACCGTAATGGTGTGTGATCCAACGGGAACATTGTTAAAGATATTTGAGTTGGCGGGAGTGTTTGGATTCCCATCAATTTCGTAAGTGTAATCAAAATCTGCGCTGTCCGGAGTCAAGGTAATGATGCCTTCGCCATCACATTCGTAGTCTATGGCTGGAGTAACATTAGGTGGGGTGGGAACAGGGTCAATGGTCACCGTCATGGGATAGGTACAAAGATTGGCATCCCTGATGTAAAGTGTATGTGTCCCTGGGAATAGATACCCTATGGAGCTTGATCCATATGTGGACCCACCATCAAAACTGTACTCGTAAGGAGCGGTACCCCCTAAAGCATTGGTAATACGCACCTCAGCACCCAACCCTGGGTTACATTCTGCCAATTGGGTAACGGCGGCAGAAGCGGAAAGGGTCAATGGTTCGGTTATGGTATAAATTTCATCAACGATACAGTTGTTGGCATCCCTAACGCGGATGTTGTAACTGCCCGCAGCTTGGTTCACAAAAGTGTTTGATGCTTGATACGTAGCACCATTGTTGATACTGTATTGATAGGGAGCTTCACCACCTGAAGCGGTGATGGTAATGGTAGCTTGTGCCTCTCCACTACACAAAATTCCTGTATCAGCAACGGAAATGGCCAATGGAGGGTCTTGGGCTATGGTGATATCGTAGGAAGCCTCACAGTATCCAGCAGCGCCATTGTTATCTCGAACATACACATCGTAATCACCGGCACCCGTTACGGTAACGGGGTTGGTGGTTGAAAAATCCCCATCAGCTGGAGTAACCCCATTGCCCACAACAGCGTATACATAGTTGCCATCGCCACCGGCAGCGGTGATGGTAATATCAGTATCTGTTCCGCAAGCAATAATGTTTGGAGCCGAAGCAATCACGCTCAACTCTGGATCAATGGTGATGGAGGCTGAATCTGTACAGCTGTTCCCGTCTCTAACATCAATGGTGTAGGTTCCTGAAGCTAGACCAGAAAATACATTGCTGGCCTGAAATGGGCCTCCATTAAGACTATATTCATAGTTTCCGTCACCACCAGAAGTCACATTGGCGGTGAGGGTGAGGCCTACGGCATCATCATAACAAATGTCGTTGGGTACAATGGCCAAAACAGGGGCCACGGCTTCAATAACATCAAAGGTATCTGTAAAAACACATCCGTTGGAATCGGTAACCGTGTAGGTATAGGTTCCTCCCATGTTAAGATTGGCAAATATTCCGTTTGATTGCGCGGCAGGAAGGACATATCCGACCGGACCTGCAGTGATTTCAAAACTGTTGCCTCCCCATCCTCCTGATGGCGTAATGGTAACCGAACCGTTGGCAATACAGCTAGGTTGGGCAACCACGTGGGAAGCTGTCAATGCTGAAGGTGGTGCGTTTATGGTAACACTGGCCGTATCGGTACAGCTGGTAAAGTTATCTGTTACGGTAATGGTATAGGTTCCTTCGGCCAATCCGGACAAAGAAATGGTTCCATTGGTCTGTGCACTTCCGTTGAAAGTGGCAGGACCTGTTACAGAATAGTCATAATCTGTATTGAAGTTGGCTACATTGAATTGGAGTTCCCCGTCTGTATCACCAAAACAAGTGATATTGCTCAACAATTGCCCTGTCACGGAAATTTCGGTAACGGGGTCTATGGTGTAGCTTTCATCATAGAAACATCCATTACTATCGGTAACCCTGAACATGTACGTGTCTGGGGCCAACCCTGTAAAAGAGTTGTTATTGCCGTTATTAACCGCACTTCCGGCAGGGGAAATAATCTCATAGGTTAAATTGGGTGTGCCTCCTGTAACGGTTAAGGCAACATCGGAAACAAAGGTTGGGCATACTGGATTGGTAGCCGAAAAAGCGATATCCGTTGGGGGATCAAGGGCATCCAATGTAATGGGGTCCATGGTTATGGCACACCCATTGTCGTCCCTAATGGTGATGGTATAGGTGCCATCTGTGAGTCCAGAAAAGGTTTCAGCTCCTGGACCGTTGACAAAATTTACCCCGTCAATACTGTATTCATAGGGAGCTGTGCCCCCGGTTACGTTTTGGGCTTCAATAATACCATTTTGCAAACAGGTATAGTCTTGGGTCAGGACTGCATCCGCATCCAAAGCATTTGTGGGTTGAGAGATGGTGTGATATTCAATATGATCACAAGAAGCGCTTCCATTTTGTTGATTTACAACGAGCACATAATCTCCGGCAGGCAGGTTGGGAAAATACCCAGTAGCATTGGTGGCCAATGCATCTACATAGTCATAGTCCGTGTCGTCAAATCCCGTGGCATCAAATAGATAATAGGTTAACGAATATCCATTGCTATTCAGCAGATTGAAAGTTAGTGCACCGGTAGATTCACCGAAGCAGAGTACATCCGTTACTGTGGTTGGATCAAAATCTGCTGCAGGTTGTGAGTAAACGGTCACTGTATTGGAAAAATCATAACAGTTGTACCCATCGACCACTACAAAGGTGTACTGCCCGGGAGCAGTTGTAGGAATACTAAATGTGGTACCGCTTTGAAATTCGGAAGGTGGAATATCTGCTACTGTAGGGTAGGAAGTAATGGTAGTGCTGGATTCATCCACATAGGACCAGATAGCATATAGATATGGAGTCCTACCCCCAGTTGCTTCTACCTCTACAAGGCCATCTACACAGGTTATATGTTGGTTCACTTGGGCATTGAGGTCCAAATTGGCCAAATCAAGAATAGTGACTTGTTCGGTATAGGTACAACCGTCGTCGGTGGTTACGGTAACATCGTAAACCCCATCGTTTAAGTTCTCAAAGGTGTAGTTGTTGTCTGTGGATGGTCCGTGGGTATCCACTACAGTACCACCTTGCGCTATTTCATAATAGTATTGGGGTTCTACATTGAGCACAGAAATGGCAATTTCACCCAAACCGTTACAGTTGGTGTCTTCTGTGGTGATGTCCACTTGGAAGTTTCTTTCCAGAATCCCAATGTTTTCAAGCATAAACACACAACCATCGGTAACACCTTGTTGTCTCATTTCAACCGCATAGGCACCATTGGTGTCTATATCAAAGCTTGGACTTGGCCCATAAGGAACCAATACGTTTCCTGTGGTTTGATCCAAAAGCTGATATTCGTAGTTGATGGGCATATTGGTCACGGTAATGTTTCCATCCGTATCACAGATAATATCGCTGGAAGTGTATTGTGGGTTGAGCGGGTTCTTGTAAATGTTGAAATAGAACCTGCTGAAACATCCGTTCTGATAGTTGATGACCAATCGGTACTGCCCAGAATCGGAAGCCAAGAAGTCGTTGCCCGTATCTACAGTGTTCCAAGTACAGCTTGCGTTGGTGTTGGCACAACCTGAAACGGCCGATCCACAACTGGTTTCGTCCAATTGTTCCCAGACAATGCTCTGTGCATCAGGAATGTTGACCTGAATAAGCTCGGTGTCATTTAGACCACACAAGAAAATTTCAGGCAATTCGCTACCATCATTGGGACAGATTTGGATTTCGCCATCAATGGTGTTGGAGGTATCGTTGATCAACGCCGTAATAGGATTGCTCTGTACGGAACCGAACAATTCAACCACAATGATTTCCATGAAATCCTTACAGGGATCAGCAACTTGTTTGTCTACAAGATAAGTTCCTGTATCACCTACTAAAATGGTGCTTGGATCGTTGTCGGCATCGGCATCGGTAATGACTGTATCCGTTCCTAGATCAATCTGGTTATTGCCGTTTTCATCACGGTACCAGATATAGTTATCAAAATTATCTCCTGCATCCAAAAGCACAGTGTCACCACAAAGCTGTACGGTCCTACTAAAATTACAGGCGCTGAGGTCATCCAACAAGAAATTGGTGGCCCCAGGTGTGGGGAAACCACAACCATCAAATTCGGACACACTGGGGTCGTCTGTGATCTGCGCATTGTTGATGGCCCCACTATAGGTAGAGTAGGCCAAGTTCTGGATGATATCGGTACAGGCGTCAATAAAATCAAAGCAGTTTTCTGCCACTTGTACACGCATTCGGATAGTAGCCAAAGGATCCCCTTCCTCTACCATACTGTCCGGAACATTGAACAAAATGGTCCGAGTGGCAGGGTCATAGGAGTAGGTTACTCCCGCAGGCATGGAAATACTACCTTCGTCCAAGGTTACGTTGATGGGCAATACATCCCGAATTACATAACCAACGGCATCATCATTACCTACATTTTCAAAGGCGAGTACATAATCCAAGTATTGTCCCAAGTTAACCCCTTGACCAGTAATATCGTTACCGCCGATATCCTCAACGGTTTTGGTCAATTCAATGTTGGGTTCAATGATCTCTACATCCAAAGAGGTAAAGAAGATATCATATTTATCCTGAGTTGAGGAAGCTCTTAAAGTAGCCCCGGTCTCACTGTTTGGAATAACCGTCTGGTTGGGGTTTGGAATGGTGAACAAATCCACATCCCAACCCAAAGTGTTCACACTATTGGGGTTTCGTGTGGTGATAATATTGTCCTCAATGGTAATGTTACTGTTAAAGAAGTTGGTGGTGGGATTCACCGTGTTTCCAAGAGTTGTAAAAGAACCATTGCTGTCCGCACGAATGGCAAGCCTGTCCCCAGAGATTCGGTTGTCTCCTTCCAAAGTGGCCACACCCAATTTTGCACGTACTGGAAATGGTGCGGGCAATGTGGTAAACCCACTAAACGGTACATCTACGGTTTGTCCTGATTTGATACCGGCATACCCGTCAAATGTAGTGATGTATTTACCGGGAAGCGTTGGGTTTTCATAAACCACGACCAAGGTCCAACCTCCAGAAATACCTCCGGTAATGGAGCTTCCGGAACTGGCCCTGACGTTGGCTACAAAATACTCCCCATCAGGGTTGGCCAATGCGGATACCATGGAGGTTACATCCTTATAACAGGCATAGGGACTATAGCTCCCAAAATCGGAATCGTTATATCCATCAAATAAGATTTCATCTGCGGTCAGATCCACATAGGAACCACCAGGAACCCTAAACTTGACCTGATTGAAATCGCTCCTATCACTGCCCTTGTATACCGCGGACCAGTATAGTCCGGCGTAACGTATCAATGAACAGGAAGGGTCGGGTACCGCCAAGGTGGCACTACTGGAACTAAAGGTGGAACCATCCCCGTCTATATCAATGTATTGCATGTTAAGGTCATCATTATATGATGAGCTTGAACCGGTTGCATTGTATGGGTCTTCAGGGTCTCTACTCCCAGAGTCCCTGTTTACTATATTGTTGGCAATAAAGGTCAGATCTCCCCTGAGTTCGTTTTCATAACGTACGTCAAAGGTGTTCTTGACCTGGGAAGTACCCACCCAAGAAATGAGTGCCATCCCTAAGAACAGCAATATTTTATGTAAAGGTTTGGCCATGGTTAGCTATTGTAGTTTGGTTTCACGCGCATGATCCACATTTGGTCATCATACGAAGCGTTTAGTTTGGAATAGTATGAGGTTAAGGCGTTGTTCCAGGTTTCATGTTTTTTGAGGTACACATACCTGTGGTTGTCCTCTGGATTTATGAAGTAACTGGCGTTTAAGCCTCGGGAATTCAGTGCTTTTACAAATTGTTTGGCACTGGTTGAATTGTCAAATACGCTGGCTATGATATAGAAGCCCTCTGGCAAGCCATTTGCGTTTATGGTTTTGTAAGTTACCCGGCCAGAGTTAGCATTACTTTTGTTAACATTCTTGTGCAAGGTGTTGTTACCATATTTGGAAGGAGTTGTGGTAGTGCTGGTTGTACTGTTCACAAAGCCTCGGATGGTAGCAGTACCATCGTTGACGTTCATCACCCATGCATCACCTTGGTATGAACCATTGAGTTTGGAATGGTATGCCTCCAAAGCTTCTTTTTTATCCTTGTATCCTTCCAAGTACACATAGTTGAGACCGTTCTTTGGATTTTCAAAGAAACCGGCATCAAGAATACCTTGTTCATGGAGTTTTTGGATAAAGGCATCCACGTTTTCTGGATTTTTAAAGACGTTGGCTATCAGATAATGTCCACTTTGAACATTTGGAATTGCATTTGATTTGAAGCGGGCAGACTTGATTTTCTTGGTGTTGGAGGTTTTGTCCCTTTTTACCGAAGAGGTGTGGGCTACCGCTGTATTGGTTTTGGTTTCGTTAATACGAATCACTTTTTTGGTTGACGTTGTATTGGTAAGTCCATGATTGGAGACGGGCTGTGTCTTGGTTTGGGTCACAAGATCGGCACTGTCCATATTGGCAAAATAGACTTGCTTGGCCTTTTCTTCAAGCGCTGGGTTTTGCCCCCTTGTCTCACGTTTTACCATTTTCATGACCGTTTCAAAACGTTTTTCCAAATCTTGTCTACGAGTGGTTTCTATAGAATCCTGTCGCATTAATAGCTCATCCAAAATGGCATCGTTTTCGGCCAACTTGTCTTTTAATTGTGCTATTTCAAGGTCTTTTTCGGTAATGCTCAAGCTGTCCTGTGGAACATTTTCGTTTTCCACCAAGGCTTCGTTTTCTTTTTCTAGCATTACGCGGTCCTCAGTAAGATTGGGCGTAAAGGAATACGCAAGGGAAATCTCATGACTCACCCCAAAGTTTTCAAAGTTGTTGGAAAGACCTTTTTCCATGGTGTAACCCAGGGAGATGTTCTTGGTCAAGTTAAACCCAAGCCCTGCCGATGCACCGTAGAAATCGTCATAACCTGCCTGTAACCACCCTAGCTTGGGAAGATCAAGGATAAGGTTTCCTCCCAATACGAGGTTTTCCTCACCCACTTTTCTCACTCGGGCCATGGGCATCAATCTGGCGCTTTCCAAAAGCCCAGCACCATTTTTAAACTGATGGGTATATTGTAAGTGACCGGAATAGGTTTTTTCGTTGAATTCTGTAACGGATTCGCTGTTCTTGAGGTTGTAATCAAACAGGTTTTCGGCAAAACCACCAATGTCAAAGCTTCCTATGGAAAAGTTGAAACCGGGTTGAAAGCTTACCAAGGAACTGCTCTCCAAAGTGTTTAAAAACGGATCATCCTCAATGGCGTTGACACGGTCTTGGTTCAAGGCGCTTTGATAATATGAAAAGTTGGCTCCGAAAGTAAAAGTGCTTTTTGGGGCCAATCGCACACCATAGGCGTAGTTGGCGTGAACACCAAAGTTGTTGAAAACCCCTTCCCTATTGGTGAACAAGCTAAGACCCACACCACTTCTGTCACTTACCCTACCACTATAACTCAAGAAGTATACTTGGTTGTTATCGTTAAAAGATACCGACTGGTTTCTATGAAATAAGTTGATATATGACTTGTCTTCACGCACTGTTGAAAATGTTGGGTTCAACAAAAACCTGTTGAATTTCAGCAAGTTCTGGGACGGGATGTTATAGGGCACAAAAGGATCCTCCTCTTGTCCGTAGGTCCCGGATGAAGCAAGTAGCAAGATATAGACGAGTAGTAGTAAAGGTTTTTTGGTGTGCATTTCTGTTTATTTGATAACAGTTATGGTGCCTTGTTTCAGGCTTTTCCCTCCTTTGCTGATCTTGTAATAAAAGATCATGCTGGATTTGTTGAACGTTGAGGTAGATTGCGGCCAATTGTTTTCATAATTGGTCTGGCTGAATACCTCCTTCCCTCTTTCATTGAATATGGTCACTAAGATTTCTTGGTCCCTTGAGTAGGTGTTGGGCAATATCCATAGGTCATTGATGCCATCGCCATTGGCGGTGATTACATTGGGAATGGCAAACATGTCCCTATATACCACGGTAATGACACGGCTTACGGTACACCCACCAAAATGGGCTACCAATAGGTATTGTCCTTCCTCTTGGAAACCAAAATAGTCCTGTGTGGATACTAAATTGTTGTTGTAGTCGAACCATTCATAAGAATCTGCACCGCTTGCGGTCATGGTCATGGTTTCGCCCTCAATAATGATAAGTTCTTGAGGCTTGTCCAAGACCAATAATGATTCATCAAAGGCCTGTATTGTAATTTCATTGGATGTCAATGGACAATCGTTGGTCCTGATGACAAGTTTGTATACCCCAACTTCAGTAACGGTATAGCTTTCAGATGAGGTGTCCACAACAATACCATCCTTAACCCATTCAAAAGTTTCACCTTCCAGACTTTGTGTGCTGTTCAGTACGATAGGTTCTGAACCTTCGCACAATACGGTTCCGGTAGTTGAAATATCAAGGGCCTGATTAACAACAAGCTTGACATTTAGGGTGTTGGACGATGCGTTGAACCCATCCAAGGAACCATTTAGTTTGTAGTTTCCATTGTTCCCGTGGTCAGATAGGGTTATGGTCTTAGAGGTTTCCCCACTTACAGTACTACCATCTTTTAGCCATTGATAGCTGAATGAAGATTGCAAATCCGAGGTTACATCGGTTTTTGCCCCACCATCGCCTACGGCATTAATGGTTGACAAACTCAATGTGGCATCAGAATTTTCACATGAGGTATAGGAACCTACATAGGCAATCACAAATTCAAAGGAATTGGGAGATACCACTGTGGTGACCGTAGAGTTTTTCGGAGAAACGGAACAAGACCCACCGTTTTGGGTAACCGTTGCGTAATACTCCCCTACTTCACTGATATTTAATGTGTTTGTTGTTGCTCCTGAGATGGCGCCACCATCTTTGTACCATTGGTAAGATGGAGATGCTGCAGTTGTGGAAACTGACAGGGTTTTGTTCTGAGAAGGCAGCAACACAATATTTTCTTCATTGTTAAGGGTCACTTCAAAGGAACCTGCACTTTGTACGGAAACTGCGGCGGAACGTTCTTTACAGGCACTTGGCCCTTCAATTTCAACTTCATAGCTTCCATCAAACCCAACAAGATTGGTGTTTATCGCATAGGAATCACCTTCCAAGGTAGGTCCACTTACTTTTGTACCATCCTTATACCAAGTGTAGGTAAGGCCCATTCCTGTGATGTTGGCTTGTAGGGTATAAGGATCTCCGGGGCACAGCTCAACATTGCTGGCACCGTTTATAGCGATACCCATACTGCTGCCTGTATTGATTTCAATGGTATTGGACAGGGTGTTTGCCGATCCGGAACAGATAGAACCATAATCCAACTCCACATAATACATCCCAGGAGTAGAAACGGTGATGCTCTCTGTCTTCTGGGGAAGTAGTGTGCCGCTGCGGTACCAATTATATTTATAGGTACTGGCATTGGGTATGTTGTGCGGTTTTAGGGTTACGGTGCCACCATCACATATTTGGATGGTTCCGCCGGATGGAATGCTTCCACTGCCATTCTCACTGATGAGCAAGGGCGAATTATAATCAATATAATACATGGGATAAGCATCAGAGGCAGGACTGGTTTTTGAAGGACTGGTACTGCGCACCCGGAATTTGTAGTTTTCTCCACGGACATAGTCTGGTACGGAGAATTGAAATTCGAAATCAAAAACGGTGTTTTTATCACTCACCCTAGATAGTTCTATGGGTGAACCAAAATTTCCATTGGCATCGGACAGCTCCAGGACAAACTCATTGTTTGAGTTCACCAATGGCAGATTCCAAGTGAAATTCACATAATATTCGTTGAAACTGCTCGAGGCACAAGCAGCGGTCCAAGGGTCGCTGCTTCCATAGTTGGGATTGGGAGCGGCGGTTGGTTTGTTTAGGATTTGGGCCTCCATTGTGGATGCGCCAAAAATGACCAGCATAAGGGTCAGTACCAGAAGGCCATACGTTGAACTACTTTTTTTCATCACCGTTAGTTTTAAGAGGTTGAGGGCATACAATGCCCAGTTAGTTTGTGCCCCTTAATGTCTTTTAGTTCGTTAGAGCGTTTCTCAAGCGCCCCATTTTCATATAGCTTTCCATTAACAAATATGATTTTATTTTCATCGAATGGAAATATATTGTTGTAGGGGGCACTAAAAGTGTTGTGAAATGGCGTACTTTGTATACACTAAAGCGTGATTTTTAGCTACAAAGACACGTTTTTACTACATTTGCGCTTCAAATTTTGGATATGGCCGAGGATGTTAAATCGCTGAATTTTATTGAGCATATTGTTGAGGAAGATTTAAGAAATGGGTACGATACTGAAAGCCTTCGTTTTCGTTTTCCGCCGGAACCCAATGGGTATCTTCACATTGGGCACGCCAGCTCCATCTGCCTCAATTTTGGATTGGGATTGCGTTATAATGCACCCGTAAATCTTCGTTTTGACGATACCAATCCCGCCAAGGAAGAAAAGGAGTATGTAGACGCCATTAAGAAAGATGTCTCTTGGCTTGGTTATGAGTGGGATACGGAGTGTTATGCCTCAGATTATTTTCAGCAGTTGTATGATTGGGCCGTGGAGCTCATCAAGGCAAATAAAGCTTATGTTGACAGTCAGTCTTCAGAGGAAATAGCCAGTCAAAAAGGAACCCCAACGGAAGCCGGAACCGAAAGTCCATACCGAAATCGTTCCGTGGAGGAAAACTTGAAGCTGTTCGAGGGCATGAAAAACGGAGATTTCAAGGAAGGTGAGCACGTCTTGCGAGCCAAAATTGATATGTCCTCTTCCAACATGCTCATGCGTGATCCGGTCATGTACCGAATTCTGCATAAGCCCCACCATAGAACAAATACCGATTGGTGTATTTATCCCATGTATGATTGGACACATGGGGAGAGTGATTATATCGAGCAAGTCTCGCATTCCCTATGTACACTGGAGTTTTTGCCGCACAGGGAACTGTACGATTGGTTTTTAGACCAATTGGTAGATTCTGATAGATTGCGCCCAAAACAACGCGAGTTTGCCCGAAGAAACCTTAGTCATACCGTGGTCAGCAAACGAAAATTGCTTCAATTGGTGGAGAGTGGTGTAGTAAATGGATGGGATGATCCAAGGATGCCAACAATCTCTGGATTGCGGAGGAGGGGGTACACCCCGGAATCTATCCGAAACTTTGCGGACACCATTGGCATTGCCAAGCGTGAAAATGTGGTTGATGTATCCTTGTTGGAATTTCATGTGCGTGAACATTTGAACAAGGTTGCCCCACGTGTTATGGCGGTACTTAACCCGTTAAAAGTGGTCATCACCAATTACGAAGAAGGGAAAGAGGAGTGGTTGGATGCCGAGAACAACCCAGAAGATGAATCAGCAGGGGAAAGAAAAGTTCCTTTTTCCAGGGAATTGTATATAGAGCAGGATGACTTTAAGGAGGAAGCCAATCGTAAATTCTTTAGATTGAAGTTGGGGGGTGAAGTACGGTTGAAGAACGGTTACATCATTAAAGCAGAAAGCTGTACCAAGGATGCGGAAGGAAATGTTATAGAGGTGCAATGTACTTATGACCCCAAAAGTAAAAGTGGTTCCGGAACGGAAGAAAGTTTGCGAAAGGTGAAGGGAACGCTACACTGGGTTTCCATTCCGCATGCCATAGAGGCAGAAGTTCGTTTGTACGATCGTCTTTTCAATGATGCCACACCGGATGCCCATAAGGATAAGGATTTTATGGATTTCATTAATCCAGACTCCTTGACGAAAGTCACCGGTTATTTGGAGCCCAGCTTACAAGAAGCCAAAATAGGGGATGTATTTCAATTTCAACGCTTGGGTTATTTTAATGTTGACAAGGATTCCACTCCCGAACAATTGGTTTTTAACCGAACAGTTACGTTGAGGGATACTTGGGCAAAATTGGAGCAAAAAAACTAACATAGTTTTTTCTTATCACAACATTAAATACCATTTGGTTTTCTTATTAAAACCCGCTCATTTTTAGCTTGTTTAAGGCATTTTTAAAACAAGACAACCCATTTCCTTTTGTTACGTGTAGATCTTCTCGTAAAAGGGGGGAAATGAGTTTTTTGTCCAAAAATCGAGGATATTTGGTGAAACAATAAAAAAGGGAGCTAAAGGCTCCCTTTTTCAATGCACTAAAAGTTAAAATTATTCTTCTTTCTTTTTGTTTTGTTGTTTCATGGCTTCTCCAATTTGGTTGCTGGCCGTGAAGGAGGCCACCATATTGTTGAGCATGTCGCTACCCGCTTGTGGGGAGTTGGGCAGAAGAATGAGATTGGTATTGGTTTCTTCACCGATGGCCTGTAGTGTGTCATAATGTTGTGTGACCACGATCAAAGCCGATGCTTCTTGGGAATTGATGCCCACTTTGTTCAATACTTCAACAGACTCTTCCAGACCTCTAGCGATTTCACGACGCTGATCGGCAATACCCTGTCCTTGAAGTCGTTTGCTTTCTGCTTCGGCCTTTGCTTTTTCTACGATAAGGATTCGGGCTGCATCCCCTTCAAATTGGGCGGCGATTTTTTCACGTTCCGAAGCATTGATACGGTTCATGGCCGCTTTCACTTGTGCATCGGGGTCAATATCGGTCACAAGGGTCTTGATGATATCATAACCGTATTCCAGCATAGCGTCCTGAAGTTCGGACTTTACTGCGATGGCAATATCGTCCTTTTTCACAAAGACATCATCCAACTTCATTTTGGGAACTTCGGCACGGACCACATCAAAAACATAGGAAGTTATCTGATCATGGGGGTACTCCAATTTGTAGAAGGCATCATATACCTTGTCTCTGATGACTACATACTGGACTGAAACTTTGAGTTTCACGAACACATCGTCCAAAGTTTTGGTCTCTACGATAACATCAAGTTGTTGAATTTTTAAACTAAGCCTTCCTGCAATACGGTCCACTAACGGGATTTTCATTTGTAGTCCGGAATTGCGAATACTTTGGAATCTACCAAACCGCTCTATAACCACTGCGGTCTGTTGCTTTACAATAAAGAAGAACTTAAATAGAACAATAAGCCCAAGAAATACAATTGGTAATAGTAAGTAGTTGCCCATGTTGATCGGATTTTACGTTAGAAATGGAATTTACGAAACTCTCTAACATATCAGTAGTCAACCATCAAGATTTGTTACAGAATCTGTATTATGATAAGAGGGAAATCGCACTTTTAATTCGCCCTATACTGTCTTCTTTACCAATAAGTTCCATGATATCAAATAGGTGGGGACCCTTCATGTCACCAACAATGATCAATCGGAGGGGGGGCATTACCTTTCCAAAGGAAAGTTCTTGCTCTGCAATCCAAGCTTTTACCTTTTCTTCAATAGCCGGTGAGGAAAAATCATCGATGCTTTCCAAGATGGAAACAACATGGTCCATGATTTGTGGCGTATCTTCTTTCCATTGTTTTTTTACCGCCTTTTCATTGTATTCGGATGGCGCTTCAAAAAAATAGCCGCCCAGTTCCCAAAAGTCAGAAACAAAACTTGCCCGCTCCTTGATGAGTCCCACCACCTTTTGGACATATACTTTGGATGTTTCAATGGTCTCTGGTCTTTTTGAGAGCTCTTGTAGAAACAAATCGGCTAGTTCTTCATCAGTCTTTCGTTGCAACCACTGCTGATTATACCACTTGTTTTTTTCTGGGTCAAAACGCGCACCGGATTTGTTCACCCTTTCCAAAGAGAAGGATTGGATAAGCTCATCCAAGGAAAAAATTTCTTGTTCGGTACCAGGGTTCCACCCCAAAAGCGCCAAAAAGTTCACCACGGCCTCCGGAAAGAAACCGGCTTCACGGTAACCTTCCGATTCGTTCCAGGACAAGGGGAACACTGGGAAACCGCCTTTTTCTCCATCCCGCTTGCTCAGTTTACCTTTTCCAACCGGCTTCATAATAAGAGGAAGGTGGGCAAATTTTGGCGCGGTCCACCCGAATGCTTTGTACAACAATGTATGTAAGGCCAAGGAGGGAAGCCACTCTTCGCCTCGGATCACATGGCTGATGTCCATCAAATAATCATCTACAATATTGGCCAAGTGATAGGTGGGCATACCATCACTTTTGAAAAGGATTTTGTCATCCAGTATGTTGGTGTCTATTTTAATTTCGCCACGGATGATATCTTGTAGAACGAGTTCTTCGTCCTGTGGGGACTTGAAGCGGATAACGTAATCTTCACCGGCATCCAATTTGGATTTTACCTCTTCTTGGGTCAGTGAAAGTGAATTGTTGAGTTTTAACCTGTTGTGCCAATTATAGATAAAGGTCTTGCCCTTTTCTTCGTGGTCCTTTCTATGAAAGTCCAATCGCTCTGCGGTATCAAAAGCATAGTATGCTTGGCCGTTTTCAATAAGTTCCATGGCGTACGCTTTATACATGTCCTTGCGTTCACTTTGCCGGTAGGGGCCAACAAAACCTTCTTTCCCCGGTCCTTCATCAAAGGGAATACCGCACCAGTTCAATGCTTGAATGATATAGTTTTCAGCTCCTTCCACAAATCGGTTCTGATCGGTATCCTCTATACGCAATATAAATTCCCCACCGTGTTTTTTAGCAAATAGGTAATTGAACAGCGCAGTGCGAAGACCCCCTATATGTAATGGTCCGGTTGGGCTTGGGGCAAAACGCACTCTAATCGTATCACTCATGGCATATATTCTTGTAGTGCAAAGATACATTCCCTTATAAGATCTGGAAAGAGTTTGGTAAGGACCTTGTGTGTATTCTAAAAGTGTTTGTATACCAAGCTTTAACAAAAATTTTCAGCGGTTTTCACCAGTATCGGGTATCTTGGTGATAAAATACATTGCTTTGAGCGGCTATCAGGACATATTGCGGAAACTGGGTGGCTTCACCAAGAAGTATTACACCAAACAATTGATCAAGGGAAGTATTCTTTTTTTGACCCTTGGGTTGTTGTTTTGGATGGCGGTTATGTTCTTGGAGTATCTGCTATGGATGGACCAACAATGGCGATTGACGTTCTTCATTATATTTTTATTGGTTGAGTTCTTTTTGCTCTATAAGTTCATTTTGATTCCTTTGATGTATTTGTTTCGTTTACGCAAGGGGATTGGCCACAAGGAGGCCTCTAAATTGATTGGAAAGCATTTTCCTGATGTTGATGATAAATTGCTGAATCTTCTTGAATTATCTGAATGTCAGAAGAAGACCGATCTTTTGTTGGCTAGTATAGAGCAGCGTGCCAAAAGTCTGGGCACGGTTCCCTTTGTGGAGGCTGTTGATTATAGGGAAAGTTATAGGTATGCCAAATATGTTTTAGTTCCGTTGGGGTTACTTGGCTTTATCTGGGTAACGGGAAACATCGCTTCTTTTTTTAATTCCAATACAAGGGTCATGAATTATGATTTGGCCTATGAGCGCCCAGCACCATTTACTTTTAAGATATTGAATGAAAGTTTGGAAGTGTTGGACAATGAACCCTTGGTGATCAAGGCAACTACCGAGGGCAGTGTCAAACCGGGAGATGTTTATTTGGTAGTCAATGGTGAACAGTTATTGTTGCAAGAGCAAGGTGGGGTGTATACGTATCGGTTTGAAGCCCCTGTTATAGAAAGTTCTTTTTACCTAACGGCCAATGGCTGGAGTTCTAGGAGTTATAACATCAAAAGTTATAGAACGCCTGCGCTGGTAGATTTTCAAATGCAGCTGGACTATCCTAGGTACTTAAATCGTAGATCTGAGGTAATCACTGCCACTGGTAATGCTGTGGTGCCAGAGGGGACCAAGTTGTCCTGGAAGATTGTTGGGGCAAATGTTGATGGGATTTCCATGCAGACATCAGATAGCATCTATACTTTTTCCAAGGACGTCAATGAGTTTGTACATTCATTGCGGGCTTTTAATGATTTGCGATACGAACTTCGAACTTCCAATTCCCATGTTTCTGATTTTGAACGTCTAGCGTATGCTGTTGATGTTGTAAAGGACGCAAACCCTACGGTAAAGGTGGATCAGGTTTTGGACTCGCTTAACCCTAATCAGTCGTTTTTTACCGGGCAAGCTGCTGATGACTATGGTATTGCCTCTATCCGACTGGTTTGTTTTCCGGTGGATGATGTTCAGAATGAACAGAGAATTGTATTACAGTCCCCTATAACCAATGTGCATCAGTTCTACTATACCTTTCCGTCTGGACTTCAACTAGATAAGGGGAAGGAGTATAAGATGTTTTTTGAAGTAGTCGACAATGATGGTATACGAGGGGGTAAAATCACTAAAAGCCAGGTATTTACCACCTCGCTCTACAGTGATAAACAACTGAAAAAGAAGGAGTTAGAGTCTCAAAACTCAACTTTGTCCAAAATGGAACAATCCCTGCGGCAGTACAAAGAAAAACAAGATGTACTTACCAAAATGAATAAGGAACAAAAGGAGGAAAGAGGATTGACTTTTGAGGATAAGAGTCAGATTAAGGATTTTTTGCAGAAGCAACAGATGCAAGAGGAATTAATGCAAAAATTCAGTAAGGAATTAAAGGAAGGGGTTAGTAATAGTGAGGAAAGCAATGAACAGAAAAAGATGCTTCAAGAGCGATTGGAACGGCAGGAGCTTGAGGCCAAAAAGAATGAGAAACTACTTAAAGAACTGAATGAGCTTACTGATAAAATGAACAAGGAAGAGCTTCAGAAGAGGCTTGAAGAGCTTGGGAAGAATCAATCCAAAAACGCTAGAAACCTAGAGCAGATTTTGGAACTTACCAAAAGGTACTACGTCACTGAGAAGATGGCCCAGTTGGCCAATGAACTTGAAGAGTTGGCCAAAGAGCAAGAGAGGTTGTCGGAAGCTACGTCGGAAGACAATGAAGAAGATTTGCAAAAGGAATTGAACCAACAATTTGATGAGATTTCTGATGAATTGGATGAACTTAGAAAGGATAATGATGGGTTGCAGAAACCTTTGGATTTTGAGGTTGCCAAAAAACAACAAGAGGATGTGGACAGGGATCAAAAGGAAGCTTTGGAAGAACTGGAGCAGATGAAGCAAGAGGGTTCGGATGGGCAGGAGAAGGATGGCAAGGATAACGCAAAACGCAAACAGAAATCAGCCGCTCAGAAGATGATGGAAATGAGTCAGGCTATGCAACAAAGTGCTTCAGCCGGTGGGTCCAATGATACGGAAGACGCAGAGATGTTACGTCAGATATTGGATAACTTGGTTACCTTTTCTTTTAAACAGGAAAGCTTGTTTGACAAGATGGAAGATGCAGATGTGGACATTTCACAGTTTTCAAGAACGGTTCGTGACCAAAAGGATCTTAGAAGGCTTTTTGAACATGTGGACGATAGCTTGTTTGCATTGTCACTACGCAGGGCGGAGTTATCTGAGTTCGTGAATGAGCAGATTACAGAGGTATATTATAACATTGATAAGTCATTGGAGAGTATTGCCGAGAATCAGGTGTATCAAGGTGCATCCTATCAACAATACGTAATTAATGCCACGAATGCGCTTGCCGATTTTTTGGCAAATATTTTGGACAACATGCAACAAAATATGAGTCCTGGTCAGGGGAGTGGCCAGGGGTCGGATTTTCAATTGCCAGACATCATTAAGGGACAACAGAGCATCCAGCAAAAAATGAATGGCTCTGGACAAGAAGGGAAGCCATCTGGTCAGAAAGGAGAGCAAAAAGGGGGTAGTGGGCAACAGGATAATGGTCCAGCTGATGGAGATAAAGGAAAGCAACAAGGTGAGGGCAAGCAAAACGAAGGTGGAAATGCTGGCAATGGAGAGAATGAAATAGGGCTGAATGAGGTATATGAGATATACAAAGAGCAACAAATGTTGCGTCAAATGCTGGAGAAGCAGCTTGAGGATATGCTGAATGCTTCTGATAGAAATTTGGCCAAGAAGTTGTTGCAGCAAATGGAGGATTTTGAGAACGACTTGTTGGAAAATGGAATTACTGAGCGTACAGTCAGTAAGGCGAATGCCATAGAGCATCAATTGTTAAAGTTGGAGAGTGCCGCTATGGAACAAGGGGAGAAGGAAGAACGCGAAAGCGAAACCAATAGCATTGACTACGCAGCACCCATTATTACCAAACCTGAACTTCTAAGGGATAATCAAAGTGATATTGAGATATTAAATAGGCAAGCACTACCTTTGCGCCAAAATTATAAGAAACGCGTAAAGAGGTATTTCAAGAATGATTGAGTTTCACTTTGAATTGGATTTTCAATTGGAGCATGAGCCCAAGTATTCCGATTGGGTTACTAGAATTTTGGATTCTGAAGGCTTTAAAGTAGGTCAGATAGATTATATTTTCTGTTCGGATGAGTATCTACTTGAACTCAATAATGAATACTTGAAGCATGATACGCTGACAGACATCATCACTTTTGATTATACGGAAGGGGTTGTTGTCTCTGGCGATATTTTTATATCCGTGGACAGGGTAAAGGAAAACGCCGTAACCTTCGGCGTCCCATTGCAGGATGAAATAGTAAGAGTAATGTCTCATGGAGTTTTACATCTTGTCGGATACGGGGACAAAACAGATGAAGAGGCGGAAATCATGAGAAGTAAAGAAGATGAAAAAATAAGAATGTTCCACGTGGAACAATAGATTATGTTCGATAAAGAATACGACGTTGTAGTAGTAGGGGGAGGCCATGCTGGAGCAGAAGCCGCGGCCGCGGCTGCCAACATGGGCTCTAAAACCTTATTGGTTACCATGAACTTGCAAACCATTGGGCAAATGTCCTGTAATCCTGCAATGGGTGGTATTGCCAAAGGGCAGATTGTACGAGAGATAGATGCGCTTGGTGGCTATAGTGGAATTATTACAGATAAATCTGCCATTCAATTTAAGATGCTCAACAAGTCTAAAGGACCGGCCATGTGGAGTCCAAGGGCGCAGAATGACAGAATGCGATTTGCAGAGGAATGGCGCTTGGCTTTAGAGGCTACCCCGAATGTGGATTTCTATCAGGAGATGGTTTCTGGGTTACTTATTGAAGATGGCAATGTTGTTGGGGTGCGTACCTCTTTGGGCATTGACGTGAAGAGCAGGGCAGTGGTTTTGACCAATGGAACCTTTTTGAACGGCCTTATCCATATTGGTGAAAAACAGTTTGGCGGAGGAAGGGCCGGTGAAAAGGCAGCCACAGGCATTACTGAACAGTTGGTTGATTTAGGTTTTGATAGCGGTAGAATGAAAACGGGAACCCCTCCCAGGGTTGATGGTCGCTCATTGAATTATGACCTGATGATACCACAACCTGGGGATGACAAGCCAGAGAAGTTTTCATATTTAGACACACCAATTTTGAAAACCCAGAGGGATTGTCACATGACACATACCAGTGCCTTGGTTCATGATTTGTTGCGTGATGGTTTTGATAGATCTCCTATGTTCAATGGTAGAATACAAAGTTTGGGACCACGGTATTGTCCTTCCATAGAAGATAAGATCAACCGATTTGCCGATAAGGATGCCCATCAAATTTTTGTAGAACCAGAGGGCTGGAATACGGTAGAAGTATATGTAAATGGCTTTTCCACATCATTGCCAGAGGATGTTCAGTTTAAAGCTTTGAGGTCTGTAAAGGGCTTTGAGGGTGTCAAATTTTTTAGGCCTGGCTACGCTATCGAGTATGACTATTTCCCTCCCACACAGTTGAAACATACGCTCGAAACCAAGTTGGTGAACCATCTGTACTTTGCTGGCCAGATCAATGGAACCACAGGGTATGAGGAAGCCGCTTCGCAAGGGTTGATGGCGGGCATTAATGCACACCTAAAAATCAATGAACAAGAACCTTTTATTCTAAAAAGGGACGAGGCATATATTGGTGTTTTAATTGATGATTTGATTACTAAAGGAACCGAGGAACCGTACAGAATGTTTACTTCAAGAGCGGAGTATAGGACCCTTTTACGACAAGATAATGCCGATCTTAGATTAACCCCAAAGGCTTATGCTATTGGTTTGGCCAAAGAGGAACGGATGAAGAAAATGGATGTAAAACAAAGAAAGTCCAAAGAGTTCATAAAGTTTTTCAAGAAAACCAGCTTTGTTCCCGAAGAGATCAACCCCATTTTGGAGTCATTGGATTCGGCAGTTGTAAAGCAGTCCGATAAACTTTTTAAAGTGTTCTCCAGACCTAAGGTCACCATGGATCATATGCTTCAGCTGGATTCCGTTTCGACTTTTGTAGAAGAGCACGAACTCAATTCAGAGGTGCTGGAGCAGGCCGAAATTGAGGTAAAATATTCCGGGTATATTGAAAAGGAGAAAAACAATGCGGATAAATTGCATAGACTGGAAAATGTGAGAATTCCGGATGATTTTGACTATTCAAAGTTAAAATCGCTTTCTTTTGAGGCAAGGGAAAAAATGGAAGCTATACGCCCCGTTACCATATCTCAAGCATCTAGGATAAGTGGCGTCTCTCCTGCTGATATTAGTGTGCTGTTGGTCTACCTTGGACGATAGAGATTTTATGTTCCACGTGGAACAAATGTCAAGAATGCTTTCCTGGAAAACTTCAATTCAAATGTAATCCAATGATGAAAGACGGTTGCTTTTTTTTATTTCAGAACACCGATACTATTTTCTAAAATGGCCATGAAGTTGTTTTTAAAGACTAAGGATTTTTCTGTTTCCGGTGAATCTTTCGAACTGCATAAGGATGCAGAATTTGATATGTTGGTTACGCGACCCATACCCGAAAACCTTGCCCGCTATTATGAGAGCGAGGATTATATTTCCCATACTGATGCAAAAAAATCGTTCACAGACAAGATTTATCAAAAAGTAAAGCGATTAAACCTAAAGAATAAGGTTCAACTTATTGATAATCAAACAAATAAAGAAAAAAAAATACTGGATATTGGTGCTGGGACCGGAGATTTTTTGGCAATGGCCAAATCTCAGGGTTTTGTGGTAGAAGGAGTAGAGCCTAGCGAGGTTGCCCGGACCAATGCGATTAAGAAAGGGGTTCAGTTGCATGCAGATCTAGATGCCTTGAACGGGCAAAGGTTTAATGTGATAACCTTATGGCATGTATTGGAACACCTCCCGGATTTGGACAAGCAGATTGAGCGGATGGTTTCCTTTTTGGAAGAGAACGGAACTTTGATCATAGCAGTTCCCAACTACAATTCTTTTGATGCCAAGCATTACAAATCTTTTTGGGCGGGATATGATGTGCCGAGACATCTATGGCATTTTTCAAGAAAGTCGATCAGTACACTTTTCCAAAGACATGATATGAAAGTTGTAAGAACCAAGCCCATGTGGTTTGATGCATTTTATGTCTCTTTGCTTTCCGAAAAATATAAAGGCAACCCATTGTACTTGATGAGTGCTTTTTTTGTGGGATTATGGTCAAACATAAGGGCGTGTTTCAATAAAGAGTATTCATCGATCATCTATATCATCAAAAGAGTCAATTAAGCATTTTCGCAGCCTCTCCCGTTCGTATTGCGCACTACTGGCAATACACCTCAAAAGCTTAATGAAAAGCGCAGAGAGCCCCATTTATACGGGTTAATTCAAATAGACCAAGTCAATTTAATGGGCTAAATGGCATAGATATTTCTTATAGTAAGGTTTTTAGAGTTTTGGTTCACAAAAAGATAATGATGAGCATTCCAAAAGCTTTTCTATTTTTGCGCATCATTAAATAGTGAAACATGAAAAAAATTATAATGCTTGCCGTGGTATTGACCACCATGGCCTGTCAACAAAACAAGATTGGTTATGTGGACAGCGTGAAGTTGATGGATGGCTATCAAGAAAAAATTGATGTGGAAGCCCGATTCAAGACCAAGGCGGATGCGATGACCAAAAAGAGGGACAGTATTTCACAATCTTTTCAATTGGAACTTCAGGCATTCCAGACCAAGGCACAAAAAATGTCACAGAAAAATGCTCAGGAAGAATATGGCCAGTTGCAACAACGTGGTCAGTTCGTAGGGCAGCAGTTGCAACAAGAGGAGCAACAATTGCAGTTGATCAGCCAGGCAGAAATGGACTCTTTGGTGAAAAAGGTGAAAAAAGAGATCAAGGATTATGGTAAGGCCAACGGATACACTTATATCTTGGGTGGTGGAGACGGCGGTGCCGTATTGTATGGGGAAGACGCCAATGACCTTACAGAGACCGTGCTGAAAATACTTAACGATAAGTACAAGAAATAATAGCTTGTCCCAAGAATGTAAAAAGGCCCATTTTTAAATGGGCCTTTTTTGTTTAAATTTTTTAAAAGCAGATCAAATCAATATCGTGGCGGTTCTGATTTGTTATTTGTCTCCAAGCAATTCAAGTGTAACCAAATAAGCACAATGGTCCGATGCGATCGTATCCTGAATGACTTTGGTTTCAATGACCCTCCATCTGTTCTTAGGGAAGAACATCACATAATCAATCTTTTTTTCAGGTTTGTCGGAAGGGTAGGTGAAGGCAATGTTATTTGAGTCGTATGAAGCGGCCCAAACTTCTTCCAAGACAGAAATGGGGACACTTCCAGGAACATCATTAAGATCGCCGGCCAAAATGGTGGGATAACGGTTTTTGGAAAATACAGTGTTGATTCGTTTTACTTGGGCAATCCGGTCAGTGGCATCTTTCAAATGGTCTAAATGGGTCCCTACAAAGGCCACGGTATCTCCAGAGGGAAGTGTAGTGACCACTTCCAAGGCTGCCCTAGGTTCATTTTTTGGGCTATGCGGCAAAGCAATGTTTTGGGTACTCAAAAAAGAGTATTTGGATAAAACACCTTCGCCATACTCCCCACCATCATAGGGCATGGCCTTGCCAAACAAGGGAACGAGCTTAGAGCGCCAGCCCAATTCGGTCACCAAATCATATTTTTTTGCCCTATTGGTTTTAAAGTCCACTTCCTGAAGGGCGACAAAATCAGGGTTGGCATCTTGTATGACCTTGGCAAGCAGGTCCAGATTAAAGTCTCCTTTTGTGGTTGCTCCATGGAGAATATTGAAAGTGAGCACGCGCACTACAGGGTTCTGTTCTGTATTCTTCTGTCCAAAGATTGAGGAACAAACCAAAAGAATGATCAAGCAAAAGGGTATTCTAAACTTCATGTTTTAAAAAGGAGATTGATTGAAAAAATCATTTATTGCAACAGATAGACCAAGAAAACGGTGGGAATCAAATACACCACAATGGTTTTGGCACCTTCGTAGTCCTTGGCCATACGCTGTCCAAAAAGTAAGAGCAATAGCGTAATCGATGAAACCGCTGCGGCGTGGAACCCAATAGAGCTTTCACCCTCAAAGACAAATTGAAAAATGGCCACAGCCGCAAGAATCCCAGAAACCATCTCCATAAAAAGTACTATGCCCAATAGAATGGCCACACTGCCCTTAAAAGCTGTTTTGGAAAAATGGCCGTTGAGCCAACTGAGGTTTCCCCGCCAATCAATGATTTTGTCTATCCCACTTTGCAAAAAGGTAATGGTCAAAAAAATGAGGAGCAAGATTTCGGTGGCGTTGTTGGTAAAGTTTTCCATGGTTGGTTTTTAAGCGGCCTTCGCATGCAAAAGCCGGGTTAGTTTTATGGATAGGTCAGTAAAGATCAACTTGGAATTTCCGTTGCGTTCCACGTGAAAAATGGCCTTTTCCAGTTCCTCTACAATATCCAAAATATTGTTTTCGTGGACAAAGGGGGCAAATCGCTTGAGGTCAAAGTCCTCCATGTGGATTTTGGTATAGACAAGCTCATGGGCGTTGTAGTTGAGCAACAAGGCTTGACGCATAAGGGAAAGACAATAGTTCAAGAATTGTTTTTGTACTTCCCTGCCTGTTTTGGCCACTTCATCACTCCATAAGATGAGCTCCTGAATGGCAGCTTTGTTGCCTTTTGCCTTAAAGGCACTCCTCACCCATTGTACAAACCAACGCTCAAAAACAAGATCCTCAGAATCTTTGTTCAACAGATCCAAGGCCTTGTTGAAATTCCCGTGGGCCTCTTGCGCTATGGCATGTGCTTCGGGCTGACTCACACCACGGTTAACGAGCTCGTTCAATATATTTTGTTCCGCCAAAGGGGGAAAATGCAAAATCTGACACCGGGACCTAATGGTGTTGATGATTTGTTCCTCCTCTTCGGCCAATAATAGCAAAATGGTTTTTTGAGGCGGCTCCTCAATAAGTTTGAGCAGTTTGTTGGCGGCGGAGATGTTCATTTTTTCGGCCATCCAAACGATTAGGATCTTGTACCCACCCTCATACGATTTCAAAGAAAGCTTTTTGACCATATCCTGGGCTTCATCCACACCAATTTGCCCCTGCTTTTTCTCAATGCCGATATGTCTGTACCAATCAAAAAGATTGCCATAGGGCTGTTCTTTTACAAATTGCCTCCACTCCTGCAAATAGTGATCACTTACTGCATGTGATTTCACCTTATCCGAACTCGCTACGGGAAACGCAAAATGGAGGTCGGGATGGGATAAAGAGGCACATTTGGTGTTGCAAACAGCATCGCCACCTTCATTTTCACCACCGGTATTGCTACAGAGCAGATATTGGGCATACGCCAAAGCCATGGGAAGTACTCCGGAGCCTTCTGGGCCAACAAAAAGTTGGGCGTGTGCCACCCTACCAGAATCGGCGGTGGTCACCAAATGGTTTTTAATGTGCTCCAGGCCCAAGACATTTTTGAACAACATGCACCAAAGATAAGGTTTTTAGGGGCTTGGTCTTTTCACGTTTTTTTGGATAGGCAACCAAAAAATAACAACAGGGGCCAAGGCAAAAGGCAGGAAATCTTTACTTTTGGACTTCTTATAAAGACACACTACATGAAGACGATAGACGATTACAATTTTGACGGAAAGAAAGCATTGATCAGGGTTGATTTCAATGTGCCTTTGGATGGCGACTTTAACGTTACGGATACCAGTAGGATAGAGGCGGCAAAGCCTACCATCCTCAAGGTTTTGGAAGATGGGGGTTCTGCCATTTTGATGAGCCATTTGGGACGCCCAAAAGGAAAAGTGAATCCAGATATGTCCCTTTCCCATATTTGTGAAACGGTATCGGAAATTATTGGTGTCCAAGTAAAGTTTGCAGGGAACTGTGTGGGTAAAGTGGCGGATGATGCTGTGGCCGAACTGAAAAGCGGCGAGGTACTCTTGTTGGAAAACCTTCGGTTCCATGCAGAAGAAGAGGCTGGTGATACATCCTTTGCGGAAGCCTTGGCCAAACACGGGGACATTTATATAAACGATGCCTTTGGAACGGCCCACAGAGCACACGCATCCACCACCATAGTGGCCCAATTCTTCCCAGGCAACAAGTGTTTTGGATATTTATTGGCCAAGGAAATCAAGGCTATCGAAAAAGTGATGCAGACCGGTGAAAAACCGGTAACGGCCATCTTGGGTGGAGCAAAAGTGTCGTCCAAGATTACCATCATTGAAAATATTTTGGACAAGGTGGACAACCTCATCATTGGGGGTGGAATGACCTATACGTTTGTCAAGGCAAAAGGAGGCAGCGTAGGCGATTCCATTTGTGAGGATGACAAAATGGATTTGGCCTTGGACATTTTAAAACAAGCAGAGGCAAAAGGGGTCAAAGTGCATATCCCTGTGGATGTTTTGGCAGCGGATGCTTTTGACAACAATGCCAACACCCAGTTTGTGGACGTGAACAAAATCCCTGATGGGTGGCAAGGTTTGGATGCTGGGCCAAAGACCTTGGAGAATTTCAAAGAAGTAATCTTGAATTCCAAAACTATACTTTGGAACGGTCCTGTTGGTGTGTTTGAAATGGAAAACTTTGCCCAAGGAACCATCGCCATTGGAAATTATATTGACGAGGCCACACAGAAAGGTGCTTTCTCCCTAGTTGGGGGCGGAGATTCCGTGGCCGCGGTGAAGCAATTCGGTTTTGAGGACAAAGTGAGCTACGTATCTACAGGAGGAGGCGCCATGTTGGAGAGCCTTGAAGGGCGAACCTTACCAGGAATCGCTGCAATATTGGACTAGTCCATACGTTATGGATTAATGGGACTAATCCCAAATAATTGTGTTTTGGTCTGAAAAACTTTAGTATTTCAGAAAAAAACGCCATTTTCGTTGGTCCCTACAACTCAAATCCTGTCCAAATGAACCAAATTTTGAAAACAGCGGTATACGCAGCGCTGATTTTTACAGCGCCCTTGGGATATGCCCAACAAGTTGATTCCATCCCAACCTCTACCTTGGATACCACCAAGTTGAAGACAGAGGAATTCCAGAACATTTCGGTATCGGAAAAGAAACTCGATGGGAATTTGGTGGAGCTGGAAGTGGGCTCCAAGGAAAAAATCCAATTGCAGGATTTGGAAGCTGCCCGAAAGTACGACAGCCTGTGGCTGAAAGAACTTCACGGCAGCGCACAGTTGTTCAGCGATATGCTTTTGGAAATTGAAAATGGACCGGGAAGCGATTCAATTGTTGTGGTGGATCTGCCCACGGATACTTTGAAGGCCCGTTTGGCATTGATGAATGAAAAAACGCCTTTCAATATTTCGTACAACCCTTCTTTGGAAAGTGTGATCAAATCTTTTTTGACGCGCAGAAGGGATTTGATGCAGCGGATGATCACAGCAAGTCAATTTTATTTCCCACTTTTCGAACAGGAATTGGACAACCAAGACATTCCTTTGGAGATTAAATACCTCGCCATTATAGAGTCTGCATTGAATCCAAGGGCGCGATCTAGGGTTGGGGCCAAAGGCTTGTGGCAGTTTATGTACAGCACGGGAAAAATGTACGGTTTGGATGTAAGCAGTTATGTGGATGAACGCCATGACCCCATTATGGCAACCAAGGCTGCCAGCAAATACCTTTCCAAGCTCTATGATATTTTTGATGATTGGGATTTGGCCCTTGCCGCCTATAACTCTGGGCCCGGAAATGTAAACAAGGCCATTCGCCGATCGGGAGGATATGAAAATTATTGGAACATACGTCCGTTCCTTCCACGTGAAACAGCGGGATACCTACCTGCATTTTTGGCGACCATGTACATTTTTGAGTATGCAGAGGAACACGGACTACAATACAAGAAGGCGGACAGACCTTATTTTGAAACGGATACCATCCATGTAAAGAACCTGATTTCGTTTGATCAAATTTCCAAGTTGGTGGACATCAGTACCGAAGAATTGGAAATGCTGAACCCGGCATACAAGCTTAACATCATACCCAAGGTTAAGGGTAAAAACTATGCACTTCGGTTGCCAAAATCCAAGATTGGCAAGTTTGTGGCCAACGAGGAACAGATTTATGCCTATGTAAAGAAGGAGATGGATTCCTCGGAAAAGCCTCTTCCACAAATGATCACGGCCAACGACCAGATTCGGTACAAGGTAAAGAGTGGGGATTATTTGGGTAAGATTGCAGAGCGCTACGGTGTAGGGGTAAGTCAGATCAAAAGATGGAACGGATTGCGGAGCAACAACCTTAGGGTAGGTCAACGATTGACTATTTTTCCAAGAAAACCGTATATCCCCAACAAGACAGCGGCATCCAAAACGAACACATCAAAATCATCTTCTTCAAGAAGTGTGGCCAGCAACTCAAAGGTGCACACGGTACAACCAGGGGATTCCCTTTGGACCATTTCAAAAAAATATCCTGGGGTTTCTGTGGAAAATTTGCGAGAATGGAACGGTCTTAGCAGTAATAACCTAAAACCGGGCACAAAACTTAAATTGTGCGATTGTTCTTCGTAAATTTAACTCGAGATGAAAAAAATTGGAACACTATGTTGCGCCATATTCCTTATGGTGCTATGGTCTTGTAAAGACTCTGGATCAAAACAAAAATTTCTTCCGCCGTCAACTGGAGGCATCAATTCGTTAATGGTGGTGATGGACACCGAACTGTGGCAGAGCGGTGTTGGGGACAAGATAAGGGAACACTTTGCGGCCCAAGTATTGGGTGTGCCCCAAAGAGAGCCTATTTTCACGATTACACAATTGCCTCCCAGGGTATTCAAGGGAGCTACCACTTACTCTAGGTCTGTACTGGTTGTAGAACAAGATTCCACCTCTGTGGCGCATATCAAATCCAATGTATATGCCACACCTCAAAAAGTTGCTGTGGTTACGGGAAGAAACCATGATGAGTTGATAGAAAATTTGGATGCATTGGCTCCCAAGGCGGTTGCCGCTTTCAAGCAGTTGGAAATAGAGGAGGCCCAAAACCGATTTAAACGCTCCCTAAGCAAGGATAAGGCACTGCAAGAGGAGTTTGGACTTAGTCTTCAAGTTCCTTCGCTGTATAAAGTTGGAAAGCGCGAGAAGAACTTTGTGTGGATGGATATCCAGATTCCAAAAGGGACCATGAACATTGTTGCCTATGAAATGCCGTGGAACAGTTTTTCCAACGACTCCACTTTTGTGGAGGATATTGTGAAGATGAGGGATTCCATAGGAGAAAAGTACGTTCCAGGGCCATATGAAAATACTTTTATGATAACCGAAAAGGCTTTTGCCCCTTATGTTTTCCCTGCGGAAATTGGCGGAAAAAAGGGAGTTGAGGTACGGGGTATTTGGGAAATCAGCGGATATCCCATGGCCGGGCCTTTCTTGACCTACATTATCAATGATGAGGAAAACCAAAGAAAAATGGTTTTGGAAGGCTTTACATTTGCCCCTTCAGCTGAAAAAAGAAACTATATGTTCGAGCTGGAGGCCATCTTAAAAACAGTCAACTTCGACCCAACTCCGTAGAAGACCTATAACGTTTTAAAACAGGAAGGCCCGAACCATTGGTTCGGGCCTTCCTGTTTTTTGTATGTTGTTTCTCGGGAGAATTCTTAGTCAAAAGCAAAGCCTGTGGCTATTCTGTATACAAATGCATATAGAACTATAAAGAACATCACAAAGCTGAACCATGCAAATATTCTAAAGTACTTTTCTATAAGTATGTGTCCCAGATTTCGAAAAGCTTCTAAATAAATTTCTTTAACGAGTAATAATTTTTTCATAAGTATGGTTTAAAGATTTAAGACTTAGCAAAGATTTGGATTTCCATACGTCCTTGGAAAACTAAAGGACGAAATGTCAAAAAAGAGAGATAAAAGTGAGGGGCAAGCCCTTGGAATCCACAAAACACCTGCATTCATCGACGAAAGGACCAGAGGAGAGTGTTGTTTGGCGAGCAAAATTGTCGATGTAGGGCAGCAATTGGAAGAAAAAGGATAAAAAAAGCCCCGATATTGTCGGGGCACTATGTTTTACTGACGAACTATGATGAATTCCGATCGCCGGTTTTGTCGATGTCTTTCCCGGTCACACCGTATCCCATCTGAGCAATCATTAAGTAATCGCTCCTCGCCATATCCTATGGCGCTTTCAATCCTGGAAGGATCAATGCCTTGGGATATGATATAGTCCCTAGTGGATTTGGCCCGTTTGTCCGAAAGGTATTTATTGTATGCCCTAGGACCAATGGCGTCGGTATGCGCCTCGATCTTAATGACCATATCCGTATATTCATTGAGTATGGCCACTAATTTGTCCAGCTCTTTGGCTGCTTGGGGGCGTATGTTATACTGATCAAAATTAAAGTGTATGGCCTCCGGCTCCAAGACTACCTGTTGTTTTTCCTCATCGATGAGTTCTTTGAGCTTTTTTAGGGATTGGGCAACCTCAATGGTCTCATTATTCTTGGTAATGGCTTTTAGTGCATCTTCAAAATATCCGTCTTTACTTGCCTTGATCGTATATTCGGATGTTGGATCAAGATTTCTGAACTGGTAGCTACCATCGGCATCCGTGACAACTTCGGCCATTTGGTTCTGTTCTTGATTGAACAAAACAATTCTGGCTCCGGCAATGGGCTCTTGAGTTTGATAATCTTTCACTATTCCTGCAATTACGTTTCGGTTTAGGGAATAGGTAAAGGAATAAATGTCGTCATCCCCTTTGCCTCCTTTTCGGTTTGAGGCAAAATATCCTTTCTCGCCGCCGGCCTCAATAATATAGGAGAAATCGTCCCTGCTGCTGTTTATAGGTTGGCCAAGGTTGTAGGCGGGACTGAAGTTGTCTTGGGCAAAATCAGACTTATAAATATCCAACCCCCCAAATCCCATGGCCCTATCGGATGAAAAATACAGAGAACCCTCCGTGGCATAAGGAAACATCTCTTTACCTCCCGTGTTGATGGTTCTACCGAGATTTTTGGGTTCGGAAAACATACCAGTTTCCAAAATATCAGCCACATAGACGTCGGTTTGTCCATACCCTCCCGGACGATCCGAAACAAAATATATCTTTTTGCCATCAGGGCTTACGGAAGGATGTCCTGTGGAATAGTTTTCACTGTTAAAGGGTACTTCTTTGGCCTCGGTCCATTCCCCATCCACAAATTTGGAGGTATATATCTTTAAGTGATTGATGCCATTTTTTCCGCGCTTTAGTTTTTTACCGTAGTTGTTCCGGGTAAAATACATGGTTTCTTGGTCCGGGGAAAAAGCTACGGAAGCCTCGTGGTATTTGGTATTGACCATTTTTGAAAGCTTTTGCGCTCCAAACAGGTCATTTCCCTTGGAATTGGTTTTGGCCACATAGAGGTCCAAAAAGGGTTGGTTGTTCCATTTATACCTTCTTGTAGTTAGGAACGAGGTATCCCTGGCAGATGCAAATACCACTTCAGAATCTTTGTGGAACATAGGGGCAAAATCAGAATATTTGGAGTTTATTGCCAGGTTCTTGATCTCTACGGATGCGGGACCTTTCCAAGTATTGGTGACGGTACTTTCCAATTCATTGAGGGGCTCGTCCCTTTTCTGACGAAACAATTTGGTGAGTTTTGCCGCCCTGCGATATTTTCCGGTGCCCTTTAGGCTGTGGGTATATTTATAGAAGTGATCTTCAGTGATATCATTGGGATATAATTGGTACAGTTCATTGTACCAGACATATGATTTTTCCAGATTTCCACTGTAGTAATGCGAGTCCCCTGCTTTTGAAAGTAGTTCCAAAGTGTGTTTTACACCAGATTTCTCAAGAACTATGTCATATAATCGGGCCGCTTCGGCATACCACATCTTATCAAAGTATTCGTCCCCTTTTTTAATGAGCTTTGCGGCCATGCCCTTTTTTCTGGCAAAATTGGCCAGCTGTCTATGGTCAAGGCCATCCAAATACGTTGCGTCTGAAATAGGGTCTTTTTGGGCAATGGTAGTCCCATCCTCCTCAAATTGCACGAAGGAAACCTCTTGGGATTTTACCCCAAGAGCAAGTAAAAGAAGAAAAGGTAGTATTAGTTTATTCATTCCACTCTGTCTGCGCAGTTGATTTGTTATGACCAACTGGAGGCTAAGCAAAGAGAGCCTAACGTCGTTTTCAAACGCTAAAATAGAATAAGGAATTAGCTGGGCTAACTTTTTGTTGTGAAAGAGTGAATTTATGGCATGTAGGCGACAAAAATGTGGTTCTTTATCGAAAAGCCCTTTAAATACAGGGGTTTACACGGCCATAAAATAAGCGGGAAGAAAGGCTTATGACTTGGACTCGTTGCCTCCTTCTAACTTCTCCTCCTCTTTGGACGCATCCTTGAATTCTTTGATGCCACTACCTAGGCCTCTCATCAGTTCGGGGATTTTTTTGCCTCCAAAAAGCAAAAGAACCACGACCACGATAAGCACAATTTGCCATGGACCGAGCATACCAAGAAAAATAGTTTGAGCAATCATAATGTCAAAACCTTTAAAGTGAAACGTAAAATTACTAAAAAGAACTGTAAGAGCCATCGGATTAACGAAAATTAGCAAATGGGTATGATATTGTTAGCATTATAGCAGTTGCAGTATTTTAAAAAGCTTAACATCAAAATTAAAATGGAAGAGTATCTTTGTTGATTATGGCCAAGGAAAAGAAAAAAAGAAAAGAGATCAAACGAAAGCTGCTGCACAAGTACCGCTTGGTCATTCTCAATGAAAGCACCTTTGAGGAAAAGATTTCTTTCAAGCTCAGCAGGCTTAACGTTTTTGTTACAGGAATGCTGTTCATAATTGTCCTGATCGGTCTTACCACACTCATCATTGCCTTTACGCCACTACGGGAATATATCCCGGGATATTCCTCTACCCGATTGAAGCGGCAGGCCACGGAGCTCACCTATAAAACGGATTCTTTGGTCAACGTCCTGAATTATACCAATGGGTATTTGGAGAATGTGCGTAAGGTTCTACGTGGGGATATTGAGAACAACGAAGCCAACAGGGATTCTCTATTTGAGCAGTACAAGCTGGACCCCTCAACAGTTGACCTGACACCTATTCGCCAAGATTTATTGCTTCGGGAAGAGGTGGAACTGGAAGACAAGTACAATCTTTTTGAACGAAACATGGAAAATGTGGGCACGTTGCTCTTTTCCCCATTGAATGGAACGCTGTCTCAGACCTTTGATCCCAAGGCGAAGCATTTTGCTGTCGATGTTTTGGGCCCAAAGGACTCTCCGATTAAATCCATTGCGGATGGAATTGTTCTCTTTGCGGAATGGACCTCTGAAACCGGGTTTGTGATCATTATAGAACATCAGGATGGAATCACGTCAGTCTATAAACACAACAGTTCGCTGAGTAAGTCCCAAGGCGATTTGGTCAAGGCGGGCGAAGTAATCGCTACCATTGGAAACACTGGGGAGTTGACCACTGGACCACACCTACATTTTGAACTTTGGAGAAAGGGTAAGCCTGTAGACCCTTTGAACTATATCGATTTTGATTAAATGTCCTTAAAAGCATTTGCAGCAAAACTTTTTGCCAAGCGCATTGCCCATAAAACTGCAAAATGGGTAAAGCATCCCGTACAAACCCAAAATAAGGTGTTCCAAGAGCTTGTTTCCCAAGCCTCCCAGACCCAGTTTGGTATGGATCACGGGTTTGGGACGATTATATCGCACCAAGATTTTGTGGATAAGGTTCCTGTTCGGGATTACGAAGAACTTAAGCCGTATGTACAAAAGATTTTGGATGGCCAAGAGAGTGTGCTCTGGCCGGGAAAACCCATTTATTTTGCGAAGACTTCGGGAACTACTTCGGGAGCAAAGTACATCCCCATTACCAAAGGGTCTATAAAGCACCAAGTAGAAGCTTCCCGTAATGCCATATTGAGCTATATCCATGAAACAGGAAACGCGGATTTTGTGGATGGAAAAATGATATTTCTCCAAGGAAGTCCCATTTTGGAGGAAAAAAACGGAATCAAACTGGGGAGGCTTTCCGGGATTTCTGCCCATTACGTGCCCAATTATCTACAGAAAAACCGATTGCCCAGTTGGGAGACCAACTGTATGGAGGATTGGGAGGCCAAGGTGGACAAGATTGTGGAAGAAACCGAAAATGAGAACATGACCGTTATTGCGGGCATTCCGTCTTGGGTACAAATGTATTTTGAAAAACTGAACACCAAGACAGGTAAAAAAGTTGGGGAACTCTTCAAAGCATTTCAGTTGTTCATTTATGGTGGAGTAAACTATGAGCCCTACCGGGCCAAATTTGAAAACCTGATCGGCAGAAAGGTGGACAGTATTGAACTGTTTCCGGCCAGCGAAGGGTTTTTTGCATATCAGGATTCTCAAAAGGAAAAGGGCATGCTATTGCTTTTGGATTCTGGGATTTTCTATGAATTCATCAAGGCCGATGAATTTTTCTCTGAAAACCCAAAGCGGTTGACCATAGCCGATGTAGAGTTGGATGTTGACTATGCCATGGTCATTTCCACAAACGCCGGATTGTGGGCCTATAACCTTGGCGATACCATTCGGTTTATTTCTAAGGGCCCCTACCGCGTTATCGTTTCGGGTCGCATTAAGCATTTTATTTCGGCTTTTGGTGAACACGTGATTGCCAAGGAAGTGGAAGAGGCCCTTCGGTTGGCCGTTGAACAGACCGATGCCTTGGTAAATGAGTTCACCGTGGCGCCCCAAACAGACCCAGGGAATGGTGAGTTGCCCTATCACGAATGGTTTATAGAATTTGAAAGGCAACCTTCGGACACTTCAAAATTTTGTAAGATCATTGAGGAAAGTATGAAAAAGCAGAACAGTTACTATTACGACCTTATCACGGGTAACATTTTGCAACCGTTAAAAGTTACCCCGGTACAACAAGGAGGATTTCAAGATTACATGAAGACTCTTGGTAAACTTGGTGGTCAGAACAAAGTACAACGGCTTTCCAATGACAGAAAAGTGGCCGATGGATTGGAGCCCTTCAAAATATAGATTTTGGGAAGCATGCAACTTTCGTAGGAATTCATGTATTTTTACCAGAATTCATTATGGCAACCGAAATAAAACAGACCACTAGGGCCCAGGAGTCCACCAATGCAATTGAACGCTTGTACATTACCATGCGACATTTGCTCAACAGGGGATTTTATAAACCTTCAGGGGTTTCGGGCAACGCCCTTAGAAGTGCCCTTTTGCTGTTACGACCCGAGATATATGGTACTGTTGCTGAAGAAAAGGCAGAATTGAACGGCCTTATCTATGTTCTGGAACGATTGCCGAACGGTATTGAGGAATGTAGGTTCATCAATCTTACCTCGGATGAGGGGTACTCCAAATCACATTTAGTACCGATTGTCCCTCCAAAGCGTCGAAGAAACTGCTACAGGATTGACGATGAGCAGATGAACATTGAGATTACACGGGGCCGTAGCGATATTTATGATATTCTTACCCATCTAACCTTTTTGTTCATTGAATCCGGTAAAATCTGTAAAAGGGTCTTGGTGGATGAAGGAAGTGCCACCATTCGCGATTGGGACAAGCTGACCAGTTTTGTCCTAAGTGAAGAAAAAGGGGATGATGAACGGGAAGTGGCCTTGATCCATGCTGCCAATATTTTGGGAAGGACCTTTGATGAGGTTGTGGAGATCCAGAACAAACTGGCCACTCCAGAGAGTCCGGATCAATTCCTTAATGTGATCCATTGGCTGGGCAAATTGGCCATAGAGGAAGAAACCACGGGGAACAAGCGAACCATTACGTTTAGCCCGTTGCTCAGGGAGCGATTGGGACATCATATCCATGGGGAGCGATGGGCCGACATGATTAAGCAGACCCTAAAGGACAACAACCTTCTGCACAGACCCCTTCACATCATAAGTGCTAATATGCACAGTGTCATGAATTCCCTTTTTGCCAAGAAAGCATTGGCAAAGGAGTTCCCCAATACCAATTCGTTGGAAGTTTTTGAAGCGTTGAGCGCGGCAAAGAACAAAAACCTTAATAAAAAGGTGAAGTCGGCCGCAGAGAAAAATGGCATGCTATTTTTGGATGATACCTCTGGAGCGAATATAGACGTACAGATTTTCGATACTGCCAAATTTGGTATGGGCACTTGCTGCTATGATTTGCCAGAGGGTATTTCGGAAGAACAAAAACCAGTTATATTTGTGATGGATTATGCCTTTGGCGAGCAGGCGTATGAGACCATTGACGAACTTTTGAAACCTTTTGAACAAGGAGACCAAAAATGGTTTTTGAACGTGGACTCGGTTTCCATTATGGGCAAAGCCGGTATTTTGGAAGGGGGCAAGGGAGATTTGATGATTCCTTCAGCACATATTTTTGAAGGAACGGCAGATAACTACCCGTTTCACAATGAGTTGTGCGCCTCGGATTTTGAAGGAAACGGCTTAAAAGTTTTGGAGGGAGCCATGGTGACGGTTTTGGGAACATCGTTGCAAAACAAGGACATCCTTCGATTTTTTCATGAATCTACGTGGAACGTAATAGGATTGGAAATGGAGGGGGTACACTACCAAAAAGCAATCCAATCGGCTTCCCAGATTCGGAAAAGCATTAAAAAAGATGTAAAGGTGAGATATGCCTATTATGCATCGGACAACCCCTTGGAGACAGGGAGCACCTTGGCCTCCGGAGGTTTGGGGACAACAGGGGTGAAACCCACCTATTTGATAACGGACAGGATTTTAAAACAAATATTCAATTCATAACATGGCAGACCAACCAGCAAATCAGAACTCCTCGGATGAAATAGATTTGGGGCAATTGCTTCAACTAGTTGAAAAGGGTTTCAATAAACTTGGGACCATCTTTTTACGTCTTTTTCTTTATCTTAAAAAGAATGCCATAGTCCTTTTTGGGCTGGTTGTTTTAGGTGCGGCCATAGGGTATGGACTAAAGTTTATTTCCACAGAAAAGCTCAAGGTCGATGTCATTGTTCGGCCCAATCTGCACAGTAAAGACTATTTATATGATGTAGTTTCGGAAATTGAGGCTAATGTAAAGATGCAAAATGAAGCTTTTTTCCAAGAGCTGGGAATCTCAAGTGAAGATTTAAAAGGGTTTCAAATTTCAATAGAGCCGGTAAAAAAAGACGCTGAAAAAGCTGCAGATAAAGAATTGGAATATCTGGAAGTTCTTCAAAAGCTTGAAAAAACAGATTTGATATCTGATATTCTTCGGGAAGAAGTACTCAATCAAACAGAATTCAACCATAGGATAACGTTTCAATATAAGGACATTGGGGGTGACAAGATTGCCAGAAAACTGATGGACTATATAAATTCCAATGACTATTTCAAGGAACTTGTTGTTATTCAGGCCACCAATTCAAGGGAAAGAATACAGAAAAATGAAGTTTTAATTGCCCAAATAGACACTATAATTAAAAATTATTCCACAAACCTAGGTAAACAACAAGGCACATTGGGTTCAGGACAGGTGGTGCTTCAAAATGAAGAAAAGGTGAATGTTGCAGCTCTCTTCAATTTAAAGACAGAGTTGATAAAGGATATTGAGGACAGAAAGATTGAACTTTCTGAGCTTACCACCCCCATTGGGATAATTAACTTTGGAACCCCACATCAGGTCAGCAAAGCGTTTTTCAGTAAGAAGATAATCCTTATTCCACTTATTCTGCTAATAGGGTTCTTCTTGTTTTCTTTTGTTAGATACCTTAACAAAAAGGCAATCGAAATGGAAGCAAGGGACTAGAAGCTTCGAGAAAATGAAAAAGGTTGTGGTCACCGGTTCGGATGGGCAATTGGGAAGGACGCTCAAGGAATTGGCCCCAAAGGCCAAAAACATACTTTTTGATTTTAGGACTTCCGCGGATTTGGACATCACCAATGAGCAACAAGTTTCCGATTTTTTCAAAAGTCAACAATACGGATACTGCATCAACTGTGCCGCTTACACCAATGTTGAGCAAGCAGAGAAGACCCCTGAAGTAGCATACCGGGTAAATTCTGAGGGGGCCAAAAATCTGGCACTGGCCTGTAAGGCCCATCAGATGACGTTGATTCATATTTCAACAGATTATGTTTTTGATGGTGAAAAGAAGACCCCCTATACCGTTGAAGATGAACCCAATCCCATCAATGTGTATGGTAGGTCCAAACTAAAAGGGGAAGAATATATCCGAAGGACTTTACCCAACCATTTCATTGTTAGAACATCCTGGCTTTACAGCAAAAAGTATGGGCACAATTTTTATCGGACCATTCTAAGGAAGGCAGTGGAAGGCATTGCTCTTCATGTGACCGATGACCAAAAGGGATGCCCTACGAATACAGAGACGTTGGCCAAATTCATTTTAGATGATATCATAGAGGGAAAGAAACCATATGGCACCTATCATTGCACTGATGGTGTGCCCATGACCTGGTACGATTTTGCCCAAAAAATATTGGAAGAAAACGGGTTGAGCGAAAAGGCCAACCTTGTATTGGATAGGAATTATCGTACTTTCGCAAAGAGACCGAAGAACAGCATTCTGTCTTAGCCAAGGGTTGGCTTTTGGAGCCGCATAGCACCAAAAAAGCTTATGTTAAAAATGCTTTAATGAAAGAGTATGCCCAAAAGGACATATTGATTACGGGAGGAGCAGGCTTCATTGGGTCCCATGTGGTACGGCGGTTTGTTGAAACCTATCAAGAGTACCACATCCACAACCTTGATGCACTGACCTATGCGGGCAATCTTGAAAACCTGCGGGATATTGAAGCAGCGCCCAATTACTCTTTTATCAAAGGAGATATCTCCGATACGGATTATATCAATCAACTCTTTTCGCAAAAAGGGTTTGATGGCGTGATACATTTGGCGGCAGAATCTCATGTGGACCGCTCTATAACCGACCCCTTGTCGTTCGTGAAAACCAATGTGTTGGGCACGGTAAACCTGTTGAACGCCTCATTGGATTTAGCCAAAAGGAATCCAGATTTTCGATTCTACCATATTAGTACGGATGAGGTCTATGGAGCTTTGGGTAACACCGGCCTCTTTACGGAGACCACTCCTTATGCCCCCAACTCTCCCTATTCGGCATCAAAAGCAGGTTCGGACCATTTTGTGAGGGCCTATGGGGAAACCTACGGATTGCCTTATGTGATATCCAATTGTTCCAACAACTACGGACCCAACCACTTTCCGGAGAAGTTGATTCCACTGTTCATCAACAATATTATCCATAATAAGCCATTACCGGTTTATGGCGATGGCAACTATACGAGGGATTGGTTGTATGTAAAAGATCATGCAGCTGCGATTGACTTGGTTTTTCATAAAGGAAAAAAAGGGGAAACCTATAACATTGGTGGGTTTAATGAATGGAAGAACATTGATTTGGTACGATTGCTTTGCCAATTGATGGACGCAAAGTTGAATAGGGCCGAAGGAAGTTCAGAAAAGCTCATCACCTTTGTGAAAGACCGTCCAGGACACGATCTACGCTATGCCATAGATGCCGCCAAGATCCATAAAGAATTGGGTTGGGAACCCTCTGTTACCTTTGAGGAAGGACTTGACCTGACCATTGACTGGTATTTAAAGAATCAGGAATGGTTAGATCATGTAACTTCAGGGGATTATAAAGCGTATTATCAAAAACAATATCAACAATAAGGCAGCATGAAAGGAATTGTTTTGGCCGGCGGAACTGGCACCAGATTGCACCCATTGACCCTTTCGGTGAGCAAGCAACTGATGCCCATTTATGACAAGCCTATGATCTATTACCCCTTGTCTACCCTACTGTATTCTGGTATTAGGGAGATATTGATCATTTCAACCCCCAAAGACCTTCCCCTATTTCAAGAACTATTGGGAGATGGCAAAAGATATGGTTGCTCTTTTTCTTATGCCGTACAGGAAGCTCCCAACGGATTGGCAGAGGCATTTATCATTGGGGAGGATTTTATTGGAAACGACAAGGTGGCCCTGATTCTTGGGGACAACATTTTTTATGGAACGGGACTTTCAAAATTATTGCAGTCCAATAATGACCCGGACGGAGGAATTATCTATGCATACCAAGTAAACGATCCACAACGGTATGGCGTAGTTGAATTTGATGAAGAAGGGAAGGCCATTAGTATTGAGGAAAAACCGCAAAATCCAAAATCCAACTATGCGGTGCCAGGAATCTATTTTTATGATAACGAAGTGGTTTCAATAGCGAAGAACATTAGGCCCAGTGCCAGAGGTGAACTGGAGATTACCGATGTGAATAAAGAATATCTAAAAAGAGGGAATCTCAATGTAAGTATTTTGGACAGGGGTACTGCTTGGTTGGACACTGGAACCTTTCAGGCATTGATGCAGGCCTCACAATTTGTTGAGGTGATTGAGGAACGTCAGGGGGCTATAATTGGATCTATTGAGGTTGCGGCCTATGAAATGGGGTTCATCAACCAAGAACAATTTGAGGGATTGGCCCAGCCCTTGATGAAAAGTGGGTATGGAAAAAGATTGTTGGGCATTTTGAACAAGTAGGCATGATCAAGGCTATAGAAACCAAATTAAAGGGGTGTTTTATATTGGAGCCCCAAGTGTTTGAAGATGATAGGGGTTACTTCTTTGAAAGTTACAACCATGAGGCTTTTTGCAATGCCATTGGAATGGAAGTAGTTTTTGTACAAGACAATTTTTCCTTTTCCAAAAAAGGGGTTTTAAGAGGGTTGCACTATCAAAAAGGAGAACATGCCCAGTCCAAATTGGTCTCTGTTTTGGAAGGTAAGGTGCAGGATGTGGTGGTGGATATTCGCAAGGATTCCCCAACGTATGGACAACACATCTCTATTGAGCTGAGCAGTGATAATAAAAAACAGCTATTTGTTCCCAGAGGTTTTGCCCATGGGTTTTTGGTGCTTAGTGAAACCGCCCATTTTTTTTATAAATGTGATAATTATTATAACAAAGAGGCAGAGGAGGGAATAAGGTATGATGATGCAACGTTAGGCATTGATTGGAATGTAGGGTTGAACAAACCATTCCTGTCCAAAAGAGATAGTTCACTGTACCAGTTCATGTAAGTTTAAAATGGCAAAGACAGCAAAATCCTACGGAATTGTTTTAGATTTGTACGTATTAGTTAAATTTTGGCCCTTGATAAAAGAGGTTTAAGAATAATAAATCAAGACCAAGAAAATTCTCTTCAAATACTTTTAATGGATAAAGCATCTCCTTTTTTCTCTCATGAAACTGCTGTAATAGACGAAGGCTGCGCTATAGGTAAAGGAACCAGAATATGGCATTTTTCACATATTATGCCTAATTGTACAATAGGAGAGTCCTGTAATATTGGCCAGAATGTTGTGGTTTCGCCAAAGGTAGTCTTGGGGAACAACGTAAAGGTTCAGAACAATGTATCCATATATACTGGGGTAATTTGTGAAGATGACGTTTTTTTAGGCCCTTCCATGGTATTTACGAACGTAATCAATCCACGAAGTGCCATCAATAGAAGAAACGAGTATATGAAGACCACTGTTAAAAAGGGTGCCACAATAGGGGCCAACGCTACTGTGGTTTGCGGAAACGATATAGGAGAATTTGCATTGATCGGTGCTGGTGCCGTGGTTACAAAATCGGTTCCCCCATATGCTTTATTGGTGGGCAATCCGGCCAAGCAAATAGGCTGGGTAAGTGAATATGGCCATCGCTTGAACTTTGATATAACGGGTACTGCGGTTTGTCCGGAAAGCAACGAAAAGTATATGCTCGAACATAATAAAGTCAGAAAAATATGAACATAGATTTTGCCAATCTCACAAAGGCTTTTAAGGAACATGAAGAGGAATTTAAGAGAGTTTCCCTTGAAGTCATGTCATCGGCGCACTATATTTTGGGCAAGGAGACCGAAGAATTTGAAAAAGGTTTGGTGGAATTTACGGGGAATACATATGCCCTTGGCTGTTCCTCTGGTACCGATGCACTTCTTTTGGCCATGATGGCTATGGGACTAAAACCAGGGGATGAGGTAATAACAACCCCCTTTACTTTTATAGCTACGGCGGAAACCATAGCATGCCTTGGTGTAAAACCGGTTTTTGTTGACATAGACGAAGAAACGTACAATATTGATGTTAACAAGATAGAACAGGCCATAACCAAGAACACAAAAGCAATCATGCCTGTATCCCTCTATGGACAAATGTCAGATATGGATGAGATTAATGCAATGGCGGAAAAGTATGGTTTGGCAGTAATTGAAGACGCCGCTCAAAGTTTTGGGGCAATTTATAAAGGAAAGAGAAGCTGCAATGTTTCAACATTTGGGTGTACCAGTTTTTTTCCGGCCAAGCCCTTGGGCTGTTTTGGGGATGGAGGCGCCATCTTTGCCTCGAACGAGGAGGATTATCAGAAAATTAAAGCTATGCGCGTACATGGCCAAGTAAAACGATATACCCACCATTATATTGGAATGGGAGGGCGATTGGACAATTTGCAAGCAGCTATTTTGAATGTGAAGTTGAAAGCCTATGAAAAGGACTTGGAGAGAAGACAGCAAGTTGCGGAGAGTTATTCCAAAAATATTGATGATAAGGTAATTAAGCCTTGTGTGAAGGAAGATAGAACATCGGTATGGGCACAGTACACCATAAGGGTTCAAAAAAGGGATAGGATCCAACAAGAATTGCAAAAACAAGGTATTCCAACGGCAGTACATTATCCAATCCCTATGCACCTTCAGAAATGTTTTTCCTATTTGGGTTATAAAAAAGGGGATTTCCCAATTTCTGAAATATGTTCGGAAGAGGTTATGAGTCTTCCAATGAACCCATATTTGGAAACATCAGAAATAGAATATATAACATCAAAACTCAATAAAGTAATATGAAGAATTTTGCATTGATAGGCGCTGCTGGATATATTGCCCCAAGACATATGCGGGCGATAAAGGACACAGGTAATAAATTGTTGGCGGCGTATGATAAGGGAGACAGTGTTGGAATTATTGATTCATATTTTCCCGATGCCGATTTTTTTGTTGAGTTTGAGCGTTTTGATCGTCATATTGAGAAATTAAAGTATGAAAGGAACCTATTCTTGGACTATGTGAGTATATGTTCCCCAAACTATCTTCATGATGCCCATATACGATTTGCTTTGAGGAGTGGTGCCGATGCGATTTGTGAAAAACCTTTGGTACTAAACCCGTGGAACATTGACAAACTAAAAAAAGTTGAGGAAAACACCGGAAAGAAAGTCTATAATATTCTTCAGTTAAGGGTGCACCCAAGCATTATCGCCTTACGTGAGAAAGTTGCCAAGGCAGGTAAGAAAACCAAATTCGATGTTGATTTGACCTATCTGACCTCTAGGGGACATTGGTACCAGACGTCATGGAAAGGTGATGTGAGCAAATCAGGAGGGATTGCTACGAACATAGGCGTACATTTTTATGATATGCTTTCATGGATATTTGGTGATGTTCAGGAAAATGTGGTACATATTCACGAAAAGGATAGGGCTGCTGGCTATTTAGAGTTTGAGAATGCACGGGTCAGATGGTTTCTGTCCATCAATTCGGAGTACTTGCCTGATGAGGTAAAGAAGAAGGGTCAAACAACGTTCAGGTCTATTACCATTGATGGAGAGGAACTTGAATTTAGTGGGGGCTTTACCGATTTACACACGATGGTTTATAAAGATATTCTTTCTGGAAAAGGATATGGGCTTGAAGCGGCCAGGACAGCCATTGAGATTGTGCACGATATTAGAAACTCGGAGCCAATCGGTTTAAAGGGGGAGTATCATAATTTCGCTAAATAAATAGAAGATTAAAATAATATCTCAAATCTGGACCAGATTCTCTAGATCAGAGTTTACTAAAAATGTTTCATCCCAAATAGTGGGCACCGGGATGGCACAGGCACTTCCTTTACTGGCAACCCCTATACTCACTAGGGTGTTTAGTGAAAAGGATTTCGCAACATATACATCCTTTTTTGCCTTCGCTACAATTTTCGCAGTAGGTGTCGGCGCAAAATATCCTATGGCTTTGGTTCTGCCAAAAGAAGATTCAGAAGCAGGTAAGCTATTTACCCTGAGTATCTATATAACAGTGTTATACTCTTTGTCCATTGCTGTTTTTTTCCTTGTTTTTAATAATCAATTGCCACAAAGTTTAGGGTTGGTTTCTCATTTTGTTCCATTATATGTCCTGTTTTTTGGGATTTGGACTTCATTCAGCAATTTGTCAATTCGCTTTAAAAAATTTAAGGATAATGCTGTTGCCAAAGTGATACAATCTTTGGGATATATTGTAGCTGCGCTATTATTGGGTCTAACCAAATTTACTTTGTACGGACTGGTTTTAGCCAAAATTATTGGCACATTCATTTCTTGGCTGTTCCTGTATAAAAAATCCTCCGTTAAAATGGGCCTAATTGAACCCGCCAAACTCAAGGGTGTCGCTATGGAGTATATTGATTATCCTAAATATGGAGTAGTCCCTGCATTTTTGAACACCATTTCATCCCAGGCCCTAGTCTTGGCAATAACCAAGTTTTATTCTATCGAGGATTTGGGTCAATTTGGATTGACATATATTGTGTTAAGCGCTCCTCTTGCATTGATAGGAACATCTTACAAGGATGTTTTTTATCAGAGAATGGCATTTTTAATAAACGCGGAAGATTTTAACGCTGCATTGAAGCTTTTTAAAAAATCTGCAGGAGCACTGTTCTTTTTAGGGCTTCCCATATGCGCTATATTGTATTTTATGGGAGAAGACATATTTGGTTTCATATTTGGTGAAAAGTGGATAAGAGCTGGTGAATTTGCGGCAATTTTGGCATTTAGTTTTATGATTAAATTAGTGGTCAGTCCATTGTCGTCAATTTTTAATGCTGCAAATAAACTCAAAATTTCATCCATTTGGCAGACCTTGTACTTTGTTACAACATTCTTGACGTTGGGTATTTGCACTTTTTTGTTTAAATGCCCCATTAATACTCTTTTGTACATTTATGTAATCCATGAGTTGATCATTTATACCGTTTATTTTTTATTACAGTATAGGACTTTGCGAAAATTTGGGAGATGATGACACTTAGTTTGAAAAGATTCTACTTCTTTGGGGCTCTTTTATATGCTCTCTTACTTCCATTTCATCAACAGGTTGCCACTTTTGCTTTAGGGTTTTGGTTGTTTGCTTCCTTTGTAAGTTTTCGTGTTTATGAACTAAACAAGAATTGGCTTCTTTTTTCTTTGCCTATATTATTCTTCATATATGTCATCAATTCTTTTCCGTTAGGAGAAGTTTCCATAAAAATTTTGGAACACAAGCTTTCCTTGTTGGCTTTCCCTATTGTTTTTTTTCTTCACCGCTATTCAAAAACAGAATTGAAAAAGATGATGAGGTTATTTGTCATTGGGCTTGCCGCCTCTTCTTTATTTTGTCTAGGGATAGCAATGTACAATTCTTTGGACATTCAACAAGGAGTGTTGCATTTTAATCCCAGTGTCCTATCCGAAAAAGATTTTTTTGATTCAATAATTTTCGGTGGAAATTATTTTTTTGGGAAGCATTTATCAGTTTTTCATCAAACAGTCTACTTTTCTATATACTTGTGTATAGGGGTTGTCATTCTTCTTTTTAATCCACAATTGTTTGGCAAAAAAAGTAGAAAGTCCCTCCTGTTTTTTTTAACCACGATGGTTTTTTTAATATCGAATAAAGCGAGTTTCATTGTTTTGGGACTTATCATTTGTCTTCGATTGTTCACATGGGATTTGGTCTATTGGAAGAAAATTCTGGGTTTTTTTTCGATTATTATCTTTATGGGTTTTTTCATTTATCTTAATCCAAGATCAAAAGAAAGTATCGACAAAATAGCAGAGGGAAAATTGGCATTGGACAGTGCTGCCAGATATGGTTTCACTACTAGAATACTTAGTTGGGATGCTGCTTTGACGTTAATTAAGAATAGACCATTTTTTGGATACGGAACAACAGACACACAGGAGGAATTGAACGAGGTATACAGACAAAAAAAATACATCCATCCTCTGAAAGAGTCCTATAATGCCCATAATCAATGGCTTCAAATTTGGTTGGAAAATGGACTTGCCGGATTTATTTCGCTGGCAGTGGTTTTTTCTATACTATTTTATTTGGGTTTTATGGAGAAGAATACTTTTGGATTGATTTTGGGAGCAACATTGGCACTTTTTGTAAACTCAATGTTTGAAAGCATTTTTAACCGATTTTCGGGCATTTCTTTTTTTTCATTCATTGTTTGCTTTATTTTTTCATTGTCAAGTGTCAATACTTTTGAAAAATGAAGTACAAACTATCTTTGAACGCAAATTACCTTGTCTACTTTTTCCTGTTGCTTGGTTTATACCATTATAAGATCAAACACTATCCCTATTGGAATCTGGTCGCCTTCAAGGAAGAAACTTATTTTGATTTGTCACTTCAAAGGTTATTGGTAGCTATATTAATCTTTTTGGTCGACCTATACTTTCTTTTAAAGGTGAAAAGGGGCAAACTCAGTTATGCAGTTCTTTCATTTTTCTTCTTGCTGCTCACGATTCCTTCTCTTATTGCGTTTACATCACAAAATATGTATCAAACAAAGTTGATGTCGTATCATCAACTATTGTTTTTTGGTGTACTGATGTTCTCTAAGATCAAAATGGATTTTTCAAAAATCCCAGTACTTAACAAGAAACAATCACTATATGTCCTTTTCGGTTTGATCACACTGGGGATGATTCCATATCTGGTCGTTTATGGCCCCCACTTAAACATAAAGAATTTGTTTTTTTTGGATGTTTATGAAACCAGAAGAAGCATAAGTGGAGTTTCAAACCCTTATTTTGGTTACACTTATTCTTTGTTCACAAAGATATTGGTTCCTCTTTTTTTGATCTTTGCCCTTGAGTTGAAAAATAAGGTCATGACTTTTATTGCTATTCTATACCTTATCTTATTTTATCTATTTGGAGCACACAAAACGGTTTATGCAAGCATAATCGTAATATTTGTCTTTTATTCCCTAAACTATTCCAGCGCGATCAGTAAAATTGTAACATGGTCGAATTTTTTGATAGTCATATGTTTTGCTTTTGCCTTAATTGGGATAGACCAGCCCTGGATTTATTCTTTCAGAAGGGTACATTTTATCCCGACGCTTCTGGACATTACCTACCTTGATTTTTTTGAACACAATCCGATTTTTTGGTCAGAATCGGTCTTGGGAGCCTTTATAAGATATCCATTTGAAACCACACATGCCCACCTGATTGGGGAGGCATATTTCAACAGTCCGGGTATGGATGCAAACAACGGGTTGATTTCGGATGGATACATGAACTTTGGCACATGGGGAGTGGTCATTAATGTTTTCATCGTGGCCTGTTATTCAATGATTTTGGATAGTATGAAAGTTGCGCCAAAATATTTCGGACTTTTTGTCTTGATGTTGTTTTCTTTTATGAGTTCTTCCACCCCTACGGTAATGCTTACCCATGGCGCTTTGGCACTATTGGTCATTTCAATGTTTATATTGAACAGAAGTGGATTATCGACTGAACATTGAAAACCATTTTTGAGGATAGACCTCAATTTCATAGTTTTGACACTAATTAATCAGAAGGGAATAAATGGACAAAATCATTATAAGAACAACAGGTATAATTTCTTTAGTTCTTTTTTTTGGATGTACATCTCCAAATAAAAATCACCACAAGTCCAATAACAAATATCACCAACAGATTAAACCAATTATTTGGGGCTGCAATCCTGTTGGAGCGGAACAAAAGCTCAAAGATTTTTCAAGTACCCGTTTGGAACCGCACCCATTGGATTTGGGGCGATTTTTGTTCTATGTAACCTATAAATACGAACAAACAGCAGACGCAAAATTTAAGGAATTGGCAAATGGCTATATAAGTTTAATAGACACATTGACCAATAACCCAACTTATTTTAGTGATAATACATTTAAATATAATTTTGCCCACGGGAAGATAAAGGCCGGTTGGTGGTCCGGAATGGCCAATTCTGCTATGGTAGCCGGGTTGTCGTATGCAGATAAGGTGTTCGGCTCCAATCATAATGATATAATAGACTCTTTGATCACCAACCTTACTACAAGTTATGAAAAAGGGGGGAGCCTTTACTCCGATTCGGAAGATAAGGCCTGGATTCTTGAATATGCATGGAAAGGAATGGATGAAGCATCTATTAAATCAGTATTCAATGGTTTTGTTTTTGCGTTGGTCTGTTTGGAAAGGGCCAATATGATTTCACCCAACCCAAAACTTGAAAAACTTATTCTAGACGGCAAGAATGCACTGGAAGAAGAGGTTGATCAATTTTATTTTGAAGACATTGAATGGACAAAATACGACCTATTGCCAACCATAGAACCTCCACACTATGCCATTTTTGATATTATGTTGTTGGAAGCCTTGAACGGGGGTCAAGAATGGGTGCTGAATGATTTGGAAAGAAGAAGGCGTATCCTAAAAAATGGTTACAGATTTAATGCACAGATTAATGAAGATGGCCGTTATTCCATGTTGTTCAGCCTAATTGGCCCCCCCCACCCTTATTGGATTGACACCTACCCTTTGGAAATGGAGGCGTTTTTCTCTTTTGGAAAGAAGAAAATCTTCTTGTCCAATCCTCCCAAAGACTTTGATGTTGAAATTTCAAAAAGAGGTTTTGTTGCGTTTGATTTGACCGAAAGGGAATTCAATGACTTAAAAAAGATTGAGATTCAAGCGGTTTATTCTGGTGAAAGACAAAAAGTCGCAACATATGGTAAAAAAGAAATAAGTATAATAACATACGATGAAAGCGCACCTAATGAAATCGACCATAAAGAATTGATTGTTGGGTTTGATGCATATTTGGATGGGCATGAAATAGCAGTGGATCCAAATAGAAAGTACGATAGTATCAATGAAAATTATCGCAACAACATAGCACAGATTATCATCCCCTTTAGGGATGGCCTTCAATTGAAGGAAAATGAAAATCTGATATTGAAAACGGAATTTGATTTTGATGTTTCTCCCCATAGGTTTTATTTATACACGGAAAGCGGTAAGGTGTATGATCGATATTACTTGCCTTTGAGGGCAGGGAAGAACATTGTTGTCCTTAATCCGGTCGGATTTTCAGAATTTGATGTCAAAGAGAATATTGTCAAATTGGCATGGAGAATTTATACCAACAAAATGACAAATAAGGGAAGAATGAAATGGGGGGGGATATACAAAACAAAGAACAACTTTCAGCTAAAGAAAATTCTCGACCATCCCGAGTTTCTTTTTGAGGAAAAAAGAGTGGGTGGAAATATTTATTGATATATGAAAGTTTGCCATCTTACCTCCGTTCACCAAAGATTTGATATAAGAATTTTTAAAAAGGAATGTGTTTCCCTTTCACACTTTGGGTTTGATGTATCCTTAGTGGTCGCCGATGGACTGGATGATGAAGTGGTGGACAATGTTAAGATATATGGTGTTCCCAAAGAAACGTCTAGGATAAAACGGTTCATTAAAGCAACTAGAAACGTTTATCGAAAAGCCATCGAAATTGATGCGGATATTTACCATTTTCATGATGCGGAGCTGCTGCCCATAGGAAATAAATTAAAACGACTGGGGAAAAAGGTTGTTTTTGATTCCCATGAAGACCTTCCGAGACAGATATTGAGCAAGCCTTACCTTCCAAAATACATTAGAAAGTCCTTAGCAGCCATTTTGGAAAAATATGAAGATTATTGCTGCAAAAAATATGATGCAATTGTTACTGCTACACCTTATATAAACAAGCGGTTTTTGAAAATCAACAATAACAGCGTCAATATAAACAACTATCCATTTTTAAATGAGTTCAATGTAGAGGCCTCTAATGTATCCAAACAACCGAACGCCATCTGTTATATTGGGGGAATAACCAAGATAAGAGGCCTGGATTATGTGGTGGGAGCATTAAAAAAAACGGAAGCAAAACTTGAGTTGGCCGGAGGGATATCTCCAAATTCTTATAAAGATGAACTGACCAGTAAGGGAGGATGGGAAAAGGTCAATTATCATGGTAACGTTTCACGGGAAAAAGTGAAGGAAATTCTAAACCAAAGTATGGCAGGTATAGTTACGTTTTTACCAGTACCAAACCATATTAATGCCCAACCCAATAAACTATTCGAATATATGTCCTCGAGTATACCTGTGATCGCTTCGCATTATCCCCTTTGGAAGGGAATAGTAGAGAGGTATGATTGCGGTATCTGTGTAAATCCAGAGAACAGCGAGGAGATTGTCGAAGCCATTAATTATATTACGGCCAATCCATTAGAAGCAAAAAGGAAGGGGACAAATGGCAGAAAAGCAATCGAAGAGGTCTTTAATTGGGAGCATGAAGAGTTAAAACTTCAACTTCTTTATAGAGAACTGTAATCGCTTTTTGACTTCTGCAAAAGCCCTAATATTAGCTTAGGGCAAAACGTGATCTTCCAGTTTCCCCAACGCGTTGATTTCATCACCGTTCAATGCCACCAGTTGAAAGTTTACAGAATCGTATTTGTTCACATTCACCAAAATAAAGTTGTCTTGTATTCTGCCCCCCATTCCCGAGGCAATAAAAGTAATGTTGTTGTCTTTGTGGTACATTACACCCTTTTCATATACGCCTGTGTCTCCTGCAAACATATAAATAGGTTTGCCAAGGTTGCTGAACAAGGGATATACCTCAGTAAAAAAATTGTTGTCCTCCTTGCCGCCCGATGTGGAATTGGGTTTATAACTTTTAAACTCATTTTCTGGGGTCCACCATAAAAGTTGATGAAAAAAGACAAAGATATTCTTTACGGTATCTTTATTAGAATCGAGCTGCTCTTTTAGCCAAGTCAATTGATCACCTTTAATACTCCATCCGTTTAAATTGGGGTCCAAGATTATGATCAAGTCCTCTCCTTGTATAAAACTCTGATAAGTAGGGCCATATCTTCGGGTAAAGATGGCCTTTTTTTTGGCGTTGCCAACATCGTGGTTGCCCGGGGCAAAGTATACTTTTTTATTGATGAAAGCAATATCTTGGTCAACCTCATCCCACTCCTTTTCCTTTAGGGCATCAAAAACAATATCTCCGGTGAAAACCCCAAATTTTATTTCGGCATTGTTTTTGATCATTTCCAATTTTTGTTTAAACGGAGGGTGCACACCAATATTGGTTTCTGTTTCGCCCGGTTTGCCATATACATGGCCAGCGACAAAGAAGGAGTAGGTTTTACTTTCATCATCATTTGAATGGCTGCATCCGCCAAGGGCCGCAATCATAAACAGCATTAATATGGTAAGGTTGTTCATGGTCAATCTTTTAATTGGCTCTGGATATCTTTTAACGCCTCTTTTTCATCACCCCATCCTTTTACCTTGGCAAGGTCATCCTTGTTATAATTTAAGAACCAGAGCTCGATAATTTCCATTATGGCAGGGTAGTTTTTGGATAACTGTGCAAAATTCTGGGCATCGATCACCCGCTTTTTGTTTTTTAAAGGTATTGCAATAATTTTATAGTCTTCTTCCCCATCATCCATGAGCTTAAGTACCCCAACTGGAATGCATTCTATTACGGTCCCTGTTTCTAAGGCTTCGGCCAAGACCAAGACATCCAAGGCATCCCCATCCCCACCTGTCAGTGTGTCGGATAAGGTGGAGGGAATGAAGCCATAGTTGGCTGGGTATGGCAGAAAGTCAATGACTCTCTCCTTGCCATTCTGTTCATCCACCCTAAATATTTTGCCCTTTTCATCATATTCAATTTTTTTGTTGGTGCCAGCTGGAATTTCGATCACAGCATTAAAAGTTCCCTCAGAAACGAATGTAGGCAGGCTGTAAAACATTTTTGGACCATTACAGGCCAATACCATCCATGAGAGAAAAATCCCCCACAAACAGGCCCTTATTACCTTTGAACATGATGTTTTCATTGTGAAGTTTTGGGTGGTACATTCTTACTATACATGATGGTACAATAAATTGATTCCAGTAACGTATTTGGAATTTTTGGAAAGTCTGGCACCAATTTGTTGCGATACTTGTCTGGCATCCCCATCATTCTCTGTTGAATACTTGAGTTCCACAACTATCTCGCCAATTTGAGTGTTGCTGTTTTGCAAAATGGGATAGTTGGGATTATAGAAATTTTGATTGTAATCAATGGTTATTCTAAAGCGACCACAGAAAGATAAAAAATATCTACGCTCATAGGTGTTCAGCAATGTTGGGTGCAAAACCTGCAAGGTTTCATACAATGGCCTGTTCTGTTTAACCCTCTCTAGGAGAAAGGGATATATATCAAAAGGACTAAGTAAGTCAAGGTTTAATGTAGAAGCTCCATTTATTTTGAACGAATCCTTGTCACCGACCTCTCCTATTTTTTTTTTGATTTCGATGGTGGGGCTTTCAATTTTTGACGTAGTATCCCCATACCAACGCAACCTTATTTTTTTTCTATTGGCAACACCTTCGACATTTTGTTTATAGAAGGTGTAATTTGAATCATCAAAATAAATGTTGTTTATTTTACGTCTGTGAAAGACCTCCCTGAACCCAAAGGAGTTGAGTTGGATTCTTCTTATGATATTGTTGGCATCGCCTTTGGGAAAAACAAACTTGCGTTCAAACCTTAGGTTGGTTCCGGTCAACGGGGTATTGGCAGGCTTATCTACTACTTTTTCCATACTGGTTGCCATACATTTTGTCAATTACCTTTTCTGATTTGTCCTTGACCAAAACATTGTCAATGATTAACTCGGATGTGGCCTCAACTAGATGAAAAACCTCATTACCCCTGAATTGGACCTTATTAAGATCGATTATGCCTGGACCAAACTCACTTTTCTTTTGAAAACAAGAAATGGCCAATCGGGTATTTTCTATGAGTACATCGGTCAGGGTAATCCTGGACAAGTCTTTACTTACCATGCCTATTTCACCACCAATTACGGTTACGTTGCGTCCTGTAATGGTACTTCCTTCACCTGCACTTACTCCTTTGTCAGCCGGATTTTCTATATAAATATTGCTTATTTCAATAGTAGAGCCGGATACATCAATGCCGTCGTTCCCAGAGTTGGTAAAGGTCGAGTTTGAAATACTTCCTTCAACAAAATCGCCATCAAAGGAATCGGAAAAAGTCTCTACAAACGCTATGGAATCAATTTCGAATTTTGAGCGGATGATATTCAAGGCATCCTCTGATCGGTTTTTTTTGAAAACACAATTTTTGATTTGTACCTGCGCTTCATTAAAATTAACTGCCCCCGAGAGAGACCAAGAAGCCATTTGGGGCACTGAAAGATTTGTGAAGTTAACATGTTGTACAATAGAGGGCACGCTGGTCGATGAAACAAATACTCCCCCACCGGAACCATCATCTGAATATATGTTTATGGGATTTGAGGCCGTACCATTGAAAAATATTGGTGAATATGAAATGACCGAGGCGTTATCGACCAAATCAAGGTTGAATCCAGCTTCAATTTCTACCCTGTAATTTTCTGGGATATGCAAAACTTTGTCCAATACATAATTTCCAGATTTGAGCACGATAGTTTTCTCGTCTTCGTCTATCAAGATAAACCCAAACTCACGAATGTTGCTTTTTAGCTGATTATTTGCAACGACATCTTCATCAAATCGCGAGGCGTATGGAAATATGGGACTCAGTGTATGGGTTGTTGAACCAAGCAGGTGATATTTTAGTTGAATTTTCTTTAAATCTTTTGGATATCTGAAACCACCTTCTTTATTTTTTTTGGAGACAAAAGCATTGTTAAAGGCATCTTTTAATCTATAACTAAAATCAATGGTGTCGTTGGAGTCTATGATCAGTTGCTCAAAGGGGGTCTGATTTAGGGACTTGCCATTTTGAAGGACCAATCCATCGACTACGACAGGGAATTCAGCAAAGTTCCTTATTTCAAGGGTCATCTGATTTTGATTATGCTGAATCAACGAGGCGCCAACAATAGTGTTTGGCTGTATTTTCTTTTTAATCAGATTGGCGTTGTGTTGTAAGATGGTATAATCCAGGGATGCTTCTGGAAATTCACCCGATAATTCAAAGTATAGGTCGTTTAACTCTTGAAAATACTTGTCCATAAACCCATTGATAAATTCTGGAGAAGACACTAGCACATATTTTTCCATAAGCTTTTCCTTGAATCCTTGATCGTGGACACCGATGGGGTAGGCCCTTAGGGAAGTTATCTCATGGCCAGAATTGGAATCGAAAGAGATGGGTTCAAGTTTGTTTGTAACAGGATTATAGTAAATCCTTATGTTTTCGGTATGCAATCCGTGATGCCCTCCAAAAAGATTGGAAAGGGCAATATACAAGGTCAATTTATCTACATCGAAGGCTTCAGAAAGGGTCAGCTCACCATTCCTTAGCCCAACAACCAAATTTTTGGCTATTTTAAACTGCTCGGATAGTACCGGAGAGGAAAGGACTTTGTTCTCATTATAAACTTTTACCGGTAAATCTTCCCTCTTCTTTACATCTGCATCTTTGGGATATTCCAGAGCTAGATCTTTCACTTGTTTTCTTTCGGACCAGTACATGGATTCGTCAAGGGCCAAAATAAGTCCTTCCCGCCTTTTATTGTTCTCGATCAATATTTTATCGAAACTCTCTTCCATGGCCATGATTCCCATGGGGATGGTCGAATCGATGTCTGTCACTCTCAATTCCACATTTAGAAAATCATACCGTAGACCGGTAAGATCATTGTCCTTTACGACTTTATTGAAGAGCCATTCCCAAATAAAGTTTCGTGATTTTGGATGTTGAATGGATAATTTGCGAATGCCAAAAACGGTTTCCTCGCCTTTTGGGACTATTCGGTAGGACCATTTGGAAGGATCTATCAGATGATCGGTAAGATCACCCTTTAACCGCATTTCAACCGGAATCTCTGTTTTGCCATCAGCAGAAACTTTACCCTTGACTAAATCATCATCAGTTGTAATCAGAAACCCAGATTCAAGCGCTTGATTCCGCTTGTCGGAGATGGCTTCAAAATCCTTGGCCTTTAAAAAAATTTGAAATTTTTTTAAAGTGTTTCGGGTTGGATTCGGATATGAATATCCTATTTCCTGAAGATTGATGATTGCCTCTTCGGATTTGCCAAATTCTCGTGTATGGCGTACAAACCTTAGCTCCTTAAGGTTGTCAATAGCAAAATACGGGTGTTCCAATTGAAATTTGAATACATGGTACAATCTGTTGCCCAACTGTTTGGTGATTGGATTCAAAGTCTCTTTGGCCAAAAGAATATAATCGGTTTTATTGTTGGCAGCTTTCCACTTTTCCAAGTTCTTTAAATAAAGAAAAGCAAGGAACCTGCTGTTCTTTTGTGTTTGACTCAATGAATCTGAATAAACAACGAACAAGGTCGGAATGCCGAGCTCATTGTTTAAAAACAAGGAAAGATTATCTTTTTGGAAAATACGGTTTTCGCCGGAAACAAGTTGATCGTCCAAATGTGGACCCGGCTTTATCAGGGTGGGAGTTTCAACGGAACTGTTTGGTTCGTTCGAATTAGATTTCCCGAATAAATCTCCTTCCCAGTTTTTTGAAGAAGCACTTAAAAGGAGTAGAATGGCCGTCAAAACCAATGCGCTCAAAATCGTTATCTTGTAAGAACCTGTTTTTTTTGAACTTATTAGCATGGTTATGGTTTATATGGTCATATTTTGACTATCAATAAATGTCATGGAAATGTTTTTGTTCAGCCCCAAGAGTCCATCGGTTATCTTGTTTACACTTTCGTAATCACTTAGAACGATCAAAAAATTGCAATCCAAGCCGGATTCGTTGATGTTTAGCCGTACCAACTCGGTCCTTGTAGAGTTTTGGGAAACTATATTCAAGATTTTTGATTGTAGATCTTTCAGGTCGATATCTGCATTTATACCACTTAAACTGACAATCAAATTTTGACCTAGATCTTGCATCGTCTTTTTCCTGTTTGACAATACAACCACTAGAAATACAAAAGCCATGCCTATAACGGTTGGAAACGGTTGGTTTGCACCAAACCCCAGCCCTATGGCAATGGCGATAAAAAAATACCCCAACTCCTCAGGCTCTTTAATAGCAGTTCTAAACCTAATAATTGATAATGCACCAACAAGCCCCAAGGAAAGTGCCAAAGAGGATTTTACAATGCTTATGATAATAAAGGTTGTTACCCCAACCAAAATGAGAACCTTGGAAAGATGGGACCTATTGGACAAAGATCTGCCGTACTTTACATAAACAACCGAAAGAAAGAATAGCAATAGAATACATAGAACAATGTTTAAGATGTAACTGGTCAATGAAAAAGTATCACTTGCGCCAAGGTCAAATTGATTGATTAAATCAGTCATTTAAAGGTTTTTTAAAAATGAATTAACAATAAGATAACGCAAATAACGGAAACCTATAAATAAAATCAAATTTGAAAACCGTAAAGTGTACAGAAAAGCTTTGGGGTTCAATAAGGTTCGTCTTGTTAAATTCATTGATATTAAAAGGACATGTTTTTAATTCCTATTTTTGCCTCGACAAACAAAAAAATGCTTCAAGCATTTCTTAAGGGTGTTATGGAAAATCGTACAATGCTGTTCCAGTATTGTAAAAACACAAATAGCCAATAATGAAAATAGTAACAATAGTAGGGGCAAGGCCTCAATTTGTTAAGGCCGCAGTGCTCAGTAGGGCCATAAGTGAATACAATGGAAAGGCGGGCAGGTTAGAGATAGAAGAGGTCATTGTACATACGGGGCAGCATTTTGATGAGAACATGAGCGATGTCTTTTTTAATCAAATGGACATACCAAGACCCCAATATAATTTAAAGATCAACAATCTTTCGCATGGTGCAATGACGGGGATGATGTTGTCCAAAATAGAAGAGGTTTTACAAAACGAGAACCCTGACTGGGTACTCGTATACGGTGACACCAACTCAACATTGGCAGGAGCCCTGGCAGCCAAGAAAATGCATATAAAAGTTGCCCATGTTGAGGCGGGACTGCGCTCATTTAATATGCGTATGCCGGAAGAAATCAACAGGGTCTTAACGGATAGAATCAGTGATTTGCTCTTTTGCCCAACGGAAACGGCGGTTTTTAATCTTAAAGAAGAAGGGTTTAATAAATTAACAAACTCAATAGTACAATGTGGTGATGTCATGTACGATGCGGCGATGTATTATAGTAAACAGGTGGTAAAGCCGCAAAGCATTGATGATAATCAAAAATTTGTGCTCTCCACGATTCATCGACAAGAAAACACAGACGATGGAACAAAGCTTGCCTCCATATTTGAGGCATTGTCCGAGATTGCCTCAGAACAGAGTGTAGTTTTGCCGCTACACCCTAGAACTATAAAGAAAATGGAGCAATTTAACATTACTTCCTCAAAAGATATACAAATAATAGAACCGGTTGGCTATTTTGAAATGATATGGCTCTTATCCAATTGTAGTTGTGTTGTTACCGATAGTGGAGGATTGCAAAAGGAGGCGTTCTTTTTTAAGAAACCGTGCATTACCGTCAGAGAGGAAACCGAATGGGTTGAGTTGATACAGCACAATGTGAATTTCTTGACCGGTTCGGACAAGGATCAAATAGTAAGGGCTTTCAAGAAGATTGATGAAAAGAAGATTGAATTTGACATTAATCTTTATGGTGAAGGAAATACAGGGCAGATTATAGTAGAGCAATTATTGGTATACGAGAAGTAATGAAGATTCTTTTTCTTTCGGATAATTTCATTCCTGAGACCAATGCACCTGCCTATAGGACTTTTGAACATTGTAGAGAGTGGGTCAAACAAGGTGTGGAGGTAACGGTAATATCATGTTTCCCTAATTTTCCCCATGGAAAGGTATATGAGGGATACAAAAACAAACTCTATCAGGTAGAATTTATTGAGGGCATTCGTGTCATTAGGGTTTGGTCTTTTATGGCGGAGAACAAAGGATTTGTGAAACGTGTTTTGGACTTCTGTAGTTTTATGATTTCATCCTTTGTTGCAGGTCTTTTTATAAAAACAGATTTGATCATTGCAACATCCCCACAATTTTTTACCGCGATTTCTGGAAAATGGCTGGCATTTTGGAAAAGAAGGAAATGGATAATGGAGGTAAGGGATTTGTGGCCAGAATCACTTAAGGTGGTAGGTGTAATGAACGATAATATATTTATCCGTTTCTTTGAACTTATTGAGCATAGACTCTATAAAAGTGCATGGAAATTGGTTACTGTAACCAATTATATGAAACAGGAAATCCAAACAAAACATAGGATTGCTGACACAAAGATTAAAGTAATACGCAACGGTGCGGATTTTGATGAATTTCAACCACTTCCCAAAAACCGGGAACTGATTTCCAGACTGGGACTCGCCAACAAATATATTATTGGTTATGTGGGGACCCATGGCCTTGCACATGGCCTTGCGTTTATTTTGGAATGTGCGGCAAAATTAAAATCAGATAAAGTACATTTTCTGTTTGTAGGCTCTGGAGCAGAAAAACCCAATCTTTTAAGACTGCAAAAAGAATTACAATTGAGTAATGTGACATTTTTGGAACCAGTTCCAAAAAATGAAGTAAAAGAATATTTGTCCATTCTAGATGCCGGGTTGGTAAACTTGATTAAATCCCCAGTTTTTATGGGAGCACTACCTTCAAAGATCAATGAGCTTGTTGCCATGGGAATTCCAATATTGCTTGGTGTTGAAGGAGAGGCGGAGGAGTTCGTTGGGTCCAATGGACTGGGTGTTTGTTTTGAACCGGAAAACGAAGAAAGTTTTATTCATGCTGTAGATCAAATGCTGGATAAAAAGAATGATTTTTGGGGCAATGGCTCAAAAGAGGTGAAAAACTTGATCGACAGAAAAGAACTGGCTGATCAAATGTTGGCTTTTATCAGGAAATGATAATAGCAAGGAACCTTTACTTTATATTTACTAGGACAAAAAATTGTTAGTCATCTAAAACCAAAAGTTCAAATTTGTTTTTTTTAGAAACTGCCATATCATTATTTATAGGAGCCTTTCTGCTTACTTATTTAACAATCCCAAAGATTATCGGTGTTGTCGAATATAAGCGTTTAATGGATAATCCAAACTCAAGAAGTTCCCATAAAGACAGGACCCCCACCTTGGGGGGAATTTCATTTTTTTATACACTCATCTTCGCATTGTTTTTTATAAAAGGAAAGGCAGAGCATTTGGAATACATGTACATTATACCGGGCCTTACCATCTTATTTATTGTAGGTCTAAAGGATGATATGGTTGTGCTTTCCCCTGGATCAAAACTTATAGCTCAGGTCTTGGCAATATCCTTTGTATTAGTCAATGATAGCTTCGGGATAGAATCCCTAAACGGCTTTCTTAATATCTATGAGATACCCTACTATCTTTATATAGTGATTGCGGGGTTTTTAATGCTGACCATAATTAATTCTTATAATTTAATTGATGGAATAGACGGATTGGCTTCGGTGGTTGGAATTGTGATCATGGTTATCTATACCACTATCTTTTACCTGTCAAATGAATATTTTTTTGCGCTTTTGGCCATTACAATGAATGCCAGTTTAATGTCATTTTTTGGGTTCAACGTTTCCTCAAGTAAAAAGATTTTCATGGGAGATACAGGTTCTTTGATTGTTGGGTTTATTATAAGCATATTAACGTTAAAGTTTTTGGCTTTGGAACCTACAGCATATGGAGAGCTTCCTTTTTTATTGGAAAATGCTCCGCTCATTGCCATAAGCATTCTGATTGTCCCCCTTTTTGACACGGCCCGTGTTTTCACTATTAGAATAGCTAACAAGAGAGGCCCTTTTTCACCTGATAGAAACCACGTACATCATGTTCTTATAGATTTTTGGGGTTTGTCCCATAAACAGGCGAGTTTTATTATAGGGTGTTTTAACATTCTTTTTGTTGTTTTATTCATCATATTGGGAAGCAAGGCCAAAAATTTGGGAATGGTGATCATGCTTGTCAGTGTGGTCATACTATTGGCTTACATTTTCTTCAAGTATAATTACAACTTTACCACTTTAAAGCAGAAAATTTTGTTACGGCGTAAGATTGATGCTTTAAAAGGGAAAAAGGAATCTGTAACAAAAAAGAAAGAAAAGAAAAATTGAAAAAAACCCTTATCACCGGAGCAGCCGGATTCCTAGGTTCACACCTTTGCGATAGATTTATTGCCGAAGGCCACCACGTCATTGGCATGGACAACCTTATTACAGGAGACATGAAGAACATTGAACACCTGTTCCATCTGAAACGGTTTGAGTTTTTCCATCACGATGTGTCCAAATTTGTCCATGTCCCGGGGAGAATGGACTATATCCTCCATTTTGCTTCGCCTGCAAGCCCTATTGACTATTTAAAGATACCCATTGAAACCTTGAAAGTGGGCTCTTTGGGTACATTGAACCTTTTGGGTTTGGCAAGGGACCATAAGGCAAGGGTTTTGGTAGCTTCCACCTCAGAGGTGTACGGAGACCCCTTGGTGCACCCCCAAAATGAGGACTATTATGGTAATGTAAGTCCCATAGGTCCCAGAGGGGTATATGATGAGGCCAAACGCTTTATGGAGTCCATAACCATGGCCTATCACAGACATCATGGATTGGACACCCGTATTGTGCGGATTTTTAATACCTATGGTTCCCGAATGCGGTTGAACGACGGCCGGGTGGTGCCCGCTTTTATGGGCCAGGCCTTACGGGGGGAAGACCTAACGGTTTTTGGCGATGGATCCCAAACACGTTCGTTCACCTATATTGATGACCAAGTAGAAGGAATCTACCGCTTGTTGATGAGTGATTATGTAGAGCCCATCAACATAGGAAACCCAGATGAGACCACTATTCTGGAATTTGCAGAGGAAATCATCAAACTTACCGGGACCGATCAAAAGATCATATTCAAACCCTTGCCACAAGACGATCCCTTGCAACGACAACCCGATATATCCCGGGCCAAGGAAATTTTGGATTGGGAGCCCAAAGTACACCGCTCAGAAGGGCTTAAAAAGGTATTTGAGTACTTTAAATCACTTCCACATGACCAACTGTGGGAATCGCACAGGGAGTTTTTGCCGTAACACCATTGGCCAATTGTCGTATAGAAAAAGTACAGCGACTGAGAAATCTACTGGGTTTATCTCAATATTGAAGTAGTGGAAATTCATGAAATTCGTGTCGAACAGTAAGTTGTAGATCATTTTCCAATAACCCTTAAATTCAATTTGAATTAGGTTATTTTTGCCGAAACTTTTTATCATGAACATTTTGGTCCTGGGGTCTGGTGGAAGAGAGCATGCCATTGCCCTTAAAATTTCACAAAGCCCAAAAACAACCAAGCTATTTGTCGCACCGGGAAATGCCGGTACGGCCAAAATTGCCACGAACGTTGAGGTTGGGGTAAACGACTTTGCCGCTATCAAGGAATTAGTGCTGAAAGAAAGTGTCAACTTGGTAGTTGTTGGACCAGAAGACCCATTGGTGAATGGAGTTCATGACTATTTTCTAAAAGATTCATTACTCAAGCAGGTTCCCGTTATCGGGCCACAAAAAGCGGCGGCCGCTTTGGAGGGCAGTAAGGAGTTTGCCAAAGAGTTCATGATGCGGCACAATATTCCCACGGCAGCGTATCAGAGTTTTACCGGTGATTCCTTGGAAGAAGGCTATGCCTTTTTGGAAACCTTAAACCCACCGTATGTGCTTAAAGCAGATGGTCTGGCGGCAGGAAAGGGCGTATTGATTCTCCAGGATTTGCAAGAAGCCAAGGATGAACTAAAATCCATGTTGCTCGATTCCAAATTTGGAAATGCGAGTGCGACGGTTGTAATCGAAGAGTTTTTAGATGGTATAGAGCTCAGTTGTTTTGTGCTCACAGACGGTAGCAACTACAAAATTCTCCCCACAGCAAAAGACTATAAACGTATTGGGGAAGGGGACACCGGATTGAATACAGGCGGCATGGGCGCCATTTCCCCGGTTCCATTTGCCGATTCGGCCTTTATGGACAAGATTGAGCGTCAAATTGTAAAACCTACCGTAGAGGGGCTTAAAAAAGACAATCTGCCTTATGTGGGATTCATCTTTATCGGATTGATCAAGGTGGGTGATCAGCCCAAGGTCATTGAGTACAATGTACGGATGGGAGATCCAGAAACCGAAGTCGTTATACCCCGTCTTAAAAGCGATTTGGTTGAAGTGCTTTCGGCCATGGCCAATGGAACGTTGGACCAGATTGACCTACAGATTGATGAAAGGGCGGCTACAACAGTTATGGCCGTTTCTGGGGGATATCCCGAGGCTTACGAAAAAGGCAAGGAAATCAGTGGAACTGAAAACATCTATGATTCGATCGTATTCCATGCTGGGACCAAACTGGCCAATGGAAAAGTGGTCACCAATGGAGGGCGTGTCATTGCCATCACCTCCTTTGGGAACGATTTTAGGGAAGCATTGCAGAAATCCTATCAAAACATGGAAAAGCTCAATTTTGATGGGATGTACTACAGAAAAGATCTAGGGTTTGACCTATAGGTAAGAATGGGAGCTTATGCTCTTATCTTCCTCGCCATTGTCGTTGAAGATTTTCAACTGCTTCATCCAATAAATCATGGCGATAAAACCGATGACGAAGAAAATCCAATTGATGGAATTGGCTCCCCACCAGCTGTGCATAAAGCGAAAGAAATCGTAGGGGGCAAAAAGGTGGTTTACAAATAAGTCTTCTATACCGTAAAAAAACTTGCTCATCTTGGCTATATTTACTGTACAAAAGTAGCAAAAGAAAGGATGATTTCAAGCTTTTTCGGCAAAACAAAACCCATAAATTACATTGTCCTATCTGTTTTTTTGGTCCTTTTTTACTTTCTGAACGGTTTTTTTGCATTGGACCCAAGTCCAATCGGCAAGGAAATTCCCTTTGAGTTGCTGGTTCTCTTAACCTTACTTCTAATGGTATTTGCCATAGGCCAGGTTGTCCATATGGAAAAGATTACCGATTCGAATTCGTATACCAAGCTATTTTTTGTGTTGCTTTTGGGAGCCTTTCCCGGGACTTTTGACCAAGAGAACATCATTTTTGCCAACTTTTTCATTCTTTTGGCCATTTGGAGACTGTTGTCCATTAAATCCATCAAAAACGTAAAGCACAAAATTTTTGATGCTTCCTTGCTGATTTGCATTGCAAGCTTTTTTTATGAATGGGCCCTAGCTTTTTTATTGATTGTATTTGTGGTCATTAATATATATGATCGCAAGAATTTCAAAAATTGGTTGATTCCTTTTATGGGCATGGGTACTGTTTTCATTCTTATGTTTGCGCTGTTGCGGATATCCGGTTCAATGAATTTTCTTTGGGACCATTATCGTTTTTCCTTGGAAACCGTTTCTCTTTCAACATTGGGAAACATCGGTGTAAAAACACTTATCTATGTTCTTCTGATTTTGTTGACGGTCTTTGTGGTATTTTTAAAAATGAGAAAAACGGGCGGCGGAAAATTGGTTCAGCTGCGGGTGGTTTTTCTGGCTTTTGTTTTAGGGTTGGTCATAGGCTGGTTTGCAGAAGGGGAAAATCCCGTTGTTCTTTTTACGATTTTCCCGGCCGCAGTCTTCATGGCCAATTATATGGAGTCCATCAGAAGGGCTAAACTCAAAGAAGCTGTTTTGGCCCTTTGTATAGTGGTTCCCATAGTGCTTTTTGGTTTTCAGCTGAATTGGTAAGCCATAAACCAATATCTTTGCCCAAAATATGATGGTCCATGTTCAGTGATTTTGCCTTTACAATTTTTCAGGAAAGTATAGATACCTACCATATCAAGGATGATGTTTATCAAGAGTTCATCAATCCTTATCCAAAGGATAAAGTGGAGCATTTGCTCTATCGGAAAAACTGGATAGATACCGTACAATGGCATTATGAGGACATCATCAGGGACCCGGGAATTGACCCCGTGGCCGCCTTGGACCTGAAACGCAAGATAGATGCGAGCAATCAGGACCGAACAGATTTAGTGGAATATATTGACAGCTACTTTTTGAACAAATACCAATCGGTACAAGTTGATGAAAATGCCACGATCAACACAGAAAGTCCTGCATGGGCCATAGACCGGCTTTCCATTTTGGCCTTAAAGATCTACCATATGCAAGAGGAGGCCAACCGAACCGATGCTTCTCCAGAGCATATCAAAAAATGTAGCGAAAAGCTTGGCGTACTCCTGGAACAAAGAAAAGACCTATCTATCGCCATTGATCAGTTATTGACTGATATTGAAGCGGGGAACAAGTACATGAAAGTCTACAAACAGATGAAGATGTACAACGATGAGGAACTCAATCCGGTGCTCCGTGGACAAAAAGGGTAAATACACCCGAATCCTTGTTGTCCGTCTGTCCGCCATGGGAGATGTGGCCATGACCGTTCCCATACTCCGTTTCCTGACCGACAAGAATCCGCAATTGCAGATCACCGTTCTTACCAAAAAGGCATTCATGCCTATTTTCTCAGGTTTGGAACGAGTGGAAGTCTATGAAGCCGATGTGAAAAAGAAACACAAGGGACTCATGGGTTTATGGCGGTTGTACCAAGAATTGAAACCGCTAAAATTTGAGGCCGTGGCCGATCTGCACAATGTGTTGCGGAGCAGGGTTTTGAAGAAATATTTTGCCCTTGAAGGAATTCCGTTTGTTCAGATAGATAAAGGACGGGCTGAAAAAAAGGCACTTACTCGTTCCAAGAACAAGATCTTTAAATCATTAAAAACAACCCACCAGCGGTATGCCGATGTGTTTGAAAAACTGGGTTTTGCCATTGATCTTTCCAAAACACGGCCAGAGGAGCGCTTGCAACTTTCAGAAAAGGTTTTGGGACTGGTGCAGCAAGACACCAAGAAATGGCTGGGGATTGCTCCCTTTGCGGCGCACGAAGGCAAGATGTACCCTTTGCACCTCACGAAGGAAGTAATTCAACAACTCGATAAAACCAATAGGTATAAAATACTCCTTTTTGGCGGGGGAGCCATGGAGGTGGAAAAATTACAGGAATTGGCAAACTCATTCACCAATACCTTGAATATGGCCGGAAAATTAAATCTGTCGGAAGAATTGGAACTCATTTCCAATTTGGATGTGATGCTGTCCATGGATAGCGGCAATGCCCACTTGGCGACCAATTACGGCATTCCCGTAGTGACCCTCTGGGGAGTTACCCACCCCTATGCCGGATTTTATCCTTTTAACCAGCCTATGGAACATGCGCTTTTGGCAGACCGGGAGCGATATCCGCTGATACCCACCTCGGTGTATGGGAACAAAGTACCCAAAGGGTACGAATCCGTAATGGAAACCATAAAACCTCAAGATGTTGTGGACAGGTTATTGCAGATTCTGGAAGCCTAGGCAGCTGCTTTATGCGCCGCTATGGCATTGAAGTACTGCTTCAACTGCTGAATGTACTGATATTTTAACTGGCCGTTGGTGGAATCCATCATAAGGGAGCGCATGCCCAAAAAGGATGCAATAATATAGGTGGCGGCACCTTCACAATCTACATGGCGGGCAATATGGCCATCCACTTTTCCCCTTTTCAGGACAGATACCAGATTTACTTCCCACACGCTCAGGATACTTTTTAGGTGACTGCTGATTTCTTCGTTGCGCTTGTTGAACTCGGTCAAGAAATCATTCAGCATAAAACCATAGGCCATCTCGTTCTTTTTGCCAGGTTCCAAGGCATTTTCCAAGCTCTCCAAAATGGCGGGCAATGGATCTTCACAATGGTTCAAGGGTTCTACCAATAAGGCATATACCTTCTGCACGATCAAGTTTTGTACAATGTTGATGAAGTAGTCTTCCTTGGATTTAAAATGATGGTAAAAGGCACCTTTGGAAAGGGACAGTTCGTTAAGGATGTCATCCAAACTGGTGTTGTAATAGCCTTTTTCATTAAAGATTTCAAGGCCTTTTCCACACAGGCGGTGCATGGTTTCTCTTCGTTTGAGGGTCATTTGCATAAGATTTGGGTTTAGACTGTTTGGTCGGTTACAAAGATTCCTTGGAATGTGCCCCTGCCAAAGAATTAAAGATGTAGCTGTGCGAAAAATCGGTGAAGTGTTCAAAAACCGATAAAAAACCGGATGCTAAAAAAAGAAACCAGACCGATGGGTCGGTTTAGAGGATGGTTTTTGGGGATGAAAAAGAAAAATATGGGAGACGTTCGTCAATTGATATGGTGTATCCGTTGGGCCATATGGGCCATTCATCAATCTAACAAAGAATTTTTATAAACAATTCGAACCTTTAATATAGTGTCACGGGGATTTCAGAAACTTGAAAATGAGAAATAAAGAATCTAGGGTATGCTAAAAGCAACAGCATGTTTCCTTTTTTTTCTGAATGGGTATTGTCATGCACAATTGATAAGTGGCCACATCTTAAGCAAGGATACAAATGAACCTATTCCATACGCCAACGTAGTTTTTCAAAAGGCAAGAACAGGCACATACTCGGATACAAAAGGTTTTTTTCAAATCTATCTGTCCCAAGTGGAGCATGATACCATGATAATATCTTCGATTGGCCATAGATCCGAAAAGATTCCGGTCAAGATAATAAAAGATGGTGGCACATATAATTATAGCTTGGATAAAGCCATTTTTGATTTGCAAGAGGTTGTGGTCGTTCCCGGGACCAAACTCCGACCAACAAAAGTGCTCCTTGGCCCGGAAAAAGAAGGAAATATAGGGGTTTCTCCGCTTATAGGGCTTGAATACTGCTCTTTTATAGAGAACCGTTACGATCGATCGGTAGAGCTCGAATCTATCATTGTAAAACTAAAAAAGCGCAAAAAAACCAAACAAATAGCTGATATAAGGGTTAAAATTTATGAATATGACCCAATTAATGATAGACCTGGAAAATCCTTGCTCAATGAGAGCATGATCATAGCTCCCAAAAACAGCAATTATACATTGAAGGTGAATGTATCAAACAAAAACATAACAATCCCAAAAGAGGGTATTTGTGTTGGCGTTGAATTTATTAATGGCGAAGAAAATTTTCAAAAAAATGACAAAATAGGTCCTCTTCTTAGATATTCATATTCTGATGGGAAGCAATTGAAAACATGGACAAATTATCACAATGTTGGTTGGAAAAATGGGGTTTTCCAATATAGAAACCATAAAAAGGCCATTCCACTGATCAATGTGGAAGCAACGATATACCTGTAGTGAAAAAGGCTGTTTCATTTTTAATGATTCTCATTGGGGGCATTGGGTTTTCCCAAGAATTGATGTTCAAAGGAAGGATATTGGACGCTTCTACAGGTGAAGCTGTTCCGTATTCAAACCTTGTGGTACTGCATAAAAGACTTGGGGTTTCGTCTGATAAAGATGGAAAATTTGAATTGATTCTGAAAACTATATCAAAAGGAGATTCAATAAAAATATCTTCATTGGGGTACGAGAGCAAGGTAATTCCTCTGGATAAAATAAAATTCGATTCCAATAATCAAATTTATCTAAACGGGAGGAGCACGGACCTAGAGGAAGTTGTGGTGGCCAATACCCCTACATTCTACAACCAAAAAGTAGAACTTGGTTATACAAAAGAAGACCATATTACCTTCACTTCTTTTTTTGGGGATGAGGTGTCAACCCTTATTGAAAACCCCTACAACACAATGGGCAAAATGAAATCTTTGACCCTGTTCCTAAAAAAGACCAAAAAGGCCGATTATACCTCCAAGTTAAACATCAAATTTTATACTTACGACCCCATTGAGCATAGACCTGGTGTTGAAATTCACAAAAGAAACTTGATCATTGACCCAAAAAACAAAAAACAGAAGTTCAATATCAATTTGTTGGAGAAGAACATTGTTTTCCCAAAAAATGGAATCTGTATAGGAGTGGAATGGATCAATGATGAAGGAATAGAACCGAAGTTGTCGTATAGACTTGGCCCTTCTTTGGCATACACAAGAAGTAGCATGAAAGAAAAAACATGGGGAAATTATAGGGGCAAGGGTTGGTACTTAAGGACATTTAAAGATGGTATCCATGTCAATAATGCTTTGATCCAAGTTGAAGTATTGTTGCAAAGCGGTCAAGAAAAGATCAACCCATAAACCACATTGGTCAATTGCCAAGGGGCATTGATCAAGTCTGCACAAATTTTATTACAGGGATTCATCAACTTTATGTTTTGGACGCTTAAATGCAGTGACCAACAATAAGTCTACTAATACTTGATAATCATGAATGGAAATACAGAAAACAAAATCACCGGGAGAAGAAGAAAGTTGCTCCCATGGTGGATGAAAGTATTTATTTGGATTTTTATGTTCACTGGGGCATCTGGAATAGTTGTAGTGCTTTTAGAGGCAATAGGCTCGCCAATACACTTTTGGTTTGTCTCGGAAAGCTCAATTTATGGAATGCAGACCTTTGAGCGGTTCTCACTATTGGGGATTTTCATCAGCACACTGATAATTTTTAAAGGGTATACAGCTTTTGCCATGTGGACCGAAAAAAAACCGGCGATCAAATTGGGGTTGATAGATGCTGTGGTTGGAATAATAGTTTGCATTATAATGATGATCGTTAAGCCAGTTTTTGCTTTGGTTGATGGGATTTGGCAAATGAACCTTCGCTTTGAAATCCTTTTTCTTGTTCCATACTTGATCAAATGTTGGAGGATAAGAAAGTCTTGGCAACAAATACAGGAGCCAGACCATGTAAAAATGGGAACTCCAAGTTAAGGCTGAATTTTAGTCCAGGGGGTCAAAAAAACATGGGCTTCCATCACCAAATGGAATGTGTTATTGGCCTCAAACTTTTTTAGAGCATTTGTTCATGGATCATCATAAAAAATCAGAGGGATGTCACTTGAATTGATACCGGTCCTAGAAATTGGTTGTGGTGATCAAGAAATAGAAATCCCTAGCGATAAGAACCCCGAAATGTGGGAACAATATAATAATGAGTGCCATAAAAAGGCAGGGCTAAAGCCCTATAAAAAAGGGTTGTTTTTTTACAAACTTTCCGATGTTTCAGGGGAAAACCTCACCAAGCTTATACTGGACCATACACAGGAAATGCGGGAAGGAATTTTTGAAAGAGGGCAAATGTGTTCGTTTTTTGGCGGGTATGTTTTACGGGTTGGCCATCAAGATCAATTTTTTCCGCAGTGTTGCGGAGAACTAAGCGATATCTGGTATTGGGAACGGATTGCCATGGAGGAAAACTCATACTGCGAAGGACACCCTGCACCGCAAGTTTCTTTTAAGGAAGGCAAGATCACTTTTGATTTTTCGGTTGGGGAGCTCGATGAAGCGTTCCAACCTAATCCGCCCCGCTTGAAATTATGTGTTGATGGAAAAGAACTAAAAAAAGCAGTGGAAGTGGCCAAGAAGGAGCTTAAAAACTTTGGGCAGCGTCTCAACAAAATCAATGAAGAAAAAGGACTCAACATAGAAAATATTGAGGGATTGCTGATTTGGGACAACGCAAACTATGAATAGAAAAGCATTGATTTAAGATGGACACATATTATTTCCAGGTTTTGGGCAGCCCCGAAGATGGGTTTACTTCATCTGAAATATACCGAAGAAAAGACAACCGGTTGGTGGGCAGAATATTTGAACTGATAGATGGATGGTATATCCAAACAGATGATTTTGATGAACTAAACAACAAAGATTTTGTCCACTGTCTTAATCAAGCCAAAGAAAACCTGAAGCATTATACCAACAGAAAAGGAGCTCATTTTCCAAAGGATTGGACAAGGGGCCAGATATCCCTTTGGCTTATGCAGAGGGATGATGAAAAGTAATCAAAACAAAAAGTGAAGTGTAAGATGATGTGTTACAATCGATATCAAATTAATGAACCGAAGTTTTAAAACAGCAATGATACTGGTAGGACTGGTCATACTCCTTATAGGGGGAGACATATATTTCTTTTTTGGCAATCCCTACCCAAGGCTATCCTTGATCGGGACAGACCATATAGAAAACAGTGAGGAACTATCTGTATTGAACCAGCAACAAGAAGGGACATTTTATCTCATCAAAAAATACAAGTATTCCAAACATATTTGGGCCATAGGCTTTGGCGGTGGAGTGGATCGGACAGATGATTTTTATGGGTTTGGAATCGCCGATGGACAGAAAAAAACCATTTTGCCCCCCAAGTTCCAGTCTGTCCAAGCATACAGGGACTTTCAAACCCAAGAGGTCTACATAAAGTGCTTGCCGTACCCTCCCTATACCACCTATGATGGCTATGAGTACTATAAAATAGAGAACAACACAGCGGTTCCCATAAAAAGCAAACCGTATTACTAAAGATGAAAGAAGAGATTGAATACGGGTTTTGGTTCTGGAGCCATAAACTGAAAGGGATTCTATATATGTTGGCACAACTTTCCAACTACAACTTGGAAGAAACCGAAATGGAAAGTATCAAAGAGGCCTTGACCGGAACCAATGACGAATTAGACCTTTGGGCCAAAAAATGTTTTGTTGGACGACAATACCATTTGGATTTGCAACTTGCGTACGACGCTGAACAAAAATCGGAAATGATCCATACTAAGCATAAAACGGATTACGGGTTAAAACAAAAATTGGAAGTTTTAGACCTGTTCCAGTGTATGTTCAAAACGCTTGAAATGGAAAACGAAACAAAACAGTACAACAATAAAGATGAGTAAAGAGGTTTATAACTGGCTTGTAAAAGAAGGAGACTTGGTCATTTTCAAGAGTGGAGATCATTTACACGTATCGTTGAACAACTGCAACGAAGGGAAATGTCTTTTGACCAAAATGGACACTATCGAAATCATTGGAGTTTTCACCAAAATTGCACAAGAGATATGGGAAAGTGAAGGGTACATAAAAAAGCCGTATTTGAAAAACCTGTTTACGGAAAAGCAAGGCAACTATTCGTGGGACATTGATGGAACCGAACTGGCCATAGGCCCAGCAAAGGAAGGTGAAGAAATACAAATAGCTTACGATGGCAATAATGAATTGGACATCGAAATCAATTATGCGGTGGAAATGATACAGATCATGCAGTTTTTAATCAAAGACAAAGGCAACTGATCAATACGCAACATAATTCAACAGCAATACTCGCAGTTAAGCCACCGTCCCTTGGCAACTGCTTCCCGCCCCGGCCGTACAGCCATAGCAATGTTGCGAGATCACAATGTTGCGGTCGTTCAACACCTCCTCGTTATAATCCTTGATGTGCTTTACCTTGCTGGCCACCTTTAGGCCCAGCATCTGGTTAAAGTCGCAATCGTAGAGCCAACCATCCCAACTCACCGAAATGGTATTGGTGCACATCACATTTTCTACAGCCGCAGGGTTATAGGCCTCCACCAAAGAATACATATAATCCTCATAGTTGTCCGAAGCGATGAGGTAATCCAAAAATCGGGAAATGGGCAGATTGGTAATGGCGAACAGATTGTGGAACTCAATATTGAAATCCTCCTTCAATGCCTTTTTAAAATCACGCTCCATGGCCGCTTGGTCACTGGGCAGAAATGCCCCCGAGGGATTATAGACCAAATCCAATCGCAAATCACTGTCTGGCATGCCATAGCCCACGGCATTGAGTTGTTGTAATGCCTCAATGGATTTATCGAATACCCCATCCCCACGCTGCTTGTCCGTTTTGCCCCGGGTATAGTGCGGCATGGAAGATACTACATGTACATTGTGTTTTTTGAAAAACTCCGGTAGGTCATGGTATTTTTTATTGGCCCGGATGATGGTGAGATTGGAGCGTACAATAAAATCTTTTATGCCCGCTTTGGAAGCTTCTTCCACAAACCATCTAAAATTGGGATTCATTTCGGGGGCACCACCGGTAAGGTCCAAGGTATGCGCCCCAGTGTTTCGGATGACCTCCAAACACTGTTCCATGGTCTCACGGGTCATGATTTCCTTGCGGTCCGGTCCGGCATCCACATGGCAGTGCTCACAGACTTGGTTGCACATATACCCTACATTGATCTGTAAAATCTCCAACGCTTTGGGTCGGAGGGGGGAATGGCCAATTTCAGCTATCTTATCCTTAAAATAGGGTAGCTCCCCATCGGCAAATAGCTCTCCATTTAGGATTTCCATTTGCCGATCGGTATGGGCCAGTTCATTTTCACGGGCCTTAAGGGATTTTTTTGCTGCTTTTTTAAGCTGTGGCATAATGCTTTCCGCCATGGTTATAGGTTTACATGGATAATTTGTTGTACTTGTTCATCATCTGGACCCCGTGGACCAGGGTAGCGCCACTTTCTATGGCAGCTCCGGCGTGTACGGCTTCCATCATTTCTTCTTTGGTGATGCCTCGTTGCAGGCCATCTTTGGTATAAGCATCAATACAATACGGGCATTTGACCACATGGGCCACGGCTAGCGCTATCAAGGATTTTTCACGGGCAGAAAGTGCCCCTTCTTCAAAGACTTTTCCGTAGTAGTCAAAGAATTTGTTTCCGAGTTCTTCGCTCCATTCTGTGATGTTGCCAAATTTGCGTAGGTCCGCTGGGTCGTAATATGAGTTTGCCATGTTTTGTTTTTTAGTGGTTTAAAAATGTACGCCTCCCATGGGTAGGGATAGGCATAAAAAAGTAAGTAAGGATGTATCCAAGCACTTACACTTGGGCGACAAATGTTGGGAAAGGAAATAACGGAGAACCCTTGTTGAAAGGGATGTCCAGAAAATTGGTTTTGAATACCTTCTTGTGGATATTGTCAATAGCCATTTTTTGATGAAAGATGATGGAAAAAAGAGCCAACCACCTTTTGGCCAAGGTTTTGGTAAAATTGGAAAGTCGCTTGATGTCCCTTTTCGAATCCACATCGATCAATACGTTCAACAAGGCAACGGGTTCATCTTTGGAGGCAAAATAGGCCTGCGTTTCCTTGAGTAGGGAAGGCGATTGCCATGGCAAGGCCTGAAATTGCTCCGGGTTGAACTGGCCAAGATGGAGCCCAATAAGATAAAAACCACCATCCATGGTTGGGCCCAAAACGGATTTTCCATATTGGAGTAATCGGTGTGCCTCGAGCAGGTGCTGGGTTTTCAATTGAGGGCTGTCGTTCCCTATGGCAATCACATGGGCATAGCCTTTATCAAAAACCGATTGTAGGGCATGGGTAAAACGTTCCCCAAAAGTATTGCCTTGTTGTTCTTTTTCCGTAAAATGATAATATGGTAGGCCGGAAGTTTTGGCAATACCCAAGGTTTGCGTGGTCAGAGTTTCAAAGAAACTGGCATCCCCATCTATTTTTTTGATACCACTATCCCATTTCGCTGAATTTGCGAAAACAAGAATGGCGGTATTTTGAATGGGCCTTAGGGACAAATCAACCAAATAATTATCCTAAACTTACAATAATCTTAGCATAGAATTTGGTCGTTGGATGCTATTTTTGATTACATTTTCGAACAGGAAAACTAAAATTTAACATACCGACCCATGAGTCGGTTTTGATAATCAGGCCATTATCTTTTTGAGGATTAAAATCGAGAAACTCTCGACAAGCTACCCAAAACAGATGGCTTGAAGGTAAAAACAGACCAGAGGGTCGGTAAATGGAGCCCTGTTTATCCGTAAAACTAACCTCCAAAATGCGCTAAAAATGGATGTGGCACAGACAAAATCAGTAGGCTTGGTACTCTCAGGAGGAGGTGTACGCGGAATGGCCCATATTGGATTGATCAAGGCCATGCGGGAACATGGAGTAGAGGCAAACCTTGTGGCTGGTTCAAGTGTTGGGGCTTTGGTAGGGGCGTTGTACGCCAATGGCAACTCGGTGGAGAGTATGTTGAGCTTTTTTAGGGAGACACCACTGTTTCAATATAGCTTTTTTGCCATCAACAAACCCGGATTTATAGACACGGAACGCTATATCAAAATCTTTAAGGGCTATTTCCCTGAAAATACGTTCGAGAGTCTGGGCAAACCCCTTTATGTGGTCGCCACCAATCTGTTAAAGGGAGAGGAGCGGATGTTCAACCGAGGGGAGTTGATCAAACCTTTACTGGCCTCAGCGGCCTTGACCCCGGTTTTTAGTCCAGTGGACATTGATGGGGTGCTCTATGCCGATGGGGGCATCATGAACAACTTTCCAAAGGAGTATGTGGATGAGCATGCTTCATACATTATTGGCAGTAATGTCTCCATAGCGGCTGAAGTACGCAAGAACGACCTTAAAAATTCCCTGCAGCTGGCCGGAAGGGTCACCAGTTTGATGATTTATGCCTCCAACCGGGTAAAATTGGCCGAATGCAACATTTCCATCGAACCCAAGGAGTTGGACAAAATTGGGGTTTTGGACAAAAAAGGAATAGAGAATGCCTTTACCATAGGCTATGACCATGGCAGTAGGGCCATGGAGAGAATGTTGTCAACCCAATAAATTACACATCGTCATAATCCACCACAAGCTTAGGCGTCAAGGGGTGGGCCTGACAGGTCAAGATCAAGCCTTCGGCCACTTCGCCATCGGTGAGGATTTGATTTTTCACCATTTCTGCCTTTCCTTCCTTGATGCGGGCAATGCAACTGCTGCACACGCCTCCTTGGCATGAATAAGGGGCATCTATATCCTCATTCAGGACAGCATCCAGCACCAATTTCTTTTTATCCATGCTGAATGAAAAGGTCTCATCGTCCAAAATGACCTCCACTTGGGTCATTCCTTCCAAGCTTTCAGCCATTTCATCTTCAGTGTCGGCACTGGTGAACAATTCAAAATGAATACGATCCCCATCAACGCCATTGTTCTTCAAGGTATCCGAAACGGCATGGATCATATCTTCTGGCCCACATAGGTAAAAGGCATCAAAAGCGGTATCCTTGAACTTGTTCTTTACCACAAAGTTTATGGTGGAAGTGTCTATTCGGCCAAAAAGGGCATCATTTTCCCTAGATCGGCTGTAGATATACTGAACAAAAAACCTATTGGTATATTGCTCTTTTAGCTCTTGTATTTTCTGAAAGTACATGGTCTCTTCGGGGGACTGATTCCCAAAAACCAAAACAAAAATGTTCTCTGGATGGTTTTCCAAAACGGTTTGAGCAATGCTCATGATGGGGGTTATTCCACTCCCGGCGGCAAATGCGGCCACATTTTTTGGTAGGTCATCCGTATGAAATACAAAGCGGCCTTCTGGAGGTAGTACATCCAACACATCACCAGCCTTTAAGGATTCATTGGCATAGACAGAAAATGTACCTTCCGGCATTTTTTTAATGCCCACGGTCAGTTTCCCGGAAGAAGGGGCCGAAGAAATGGAATAGGCCCTGCGGAGTTCCTTTCCGTTGAGCTGATGTTTTATGGTAATGTATTGTCCTGCTTCGTAAGCATATACATCCTTAAGATTTTCTGGAACTTCAAAAGTGAGGGCTACTGCGTTCGGGGTCAATGCATCCACTGCGGTAATCTGCAATGCGTGGGAATCGCTCATAAAAAACAATTTTGCTGCAAAATTAAGCATTCATGACATTCTTGGATGGAAAATTTTGAAAGTATTGTATGAGTCTTCACAAAACCCAAAGGAAAAAGAAACATTTTGATCTTTTTGTCAACCGAAAGCACCGTTTCATCAATCCACAGTATGCATCCATCAATTCCCTACCTCATAAACGCCTGTTTTTGCCTTGTTTTATGGTTTCAATCAGATACACACAAATTAATTGTTATGAGAAAATATAGATATTTAAGGAATCTTGTACTGCTTGTAATTTTGATTGTACAAGCCTGCGGCAAAGACGATTCGCCAAATCCTGATTCAAATCCAACAAATGGAACACCGATCATAAAGGCACAAACATTCAATGTTCTTGAGGACATGGGTCCAGGGGTTATTGACAATGTTTTGGCTTCCGACCCCGATGATGATGCAATTACCTTTTCCATTACCACCAATTCCTCAGACCTATTCAACATTTCTGAAAATGGGGAATTAAGCTTGGCATCAGGCAAAGCACTGGATTATGAAACTGAAACTTCGCATCAACTTATTGTGGAAGTAACCGATGGGGAAAACTCTGCAAATGCGACCATAACCATAAATGTGGACAATGTGCGCGATGAACCCTTTGTTACCACTTGGGAAGTTGGCGCAGGGGATACCCTTGTAATTCCAACAGGTGGAGACTACACTTACAGTTGTACCATTGATTGGGGAGATGGCACCGTGGAAACCATAACCTCAAATACCCCGGAGCATACTTATGACGCTGATGGAAACTATACCGTTTCAATCGGTGTGGGTTTCCCAAGTATTGAAATGAAGGACAGTAGTAGTTCCAGAGATAAACTTACAAGCATTGAACAATGGGGTGAGATCGAGTGGGAAAAACTTGAAAATGCATTTTATTTTTGCCAGAATATGGTTGTAAAAGCAACGGATGCCCCAGACCTTTCCAAGGTAACTAGCCTTGAAGCGATGTTCTATGGTGCGATCTCTTTTACGGGCAATCTCAACAATTGGGATGTAAGCAATGTTACAAACATGGCAGAGATGTTTCAGTTTGCTATATTGTTCAACAGTGATTTGAACAATTGGGATGTAAGTAAGGTCACGGATATGAGTTATATGTTCAATGAAGCAGAATCATTTAATGGTGATATATCCAATTGGACAGTAACCAGTGTGGAAAATATGAGAGGAATGTTCACAACTGCTCAAGCATTCAATCAAAACCTGAATTTATGGAAGGTGGAAAAGGTGACAAATATGGCTTTTATGTTCTCTTCTGCTACAATATTTAATGGTGACATAAGCGATTGGGAGGTAAGTGCTGTAACAGATATGCAAGATATGTTTTCCTATGCCAATTCATTTGCCCAAGACTTAAGTTCATGGAAGGTAGGTGAAGTTACAAACATGAATGCAATGTTCACTTATGCTACGAGTTTTAATTCAGACCTATCAGGGTGGGATGTCCAAAAAGTGACCGATATGAGTGTCATGTTCAGTGATGCAACCAGTTTTAATGCAAATCTCTCTAGCTGGGAGGTAGATGCTGTAACAGATATGTGGGGCATGTTTAGGAATGCTGAGAGCTTTGACCATAATTTGGGTGATTGGAACATTGAAAATGTAGTTGATATGGCACAAATGCTGAATGAATCAGGACTTTCCATAGAGAATTATGACAATACCCTAATAGGTTGGGCCGATTAAGTTAATGCCCCTAACGACCTTGTTTTAGGCGCAGACCAACTTCAATATTGCAATGGGGAGGCAGCAAGAAATGCCTTGTTGGGTAAAGGATGGCAAATTGAAGGGGATAACATATCCTGTAATAATTAGATTAGCCTTGCCAACTAAATTAAAAATAGGCAGTCAAGAACACTTATTTGGGGTTTCTTGACTGCCTTTATTTACATTATTGTCCCATCATTGAAGTATCATAATGGAAACTGGCTTTAGTGATTTTTCCATTCTCCACTTGGTAGAGGCAGATTTCTTCCATGTCCATACGGTTGCCATCTTTAAAAGTAACATCACTGGTCATGGGTACGGCAAAGTGGTTGCCCACCACTACGGGATCACCAACACTGCCTCCATGGGTTTCCTGTATACTTTCGCCCCATTGTTTAAAACCTTCCAGAATGTTGTCAAGACCCTCGGTCACCTCATTGGGCATTCCGGGCATTTCAACACTTACGGCATCTTGTGCGTATAGGCTGTAGGCTTCATTGAACTTACCCTCCCGGCAGAAGGCCACTAATTTGTCTGCAATTTCTTGTGTGTTCATGTTTGTTTTGTTTTTATGATTACTAAATAAACTCAGATTCAATCAAAGGCTTGGTTTAGAAAAGTATTCAAGGGTCTAATGGCTTTAAAATGAAACAAGATCTCATCCAGTAGGTCTTCCGAATTATAAAAAGGTTCCAACGGAAATTCGGCCATGGCGTAAAACTGTTTGTTATAGATCAGTGCTGTTTTTTCTGCCGCTGGAAGGAGGCCTTTATCCAAGCGTTTGTTCTTTTCCCCTTTGATGCGACCAAAATTTTGGACAAAGGTCAAATCGTTAACCACGTCCAGGAGTCCTGAAGCATTCTTGGATATATGTTCCCGGACTAGATGGAGCTCCGGTGGGCGAAGTGTAAACAGGCCACCGCCCACATAAATGGTCGTGGCATCAATACCAAGATAGTAACCCGGCAATAGGGATTTTTTGCCATGTGGTGAAAATCCTGCCTTAAGTAGGGTATGGTAAGGAGTTTTGTCCTTGGAAAATCGCACATCTTTATTGATGCGGAACATGGCGTTCTTCGCATCGGAGGGAATGCGCCCATCCCACGAGGTCAACTCTTGCAACAACCCATCCATTAGGGACAAAAAGGGCAGTTTTACTTTTTCCTCATATCTTTTCTTGTTTGCATGGAACCATTCCTTGTGGTTGTTTTGGGCCAGTTCCTCAAAAAATAAAGTATACTCTTTTGTAATCATATGTCCTCTTGTATGTGGTTCAATGCCAGTTCAGTAAGGGTTTCCCATTGTCCATGGTCTTCAAAACGTGCCTCGTACCAACCTCCAAGTGGTTTTTTGGTCTTAAAGGGACTGAATTCTGACAGTGCTATGTCCAGAGTTTCAATAGGAAAATCCTTGCCCAATTTGAAAACCATGGTGTGGTTTTTGGACAAGAAGGCAAACACCTTCTTTTTATAATGTATGGCAGGTGAGCTCATCATCTTGCCTTCGGTCACCTCTACATGGGTTATGCAATATTTTTCCCGTATTTCGCTGAATTTTTCAAACGCCATGAACCAAAGCTACAAAAGGAAAAAAGGCACAGTTGTGGGCAAATAGGACACTTTTAAGGGTTGATTCTGCCAAACAGAAGTCTTACATTTATCCTTTGTAAACCAATGATTATGAAACACGTAAGCATTTTGGTGCCCAAAGGCAATACCATATTGAGCAGTGTGGTGGGTCCCTACAAGATTTTGTCCGCTGCCAATCAGTTTCTAAAGAAAAGGGGTGTTAGAAACGACGATTTTTTTGATATCCATTTGGTGGGACTGGAGCGAGACCATTCATTATATAATGGACTTTTTAGCATCCATTGCGATAAGATTATTGATGAGGTAGAAAAAACGGACATTATACTTATTCCTGCGTTGAAAACAGATAGATTTATAGAGGAACTGGAACAAAACAATCCTTTTGTGGATTGGATCCTTAAGCAACGGAATCTACACAATGCCGAAGTGGCCAGTATGTGTATGGGGGCCTTTGTTCTGGCCCGGACGGGGCTGGTGGATGGCAAGCAATGCTCTACCCACTGGGCGGCCATGGAAATGTTCAAAAACATGTACCCCAAGGTCAATCTTGTTTCCAATAAAATAGTGACCGAGGAAGATGGCATCTATACCAGTGGAGGGGCTTATTCCTTTTTAAACCTGATGCTGCACCTTATTGGAAAATACTGCGGTAGGGACGCTGCCATTTATATTTCGAAATATTTTGAGATTGAGATCGATCGGCAAGATCAAAACCAATTTGTCATTTTTCAAGGGCAGAAGGAGCATAATGATGTTGCCATCAAAGAAGCGCAAAATTTTATTGAGAGCAATGTAACCGATAAGATATCCGTGGAGGAATTGGCCAAAAAATCGGCCATTAGCAGTAGGAACTTTGTCCGAAGGTTTAAAAAAGCCACCCAGAATACCCCTTTGGAATACATACAACGAGTAAAAATGGAAGCGGCCAAACGCAGTCTGGAAAGCACCCAGCAAAACGTGAATGAAGTGATGTACCAGGTAGGGTATGCCGATCAAAAAGCATTCCGGACGGTGTTCAAAAAATACGTAGGATTGTCTCCCGTGGCCTATAAGGCCAAATACAATATGACGGTATTGAATCCGGAACGGACCACAGCATGGTAACGGGACCATTTCACCTTTGACCAAGGAGCAAATAAAAAATCCGACACTTTATCGATGAGCCTTATAATAATCTGGTTTTTTTTCAGTTAAGGTTACACAAGATCATCGATAATTTTGAAGCTTCGACACATACTTTTCAGCGCCATAGTTTTGGCCGGGTTGATTTTTGAATCCTGTTCCACCCAAAAGGACAAGTTCATCAACCGAAACTGGCACGCACTCAACACCAAGTACAATACCCTGTACAATGGCAATATTGCCTTTGAACAAGGCCGCGAGGAACTCAATGAGAGCTATCGGGACGATTATTGGGAAATCCTCCCCGTGGAACGTTTGGAGGTGACCGATGAAATAAAGCTCGATTCCGAGGACAACAATCCCAATTTCATCATTGCCGAGGAAAAGGCCACCAAGGCCATACAAAAGCACAGCATGGACATTAAGGACCAAGAACGCAATCCGCAAACGGATGAGGCCTTTTTGCTTTTGGGCAAGGCACGCTACTTCGATCAACGGTATATCCCTGCTTTGGAATCCTTCAATTACATCCTTAGAAAATATGTGCAGAGTGATAAATTGAACGAAGCCACCATTTGGAGGGAAAAGACCAACATGCGATTGGACAATCCGGAAGTAGCGATCAAGAACCTGAAAAGATTGTTCAAGTACGAGTCGCTAAAAGATCAGGAATATGCCGATGCCAATGCTGTTTTGGCACAATGCTACATCAATTTGAATGCACCGGATACGGCTATTCAAAAACTTAAGATAGCCCAGGCCTACACCAAAAAGAACCCCGAAAAGGGAAGATATCTATTTATTATTGGTCAGTTGTTCAACCAATTGGGACATAAAGACAGTGCCAATTATGCCTTCGACAAGGTGATTGCGCTCAACCGAAAGTCGCCAAGGGTGTATATGATCAATGCGCATCTACAGAAAATCCAGAATACGGAACTTACCGATGGGAATAGGGAAGAGCTGTTGGAATATCTCACCGAATTGGAGGAGAACCGCGAGAACCGCCCCTTTTTGGATAAAATTTATCGTGAAGTGGCCCAATTCCATTTGGCCAATGAATCGGATAGTTTGGCACTGGCGTATTACAACAAATCACTCAAGGCCACCCAAGGCGAGCAAAAGCTCAAAGCCCTCAACTACCAGAGCCTGGCCGATTATTATTTTGATGAGGATGCGTACAAAACCGCTGGGGCCTACTACGACAGTACGTTGACCAACCTAAAAGAGAATACCCGACAGTTCAGGAACATTAAAAAGAAGCTGGACAATCTGGAAGACGTGATCAAGTACGAGGATATTGTGCAGCATACGGACAGCGTAATTACCCTGTACGAAATGCCGGAAACGGAGCGTAAAGCGTATTTTGAGGACTATATCGCCGAACTAAAACGCAAAGCGGAAGAAGAGGAAGAGAAGAAACAGCAACAGGCTGCCGCAGGCTTTGCCACTTTTGCCAAGAGTAAGGGAGGAAAACAGAACCAAGGCAAGTTCTATTTTTATAATGTAACGAGCTTGGGGTATGGTAAAAATGATTTTAAGACCCGCTGGGGAGACCGGACCTTGGAAGACGATTGGCGCTGGAGCAATAAATCCCGAACCTTGATTTCCGAAGCTACGGGAGAGTTTGTAGGCAATGATTCATCTGGAGAAAACCTTACGGAAGACCAACGATATTCACTGGACTATTATTTGGACAGGATTCCCACCGATGTTACTGAGATTGATAGCCTCAGGACCGAAAGAAACTTTGCCAACTACCAATTGGGGCTGATCTACAAGGAAAAATTCAAGGACAACCTTTTGGCTGCCGCAAAATTGGAAAAGGTATTGGCCTCCAATCCAGAGGAACGTTTGATCCTTCCCTCCAAATACAACCTGTTCAAGATTTATGAGGAGAGCGGCAGTCCTTTGGCCCAGAACATGAAACAGGACATCATTGCCAATCACCCAGACACGAGGTATGCCGAGATTTTGTTGAATCCGCAGGCCGTTCTGGAGGGAAGCACCGACAGTCCGGATGCACGCTACGCAGCCCTTTTTAAATTATACGAGAAGCAAGAGTTCCTTCAGGTCATTACCCAGTCTGAGAGATACATCAACCAATTCACGGGAGACCCCATTGTCCCCAAATTTGAAATGTTGAAAGCCAATGCCATTGGGCGCTTGCAAGGTTTTGAACCGTTCAAGGAAGCCTTGAACTATGTGGCATTGACCTATCCCAACAATCCAGAAGGAAAGAAGGCCGAGGAAATGGTGGAGCAACAGCTTCCCAAATTGGAGAAGAAGGATTTTTCACCGGAGACCGGATCCAGCGGGGCAGGAAATTGGAAAGTGGTCTTTCCGTTTAAGATAAGGGACGATGAAAAAGCCGTAAAGCTTCAGGAAAGGCTGATGGAAGTCATTAAGGAACTGAACTACAGGAACGCCATTTCCAAAGATATCTACACCCTTGAAGACGAGTTTGTTGTGGTCCATGGTTTCCGCTCCAAGGACTTTGCTTTGGGCTTCGCAGAACTCATAAAAAACAATAGGGACTACCGCATCAACGATGAGAATTTCGTAATTTTATCGGATAACTATAAAATTATTCAAGTACATAAGAATTTAGAATCATACAAAGCACAATTTTAAACCCCAAAACCCTAGAACACAATGTTTTCTGACAACAAAAAACCACGACCTATGAATGAATTTGGAGGGCAGCCCAACAGAATTGAGAAGAACACAAAAATTAAAGGTGATATTACTTCCGAAGCGGATTTTAGAATCGACGGGAAACTGGAAGGCAACGTAAAGACCTCTGGTAAAGTGGTCATTGGCAAGGACGGTTACATCAACGGTAAAGTTGAGTGTGTCAATGCCGATATTGAAGGAAAGTTCAACGGCGAACTTTCGGTAGCGGAACTACTTTCATTGAAGGCTTCTGCCATTATTGAGGGCACCGTATCCGTGGCCAAATTGGCCGTGGAGCCCGGAGCTACTTTCAATGCAGCCTGTACCATGGGCAAAGGAGCTGTAAGTGCGTCTGGATCGGCGCCAAAAATGCAGTCCACCAAGAGCAATGAACCAGCAAAAGCTTCCTAATAAAAACACGCGTAGAGACACTTTAAACAAGGCGGCCCGCTTGTCGGGGATGGCCATACAAATGGGCGTCATCATCTATTTGGCGGTCAAAGGAGGGAGATGGTTGGACACCCATTACGGGACCGCAAAGGTATTCCTGCCCATATGTACCTTGTTTGGCGTGGCCGTTTCCATATATTTGGTGGTCCAGCAATTGAAAAGAATCAATAATTGAAGAATAGGTCTATTCCCATAATTTTTATCATAGGGTTGGTCGTTGGATCGATCCTTCTTTTTTTGGGCCATGCCAAGTTGCAGGCTTGGTATGGTTATGAACCCCACGGGAACCAACTGGTAAAAAGCTATTTGTTGAATTCCATATTGGCCTGCATTATTTTTTTTGCCATTTATTTTTACAGGAACAAGTATCGCGATTATCTAGGGTTCTTTTTTTTGATAGGGAGCCTTTTAAAATTTGGTGTTTTCTTCGTGGCGTTCTATTCCGGATATAAGGCAGATGGTGTTTTGGAGCGCGCAGAGTTCCTTGCTTTTTTTGTCCCGTACCTCTATTCCCTGACCTTGGAAACCCTCTTTTTGGGCAAACTGCTTAATTCTGTGAGATAAAGTCCAAAAAATCAACAAAAAAATCAATACTGTAAATAATACTGTAAAAGCTTTTTTCTTTTGAATGAGCAATGTATTTTTGCACCGATTTTTGAGGACCCATAGTTGCATCATATGCGATATTCGTTATTAAGTAAAAAATTGACCGCCGTGGTTTTTATGGCCGCGGGGATTTTATCGGCCCAAGACCATGGGGCACAGGAAGTTGAAACCGGAGCCCATGATTTGAAGACCGAAATCAAGGAATACATTGACCACCACCTTCTGGACTCCCATGACTTTAATCTGTATTCCTATACTACGGATGCAGGGGAGCACAAATACATTGGTTTTCCATTGCCGGTGATTTTATGGGACAATGGCCTTAAGGTGTTTTCTTCCTCCAAACTAAAGCATGGCGAGGGCGTTGCCGAAGCGGATGGCAACTACTACACCCTATATCACAATAAAATTTACAAGACAGACGCGGAAGGCACCATCAATTTTGGGGCACATCATGGAGAAGAGACCCATGAGGAGGATGCGTTTGGTGAAAATTTGGTAGTGGATGATGCCCATCCCACCAATGTAAAGCCATTGGATTTTTCCATAACCAAGAACGTGGTCTTTATCATGTTGGTCGGTTTGTTGATGTTCTTCATGTTCCGTGGTGTTGCCAATAATTACAAAAAGAACAGCCTTCCAAAAGGAATCGGCAGGGTATTGGAGCCCTTGGTGCTTTTTGTCCGTGATGAAATTGCCATCCCGAACATTGGTGAGCACAAATACAAAAGATACATGAGCTATTTGCTTACCGTATTCTTTTTCGTGTGGATTATCAACTTGTTGGGGCTTACGCCGCTTGGTGTAAACGTGACCAACAATATTGCGGTGACCTTTGCCTTGGCGTTGATTACCTATTTGATCACCACTTTTTCTGGAAACAAGAACTACTGGAAACATATTTTCTGGATGCCGGGCGTGCCTGCCCCCATGAAAATTATATTGGCACCGATAGAATTGTTGGGAACCTTCATCAAGCCATTTTCATTGATGATTCGTTTGTATGCCAACATTACTGCGGGCCACGTAGTATTGATGAGTATTATAGGACTTATGTTCATTTTCAAGAACTGGATAGGAAGTCCATTATCGTTTGTATTGGCATTCGCTCTTTCCTTGTTGGAATTGCTGGTTGCCGCGTTGCAAGCCTATATTTTCACCATGTTGTCGGCCCTTTATTTTGGAATGGCAGTGGAAGAAGATCACCATTAAGAAGAACGTTTAATATTTAAATTCATATATCATGACAATTCCAAACATCGTAGGTGCTGGTTTGATCGTAATCGGAGCAGGATTGGGTATCGGTAGAATCGGTGGTCAGGCAATGGAAGCCATTGCTCGTCAACCTGAAGCTTCTGGTAAGATCCAAACTGCTATGTTGATCGCAGCAGCCCTTATTGAAGGTATCGGTTTCGCCGCTCTTTTTGCAGCTTAATAACCGTAACAGTATTGATGAAGGCCATAGCGGTTGGCTATGGCCCTTCATTGATTTAAATGATATAGTAAAGATTTAATAGTAAGATACATGGATAAGTTAATCGAACAGTTTTCCTTCGGATTGTTTTTCTGGCAGTTGTTGCTCTTCGTGGGCCTATTGTTGTTGTTGCGAAAATATGCATGGAAGCCTATTCTAGGTGCGGTTGAAAAAAGGGAAGAAGGAATCAAGGATGCCCTTGAAGCTGCCGAGGCTGCCAAAAAGGAAATGCAGAACGTTACTGCAGACAGTGAAAAACTGTTGAAAGAAGCCAAGGCCGAAAGAGATGTGTTGTTGAAGGAAGCGAGGGAAATCAAGGAAAGTATCATTTCCGAAGCCAAGGAGCAGGCCCAGGTTGAAGGGGATAAGATGATCAAGCAAGCCCAAGCTGCCATTGAAGCAGAGAAAAAAGCGGCAGTGGCCGACATCAAGTCCCAAGTGGCCAACCTTTCCGTTGAAATCGCGGAAAAGATCATCAAAGAAGAGTTGTCCGACAACAAGAAACAACAGAAGTTGGTCGAGGACATGTTGGGGGATATCAAACTGAACTAATTAGAGCATGAACCAAAACAGGGCAGCCATACGCTACGCTAAAGCAACCTTGGACTACGCAGTCGAAAAGAAAGCGGCCGATGCCGTTGAGAAAGACATGCGGGACATTGCTGCAACGATATCTGAAAACGGGGAGCTCCAAAGTGTTTTGGAAAGCCCTATCGTAAAATCAGAGCTCAAGAAAAGTGCATTGCTGGAAATTTTCAAGGATGCCAACGAAATCACTAAAGGACTTATCCAGACCTTGGTGGACAACAAAAGGATTGCAATGCTACAGGAAGTGGCTTACAAATACATCATCCTTCACGAAAAAATGAAGGGAGAGGAAGTAGCCTATGTAACCACTGCAGTTCCTTTGACAGCCGATTTGGAAAAGAAAATCCTGGCTGAAGTGAAAAAAGCTACGGGCAACAAGGTCACCATTGAAAACAAGGTGGATGAAGCCATCATTGGTGGATTTGTGCTTAGGGTTGGCGATACCCAATACGATGCAAGCATTGCCAACAAATTGAACGGATTAAAAAGAGAATTTACAAATAGTCTATAAAAATGGCAGGAGTAAAAGCCGCTGAGGTCTCAGCAATTTTGAAAAAACAATTATCAGGTTTTGAAGCAGGCGCTTCGTTGAACGAAGTAGGTACCGTGCTACAAGTAGGTGACGGTATTGCCCGTGTCTATGGACTTTCCAATGCCCAGTACGGGGAGTTGGTGGAGTTTGATGGCGGTATGCAAGGTATCGTATTGAACCTGGAAGAAGACAACGTTGGTGTGGTATTGTTGGGCCCATCCAAAGAGATTGTGGAAGGTGCCACTGTAAAAAGAACAGAGCGTATCGCATCCATCAATGTTGGAGAAGGAATTGTTGGTCGTGTCATTGACACCTTGGGGACCCCAATCGACGGTAAGGGACCCATTTCTGGGGAAACCTATGAAATGCCCTTGGAGCGTAAGGCCCCTGGTGTAATTTATAGACAACCGGTTAACGAGCCACTACAGACCGGTATAAAGGCTATCGATGCCATGATTCCTGTAGGTCGTGGACAGCGGGAGTTGGTAATTGGTGACAAGCAAACAGGGAAGACCACGGTTTGTATCGATACCATCCTGAACCAAAAAGAATTTTACGATGCCGGTGAGCCTGTGTACTGTATCTACGTTGCCGTAGGTCAGAAAGCATCTACCGTTGCTGCCATCGCAAAGACCTTGGAAGACAAAGGAGCCTTGGCGTATACCACTATCGTCGCGGCCAATGCATCTGACCCTGCCCCAATGCAGGTATATGCTCCTTTCGCTGGTGCTGCCATTGGAGAATATTTTAGGGATACTGGACGTCCTGCTTTGATCATCTATGATGATTTGTCTAAACAGGCCGTTGCATATCGTGAGGTGTCCTTGTTGTTGAGAAGACCTCCGGGACGTGAAGCATACCCTGGTGACGTTTTCTATCTGCACTCAAGATTGTTGGAGCGTGCCGCAAAGGTGATTGCCGATGATGAGATCGCAAAGAACATGAACGACCTTCCCGATTCGTTGAAACCGATTGTAAAAGGTGGGGGTTCATTGACAGCACTTCCAATTATCGAGACACAAGCTGGTGACGTTTCCGCTTATATCCCAACCAACGTAATTTCCATTACCGATGGTCAGATATTCTTGGAGCAAGACTTGTTCAACCAAGGGGTGCGTCCTGCGATCAACGTGGGTATCTCCGTATCTCGTGTGGGTGGTTCCGCGCAGATCAAATCCATGAAAAAAGTAGCCGGTACCTTGAAATTGGACCAGGCCCAGTTCCGTGAATTGGAGGCCTTTGCCAAGTTTGGTTCCGATTTGGATGCCGCTACCTTGAACGTAATCGAAAAAGGACGTAGAAACGTGGAGATCTTGAAACAAGGTCAGAACGATCCCTTTACTGTGGAAGATCAGGTGGCTATCATCTTCGCAGGTTCCAAAAACTTGTTGAGGGATGTTCCTGTGGACAAGGTAAAAGAGTTTGAAAAGGATTTCTTGGAGTTCTTGAATGCTAAGCACAGAAATGTTTTGGATGCCCTTAAGGCAGGTAAATTGACCGATGAGGTAACCGAAACCTTGACTGCGGTTTGTAAAGACCTTTCAAGCAAGTATAAGGTGTAGTAATTGTCATTCCTGCAGTCACCCTGAGCGCAGTCGAAGGGCAGCAGGAATCCATAACAATAAAGATTCCGCATCAAGGGCGGAATGACAACAAAAGATATGGCAAATCTAAAGGAAATACGGAACAGGATATCATCCATTTCATCAACGATGCAGATTACCAGCGCCATGAAAATGGTTTCTGCTGCCAAGTTGAAGAAAGCCCAGGATGCCATTACCGCAATGCGTCCCTATGCCGATAAGCTTACGGAGCTCCTTCAAGGACTCAGTGCCAGTTTGGAAGGCGATGGTGGAAGCAAATTCGCGGAAAGCAGGCCCGTAAACAAAGTTTTGTTGGTGTCCATTACTTCCAATAGGGGACTTTGTGGAGCCTTCAATTCCAACATCATCAAACAGAGCAATAACTTGGTGGCCAACAAATATGCGGGCAAGCAGGTGGACTTTGTCACAATAGGAAAAAAGGGGAACGACATCCTTGGAAAAAAGAACACCATTGTGGCCAACCACAGTGATGTATATGATGACTTGACCTTTGACAATGTTGCCGAGATTGCCGATTTCTTGATGGAGCAATTTGCTTCGGGCAGTTATGACAAGATAGAATTGGTATACAACAAGTTCAAGAACGCGGCCACGCAGATTGTAATGACCGAACAGTTCTTGCCTATTTCCGTTGAAGGTGACACTCCAGTGGCTTCAGATTACATTTTTGAACCATCAAAAGCAGAGATTGTGGAACAACTGATTCCAAAATCCTTGAAGACACAGCTATACAAAGCTATTCGTGATTCCTTTGCCAGTGAGCACGGTGCCCGTATGACGGCCATGCACAAGGCTACGGACAACGCTGGAGAATTGAGGTCCCAATTGAAATTGACGTACAACAAGGCTCGTCAGGCCGCCATTACCAGCGAAATCCTTGAGATTGTTGGTGGTGCGGAGGCATTGAACAACTAGACTTTATAAGAATTGTATATAAAAGGCCGCTTTAAGCGGCCTTTTTTGTTTGGCAAATTTTGACACCAGTGGACTAAAGGGTTTTGTGTAACTTGTGGCTTTATTTAAAAGGTTTTAAAGAACACACCTATTGAACCCGTTAAAAAGGCTTTTTAAGCAGACTTTTATCTACGGCCTCGCTACAGTTTTGCCGAGGGTCATTTCCTTTCTACTGCTTCCCCTATATACCTCGGTCTTTGAAAATGCATCAGGTTACGGGCAATACACCAATATCTATGCTTGGATTGCCATTTTCAATGTGTTTTTGGCCTATGGTATGGAGACCGCCTTTTTTCGGTTTTACCATAAGAGTGAGGATAAGGAAAAGGTGGTTTCCACCTCACTTATCTCCCTGTTGGGGTCATCACTACTATTTTTGATATTGGCCCTGTCCGTAAAACAATGGCTGTCCGGGGTAACCAACATCAATCCGGATTATATAAAGTTCACCGCATTTATTCTGGTTTTGGATGCCTTGGTCATTATCCCGTTCGCCTTGTTGAGAGCACAGGAAAAGCCTATGCGGTATGCTGTATTGAAAACCATCAACGTAGCCATTAACTTGGCTTTCAATGTTTTTTTCTTGCTCATTTTGCCACAAATGGCCCAAGAAGCGGAAAGTGGTTTCTTCCATTCGATTTACAAAACGGATTGGGAAATCCACTATGTGTTGATTTCAAATGTGATTGCCAGTGGTATTACCCTGTTGATCTTACTGCCCACCTATATCAAAGTTCCCTACACCTTTGATTCGGTGCTTTGGAAACAGATGCTCCAATATGCAGGGCCGGTAATGTTGGCCGGGGTGGCCTTTACGATTAATGAGGTCTTCGATAAGATTTTGCTCACCGAAATGTTGCCTCAGGATATTGCCGAGGCCGAAGTGGGAAAGTATAGTGCATGTTATAAATTGGCCTTGTTCATGACCTTGTTCGGGACCGCATTCCGGATGGGTGTGGAACCTTTTTTCTTCAGTCATGCCAAATCGGAAAAACCACAAAAAACCTATGCCCAGATTACCAATTACTTTGTAATCTTGGGGAGTATCATCCTACTTGGGGTGGTGGTCTACGTGGATGTATTGGCCAAAATTCTGTTGGGTAATGCCATATATCGGGAAGCGCTCAATGTGGTGCCCATAATCCTTTTGGGAAGCTTTTGTCTGGGTATCTATCACAACCTTTCCGTTTGGTACAAGGTCACGGACCAGACCAAATTTGGGGCCTATATCTCCTCCATAGGGGCCTTGATCACCTTGATTATCAATGTAGGGTTGATTCCGAAAATGGGATATATGGCATCGGCCTTGGCCACGCTGGCCGCGTATGGTAGTATGATGCTCCTGTCCTATTTCTTTGGCAGGAAATACTATCCGGTACCGTATAATATGCGAAAGATAATCTTCTATCTTTTGGTTTCGCTGTTGTTTTCCGTTCTCTCTTTCTATGTTTTTAATAGAAATTTAATAGCCGGCAGCCTTCTTCTTTTGTTATTTTTGATGCTGATTTATAGAATGGAAGGAGATAATTTAAGAAGCATATTTTTAAAGCGTGAAAATTAAGGTAATCAACAAATCAAGTCACAAACTGCCCCATTACGAAACATTGGCCTCCGCAGGGATGGACCTAAGGGCAAATTTGGAAAACCCAATCACATTGAAACCCTTGGAAAGGGCCATTGTGCCCACGGGCATCTTTATGGAGCTACCTGTGGGGTATGAAGCCCAAGTAAGGCCCCGAAGTGGTTTGGCGGCCAAAAAAGGGATATCTGTTCTAAATGCCCCAGGAACCATTGACGCGGATTACCGTGGAGAAGTGGGGGTGATTTTGGTGAATCTGTCCTCTGAAGCATTTGTTGTTGAAAATGGCGAACGGATTGCCCAAATGGTATTGGCTAAACATGAACGTGCTGAATGGGAAGAAGTGGATTCTCTTTCGGAAACAGACAGGGGAGCAGGCGGATTTGGAAGCACAGGAACTAAGTAAAATTCCTGCGAAGGCAGGAATCTTTAAGAGCAAAGTCAAGAAGTTTAACTAAAATAGAAAATTGCATAACCTCTGTTCAATGTATGAAAGAATGGAATGTTTATATCATGTGCAATCGACCAGACGGGACACTTTATATTGGCATTACAGATAATCTTGAAGAGCGGGTAAAAGAACATAAGTTAAAAGTTTATCCACAATCATTTACAGCAAAATATAATTGTGATAAGTTGGTTTATTTTGAAGAGTTTGAAAATGGTGAAAAGGCTGTAAAGCGCGAAAGGCAAATGAAGAAATGGAAAAGAGAATGGAAAATCAATTTGATAAAGGAATTTAACCCGAATTGGATAGACATTAGCCTTAATTGGAAATTGAATAATAATAAATTTAGATAAACCGTTGTATCGAGAAAGAAACAAAGTTTAACAATAAAAGTGAGACACCTGCCTGCGCAGGTGAGTGAATATGAAAATAATCGTACCTATGGCGGGAAGAGGTTCCCGATTGAGACCACACACATTGACCGTTCCAAAACCATTGATACCGGTAGCTGGAAAACCTATAGTACATCGCTTGGTGAGCGATATTGCCAAAGTACTGGGCGAACCTATTGAGGAAGTCGCCTTTATTTTGGGCGATCCGGCCTTTTTTGGGGATGATGTGGTCGAGAGTTTGATGGAACTGGCCAAAGAATTGGGAGCCAAGGGGTCCATTTACCGACAAGATGAGCCTTTGGGAACCGGACACGCCATCATGAGCGCTAAGGAATCCTTGAGTGGTCCGGCGGTTATTGCGTATGCCGATACCCTTATCCGCGCCAATTTTGATTTGGACAAGTCGGCGGACAGCGTTATCTGGGTGAAACAAGTGGAGCGTCCTGAAGCCTTTGGAGTGGTTAAATTGAGTGAGGACAACCACATTGTGGAATTGGTGGAGAAACCCCAAGAGTTTGTATCCGACTTGGCGGTGATAGGCATCTATTATTTCAAGGACGTTGGCGTGCTCAAGAACGAACTGCAGCATGTGCTGGACAATGACATCACCAATGGTGGCGAGTATCAAATCAATGATGGTATCAAACGTATGATGGAAAAAGGCATGAAATTTGTGCCTGGTCAAGTGGATGAATGGATGGACTGTGGTAACAAAAATGTAACCGTGGAGACCAATCAGCGTATGTTGGGCTTCTTGGAAAAAGACGGGGAAAACTTAATATCCGATACCGTGAAAACTGAGAACGCAAACATTATTGAACCCTGCTTTATTGGTGATAATGTGGTGCTCAAAAACACTACGGTAGGTCCTTTTGTATCGGTTGGAGCGAACACAGTTTTGGAAAATTCAACCATTAAGAACAGCCTTATTCAAAATAATACCAAAATATCCAATGCTAATTTGGACAATGCCATGATTGGCAATCATGTGGTTTTTAATGGTAACTTTGAGGCAATAAGTATAGGGGACTATTCCGTTTTGGAATAAAGACTTTTTTGATTTCGATGGGGACTTGAACGTTATGGATAGAATGGCTCTTTTATGGATGTGTTTGGCAGTGTCCACGATGACATGGAGCACAGGCCATGCCCAAGAAGAGCAAGAAAGTTCCGAAGTCTATTTGGAGGAATACACCGATGAGTTCCAAGAAAACTTTTTTGAGGCCCTGAAACAAAAAGGGATTCAGAATTATGACAGGGCCGTTGATCTGTTCCTAAAGTGTAAGCAATTGGACCCTGCAAACAGCGTGGTGGATTACGAGCTGGCCAAAGCGTATTTGTTGGACAAACAATACATACTGGCCCAAGAGTATGCCATCACGGCCCTGAATGCAGAGCCAACGGACTTTTGGTATTTGGACAATCTGCTGAGTATTTTGGAAAAACAGGGCGTTCCATGGGATGCCATAAAAGAGCAAATCCCCTATTCCAATGGACAGCTAAAACAAAATCTGGCCTTGGGGTATTTCAAAAAGCAAAAGTATCAGGACGCCCTCAACGTACTCAAGGAGCTTGATAATTCAACCTTTGCCACAGATTTGACCTCCAAGATCAAGGATTCATTGGAGCACGGGGAAAAAGAGGCTGGGAACGTAGTGACCAGGGAAGCTCCTCGGACAAATGAAGATGACCCCATGACTGAATATCGGGGTCAAATTGACAATTTGTTGGCAGATGGCAACTATCAAGAAGCCTTGGCCATATCCAAAGAGGCTTTGGATACGTATCCGTTGCAGCCTTATTTTTATTACACTTACGGGGCTGCGCTGAACAATACCTCAAATGCTAACAAGGCCATTGAGGTCTTGGAAAGTGGATTGGATTATTTGTTGGATGATACGGATGCTTTGGCAAACCTTTTGTATAAAGAATTGTCGAAGGCCTATACCAGTATAGGGAACACTTCAAAGGCAAATGAATATTTGAACAAGATTAAATCCGGACTATGAGGATTCAAATAAAGGACATATGCAAGAATAGGGCAGTGATTTTGCTGTTGTCCATGGCTGTGCTTGGGACTTCTTGTAAAGGCACCAAGTCGGTCACGGGAGGCGAGGTGGATTCCCGCATGTCCGCAAAAAATATCATTGACAACCATTATAGCCATCAGCCCAAGTTCAAAACCTTGAGCGGACGGGTCAAGATAGATTATTCCAACGGTGATGGGAGCCAAGGGGTAAATGTAAGCCTTCGGATGGAAAAGGACAAGGTAATCTGGATGAGCGCTCCTTTGGGAGTGGTAAAGGCCCATATCACTCCAGAGAAAGTGTCTTTTTACAACAAGTTGGACAATGAGTACTTTGAAGGGGATTTCAGTTATTTAAGTGATCTATTGGGAACCGACTTGGACTTTGACAAAGTTCAGAACCTTTTGTTGGGCAGTTCGGTTTTGGATTTAAGGAAGGAAAAGTTCACCTCTTCCGTAAGTGGGGAGAACTATGAGTTGAAACCCAGAAAGGCAAGGGAGTTGTTCAAGATCTTGCTGCAATTGGAACCTAAAAACTTCAAGATTGCTTCACAAGAAATATCCCAACCTGAAAAAGCAAGACAGTTGCAAATAAAATATACCTATCAGGATATTTCGGGAAGTGTTTTGCCAGAGGACATCAATATCGTAGCGGCCGAGGCAAAGGACAAAACAACCATAGATTTGAATTTTAGGAACCTGGAATTGAACAAACCCATGAATTTTCCATACAAAGTTCCCAAGGGATTTGATAAAATCACATTAAAGTAATATGAGAGGTAAAATTTCATATTGCATTTATTTTCTGTGTTTTACAATTTTTCTTGTTGCTCCAGCGGCGGCGCAGACAAGTGAACAAAAGGCATTGGAGGCCAAAAGGGAACGACTTCAACAGGAAATCAAGGAAATCAACAGATTGCTCTTTGCTGAACGCAAGGAAAAAGGAACCATTTTGGATCAGATGGAGGCCTTGGACAACAAGATCAATGTGAGGCAAGAACTGATCAGGGTCACCAACCAGCAATCCAATTTGCTCAACAGGCAAATCAATGTCAACATAAGGAACATCAGTAAGCTTCGGGAAGATCTGAACCTATTGAAAGAAGATTATGCCCAGCTGATCCAAAAGACCTATCAGAACAAATCCCAGAACAATCGATTGATGTTCTTGTTGAGTGCCGAGAATTTTTTTCAGGCTTTTAAAAGATTGCAATACATGCAACAATATGCAAAGCATCGAAAGAAACAGGGGGAAGGTATCATCCAAAAAACAGAGGAATTGGCCCAACTCAACCAAGACTTGGTAGTGCAACGTAAGGAAAAGGAGCAACTCTTGGCAGAGAATACCAAGGCTAAGAACGAGCTTTCCCGCGAGGTGGAGTCCCAAAGAGACCTTTTAAGGAGCGTTCGCCAAAATGAGGCCAAGTATACCGCTGCCATTGCAGAAAAGCAAAAAGAGGCCCGTAGAATTGATCGTGAGATCGAAAGAATGATCCGTACTGCCATTGCCAGTTCCAATAAAAGCTCTGGAAAATCCACGAGTACCACCAAGTTTGCACTGACCCCCGAAGCCAAGTTGTTGGCAGATAACTTTTCATCAAACAAGGGACGGCTTATTTGGCCGGTGGAGAAAGGGATAAAAAGCCAAGGATATGGCGTTTACGCGGATAAGATCTATCCTGGGATAAAGCACCAGAACAATGGGGTTACCATCACCACGGACAAGGGAAGCCAGGCCCGGGCCATTTTCGAAGGCGAGGTCATTGCCATTATCTCTGTCCCCGGGGGCGGGAAGGGTGTGACCATCAAGCACGGGAACTATATCAGCACCTACTACAACCTTTCCACATTATATGTGAAGAAGGGCGATAAAGTAGCGGCCAAGGAAGCGTTGGGCGAAATTTATACCAATCGGTTGGATGGCTCCACAAAATTGAAGTTTTATTTGTTTCAGGATTCCAATCGACTCAACCCCGAGGATTGGATATATCAGCTATAACACATGGAAAAAATCACAGATTTACAAGGGACTTTTACATTGCACAATGAAGTCCAAATGCCTTATTTTGGATTAGGAGTATATCTCTCAAAGGATGGTACCGAAGTCATCAACGCGGTAAGGGATGCCTTGGACCATGGATACCGACATATAGATACCGCTGCCATTTACGATAATGAAGAGGGCGTGGGTATCGGTATCAAAGAAAGCAGGGTCCCTAGAAGGGACATTTTTTTGGTGAGCAAGGTCTGGAACACCGATCAAGGCTACGATAGCACGCTCAGAGCTTTTGAAGCCAGTCTAAAACGATTGGATACGGATTATCTGGACCTATACCTGATCCATTGGCCCAAGGGAGAATTATCCAAGGAAACATGGAAGGCCCTAGAACGACTTTATAAGGAAAGGCGTGTTCGCGCCATTGGGGTAAGCAACTTTTTACAGCACCATTTGGAGGATTTGTTGACCTCGGCCGAGATTGTCCCCATGGTGAACCAAATGGAGTTCCATCCGTATTTGGTGCAGCAGGATTTGGTGGATTTCTGTCGTGCCAAGGGCATCCAGTATGAAGCTTGGTCTCCCATGATGCAAGGTAACATCTTTGACCTTGAGATTATGAAGGCGTTGGCTTCCAAATACAACAAGACCGCTGCGCAGATCGTGCTGCGGTGGGACCTTCAAAAAGGGGTGATTACCATCCCAAAATCTTCCAAAAAAGAACGCATCATCTACAATGCGGCAATTTTCGACTTTGAGCTCAGCCCGGAAGATATGCAACGGTTGGATGCCTTGGACCGTGGCAAACGCTTTGGTCCGGACCCGGATAATTTTGATTTCTAAAAATCAAAAAGTAAACCCTCTGCCGCAAGATTGTACCCTGTGGCAAACACTCACACCGGGAAATCCGCAATTGTCATTTCGATATGAGGAAAGTAGTGACAATTGAGAAATCTCACGATTATAAGATTTCTCGTCGCTCGTACCTCGCTCTGTCGAAATGATTGAGACATTCGGGTCAATTGGGTAAGTTTTTGTCCGTCCCCAATATCATTACGTGCTTGACATGGAATCCCATAATCCTAAAATAAAATCATGGTTTCACTCGGCTTGGAAATCATCAATCGAGTGGTTTTTCCTTCAAATGAAATTGTTGAAGCCAAGAAAGACTGTATCGAGAATCAACCCAGAAACAAAGCCTTAAGCTCGGTAGCATCTGAAGGCTTTAGCTTTCCGGCCAAGACCAAACTCAATTGTTTTCTCCGCAAAGCGGCGGCAAAGCGTTCCTTTTCCAAATCGGTTTCAGGCTCCAAAGGTGGAACTTCGGTAGGTTTTCCGGTATCATCCACCGCCACAAAGGTATAAATGGCCTCATTGGCCTTGGTGCGTTCGCCGGTAAAGCGATCTTCGATCCATACATCGATAAAAATCTCCATGGAGGTCTTGAACGCCCGGGAAACGGCAGCTTCCACGGTGACCACACTACCTAGGGGCACCGCCCGGTTAAAGGCCACATGGTTCACTGAGGCGGTAACGGTGATCCTACGGCTATGCCTACGGGCCGAAATACTTGCCGCCCTGTCCATTCGGGCCAAGAGTTCCCCGCCAAACAGGTTGTTCAAGGGGTTGGTCTCGCTGGGGAGGACCAAATCGGTCATTACAGTTCTGGATTCGCTTGGAGTTTTAGCGCGCATACCTTTAAATTTTGCGCAAAGATATTGAAGTGAAGTATCGTTTTAAAGAAAAGTAGGCCTATTTCTCGGAAAGGAGCCAGGCATCACGTGATTCGGAGGTCTTTACCTTTCTAAGGAAGGTCAAGGCTTCTTTGGGGTCGTCAAAACTATCATAGGCCACTTGGTGCAGGCCATACTTGTTGACACCCAGATAAAAAGCATTAAAACCTTTGTTTTTGAGTTCCTCCACGCGTTTCTCGGCATTTTCTTCCATGCGGAAGGCACCGGCAATGACATGGTGTTTGCCCAATTTCTTTTTGGTTACATCCAAATTCAAGGCAGGCAGTTCCAAGGGATCGCTTTCAAAGAAAGTGGCTTCTTGGATCAAACGTGACACCTGTTCTTGGGCATCTTGTTGGACAGCGACCTGTTTTTGTTGAAGATCACCATAGGTGCGGTATGAAGTAACACCCAAGGAAACGGCCAAAAACAACACGGCAGCATATTTTAACCAAGGCCTGAACGAGGTTTGTTCCCGTTTCTCAGGAGTAATGATGAACGGAATTTTTTCTTCGAGTTCTTCAACTTCCTCTTTTAGGACCTCACGCTGAATGGGTGTGGCCGAAAAAGTGGATAACCCGAAAGATGAGGTCAAAAAGTTGGTTTTGTTCTCTGGTTGGAATTGGATGCGTTGTTCCCTATTGTACCAAAGTTTTCCAACCCCAAAAAGTTCAATGCTTTCCCCTTGTTCCAACTTATTTTTCCATGAACGGGACACTTCTTCCACTTCCTGCAACAACTCCTCATAGCCCAATTTTTTTTCCTTGGCAATATGGGAGACCAAAAGTCCATCATTTTTGGACAATTGGGCATTAAAGGAAATGGTTTTGGAAGGAGGGACCAAAGTGTTGGTGGTCACATCAATCTCTGCGGATTTTCCATGTGCGAGGAAAGCCCCAAAACCGGGCACCACAACACAATTGTAATCGAACAGCAATTTTTCTATGTAAGAATCAATCCGCATGGCCACAAATATTGCAAAAAATATAGGAGAACAAAATAGGAGGGATAACTTTTTATTAACATTTGAAAATCTGTATTTTGTGAACAATTATCACACCCAAATCAAATGACTGAACCTGAAATTATTGCGGCGCTCCGCCTGCAGGCCATTCCCAATATTGGTGATATCACGGCCAAGAAATTAATTTCCCATTGTGGTAGTCCAACGGCCATTTTTAAGGATAAACCACATCACCTTTTAAAGATTGAGGGGATTGGCCGGTTTACCTTGAAAGGGCTTCACGATGCCATGTATCTGGATGAGGCCGAATCCGAATACCAATTTATTTCCAAGGAGAACATCAAAGCCTCCTATTTTATGGAGGAAGACTATCCGGCCTATTTGAAACATTGTGTGGATGGTCCCATTCTTATTTTTAAGAAGGGTAACATCAATTTAAGGGAAAGAAGGATTATCAGTGTAGTGGGCACTCGAAATATTACAAGCTATGGTACTGCATTTTGCGAGGCGTTTGTGGAAGAGATTGCCCCATTGAACCCTATTTTGGTGAGTGGCTTTGCCTATGGGGTGGACATTGCCATCCAAAAGGCGGCCATGAAGAAGGGTTTGCAGACCGTGGCATGCCTGGCCCATGGACTCAATCAGATTTACCCTAAAGCACACAAAAAGTATGTGGCGCAAATGGAACGGAATGGGGGATTCATCACAGAATTTTGGAGCAGTAGCAAGCCGGACCGGGAAAATTTTCTAAAACGGAACCGGATTATAGCTGGGATGAGCGAAGCGACCTTGGTAGTGGAGTCGGCCGAAAAGGGAGGAAGTCTTGTGACGGCAGATTTGTCCAACGGGTATAATCGTGAAGTGTTTGCCGTGCCGGGTAGAAGCACGGATAAATTCAGTAGGGGGTGCAATGACCTTATTAAAAGACAAAAGGCCCATTTGCTTACTTCCGCAGCGGATTTAATCTATCTTTTGGGATGGGAGTTGGAGGAAAAAAAGGAAAAATACCCAGTACAAAAACAGCTTTTCATCGATTTGGATGCAACAGAAAGGTCTGTTCATTCCTACTTGCAGTTGAACGGAAAACAGTTGCTGGACACCGTGGCTTTTGAGTGTAATCTACCTATCCACAAAACCTCATCCACTCTTTTGAACTTGGAAATGAAAGGTTTGATCCGACCATTGCCCGGGAAATTGTTCGAGGCGATTTAATCAATAAACAATGGGCAATAAACAATGACTAATGAACAATGATCAATACCCCAACTTCTCCCGTACCCGTTCCAAAACCCCATTGGCCACTTTTTGGGCCTTTTGGGCGCCAATGGCCAAGGCTTGATCCACCTCATCCAAATGATTCATGTAGTAGTCGAACTTTTCACGGGGCTCTTTAAACTTCTCCACGATAAGTTCGTACAAGGCTTGTTTGGCATGACCGTAGCCATAATTGCCCACTAGGTAGTTGGCACTCATCTCTTCTATCTGTTCGGGTGTAGCTAAAAGTTTGTAGAGGGCAAAGACATTGTCCTTGCTCGGGTCTTTGGGTTCTTCCATAGGCGTGCTGTCCGTTACAATGCCCATAATCTGTTTGCGCAACTTTTTGTCCGGTTGGAACAGGTTGATGAGGTTGTTGCGGCTCTTGCTCATTTTCTCCCCATCGGTACCGGGAACATACATGGTGCCTTCATGGACCTTGCCCTCCGGTATTACAAAGGTCTCACCCATTTGATTGTGGAATCGGGAGGCCACATCGCGGGTCATTTCCAAGTGTTGCAGCTGGTCTTTCCCTACGGGGACTATGTCGGCATCGTACAGTAAAATATCGGCGGCCATGAGCATAGGGTAGGTAAAGAGCCCTGCGTTTACATCTTCCAAACGATCGGCCTTATCCTTGAACGAATGGGCCAAAGTGAGTCGTTGGTACGGAAAAAAGCAGCTAAGGTACCAGGCCAGTTCGGCGGTCTGTGGCACATCGCTCTGGCGGTAAAAAACGGTTTTGTCTATATCCAGCCCAAATGCCAACCAAGCTGCTGCTATCGCATAGGTGTTGTTTCGCAACAGTTCCCCATTTTTAATTTGGGTAAGCGAATGCATATCAGCAATAAAAAGAAAGGAATCGTTATTGGGGTCTTGCGCCATCTCAATGGCGGGCATTATAGCACCCAAAATATTACCCAAATGGGGCGTTCCTGTACTTTGGATTCCGGTGAGGATACGGGCCATGTTACGTTTTTGCCCGTAAAAATACGTATCCGATGGGGATAAAAAAAGCGGCAAAAGCCGCTAATTTGTTTTCTTTGGAAAAGCTACTTCTTAAATAGGCTGGCCACAAAAAGAAGTACTACCGCTCCAATGACGCCGGTAAGCAAATCACCAATGACCCCAGAGCCTATGTGGATGCCCAAAGTGCCAAAAAGCCAGTTGCCCACAATACCGCCCACAATACCAAGAATAATGTTCAACAAAACACCAAAGCCGCCTCCTTTCATGATTTTTCCGGCTAGCCAGCCTGCAAGTGCTCCAATCAATAATGCATAAAGTAATCCCATTGTTACAAGTTTTAACGGTTAGTCCTATAAAGATATTCAAAAAATCCACTATTGTGGCAGGCCTTCATTTTTATGAAAGATTGGGTCTGTTAGTAAACATTGTGATTAAACCTCAACGACCAGTTTTAAAATTACCTTGGTGCCCATTGGATTTCCGTTGGAATCCTTTTTGTCGATTATTTCATAATTATCGGATGTTTTTCCACTGGAATCAAGGCGGAGCTTACTCACCTCTATGCCTCTTGATTTTTTCTTTTCTTGTTGCCAAGGGCCATTATCCTCTGTTGCCTGCCTTCCCACTCCGGTATCATCTATGGTGCAGACCAGTAGGTTGCCTTCCATATTGAAATCAATGGTCAGTCTTTTTTCGCCATCCTGCTTTGGCAACAATCCATGTATTATGGCATTTTCGGCAAAGGGTTGACAAATCATGAATGGGATTTCAGTTGAAGCGGTATCTATGTCGGTTTGGCAATTTATCTCGTAAGAAAAAGCGTTGTCAAACCGCAAGGATTCCAGTTCCAGATAATCATTGAGCATTTTTATTTCCATTTCCAAGGCGGCATTCGACTCAAAAGAGCTTTCCAACACGTTGCGCACCAAACGACTGAAATTGGATAAGTATTTTAAAGATGAAACCGTATTGTTTTTTATGACCAGGTTTTGAAGTGAATTCAGGGCGTTAAAGATAAAGTGCGGATTTATTTGGGCTCTCAGGGCCTTGGTTTTTTCGGTGAGGGCATCTTGTTGAAGTGCCAAATTCCTTCTGAACTCCAAATGCACCTTGTAGTTTAAGCCAACACTAAAGATCAATATTTCAAAAGAACAGCCTATCAATAGGTAATATCTACTGTTCAAAAGCAACCCATCATTGGGGTCTGCAAAATATACATGTAACATATATGATATGAGAAAGGAGAACGACGCTGGCAGAACAAAATAGGCCTGGGCATTTTTTGCGTTGAAAATGATATAAACCAAGCCTAGGGCAGATAAGGCAAAAACAGCCTTCATAAAATAGGCGTTGATAAAGATCAAGCCATCCATGTAGTTAAAGAGATACAGGACCACGATCAATAGTATTGGCACAAAAATCAACGACATGATAATGTACATCAGGGAATGGATCTTGGGATAATCTTTTTTGGTTCCCAGATAGTATATAAAAAAGAAACCGTAGCAAACATTGGCCAATTGTATCACACTCTGCGATATCCAGTACTGCAACAAATGGTTCTCACTAAAAATGGAATCGTAAATGTTGAGGATGTCACCACAAACGTAAAAATAAAGAATCAGGATGTAGGTGGAGTAAAAAAGAAATTCCGGTCTTCGGAGATAGAAGTAAAAGGTAAGTGTGGATAACCAAATAACAAGACATAGGCCGGTAAAACCAAAATACGGCCATAGTCTTTTTAAATCGTTAAGGGTATAGTTTGTTTTGCTAGACCTTGCGAGAAGGCTAAACTCCCAATTCTGTATGCTTTCGTAAAAGGTGATGCGCTTTGCCCTTATATACAGGTATCTGTTGTCGATTAAACCATCAGCATCCAGTTTAACTTCGGAATAATAATTTTCAAAAGGTATTTTTTCACTTTCTGAACCCTTGTCAAAATAGCCTATGGTCTTTTTAGTGACACGGTTAGCTTTCCAGTAATAGAGACTGCCATGATCAAAGGTGTTCATCTTTAAATACAAGCTGTCATTTTCACTAAACGAGTCCATGAAACCTGTAAAGTCAAGCCGAATCCAATAAAATTCATCTGGAGAGGTTCTCTCCGTAAAGGAAGAGGAAGGTTTAAAATTTCCTCCAATGGGGCACGTTATCAACGGAATCCTCTTTCAGGTTGTCTTTGAACACCTCAAAGGGAATTTTCCTATCTTCTTGCACATTTGCATGAAGCGTAGAGCCCCAGCCAAAAACAATAATGAAAAAAGAAAGCCAATGTTTCATTTATTTTTTTAACGTTAGATTAGATGTCGAGGTCCCTTCTAAACCTTAAGATAGCCATTTAAATGATTAGTATTGAGGGCTTTATGAAAACAATACCTTTTGGAAAGAAAATGGATACAAGGCAAATAAGAATTTTTATCGATTTGGTAATGGTGCTTACAGTTTTCATCTAACTATTTTTAACAAAATTTGGTCGCATTAAAGGTTATATATTAAATACATGGCTCTTTTTTTTAAAAACATAGGTCATACAATTTTTAGGATTTGGTTTTACGTGCTGGTGGCCGTTCCCATTCTTGTTTTTTCTCCCTTTTTGCTGTTGGCCACGATTTCTGAAAGGACCTATCCCCAATTTTTTTGGATGGCCAAAAATTTATGGGCAAAGCCCATTCTGTACGGTATGGGATGTTTCCCAAAAATTATTCGGGAACAGGAAATGGAAAGAGGGAAGAGTTATATGCTGGTGCCCAACCATGCCAGTATGTTGGACATTATGCTGATGTTGGTGGTGAGCAAAAACCCATTCGTGTTCGTAGGTAAAAAGGAACTGGTCAAGATTCCAGTTTTTGGGTTTTTCTATAAAAGAGTCTGTATTATGGTAGATCGAGAGGATGTGAGGAGCAGGACCGGAGTATATAGACGGGCGCAGCGAAGATTGGACCAAGGGTTGAGCATTTGCATATTTCCTGAGGGGGGAGTACCGGAGGAGCATGTTGTTCTGGACGAATTCAAGGACGGGGCCTTTAAAATGGCCATAGCCCATAAGATTCCTATAGTGCCCATTACATTTTATGACAACAAAAAACGTTTTTCCTTCACGTTTTTAAGTGGTTCGCCAGGACCGGTACGGGCCAAAGTGCACCGCTTTTTTGAAACGGGGATATTGGCGGAAGAGGATAAATCCACCTTGCGGGAAGAGGTAAGGGAGGTGATTTTAACCGAACTTCAAAAATAGAGCCCAGCTTTGCGGAGCTGGGCTTATTTAAGTGAAACTATTTTAAGAAAATAGAATGTGCCCTAGTGTTGATCAAGTCATCGTCGGACTGTAAAACTTGTGAGTCGTTATTTACCCAATATAGGGCATTATTCACTGTGCCATTTGAATAGCCCACAACATGAACATTGGCATCTGATAAGGCAATTGAATAGGCAAAAGTGTCATTTGTGTCATCTGCAAACTCGCTAATTTCTTGCTGGTTTTTCCAAAGTTTGCCCACATACTGAACTCCATTTTTTTCAAGATGGCCTATTACATAATTGTTGTCTTGGGCATCAATTGCAACAGAATACCCATAGGAAGAGGTTAATCCATCCGCTAAATATTCACCAAGGCCGTTGATCCAAATTCTAGCTGTGGAGTTGTCCCCATCGTATTCTTCAAACCCGGCCACTACAGGAACGCCCAAATTATTAAGGGTCAACGATAAGGCTTCTGCGCTATTATCCCCATTGTTTAATTCGGCACCTTGGCCATTGGTCCAAACTTTTGCTATGTTGTTGTTTTTGTTGGGGTTATATTCAAACCCGGAAATATATACGCTTCCTTCCTTAACTAAGACATCCGAGGCATTTGCATTATTGGCTCCATCGGTTATATAGTCCCATTGGGAATTTGCACCAGCCTTGGTCCATAAAAATATTCTGTCTTTATTGTCATTGTTCTCATCGGAATGGCCCACCACGTATATCGTTCCATTTTCGTAATATATGCCCGTCGCAAAGCTAATGTATGTTTCACTCGTAAGTACTGTTGGGTTTCCATCGATCCATATTGTTCCAACAATTTTGTTGTTTATGACTTGATATCCAACAGCATAAACATTGTGATTGTCATCTACAAAAATGTCTTCGATTCGGGATCGGTATTCTCCAGAAACTTTAGTGGGTATGCCATTTTTCCATATCACCCCAATATCTGAACTAGTATCTCCAGTATTTCCATAACCACCGATGTATACATTGGGATTGATTTTTACCGGGATACTGGTTGATAGATTGTCTACCTGAACTGTAATCTCTGCTGTTCCAACGGCATTGGCAGTAATATTTCCTTCATCGTCAACGCTGGCAATTTCTGGGTTTTCTGAACTCCAGACAGGGGCACTTGTGCTCTCCACGGCTGCTTCGATGGTAAGCTCTAAGCCCTCGGATTCTCCGGTATAGAGTTCTACGATTTGGGGCGTGATCATCAAGGAGGTCACTGGCCCATCAACTACGGCAACCGAACATTCTGCATCGACACCATTTATGCTCGCTGTAATCGTAGTATTGCCTATGGCCAAAGGAATGATTTTCCCATTTTGATCCACGCTGGCCACTTCATTATCTGAGCTGACCCATGTAATTGAGGGGTTGTCCACATTTGTAGTGGCAACCAAGGTCTCACTATAATGTTCGTAGGGGTAAAGTATAAGATTGGTCTTATCAAGGGAAAGGGTGGTATTGTTTTCTTCCGTGGTAACCGTAAAGTCTTGTGTACTAGTGGCGGTTCCTTCTGAAGTACTCACCTTAATTTTGCCGGTGCTTGCTCCATCTGGAACTTTTCCGGTCAATTTAGTGGTAGAGGCATTGGTGAGCTCCACAGTAATATTGTTCAAAGTTACTGTATTGGCAGCAATGGAGGCGCCAAAATTTTCGCCTTCAATGATTAAAGTGGTGTTTATTGGCCCGCTTGTTGGGGTAAAACTATCTATCGTTGGAGTTTTCTGTTCTGGGCCATCATCTTTCCCGCAGGAAAAAACTATTAAAGCTACAGATATGGCAATGTAGGCAAGAGCATTGGATTTTTTCATGATTTTGGGTATAAATAATCATCTCAAAGTAAGCGGATGATTATGAAATAATTTGGTTCAAATTGATGGATGCTCCTTTTGAGTTGACGAATAGTGGCTTTTAGTTAACCTCTTATCATACAGGGGTTATATTTATTGAGGACCAAGATGTCAATGTACTGAAATGTTTTTAGTAATCGGGAAGGGTAAGGTTGGGAAACTGTAGTATAATATTTTTACAGTTGGGGTTGTTTTGGTCTGTGGTATGGGTAATACTGTATTCTTTTAAAGTGTTCAACAAATCAATTTGATCTTGCCATTGTAAAATATTCTCACGGTAATTAGTGTAGTTTTCCATGGATGCTCCCATATTTTTGCTTTTGTGCTGTACTTCCATGGTCACGGAAGCCTCGGAAACAACAAAAGAAATCATAAAATATTGGCCTTTCTGTTGATTGCCCATGGCATCTTCAATGAGGTTCTCAAAGAAAGTCTGTATCACCAAAGAGGGAACAATGGCCTCTTCCACTTGGCCCTCACCTTTTGAAATGGAAATGGCATAATCAAAGGAATCATCATAACGTAGCTTTTGGAGTTTCAGGAATGCATTCAGCATTTCAATTTCTTCCTTGAGGGATACAGTATCCTGCTCCAATTGATTTAAATAGAACCGGACCAGTTTGCTGAAGGTGGACAAGTATTCCAAGGCCAACTTCTTTTTTTCGGTGGTGATGTAGTATTGGATGGAGTTGAGCGCATTAAATACAAAATGAGGGTTCAGTTGGGAGTTCAAGGTCTTCAATTTCAGCTCCAGCATTTCCTCCTTTATTTCCAGTAGTCGGTCCTTTTCAGCCATCAAGGCCAAATTGTCCCGGACACTTTTAATTTTTATGGCACAGATGGAAGCTATGGCCGAAAGCATTTTTAAATGATGGTCAGTAAAAAAATTGGCCTGGGGGTGTTCACAATCAATAACCCCATAAATGGTGTCTTCATATACAATGGGCACACAGATTTCGGAAAGCCGTAAGGCATCGTCCTCTATATACCTGACATCCTTTGAGGTGTCGTTGATGATTTCCGCCTGTCCGCTTAGGGCCACATATCCGGTGATGCCATCACCAATATTTATCTCAACGGGCTTGTATAATTTTCGGTCTTTTGGATTTTTAGGTCCATAGGCGGCCTTTTGTACCAATAGATTGTTTTTATGGTCCACGAGGTAGACCACACAGTCCACAAAGCCCAGTTTGGCAATACAGTTTTTGGCCAAATCCCATAAGATATCCTCTTCATTTACTTTACCCATCAATGATTTTGAAAAGTAAATAAGAATATTCTCAAATGCTTCGCCCATAAGGAGATAGATGGTAGGTTTAGGAGTTTAAAGTACTAAATTTTTTTTGGGGTAGCATCAAAAAAAGTGCCCCAAGATTCGGGGCACTTAAGTGATTGCCTAAAGGGGCAATCTTCCTAACCAACATCTTTATAGCTAGAATTTAAAACTGACACCACTGTATACGCCAAGGGAAAAAGGCTGAAATTCCCCTGCGGTTTTGGAAAAGGTGTTCATCTGATATTTAAAAACAGGTTCTATGTTAAGCTGTACTTTAGAGGTAAACTTATAATTGAACCCCATGCCAAAATTGGCGCTGAAGTTTACATCATTGGCATTGGTGGCCTCTCCAATTTCGGTTACCAACCCTTCCGCCTCCAACAATACCGAATTGTCCACCAAAAACAGGGAACTTACCCCTCCGATAAGATCAACACCAAACTTTCGGTCTATCAAGGCATAATCTACCTCCAAAGGAACCTCAATGTAGCCCAATTGTTGGACCATTTTTCCATCAAAAACAGGAATCTCATTGGAAGCCAGTTCCAAAAAGGCATCTGTTGGAAGGTTGTTGGGAAGACTGTTCTTGCTCTGCACCACCACTGTCTGTGATTTTTGACTGTAGTTGATATTGTCCAGTTTCTCATCTGCAGCGATTCTTGAAGAGGAGGAAAAGACCACATCGTTGGTATCGTACCCATAATTTACCCGGTGCACCCCAGAACGCACTTTTACTTTTTTTCCTACTTCATAGGCAACGGTAAGTCCATAACTTAAATTAAAATTCCCTGATTTGGAATTACTGGCAAAATCGGAATGAATGGGAGAACCGCCTCCAGTGGCATTGAAGTATACCGGTGCCACGGAGGGGCCTACGGACCATTTGCCCGAGTTGTTGTTGGCCACTACCGCTTCTTCTTCCTGCTCTTTTATGGCGTCATAAATGGATTTCTTTTCGGGTTGCTCCTTTTGATTGGTCGCGATTGCTTCTTCCTTGTCTTTCTGATTGAAAGCTTCAGAAATTGATGGCTCTTTATTGCTGTTGTCAGGAGTAATGTGAGCTATGCCTTCTTGGGTATTGTTGTCTGTTATGGTGCTTTGAACGTCATCCGAAACATCTTTGTTCATGGCCAAGGCGGCATCTTTTTGATTTTGGTGTTTTGCGGAAAAACCTTGGTCCACTTTGGCAGTTTTGTTGTTTGGAGAATCTGCATCGGCCAATTGGTCTTTGGAAGCCATGCTTTGATTCTGGTTGAAGGTGCTTTCCGAACCATTTTGCTTGTTCTCTTCAGCTCCCGAAGAGGATTCTACCAACCCTTGTACACTTTCACTGGTGGAAGAATTGTTGTGTTGGGACGAATTCTCATCTGTAGTAGTCTTTTGTACAGGGGTTTCGGTGTCTGAAATAATGATTTGATCATTCGGTTGCTCCGTACCCAACGGATTGATGATGTAGAACAAGATGGCCAACAATGCGGCCACACCACCCAATTGCCACCAAATGGGCACTATCCGTTTTTTTCGTTTCTTCTTGTCCAAGGAAGCTTCAATGGACTCCCAGACTCTGTCGTCCGGGGTCTCTTGAAACCCATCAAAGGTCTCCTTGAACAATTGCTCTAAATTCTTTTTCCCCATTGTTAAGTTCTTTAAGCAATGTTTATTTTCTTTTTTTCAATTTTTTCCCTCAGAATCATTTTGGCCCGTGCCAAATTGGATTTGGAGGTTCCTGTGGATGTCCCCAACATCTCACTGATCTCTTTGTGGCTATAGCCGTCCAAAACATACAGGTTGAACGTTAACCTATACTTGTTCGGTAATTCTTGGATATAACCCAATAAGGTAGACAGGTTTATGTCTGTCTGTTCAATATCAAAATCCGAATCGGGATCATCTCCCATATTTTCCGATACCACATCCAGATATTGTTCCTTTCGGTATTTCTGAAGTACGGTATTTACGGTGATTCGTTTGATCCAACCTTCAAAGGACCCTTGAAAACTGTACTGATCTATCTTGCTGAAAATGGTCATAAAACTGTCATGGAGGTTGTCCTCCGCTTCGGTTCTATTCTTTGAGTACTTGAGGCACATACCGAAAAGAATACCGGAATATCTCCGGTATAGCTCGGCTTGTGCACGCCTTTCCCCTTTTTTACAGTTATATATCAGTTCTTCAAGATCCAAATGTTGGTCAATTTTGGATTGTTACTGTCTAAATTTCTAATTTGTTTGTGTGTCTGCTACCGGGACGCTGTATTCCAAAAACACAGGTTTGTCATTTTGATCTTGCCCGGCATAAAATTTAAAATGGTATTCTCCCGTGAAAATCACATTGAACTTTAGTGTGGCGATCACTTCTTCAAGAGCCTCTGTACAAGCCGTGTCATCATTGGTGAGGACGGACCCTTGTAGGTATACCTCCCTATCGGTTTCCCCTGTTTTGTACACCTCAAACTTTTCAAAATACGTACAGCCATTGGGTCTTACATATGTGACCTTGATGTCGTATGATTCATTGAGTTCAAAAGACTCGGGCATTTCAGCTTCCACCGTTTTCAAGGTAGTGAAATAAAAATTCGGGGTATCGTCGTCCAAGCTGCACGAGCTGAGCCACGTAAATGCCAAAATCCATAGTAGGGGAACTAATACTTTTCTCATTATAAAATCCTTGCTTTATATACCCTAGATGTGCAGTATAGCCAAGGGTTGCGTAAGATTTTCACAGGGAAAAGTTAAACCTGCCCAAATATTGTTTCGCGGATTTATGCGCTTACAGCGGAAATTGCTTCCTTGATTTTGGTCTCGAGTTCTTCCGAAAGTTCTGGGTTGTCCAATAAAAGTGCTTTAACGGCATCCCTTCCCTGGCCTAATTTGGTGTCGCCATAACTGAACCAGGAACCACTTTTCTTGATGATTTCATAAGCTACACCCAAATCGATGACCTCGCCTACTTTGGAGATTCCTTCGCCGTACATAATATCGAACTCAGCAGTCTTGAAAGGTGGGGCTACTTTATTCTTGACCACCTTTACACGGGTCTTGTTTCCTTGTACATCCCCATCGGTGCTCTTTATTTGGGTGGAACGTCTAATATCCAAACGGACCGAAGCATAGAACTTAAGGGCATTACCCCCAGTAGTGGTTTCCGGGTTCCCGAACATGACCCCGATTTTTTCCCGCAATTGGTTGATAAAGATTACCGTACACTTGGTCTTACTTATGGTAGAAGTCAGTTTTCGCAAAGCCTGCGACATAAGTCGGGCATGGAGTCCCATTTTGGAATCCCCCATTTCGCCTTCAATCTCACTTTTTGGGGTCAAAGCTGCAACAGAATCCACAATAACAATATCAATGGCCCCGGAACGAATCAGGTTATCCGCAATTTCAAGGGCCTGTTCCCCATGATCGGGTTGGGAAATGATGAGGTTGTCAATGTCCACCCCCAACTTTTTGGCATAAAAACGATCAAAGGCATGTTCTGCATCAATAAAGGCCGCGATGCCACCAGCTTTTTGGGCTTCGGCAATGGCGTGCAAGGTCAATGTGGTCTTACCGGACGATTCGGGACCATATATTTCAATGACCCTTCCCCGCGGGTATCCACCAACGCCCAAAGCAACATCCAGTCCCAACGATCCCGTAGGGATTACCTCAACATCTTCCACCACACTGTCGCCCATTTTCATTACGGCACCCTTTCCGTAGGTCTTGTCCAGCTTGTCCAAGGTTAGTTTAAGGGCTTTTAATTTTGCTTCTTTCTCGTTGCTCATGGTTCAAAGGATTAGGAAGGCTAAAATACCATTTCTTTCTACATACGACAAAGGCGACGCAACCTTTTTATAAGTTATGAATCTAAGGGGTACTAACTCAATATCCATAGGGCGAACATTGGTTCGACATTCAAGGTAGGGAGAAAATATAGCTATGAAAAAGACCAAAGTGGTTTTAAAAAGGGCTTCCGGACTCCGGAAGCCCTTTTCTTTTTCCCCTACTTGAAATTTGTATCTTTGCCCCGTTTTTATTTTGAACCATTCTTTAACTTAAATATTGGTATAGCATGCAACTGTACAATACGTTAAGCGCAAGGGAAAGGGAAAAACTTATTGAGGAAGCCGGACAGGATCGGCTTACCATCTCTTTCTACAAGTACGCGCACATTGGGAATCCCCAAATTTTACGGAACCATCTTTTTTTGGCTTGGAACGAAATGGACGTTCTCGGCAGGATTTATGTAGCCTATGAAGGGGTAAACGCCCAGCTCTCTGTTCCTGCTGAAAATTTCGAGACGTTCAAGACCCATTTGGACAGCATCACTTTCTTGGAAAATGTTCGATTGAACATTGCCATTGAGCAGGACAACAAATCTTTCCTAAAGCTGAAGGTGAAAGTCCGCAAAAAAATTGTGGCAGACGGATTGAACGACAACACTTTCGATGTCACCAACAAAGGCGTCCATGTGGGCGCGGAGCAATTCAATGAGCTTATTGAAGACCCTGATACGGTTTTGGTGGACATGCGTAACCACTATGAAAGTGAGATAGGGCATTTTAAAAATGCCGTTACCCCGGATGTGGACACATTCCGGGATTCTTTGGATATTATTGAAGCGGATCTAGCTGAGCACAAGGAAGACAAAAAGCTGGTGATGTACTGTACCGGTGGAATCCGTTGCGAAAAGGCCAGTGCCTATTACAAGCACAAAGGGTTTAAGAATGTGTACCAGTTGGAAGGAGGCATCATTGAATATACCCGTCAAGTGAAGGCCAACAATCTTGAAAATAAATTTTTGGGCAAAAACTTTGTTTTTGACCACCGAAGAGGGGAGCGTATTTCGGAGGACATCATCTCCAATTGCCATCAGTGCGGGAAACCCTGTGATACCCATGTGAACTGTGCCAATGAAGCCTGTCATTTGCTGTTTATCCAGTGCGAGGAATGTGCTACGGCCATGGACAACTGTTGCTCCACGGAATGCCAAGAAATCCATGCCCTGCCTTATGAAGAACAGAAGAAACTTCGCAAAGGCAAGGAAGTCAGCAACAAGATTTTCAAGAAAGGGCGTTCTCCCGTGCTGAAATACAAAAACTAGCATTTCTCGGTAGCCACAATTTGTGCTATATTTACAGTTGAGTAATTTTTATGAACCCTATTGAGGTTGTCCAAAAAGGATAAACGATGTTTGTATGTCACATCGAGCGCAGTCGAGATGTATGTTAAACAATGTTTGTTTTAAGGAGTTCTCGACTGCGCTCGAACTGACAATTTGTTTTTGTGCACCTCAATCAAGATACAAAATATGGCGTGTAGCAGTTGTTCAACCGGCAAGGATGGACAACCGCGTGGTTGCAAGAACAACGGGACTTGCGGCACTGATGGTTGTAACAAGCTAACGGTCTTCGATTGGCTTTCCAATATGTCGTTGCCCAACGGTCAAAAACCTTTTGATTGCGTTGAGGTACGTTTCAAGAACAGTAGAAAAGAATTTTATAGGAATGCGGACAATCTTCCGTTGTCCATAGGTGATGTGGTGGCCACCCAGGCCAAATCCGGCCATGATGTGGGTATGGTGACCCTCACCGGGGAACTGGTGCGCATCCAAATGAAGCGCAAAAAAGTCGCGGCAGACGACAAGACCCTTCCCAAAATCTATAGAAAAGCCACCCAACGCGACATTGATATTTGGCAAAAGTGCCGTGATCGGGAAGAGGAAATCAAAAAACGATCACGCGAAATAGCGATTTCCTTACGGCTAGAGATGAAGTTGAGCGATGTGGAGTTCCAAGGCGATGGATCCAAGGCCACCTTCTACTACACGGCGGAAGACCGAGTGGATTTTAGGCAGCTGATTAAAGATATGGCCAAGGCCTTTGGCATCCGTATAGAGATGCGTCAGATAGGGTATAGGCAAGAAGCACAGCGCTTGGGCGGTGTAGGTTCATGCGGACGGGAGTTGTGTTGCTCTACATGGTTAACAGACTTCAGGTCGGTAAGTACGGCATCGGCCAGATACCAGCAATTGGCCTTGAACCCCCAGAAATTGGCAGGACAATGCGGTAAATTAAAGTGCTGCCTCAATTATGAGCTGGACATGTATCTGGAGGCATTGAAAAATTTCCCACCCCAAGACAGCAAATTATTGACCAAAAAGGGAATTGCCTTTTGCCAGAAAGCGGATATTTTCAAGGAAACCCTATGGTTCTCTTACAAGGATGACCCTGCCACATGGCATACCCTGAGCAAGGACCAAGTGTTGGAAATCCTGGAACTGAACAAGAAGAACGAGAAAATTGATAGCTTGGAAGACTACGCCCAAGATAATATAGATGAGGAAAAAGCGACCTTTGAAAATGTAGTGGGGCAAGACAGTTTAACAAGATTTGACAGGCCTAAAAAGAGAAGGAAGAAAAAGCGTCGAAAGAAACCTAACCCAAAAGCATCCTCCAATGCGTAACGTTTTAGCCTTATTGGCGCTTGTCCTGATGGTCACATCCTGTAATGATCAATTGGTCTTTTCAGAATATGGCCCCATAAAAAATGGACAATGGGAGATGGACAGCCCCGTGGCATTTGAGTTTTCAGGATTGGATTCCACCATCACACACAATATGTTCATCAACATTAGAAATGATGATTCCTTTCCATTCAGCAACCTTTTTTTGATTGCCGAACTGGAGTCGCCGGGAGGCAATACCATCAAGGATACCTTGGAATACAAAATGGCCGAACCCACAGGGGAATGGTTGGGCACCGGTTTGGGAAGTGTCAAGGAAAGTAAACTTTGGTTTCAGGAAAACATCGTTTTTCCCGATTCAGGCGTATATAAAGTGAACATTTTCCATGCCATGCGCAGAAATGGGGATGTAGAGGGCCTCCATGTGTTGGAGGGCATCACAGATGTTGGTTTGGAAATAGAAAAAAGCACCCAATAACAATGGCAAAAGCAAAACAAAAGGAGCAAAAAGGCTTCTTTACCTACATTAAATGGTTTTGGATTCTTTTTGGGTCCGGCGTTCTCTTCGCTATATTGATTTTCCTCTTGGCCTCCTGGGGAGTATTTGGGGAGATGCCCACCTTCGAGCGATTGGAAAACCCAGAAACCAATTTGGCCACTGAGTTTATATCTTCTGATGGGGAAACCCTTGGGAAATTATACTTGGACGATAACCGTACCCCGGTTTCATTTGACAAACTACCTCAAAACTTGGTCAATGCCTTAGTGGCCACAGAAGATGCTAGATACTATGATCATTCTGGTATCGATGCAAGAGGATTTATCAGGGCTTTGGCCTATTTAGGTAAAAAAGGGGGAGCGAGTACTATTTCGCAACAGTTGGCCAGACAATTGTTTGTTGGTGTAAGGGACAAGGAAAGCACTACCAATGCCATTTTGCAAAAAATTCAGGAATGGGTAATCGCTACCCGTCTGGAGCGAAATTATACCAAGGAAGAAATCATAGCAATGTACTTGAACATTTATGATTTTGGTTATGCTGCTGATGGTATCCGTTCCGCTTCAAGAATATATTTTGGAAAAGAACCGCATGAACTTCGTACCGAAGAATCTGCTGTATTAGTGGGGATGTTGAAAAATTCATCTTTATACAATCCTATCCGGAGGGAAGAATTAGTATACAATAGAAGAAATACAGTGCTTGGTCAAATGGCCAAATATGATTACATCACTGAAGGGGAAAAAGATTCTTTGCAGGCTTTGGAGATGAAAATCAACTTTAATCCAGAATCGCATAGAGAAGGCTTGGCCACCTATTTTAGGATGTACATGCAACGCTGGTTGGGTAATTGGGTGGAAAACAACCCAAAACCAGATGGGGAGAAATACAATATTTACCTAGATGGACTCAAGGTATATACCACCATTGATTCCCGGATGCAAAAAAATGCAGAGGAAGCGGTAGAGGCCCACATGAAAAACCTACAGGCCGAATTCTTCCATCAAAATACACCAGATAGAAATCCAACGGCACCGTTCTTGGACATTAGCAAAGGTGCTATTGATACCATCATGCGTAGCGCCATGAAAACCTCACCTCGTTGGCGACATTTAAAGCGGGAAGGACTGTCCGAAAAGGAGATTGAAGCCACTTTCCATGAAAAAGCCGAGATGACCGTGTTTGATTGGAACAGCGATTCCTATGAAAAGGACACCATCATGACCCCCATGGATTCCATTCGCTACTACAAGACCTTCCTGAGAACGGCCATGATGTCCATGGAGCCCCAAACGGGCCATGTAAAGGCATGGGTAGGGGGTGTGGATTACAAACACTTTCAGTATGACAACGTGTATCAGGGAGCAAGACAAGCGGGATCTACCTTTAAACCTTTTGTGTATGCAGCGGCGATAGATCAGTTGCGGTATTCGCCCTGCGACTCATTGCCGGATAACCAATACTGTATTGAGCCATTGAAACATGGCAATATGGAGGCATGGTGCCCCAAAAACTCTGATGGAAAGTATTCCGGAAAGAACCTGACCTTAAAAAGTGCCTTGGCCAACTCGGTAAATACCATTACCGCCCAATTGATCGATAAGGTGGGACCGGGATCGGTGGTGGCCATCGCCAAGAACATGGGGATTAGCCGCGAAATTCCAGAAGTGCCTTCCATTGCTTTGGGAACCCAGGACATCAATGTCTATGAAATGGTAGGGGCCTATGGCACCTTTGCCAACCAAGGCGTATATGTTAAACCGGTCATGGTGACGCGTATAGAGGATAAGAACGGAACGGTACTTTATGAGTATACCCCCGAGACCAAGGATGTGCTGAGCAAAGATGTGGCCTATGCTATGGTAAACCTTATGGAGGGTGTAACCCTATACGGTTCAGGAGGAAGGTTAAGACATACTTATGGGAAGAACCAGACCGTGTACAAAGAAATTATCACGGGATACCCTTATGAGCTTACCAATCCCATTGCGGGAAAAACAGGAACTACCCAAAACCAAAGTGATGGTTGGTTCATGGGCATGGTACCCAATCTGGTAACCGGTGTATGGGTAGGAGGAGACAATAGGAGTATTCACTTTTCCCGACTGCTTTATGGTCAAGGGGCCGCTATGGCATTGCCTATTTGGGGCCTGTATATGAAAAAGAATTATGAGAACGAGGAGCTGGGAATCTCCAAAGATGCCTTTGAGAAACCCGAAAATCTGTCCATCAATGTGGATTGTACCAAAGTTTTGGAAGAACTTCAAGATGAGTTGGATACGGAGGACGACTTAGAGGATATCGATTTCTAACCTTGAAGAACATAAAAAAAGCTTTGGCCCCAAGCAGAATGTCTTGGGGCTTTTTTATTAAAATCGTATTTTCAAGCATCAGAAAATATAATATTCATGATCAATAAAACGGTTTCCAATGTCCATAAGGCCCTTGAAGGTGTTGCCGATGGGATGACCTTTATGTTGGGCGGGTTTGGCCTCTGCGGAATTCCCGAAAATGCCATTGCCGAGCTTGTACGATTGGGCATCAAGGACATTACCTGTATTTCCAACAATGCCGGAGTGGACGATTTTGGCCTCGGACTGCTTTTGCAGCAGCGCCAGATCAGAAAAATGATATCCTCCTACGTTGGTGAAAACGATGAGTTTGAACGTCAAATGTTGAGTGGCGAGTTGGAAGTGGAATTGACCCCCCAAGGCACATTGGCCGAAAAATGCAGGGCGGCCCAAGCAGGTTTCCCAGCTTTTTATACCCCGGCCGGATATGGCACTGAAGTGGCAGAAGGAAAGGAAACCCGTGAATTTGATGGGAAGATGTATGTTCTGGAACCTGCCTTTAAGGCCGACTTTTCGTTTGTAAAAGCCTGGAAAGGAGATGAGGCCGGAAATCTCATATTCAAGGGTACGGCCCGAAACTTTAACCCTTGCATGTGCGGTGCGTCCAAGATTACCGTGGCGGAGGTGGAGGAGCTGCTTCCAGCCGGAAGCTTGGACCCCAACGAGATCCATATCCCTGGCATTTTTGTGCAGCGAATCTTCCAAGGTGAAAAATATGAGAAGCGAATAGAGCAAAGAACGGTTCGTAAAATGAAATCAATGTAATAATGAATTAATGGTAAAAAGGGAAAATGTAATCGTTACCAAATCCGTTGATTTTGCCCTGAGGATAATTGATTTTTGTGAAACCCTAGAAAAACAACGGAAATTTGTTGTTGCCAATCAGCTGTTAAAATCAGGAACAAGTATTGGGGCCAATATTCATGAAGCACAAAATGCGGAAAGCAGAGCTGATTTTATTCATAAAGTAAAAATAGCCTTAAAAGAACTTGAAGAAGTGAAGTATTGGTTAACCCTTTGTGAAAAGGCAGAAAACTATCCTTTTAAACCAAGTTTAAAGGATAATGCGAACGAGTTGGGATTAATAATGTATAAGATTGTAAGTACAAGCAAGAGAAATCTTAAAAATTAATTCATTACTACATTAAAAACATTAGAGCATTATTTATATGTTGGACAAAAACGGAATAGCAAAACGTATTGCACGGGAAGTCAAGGATGGATACTATGTGAATCTGGGCATAGGCATACCCACCTTGGTGGCCAATTTTGTACGGGACGATATCAGTGTGGAATTCCAGAGCGAGAACGGAGTGTTGGGCATGGGTCCGTTTCCTTTTGAGGGCGATGAGGATGCTGATATCATCAATGCCGGAAAGCAAACCATAACCACCCTGCCCGGGGCTTCTTTTTTTGATTCTGCATTGAGTTTTGGAATGATCAGGGGAAAGCATGTGGACCTGACCATTTTGGGCGCCATGGAAGTGGCCGAGAACGGCGATATTGCCAACTGGAAGATTCCCGGAAAAATGGTAAAGGGCATGGGTGGGGCCATGGATTTGGTCGCCTCGGCTGAAAACATCATTGTGGCCATGATGCACACCAACAAGGCGGGTGAATCCAAACTATTGAAACGCTGTACCCTGCCTTTGACCGGAGTGGGCTGTGTAAAGAAGATCGTGACCAATTTGGCGGTTCTGGAAGTCACTCCGGAAGGTTTTAAACTCCTTGAACGGGCACCTGGGGTCACCGTGGAAGATATCGTGAAGGCCACCGAAGGAAAATTGATGGTTGGGGAAGCGGTGCCCGAGATGCACATTTAGCAAATATCATTCGCTTTTTTACAACAAAAAGAAACGGTTACACAACATTAGTTTTACATTGTCATTCATCGATTTTATATTTGGTTATATCGAATTTTTTACCCAAATTGACAACCGTAAAAACGACACCATGGCAGCCAAATTAAACCACACCACCATGGACGAAAACGTCCAAGTCTATCGAAACGATTTTTTTACAGGATTTATGTTACTGATCAAGAAGCTTTTTATGCTTTAGACGTATAATTTCCCCCTGAAAATTTAGGAGCCAACATTTTGTTAGGCTCTTTTTTTTGCGATATTTTTAAGCAATGACCTCGGCAAATCTATCTTTCAGGGAATGTAGTGTTTCAGATTTGGATACTTTGGTGAAAATCTCAAAGGACACCTTTGTGGCCGCTTTTGAAAAGGACAATGACCCTGATGACTTTTGGGAGTATATCAACAAAACGTTCAGTAGGGAAAGATTGGAAGTGGAACTTCAAAATCCCGGCTCACTCTTCCATTTTGTATATGAAAGCAACACCTTGGTAGGTTACTTTAAAGTGAACTTGGGTACAGCCCAAACCGATGTCCATGATGGAAAGGCCATGGAATTGGAACGGATTTATGTGCTTGGAGCACATCAGGGAAAACAGATAGGAGCGCAAATGCTTCAATACATCATCCAACTGGCGGCGGAACAAAAAATGGAATATCTATGGCTTGGGGTGTGGGAACACAACCCCAAGGCCATACGCTTTTACCAGCGCCATGGTTTCCAAAAGTTTGGGGAGCACCCCTACTATATTGGAACCGATGAACAGACCGATTGGTTACTTCGCTTAGAAGTTTAAAAGCTCTTCCAAAAACATGACATCGGTTTCAGAACGAATCTTATACCCAATTGAGTTTTCAAAAGCAACATAGATCAGTTGTGCAATAGCCGTGGCATTGGCCTTAGTGAGGCTATTGGTTCTGTAAACCACATCCCTGATGGTAGAAAAGCTGATTTTACACTTGATGGCAATGTTCGCCAAATCGTCCTTGGAAGCATTTCTTCGCAAAATTTCAGAAAGACGTTCGCTGATCGGTTTGCCATAATCTTCGTTGGTGAAGATGTTCTCACTTTTAATGACAAAGCGGGAATAATTAGGAGACCCCATAGATAATAGATTAAAGGATTAATAATTATTTTATTGGGGTTAATTCCTATTTTCTATATTTGGCTTGTAACCCAATTACAGAAAAGTAGCGAAATTGCTGCAGCTATAGTGTGTTGCGTAATAATATTACACAATATAGTAAACTTATGGTGATAATCAAGCAATTAAGACGCAAAAAAAAGATTAGTCAAACGCAATTGGGGGATGAAATTGGGGTTAGCCTCCGTACCATTCAGCTGTACGAGCGGAAAGATGCCAACATTCCCATTAAAAATCTAACCAAGATTGCCCAGTATTTTGAGATGACCATCGCGGAACTGCATCTGCGTGAAATCAATGATTTGGGCGAACCCTATGTCAAGGATAAGCCTTTTACCAAACATGGGAGTGTTTTTTATCCCTTGGAGCATGGAAAATATCTGGTGATGGCTCCCTTGGTCCTGATGGAATGGCACAAAAAATATATTGAAGCCTTGGATGCTTCGGATAAAGGGGGTAACAAAGTGCCTTTTCAATCCGCTTTTATCATAGATTCCGTGGCCAAAGAGTCCTACTACATATTTGAGGTTTCAGGCAATTCCATGAATGATTCCAGTATACACGCCATTCCCAACAAATCCTTTGTCTTGGGGTTGGCCCTTAAAAAGGAAGATTTGGCCAAGAAGGACGAAAGCTTATGGAACAAATCGTACATATTGGTCTGCAAGGACAGGATTATCTGTAAACAACTTACAGGATATGATTCAAAAATGGGAACGGTCCAATGCCATAATTTGAACACTTCTCCAGAATATCAGGATTTTGAACTGCCCTTGGATGATGTGCTCCAGGTTTTTAAGATCGTGAAAAAGCAGCTTTAGCCTTACGACATTCAAATTGAGTTCAAGATTTCGGAAGCTTGGTACAAAACGTCATTGGTCTTCGCGAAGCAAAACCGAAGGAATTTTTGGTCGTAATCCGCCTTGCAAAATACAGAGACCGGAATACTGGCAAGCTTGTACTCCTTGATCAAACGTTCTGCAAAGGCTGTGTCTTTTTCGTCTGTGATATCGGAATACTCCAATAACTGAAAATACGTACCACCGGAAGGGATCATTTTGAATCGAGAGCCTTCAATACCCTTTAGGAAAACATCCCGCTTTTCCTGATAAAAACTACCAAGGGTTACATAATGTTGTGGATCTTTTACATATTGGGCCAAAGCAACCTGAAGGGCATGGTTGACCGAAAACACATTGAACTGATGTACTTTTTGAAACTCCCGCATCAAGGGTTTTGGTGCTACACAATAGCCTATTTTCCAGCCCGTGGCATGAAACGTTTTTCCAAAAGAAGAGCAGATGACGGCTCTAGCGGCCAGATCCGGATATTTGGCTACGCTTTCATGGGGTTTGCCATCAAAAACAATGTGTTCGTAGACCTCATCGCTCAACAGGATAATATTGGTATCCCTTAAAATGTCTTGAAGCTGTACCATATCACTTTTGGACCAAATGGTGCCGGTGGGATTGTGCGGGGTATTGATGATGACCATTTTGGTCTTTGGGCTTATCGCCGATTTAAAAGCACTCCAATTCATTTTAAAATCATTTCCCTCCAGAGCCACTGGGATACATTTACCCCCAAAAAGCGTTATGGCCGGTTCGTAGCAATCAAAAGCAGGTTCTATGACAATGACCTCATCGTTTTGGCGCACAAAGGCAGCAATCGTCGTAAAAATGGCCTGCGTGGCCCCGGCCGTAACGGTGATTTCAGATTCAGGGTGGTAATCGCCCCCATATAAGCGCTGAATTTTCTCTGAAATGGCTTCCCGGAGAGAAAGCACTCCCTGCATGGGGGCATATTGGTTATGACCTTTTTTAAAAGCCTCGCCTACGAGTTGTAGAAGCTCAGGGTCAGGGTTGAAATTGGGAAATCCCTGGGATAGATTAATGGCATTATGTTCTTTGGCCAATTGACCAATGGTGGTAAAAATGGTGGTGCCTACCTGCGGTAATTTGGAGGATGGTTCAATCATTGGCGTCATGTTCTTTTAATCTTTCAAGCACTTTTTGCAAGCAACTTTCGAGGTCTTTTTTTACTTCGGTCTCCCAAAATCGAAACACGGTATAGCCCATTTTTTCCAAGGCTTCGTTGACCTCCTCGTCCCGTTGGATGTTGCGTTCAATTTTTGCAATCCAAAATTCGCGGTTGGTCTTGATTTTATGCCTGCGCTCCTCCCAATTATGGCCGTGCCAGAACTCTCCATCAATAAAGATGACCGTACTGTACTTTTTTAGGGCGATATCCGGCTTTCCAATGAGTTTTTTGTAATCGATGCGGTATCGGTATCCCGCTGCCCACAAAGCTTTCCTAAACGCAAGCTCTGGCTTGGTGTTCTTGCCGCGGATCTTGCCCATGATCTTGGAGCGTTCCGGGGTGGTATAAAACCCACTTTCCTCATTGAACCGAGGCACTTTGATACGCTCTTTGGGATACTTTTTGGACATGTTGGAATATACGAAGGATTCAATCAAAAATAAACTGTTGAAATATCATTCTGAGCAAATGGAAGAATCGATTAGTGGACAACAAAATGGTTTGACACGAATATGTCATGTCGAGCGCAGTCGAAATCGAAGTGAGAAATCTCAAAAAGGATTAAAGATTTCTCAATCGTCATTTCATTCCTCATTTCGAAATGACATAAGTGGTCTGTGTAATGTTTTAACCTTATCAGTATGGTCTGGACTGCGCTCGACCTGACAATATCCAGAGCAACAAAAAACCCCAACTCTTAAGAGTTGGGGCTTTTCCATATAAGATGTCTATGACTTATCCCTTTAGGGTAGCTGATAGGTATTCGCGGTTCATTCTGGCAATGTTGGTCAAGGAAATCCCCTTGGGGCATTCCACTTCACAAGCTCCAGTGTTGGTACAGTTTCCAAAACCTTCCAAATCCATTTGGCGGACCATGTTCTGAACCCGTTCCACAGCTTCGACCCTTCCTTGGGGCAGTAGCGCAAATTGGGAAACCTTCGCAGAGGTGAACAACATGGCACTTGCATTTTTACAAGCGGCCACACAGGCACCACAACCAATGCAGGTAGCGGCATCCATGGCTTCATCTGCAGCATGCTTATTGATAGGAATGGCATTGGCATCCACGGTATTTCCAGAGGTGTTTACCGAGATATACCCTCCAGCTTGTTGGATACGGTCAAAAGAACTACGATCTACAATCAAATCCTTGATCACGGGAAATGCTTTGGCTCGGAATGGTTCAATCACGATGGTATCCCCATCATTGAACTTACGCATGTGCAATTGGCAAGTGGTCACCAAACGGTCTGGACCGTGAGGTTCGCCGTTGATCTGCAAGGAACAGGTTCCGCAGATACCCTCCCTACAATCATGATCAAACTCAACCGGTTCCTCACCTTTGGAAATCAATTCCTCGTTCAAGATGTCCAGCATTTCCAAGAAAGACATGTCCCCTTCTACACCGTCAAGCGTATAATCCACTATTTTTCCTGCTGAGGACGCGTCTTTTTGACGCCATATTTTTAAATATAATTTCATAGTTTCTTATTTGTAGGATCGTGTCTTCAGTTCAATGTTTTCATAAACCAAATCCTCTTTGTGCAATTTGGCATCTTTGGGCTCACCGGCAAACTCCCAAGCGGCCACATATTTAAAGTTCTTGTCGTCACGCAATGCCTCACCTTCTTCGGTTTGGTATTCCTCACGGAAATGTCCACCACAGGATTCGTTTCTGTGAAGGGCATCTTTGGCAAACAGTTCCCCCAGTTCCAAGAAATCGGCCACTCGTCCGGCTTTTTCCAATTCCTGGTTTTTGGAGTCGATGGTGCCGGGAACCTTTACGTTCTCCCAGAAATCCTTACGCAAGTCGGAAATCTCTTTGACGGCCTCTTCCAGCTCTTTGGCGTTTCGGGCCATACCACATTTGTTCCACATGATCTTGCCCAACTTCTTGTGATAGTAATCCACGGAATGGATTCCAGAACCGCCCATCAATTTTTCCATACGGTCGCGAACTTGCTTCTCGGCCTCATCGAATTCCTTGGAGTCGGTTGGGATTTTTCCGGTACGGATATCATCGGACAGATAATCACCAATGGTATAAGGGAGTACAAAGTATCCATCGGCCAGACCTTGCATCAGGGCCGAAGCCCCCAAACGGTTGGCACCGTGGTCGCTAAAGTTGGCCTCACCAGCTGCGTAGCAACCTGGAATGGTGGTCTGTAGGTTGTAATCCACCCAAAGTCCACCCATGGTGTAGTGTACTGCAGGATAGATCATCATCGGGGTTTTATATGGATTCTGATCCACGATTTTTTCGTACATCTGGAACAGGTTTCCATATTTGGCTTCGATAACTTCCTCACCCAATTTTATGATGGTGGCCTCATCTGGATTTTTAAGTCCAGAGGTCAAGGCTTTTTCTTTTCCATATCGTTTAATGGCCGAAGCAAAATCCAAATACACGGCCTCTCCGGTCTTGTTCACACCAAATCCGGCATCGCAACGCTCCTTGGCAGCTCTTGAGGCCACATCACGGGGCACAAGGTTACCGAAAGCGGGATAACGTCGCTCCAAATAGTAATCACGATCTTCTTCCGCAAGTTGCGTAGGCTTCAATTTCCCTTCACGGATGGCCACGGCATCTTCCATTTTCTTGGGCACCCAAATACGACCATCGTTTCGTAGGGATTCGGACATCAAGGTCAATTTGGATTGATGCTCCCCTGAAACCGGAATACAGGTCGGGTGAATCTGCGTAAAACACGGATTGGCAAAGAAAGCCCCTTTTCGGTGTGCCCTCCAAGCCGCCATTACGTTACTTCCCATGGCGTTGGTGGATAGGAAGAACACGTTTCCATACCCCCCGGTAGCCAAAACCACGGCATGGGCACTATGTCGTTCTATTTCACCACTTACCAAATCCCGGGCGATGATACCACGCGCTTTGCCATCCACTAGGACCAAGTCCATCATTTCATGGCGGTTGTACGCTTGGATCTTACCTCGATTGATTTGTCGGTTCATGGCCGAATAGGCCCCTAAAAGCAACTGTTGCCCAGTCTGGCCTTTCGCATAAAAAGTTCTTGAAACCAATACCCCTCCAAAGGAGCGGTTGTCCAAAAGCCCTCCATATTCACGGGCAAAAGGAACCCCTTGGGCCACACATTGGTCAATGATGTTTCCAGATACCTCAGCCAATCGGTATACGTTGGCTTCACGGGAACGGTAGTCCCCTCCTTTGATGGTATCGTAGAAAAGGCGATAGTTACTGTCACCATCCCCTTGATAGTTTTTGGCTGCGTTGATTCCTCCCTGGGCAGCAATGGAGTGTGCCCTACGTGGGGAATCTTGATAGCAGAAAGTCTTTACGTTGTAACCCAACTCGGCCAAGGTAGCGGCTGCCGCACCTCCAGCCAATCCTGTTCCTACCACAATAACATCGATGTTCCTTTTGTTGGCGGGATTTACAAGATTGATATCGTTCTTATGTTTGGTCCATTTATCGGCCAAAGGCCCAGATGGAATTTTGGAATCCATTATGCCCATACTTAATGTGTTACTGGGTTAAGGTGGTGATACAGGGCGATGAAAGCAAAGCCCAATGGAATGACCACCGAAAATATTTTTGCAAATGTCTTGATACCTGGAGAGTACTTGTTGTTCAATCCCATACTCTGGAAAGAAGAGGCAAAGCCATGCCACAGGTGAAGACCCAGAAGGAAAAATGAAACAATGTAGATGATGGTCCTCCAGAAGGGAGCGAACTTTTCTACGGTTTCATGGTAATAACGCGTTGGGTCCTCTGGGGAAACCTCTATGTATTTGTAGGCCATTTCATGAACCCAAAAATCATAAAAGTGGAGTGCCAAAAAAGCTAAGATCACCAATCCGGAATAGATCATGTTTCTGGACACCCATGGTGCGTTGGCGCTTCCCTTGTACTTCACATAACTGCCACCCCTTGCTTTCTTGTTCTGGATTTCCAAGGCAAAACCCATGACAAAATGGATGATTACCCCCGCAATCAGAACGGGCTGAAGAACAAATTGTACCAATGGATTGTATCCCATGAAATGGGACCAAGCATTAAAGGTTTCAGGGTCTAGGACCGAGGCAATGTTAATGGTAAAATGTTGTGTAAGAAAAACAACCAAAAAAAGACCCGAAAGTGCCATCACAACTTTTCGGGCAATTGAAGATTTTATCAATCCACTCATTAGTGCTGGTTTTGAGACAAATTTACAGCACGGACGAGTTTTTAACAAGCTTTCAATATTGGAAAACAGCTTATTTAGATTGATTTTAAGCTGTTGGGCGCCCCTTGGAAGAAATAGGTTTGGCCAATACATAAGGCTTGATCCTATTTTCAAAACCTTCTTGAGATGTTAAGTTTGGGATTTTTGACCGATATTACCGATAATTACCAACCGAAACTTTATCATGGACATTGCCATTTTATCCGTTAGCCTCAACGTACATTCCACCAGAAGAATAGCACAGGAGGCGCAAAATGCAGGACATTATGTGGAAATGATCGATCATACCCGATGTTCGGTACAGTTGGGTACGGACAAACCCAAAATTTATCTGGATGCGGAGGATATCACCGATGAGTTCGATGCCATTATTCCCCGTATTGGCACCACGGTTACCCGGCATGGGGCCGCCATTGTGAAGCAGTTTGAGATGAACGACATCTTCAGTACGGCCAGGTCCTTGGGCATAACCCGGGCCCGAAACAAGGTACGGACCCTCCAGATCATGTCCAGAAAGGGAATCCCCATTCCCGAAACGGTATTTTCCATCAACCCCCACAATGTTGAGGAACAGATCAAGTTTTTGGGTGGCGGTCCGGTGATCATAAAATTGCAGGAAGGCACCCAAGGCAAGGGGGTAATGCTGGCCGAGAGCAAAAAATCGGCCAAGTCCATCATAGATACCCTTTACAATATGAACACGAGTATTTTATTGCAGGAATATATTGAGGAGGCCCATGGCGAAGATCTTCGGATCATTGTGGTGGGAAACAAAGTGGTGGCCAGCATGAAGCGGATCAGCAATATCGATGATTTTAGGTCCAATGTACACCGTGGTGCAGAAACCGAAGCCGTCCAGTTGACCCCAAAAGAAAAATATATTGCCCTCAATGCAACCAAATACTTGGGTCTCGGAGTTGCTGGAGTAGACCTTATCCGTTCCAAAAAAGGACCTTTGTTGATAGAGGTAAATGCCTCTCCGGGATTGAAAGGAATAGAGGCCGCCACAAATGTGAACGTGGCCAAGCACATCATCCAATATGTGGAAAAAAATGGACGTAGAAAAAGATAATAAGACCATCACCATAAATGGGGAGAGCATAGCTCCGGGGGAACAAAAATCAGTTGCGTTGAACATAGCCCGTTTGCCTACGGGAACACTCATTGATATCCCGGTGCATGTATTCAATGGAAAGAAGGCCGGTCCAACCGTGTTGGTGCAAGCCGGATTGCATGGCGATGAGATCAATGGGGTGGAGACCTTAAGGCGAATGCTTCAGGAAAAGAAGTTCAATGTGAAAAAGGGGGCGGTAATGGTGGTCCCTATCCTCAATATTTTTGGATTTATCCATTTTTCAAGGGATGTACCGGATGGCAAAGATGTGAACCGTAGTTTTCCCGGGCGCAAAACAGGTTCCTTGGCTAGCAGGATTGCCCATACCTATGCCTCCCAGCTATTGCCGAAAGTGGATTTTGGAATCGATTTACATACCGGGGGAAGCCAACGCCATAACCATCCCCAGGCACGCTATACCCAAGAAGACCCCAAAAGTAAGATGCTGGCGGAATCCTTCGGGGCGCCATTTCATTTTGCCTCCAAACTGATAACAGGGTCTTTTCGGAAGACGACTTTTAAAATGGGCATACCCACCATGGTGTATGAAGCAGGGGAGAGCATGCGGTTTGATGAAAATGCCATTGCGTTTGGCATGCAGGGGATACAAAATGTATTGAACGGCCTCAACATGTTTTCCAAGAGTGAACCAAAAGAAGAAAAGCAATCGGTCCATCTGGAGTATACCCGATGGGTCAGGGCACCAAGGGCCGGAATGTTCATACCAGAGATTGCGAATGGACAATCGATTCAAAAAGGAGAAGTTTTGGGGTTGGTTACGGATACCTACGCGAAAAAGAACAAAAAAATCAAGGCTCCATTTGATGGTTATGTCATCTGTATCAACCACCAAGCCGTGGTCAATCAAGGTGATGCCCTATTTCATTTGGGGCGTTAGGCCTTTCTTCTCCTCTTCAATTTTGGAAAGGCTCCATGCAATGGCGCTTTCCAAATTTTCAAACTGGCGAATTTTTTCCTTGAAGAACAGTCGCTCCAAAACAATGCTGGACAGCCCACCTTTGTCATAGCTCACAATGGAATAGTATTTGAGCTGATGTCGATTTCTATAAAATTTGAGCCAATCCGTGGGGACAACCGAGTAAGGGTTAATGCGATTGGAGATGTAGGCAACGGGCTCATCCCTCCCAATGATTTCGTAAGCGATGTCTATAATTTTTTTGGCCATGGACCAGTTAAAGACCACACCTTCCTTGATTTCAGAAATGACCAATCCATCAAAGAAATAGAAAATCCCGAATTCGCATTCCCGTATTTCACGGATGTTCTTAAAAAAGTCTATGTCCTTGACGGTTCTCTGCATGCCAAAAAAACTTGGACCGTAAAATTAATCAATCCCAAGACGTATTCCGACACTGTTTTATGAACAGCTTAATTTTTTTAAAGGTAACTGAGCCACCATTTTTCCCTATGGTCGGTCTTGTAATTATTGTACCAGCTACAAATAGGGTACAGGGCCAAGGTCAGCAGAATCCAAATGAGATATACCACCCACAGACTGAACCCATATCCCCTCAATTGAGGCTGTAAGGTGACCCATAGATCGATGACCATATCGGAAAAACTGAACCCGGTAAAGATGGCAGCAAATACGGCCAATATATGGATGACATAAATATGGACGATGTAAAAAAACATGGGTACCCGACCAATGACCACCAATTTTTGGGTCCAGCGGTTTTGCCAATTTTCCACCAAGCCCAAAAAGATCAGTGAAGGTCCAAGCGTGATTAATAAGTAAAGCAAGGATGGGGGATATTTGGTCACATTGAAAAAGGAGGCTATGGTTAGCCCAATACTATCTTGATTTGCCCAAAGATTAGGGTCACCATAGGTGTTGAAAGTCCTCAGGGCAAAAAATATCAGAACCATCCCAGCACCAAGTTGGAAAAGCCTTTTAATCCGAAGTTTGGAATCAAAAGACGGTAGATAGAACCCGCCAAAATAATATCCGAGGGGCATTACAAAGATCCAAGGGATTATGGGGTATCCCACAAAGACTTGGAAACTGCCCAAATCCACCAAATTGAACACATGCAATAACGACCATATACCAGAAGTCACCGGGTCGGTCGGAGCAATGGAATCCAACAGGTTATGGCCAAAAACCGCAATGAGGGAGAGCGCAATCATAAGCTTTTTGGGAAGATGGATGAATCCGGCCAAAAAGATCATGCTGATACCCAACACCCAAATTACTTGAAGAAGGATGGTGGAATAGTCCAGCTTGAACATCCACGCCAGCTTTATAATGGTGAATTCGGCAATCAACAACCAAAGACCGCGTTTCAACAACCATGTGGACAGGGCTTTTTTAGTGATGCGCTGTCCTACAAAAAAAGCTGAGGTCCCGGCCAAGAAAACAAAGACCGGTGCACAAAAATGGGTAACAAACCGGGTCCAGAACAAAGGGACATTGGTTTGGGACATGTCCGTTGGGTCAAAGAAATAGGCATCGAAATGAAAATAGTCACGGACATGGTCCAATGCCATGATGACCATGACAAGTCCTCGGAGCATGTCAATGGATTTGATTCGGTTTTTTCGGTTGGTCTGCATGATGATGTGTTGATGGTTGTTTTTTACCAAAAGGAATAACCTTCTGTACAAGTGCGTTTTAGCATCACCAAATTACGCAAAACCCTTGGAAGAAAATGACCCGAAAATTGCTTTATTTTAAGAAAGGAGCGATTTCCTCAAGAACTAGGGATTATTTTTCCATACTCTTTAGCTGAATCCCCAATGCTTTGGTGGAAAGCTGCACTTCCAACAGGGACAAGAGCAAGGAAATGACCAAAAAGACCAGACTGACCCCAAAGATGACATTGGCCCAAATGTTCAGTTCCACATAGATGAGGAACATGGTCACAGCGGCCAATAAAAAACTGATAATGGCCGTGGCCTGCATGTTTTTGATGATGCCCAAGCGCTTTCTGAGTTGGTTTATTTGTTGTTTCAAGGGTTGGGCCGAGGTTTCCTCAAACTGTTTGTGCAACTGTCGGATCAGTGCCGCAATGGCCAAATACCGGGCATTGTAGGCCAACATGGTCAGTGAAATGGCCGGAAACAAGAGGGCCGGGATGCTTAGGTTGAGCTGCATGGATTTTATTTTAACGGGAAGGTATGAATTTGTCTTCGGGAACACAATTACCTACATTTGGGCAAATCATTTTTTGACATGAAATACTTCCCAATAGACCAAACCCTATTCATAAAGAACCGCAAGAAATTTATGGCGCAGATGAAGCCCAAAAGTATTGCGGTGTTCAATTCCAACGACATTTATCCGATTGGGGCGGACAGTACCATGCCCTTTGAGCAAGCTAGGGATATTTTTTACTTGAGCGGTGCGGATCAGGAGGAAACCATTCTGCTACTTTTTCCGGATGCCTTGGACAAAAAACACAGGGAAATCCTCTTTGTAAGGGAGACCAACGAGCATATTGCCGTTTGGGAAGGGGCCAAGCTAACCAAGGAACAGGCCACTACCGTATCAGGGATTGAAACCGTCTACTGGCTCACGGATTTTGACAAGGTCTTTTTTGATTTGATGACCGAAGCGGATACCATTTATTTCAACACCAATGAGCATTACCGTCAGGCTGTGGAGACCCAGACCCGGGAAGACCGTTTCATCCAAAAATGTAAACAAGACTTTCCGGCCCATCAATGGGCCAAGAGCAATACTATTTTACAACAGATTCGCGGGGTAAAGGAACCTGAGGAAATCGCATTGATGCAGACCGCTTGTGACATCACCGAAAAAGGCTTCCGAAGAATCTTGGGATTTGTGAAACCAGGCGTTTGGGAGTATGAAATAGAAGCGGAGTTCCTTCATGAGTTTGTACGGAACCGTTCCAAAGGCTTTGCCTATACACCCATCATTGCATCGGGCGCCAATGCCAATGTGCTCCACTATGTGGAAAATAACCAACAGGTGAAAGATGGGGATATGATCTTGATGGATTTGGCCGCGGAATATGCCAATTACTCCAGTGACCTTACCCGGACCATACCTGCCAATGGAAGATTCACCGACCGTCAAAAAGCAGTGTACAGCGCGGTGCTCAGGGTAAAGGACGAAGCCACCAAAATGTTGGTGCCCGGCACCCTTTGGGCTGAATACCATAAGGAGGTGGGCAAAATCATGACCTCGGAATTGTTGGGTCTTGGGCTTTTGGACAAGGCCGATGTGCAGAACGAAGACCCCAAATGGCCCGCCTACAAAAAATACTTCATGCACGGCACCAGTCACCATATAGGGTTGGACACCCATGATTACGGAGCATTGAAAACCCCCATGAAGGCCAATATGGTCTTTACCGTGGAACCTGGAATCTATATTCCAAAAGAGGGTATGGGCATCCGTTTGGAGGACGATGTGGTCATACAGGAAAAAGGGGAACCGTTCAATTTGATGCGCAACATCCCCATTGAGATTGAAGAAATAGAGGGGTTGATGAATACATAATCTTGTCACATCGAGCGTAGTCGAGATGATTGGATTCTTCACTTTGCCCAGAATGACAATAACAACTATGAAACTGATTCTGTTTTTACAACAAGCCGATATTGAAAAGAAAATACAGGAAGCCCCGGACAGTGCCTATGAAATAGGCGTGGTCATTGGTAGTTATTTGCCCTTTGTGGTGCTGGCGGGGATTGCCTATGCCCTGTATTATTACAATAAGAAAAAGCGGGGTTCTGATTGAAGTTCAATTAGATAAGGACATTCTATCAAGTGAAACCACAAATCCATTGCCTCATATGGGCTGTTTGTCAATTGTGTCGGGGTAGAGATACAGAAATACCTGAACTTACTTCAAAAATTTCAGCATACATAGATGACCGAAAGCGAATTTATATCATATTGGGATAGGGAATATCCAGAGGCGCTGCCCATCAATCACGAACTAAAGTGGAAATATAAAGACCGATGGTTCAGAATCCATAGCTTGCCAAGCTCCAAAAGATATGCTGAGAACGAAGACGAGTATGGAATTATACTCGATAGACAGAACCAATTGATTAACGACCTCATTGGACAGAAAACGGAAATGTTCATATCGGTTGGATTGTATGAGTATGGGTCATTGGGTGATCGGAGCAAGGAGTTGGAAGGGTTTGATAAATTTCAAAAAGTTTTTTCAGTGGATCTCAAAAAGGAACGACCAGAAGCATATGAAGATGAAGTGCATTTGGAGATATATGTTACCGTAAAAAAATGGGAAAAGAACAGTCAAGACAAGATGCTAAGGGCAATTGCGGATGACAAGTTTCGGGCAATGTTTGTCTGCCCTTCAAAACAATGCATAATTGCCCCATATGATGGAGGGGTCGATATTGTGATGGACACTACCCAAAAGAGAAACGAATTAAAATCGAAATACAAGGATTGGCTTTCCGATAGAGAAGACGGACTCTAAAAAGTATCTGGAGGAATCTTGGTACCTTTAGTTCTATGAAAACATACATCATTGGAGCTGGGTCTGTGGGCAAGACGTTGGCCGTTTGTCTCCATCATCAGGGAAAGGAAGTGGAATTGATTCGCGGTCGCGAAGGTCAGGGCAAACCCCATCAGCAAAAGATTACCTTACAGCTTAAGAATGGAGCTCAGCTTGAGGCGAATATCAGCATCAGTACCTTGGACAACCATAAAACCTTGGATGGGTTGGTGGTCCTTACGAACAAGTCGTTCGGAAATGAGGCACTCGCCGAAAAACTGCAATCCAAAGCCAAAACTTCACCCTTGGTTTTGTTGCAAAATGGACTGGGAGTGGAACAACCTTTTTTGGAGAAAGGCTTTGACGAATTGTACCGATGTGTCCTTTTCATGACCAGCCAGCATAGCGATGCCAATACTGTTAGTTACAAACCCGTTGCGGAATCACCCATTGGGGTTGTTCAACAAAAAACTTCGAGCTTGGAAACGGTGGTCGGCCTATTGGATACCCCCAATTTCAGATTTGTGGCGGAAAAGAACATCCAGCGCACCATCTGGAAAAAAGCCATTGCCAACAGTGTTTTTAATTCCATTTGCCCCTTGTTGGAGGTGGATAATGGCATCTTTCACAGGAATAAGGAAGTGTTGGCCATTGCGCAACGGGTAATCACGGAATGCGTGACCATTGCAAACAAAAAAGGAGTGGATTTGGGTACTTCGGAATTGGAAGACCAGGTATTGACCATAAGCCGAATGTCCGACGGCCAGTTTATCTCCACTTTGCAGGACATCAACAACAAAAGGGAAACGGAAATTGATACCCTGAACTTTGAAATTTACCGAATGGCCCAGGCCATGAACCTATCTGATCGGGTAAAGGAAACCCGATTATTGGGCGAGCTGGTAAAGCTAAAATCCGAACTGCACCGATAGGGTTTTTCTTCTTTTTTTTGCAGGTTTTTGGAAAACCCCGTCCATCACTCTACGGGATTGGGGAACTCCAGTTTAGTTTTACGGGTATATTTGATAAGATACCAAGTTACAATTCCTGGCACGACCAATGTCTGCCAAAGGAAAAACGATAATTGTTCCCATCCACCTAAATCCACACCTTCACCATCTGCAATGAATAATGAATTGCCCAATGGGCCAGCCGAAAAAACAACGATACTGACCACGATCCATCCAAAATGCAATCCCAATGGCGTATACAATGATTTCGTTTTGGCAAAGGCATAGGCCAACATCCAACCTCCTGCTCCGGTCAATAGAAAAACATAGGCCATTGGAATGAGACCACGACCAAACATTTGATAACTGAACCAATGATATATTCCAAATGCCGATGCACTGATGATGCATGCCCAATTAACCCCTAATCTTTTGATTAACAGATATAATAATGCCCCTCGAAAAATAAGTTCTTCAAACAGGGCGGCCTTAAACGCCCACGATATTCCATTTATGCTTTCCCAAATTCCATAATCAGGGTTTCTTACATAGCCAATGTCTTTAAAATAGGACTGGCCTAGTAAATTGATAGTGCAAAACAACGCCATGGAAATCAAACCAATAAAAAACCCTTTCAAGCGTCTCTTGGTCGGTAGTATCCCTAGAACAGTGATGTGTTCTTTTGAAATGATCCAAAGAATTAACCATGAGAGAAGAAAAACAACTACAATACCTAACAAACTGCGCTAAAAAAGAATAAGATCTTTCAATATACTCTTATTTATTTTAAAAAAAGTTAGCACTACAATGTGCACTAAACAGAATTTGAGTTTCTAATCGCATCTGATTGGAGGGGGATTCCACATGAATCATATACAAAATCAAATATTGGAAGCCAGAAACAGGGATAAATACAACGCCACTTCATCTTCACCTTTAATTTTCTGCTCGCTTCACAAAACCGATTCTTCTTCTTTTTTGTGGTTTTTTGAAAGTCCCCGTCAATTACTTTATGGGATTGGTGAACCCATACCTGCCATTCGTCAATTGGGCACACAAACTCATCTAGGGAACCCTGAACTTCGAAGCTCTAACGCTTGAACCGTCCCGTTCTGGCCGCAGATAAGTTTAACCTACTTCATGCCTTGGAGGCGTGCATAATTAAAAAAAGAATGGCAGATTTTATAAAACTGGCAGTACTGTTCTGTTTGTTTTGTCCGAATCTGTTTGCACAGCGCATACAGCCAGATTCCCTAGAACAAAACATCAATTCCGAGTTCAATTACAAAAAGCTGATCATCCCCACAGCTTTGATAAGTTATGGGTTTATAGGTCTTGAAAGTGAAGGCATTAAACGCTTTAATCTACAAATGAGGAGCGAGATGGATGCACTCCGGGACAGGAGTACATATATAGATGACTATAGTCAATACGTTCCCATGGTGTCCGTGTATGCCTTGAATGCAATTGGAGTCAAGGGGAAGCACAATTTTAAGGATAGGACCATCGCCTTGGGCACCGCATATGTGCTCATGGGGGTCACGGTGCAAGGCCTCAAGAGACTCACCGCAATCCAAAGACCGGATGGAACCGCGTATAATGCATTTCCTTCGGGCCATACGGCAACCGCTTTTATGGCCGCCGAATTTTTGAACCAGGAATTTAAGGAAGTATCCATCTGGTATGGGATATCGGGATACATGGTGGCGGCATGTACCGGCTTTCTGCGGATGTACAACAACCGACATTGGTTCACCGATGTGGTCACTGGAGCTGGCATTGGGATTTTAAGCACAAAACTGGCTTATCAAATCGCTCCCTTTGTGAAAAAAATGGTGTTTGGGGATAATGATTTTTTTAAAGGCATCAAGATAGATTTCCAAGGCGGGGAAACGTTTGGGGTGGTGCTATCTGCATCGTTTTGAGAACAGGAATTGGGATTACTCAACTTTTTTCTGAAGTAGGTTGGAGATGGCAAAGGCCATTAAGGCTGGCAACACCCAACCCAATTGATGGTTGGTCAAGGGCAACCATTCAGTGTATGGCCCTATTGTGGAACCCAATCCCACACTTCCCAAAAAATCCGGAACACTAAAAATCACGGTGGTGACCACCACCCAACGAAACACCCTAGTTGCGGCAAACTTGTCAGGCACCACATTCAGCACGATCAAGACAATGGTAATGGGATAAATGAGCATAAGGGCGGGAAGTGCCACGGCGATGATATAATCCACGTTGAGTTGCCCCATGAGAATCCCTAAAAGACACCCAATGACGGCCGTAATCCGATAGGCCAAAACGGAATCATTGAATTGCCCTTTGATAAAATCCGAAGTACCGGTAACTATGCCCACAGCGGTGGTGAAACAGGCGAGACTCACCAAAAGACTGAGGAACCAATGGGCGGTGCCACCCAATGTCTGTAGACTGATACCACTTAAAAGGGAAGTCCTAGAAATGGATGGGTCAAACGAATCTCCAAACACGGCCCCGGTAAAAATCAGTCCGGCATAAACCAAGAACAACCCGAGACCTGCTAAAAACCCAGATTTTCGGATGAGATTTTTTTTGGATTCGAAAGATGCATCCTTGTTTTTTAGATTGATGGAAATGATAATGACAGCCCCGACCACAACGGCCCCGATGGCATCAAAAGTTTGGTAACCTTCCAAAATTCCATGACTGAACGGATGGGCTATGCTGGGTGCGACAAAATTAAAATCAAATGAAAAGGTGGTCACCACAAAAATAAATAGGAGGATGACCAAGATGCCCGGGGTGAGCAGTTTGCCCACCAAATCCAATATTTTAGATCGGTTTACCACAAAAATGTATACCAATGCAAAGTAAATAACACTGGTGATCCAGGCAGGGGCATCCCATAAAGGTTGAATAGCCATTTCATGGGTAACGGAGGCCGTCCGGGGAGAAGGGAGGGCAATGGAAATGGCATAGACCAAATAGCAGTATACCCAACTGAATACTGGGGATACTTTTTTGGCAAAATCGAACATGGTACCCTGTAAACGGGCATGGGCCAAAATACCCAATAGGGGAATGACCACGGCCGAAAGGCAAAAACCCAAGGTGACCAGCCACCATAAATTCCCCGAATTGAATCCCAATTGTGGAGGTAGGATAAGGTTGCCCGCACCAAAAAAAAGTGAGAAAAGGGCAAAGGCGGTAATCGTTAACGTTTTTTTGTTCATAAAGTGTTGATAATATTTTCTTAATGTGTTATATTTCGAGAACGCAATTCAACGAAATAATCTGACTTTTTGTCGATTAGCGTGTATTTCATCGAAAAAAACGATTTGGTGAAATATCCGTAAAATAAAAAGTTATCAACATTCGTTCAAAAAGAAAACCGTTCAACTAAAATTCAACGTATAACAAAAAATTACAGTTAACTAATTACGGCATTTTTTCGATTCCCCAAATCGCATGTGCTCACCAAACAACACCGACTATGAAGACTTCCTCTACCCAACATGGCAACAAATTCTCCTCGTTCTTCTGCAATCTTTTTGGACACCACTACACTGTTTCCAAAAAAGTGACCCAACACATCAAGGAATACAAATGTATCCATTGCCAAAAACAAGTCACTACCGATGTAAGCGGCAAACTTTCGGCCCTTACGCCCCAAATGCAGGAAATCAACAGCACATTGGAAGATATGTACAGAAAAAGAAGAAGTAGGGTGGTGCACCAAGTGGCATAACCCTTTTTTCTTTTAGGGAAAACATTGCTTATCCCGGAAACTTAAGTAAGTACCTACGCTATCGGTTGCGTGCCCCAAGACCATGAAGTGGATACCCTTGATTTTCGGGATTTTTTGTATTATCCATTGAAGGAGTTCCAGCCCTGGGCCGTCAATGGAATTTTAGTTTTGGCACGGGTCACCAAATGTGCCCCTTCGCTCTCTTGGGTCATGTGCCCGATCACGGTCAGGTTGGGATTGGCCTTGATCTTTGGATAGTCCCCTTGGTCAATGGTGAACAATAGCTCGTAGTCCTCACCCCCGCCCAAAGCAATCATGGTGCTATCCATTTTAAATTCTTCGGCAGTAGAGATGACTGTTGGGTCCAATGGGATTTGGTCTTCGAACAGATTACAACCAACTTCACCCCGTTTACACAAGTGTAGGATTTCCGAGGAAAGTCCATCGCTGATATCGATCATGGAAGTAGGCTTCACTTCCAATTTTTGAAGCAGCTCCACCACATCCTTTCTGGCTTCGGGCTTTAACTGTCGCTCCACAATATAGGAATAGGGCTCCAAATCGGGCTGACTGTTAGGGTTGACTTTGAACACTTCTTTTTCACGCTCCAACACTTGCAGTCCCAAGTAGGCTCCTCCCAAATCGCCGCTTACCACCAATAGATCATTGGCTTTGCTTCCCTTTCTGTAAACAATACCCTCTTCATCGGCTACACCCAATGCGGTGACACTAATGATCATACCCTTATTGGAAGAAGTGGTATCCCCGCCCACAAGGTCCACATGGTATATTTTGCAGGCTGTGGCCACGCCCTCATAGAATTCCTCCAAGGCTTCCAAAGGAAATCGATTGGAAACGGCAATGGAAACGGTGACCTGGGTGGCCATGGCATTCATGGCGTAGATATCGGATAGGTTTACAATAACCGATTTGTACCCCAAATGCTTCAGGGGCATATAGCTCAGATCAAAATGGACACCCTCCACCAACATGTCGGTGGAAACCACCGTTTTTTTATCCGAAAAATCCAGCACGGCGGCATCATCGCCAATGCCTATTAGGGATGAAGGCTGGTTTAGTTTAAAACTTTGGGTAAGGTGGTCAATGAGCCCAAACTCTCCCATTTCCTCCAAGGATGTACGCTGCGGATTCTTATCTTCTATCATGGGGCAAAAGTAAACAGGATAATTATAAATTGTATCTTTAGTAGAGACTTAAAATTGCTATGTTATGGCGATTAGAGCTATTTTACCGCTTTTGGCGATTTTGTTTTTTGTGGGATGTTCCAGTGATAACGGAACACTTTTAACCAATGATGGAAACCCCAACAACGATCAAAATGGTGGAGCAGGGGATGACGGGCCAAATATCGGGACTGGAGCAGTGACCCGTGGTTTTTTTGCCTGTGAGGGAGGTATGGCCAATGTGTATCCTTGTGAGGGGTACGACCTGCTTTTCCAAATGGATTTAAGCGCTTTTGCGGCAGCCAAGGGCAACGATATTTGGGGTTGGACCGATACCACCACCGGAAATGAATACGCTTTGGTGGGGTTGGACAATGGCACCGCATTTGTGGACATTACCGATTCGGAAAATCCAATGTATTTGGGAAAACTCTTGACGGCTACCGTGGCAAGTTCTTGGCGGGACCTAAAAGTATATGGCGATTTTGTTTTTATCGTTTCCGAAGCAAGTAATCACGGCATGCAGGTTTTTGATTTGAAAAGATTGCGAGACGTGACTGAACCTCCGGTCGTCTTTACGGCCGATGCCCGATACACCGGAATTGGAAATGCACACAATATTGTGATCAATGAAGCTATGGGGTTTGCCTACCCCGTGGGAACCGCCCGAAACGATACCTTTAACGGGGGAGTACATTTCATAGACATACAAAATCCCACAAGCCCTAGCAGTGTGGGGGGCTACGGCGCCAACGGGTACACCCATGATGCCCAAGTGGTTACCTATAACGGACCGGATGCGGACTATACGGGACGCGAAATCTTTATCGGCGCCAATGAAAATCAAATTGCCCTTGTGGACATTACGGATAAAGCCAACCCCGTTGAGATAGGGACCCTGACCTATCCCAATATCGGATATACCCATCAAGGTTGGTTTACCGAAGACCAGCGCTATTTTATTTTGGGGGACGAGTTGGATGAGGTGGATTTTGGTTTCGATTCCAGAACCCTTGTTTTTGATTTTTCCGATTTGGACAGTCCAGTGCTGCATACTACCTATTTGGGCCCGACCGGCGCCATTGATCATAACGGATATGTGTTGGGCGATGAATTTTTCTTGGCCAATTATACGGCGGGAATGCGGGTGTTGGATATTGCCTCCATTGTTTCTGGAACCATTACGGAAAAAGCCTTTTTCGACACCTACCCTTCCAATAACACTGCCGGATTCAATGGGGTGTGGAGTGTTTATCCCTTTTTTGAAAGCGGTAAGATTCTTATCAACGACATCAATTCTGGATTGTTTGTGGTTCAAAAATCAAACTAGGCCATGAAGAAACCCATTCTACTTTTTTTTCTTGTACTGTGTTTTTGGTCTTGCTTGGATGATGATTACACCATGGATCAAAATATAGAGCCTCCTTTCTTGGGAGAGGTGCAATGGATGAAAAGTTTTGGTGGGTCTGGGGAAGATAATGGGCGTTCCATCATCCAGACCATGGATGGGGGATATGCCATTTTGGGATACAGCAATAGTACGGATGGGGATTTGACCGGGAAGAGCTTGGCGGTAAACGATTATTGGTTGATGAAATTGGATGCCGAAGGCAATCTGCTGTGGAGCAAAACCTACGGAGGTAGTAAGGATGATCGGGGGCAATCCGTAATCCAGACCACGGATGGAGGCTATACCATAGTGGGCTATGCCATGAGTGACGATGGCGATGGGAGCAACAATGAAGGTTTTCACGACAACTGGATATTACGATTGGATGCCAACGGGAGTATTTTATGGGAACAAAGTTTTGGCTTTTCAGGGCATGACCATTGTTACGATGTGGTCCAGACCGATGACGGTGGGTTCTTTTTTGCCGGATTTTTGGATGTGACCCAATCCAATGGCGAAGGTAACTCTGGAAAAGGGGACAACTACCTTACCAGACATGGAGTGGGGGAATTTTGGGGAACAAAAATAGATGCTGATGGCAATCTACAATGGCGACGCTATTTTGGGGGAACCAATAACGATCGGGCGCACGGGGTGGTCCAGGCCAATGATGGGGGATTTGTCATGGCTGGGTTTTCGGAAAGTGATGATTTTGATATCTCCAACACCAAGGGCAGTTATGATTTCTGGGTGATAAAAGTGGATGGCAATGGCACCTTGCTCTGGGAAAGATCTTTTGGAGGAACAGGGATAGAGGTATCCAACGACATTGTCAAGACCCCGGATGGCGCATATGCCATAGTGGGGCATACCTTTAGCACGGACACCGATATTTCCCGGAACCATGGAGGTTCCGATGTCTGGCTCATCAAAATAGATGATAATGGGAATTTGCTTTGGGAGAAAACCTTTGGCGGAACAGAATTTGATGACGCCAATGGTTTGGCGGTCACAAAAGAGGGTGGTTTTGTGATTGCTGGAAATTCCAAAAGCATAGATGGCGATGCTACCGAAAACCAAGGGGAAAATGACCTTTGGATCATCAAGACCGATGCCCAAGGAAATCTCATCTATCAAAAGACCTTCGGGGGGTCCAATCTGGACTTTGGTTTTAGCGTAGTGGAAGGCAATGATGGAGGGTTGGTATTGGTGGGCGATGCAGCCAGTGTGGACTTTTCAGGAATCGATTCCAAAGGCATGACCGATCTTGTGGTCATCAAAATAAAATAAGCCTTTTGGCTCCATAGAAAACCCCTATGGACATATTCGTTATTATAATGTTAGGATCTATGGTAAAACCCTACAGATACAGTATATTTGTAGGCTATTTAGAACAAATCCAGTTAAGATGATCAAAGTTTCGGAAACAGCTAAGCAGAAAGTCGTGACGCTCATGACCGAGGAAGGTTTTGATGCCAATACCGACTTTGTGCGCGTAGGCGTAAAAAGTGGAGGGTGCAGCGGTTTGTCCTATGAATTGAAATTTGATAAGACCGCTTCGGATACCGATAAAGTTTTTGAGGACAATGCTGTGCGCATCATTGTGGACAAAAAGAGTTTTTTGTACCTGGTGGGCACCACCTTGGAATATTCAGGAGGACTCAACGGGAAAGGCTTTGTCTTTAACAACCCCAATGCACAGCGTACTTGTGGTTGTGGAGAGAGTTTTTCTTTATAATTGAATTGATAATTGGTCATTGCCAATTGATTTATTGACAGAACATGGCGTATACAGAGGAAGAATTAAAAAAAGAGCTGGAAACCAAGGAATATGAGTATGGTTTCTACACAGATATAGAATCGGACACCCTGCCCAAGGGCCTGAACGAGGAAATCGTCATTGCCATTTCCAAAAAGAAGGAAGAGCCGGATTGGATGACGGAATGGCGCTTGGAAGCTTTTAGGGCTTGGAAGGAAATGGAAGAGCCCGAATGGGCCAATGTTACCTACAAAAAACCCGATTTTCAGGATATTTCCTATTATTCCGCACCCAACAAAAAACCCAAGTACAACAGCTTGGATGAGGTAGATCCAGAGTTGCTGGACACCTTCAAGAAGTTGGGGATTTCGGTGGACGAGCAAAAAAAATTGGCCGGTGTTGCTGTGGATATCGTAATGGACTCCGTTTCTGTGGCCACCACCTTCAAAAAGACCTTGGCCGAAAAGGGAATTATTTTCTGTTCCATTTCCGAAGCCATCCAGGAACACCCTGAGTTGGTAAAGAAATACATCGGTACAGTCGTTCCCAAGAAGGACAACTTTTATGCCGCGCTGAACTCAGCGGTATTCTCCGATGGATCTTTCTGCTACATTCCAAAAGGGGTGAGATGTCCTATGGAACTCTCCACCTACTTCCGTATCAACCAAGCAGGTACAGGCCAGTTTGAGCGTACCTTGGTCATTGCCGATGAGGGTAGTTATGTGAGTTATTTGGAAGGTTGTACGGCGCCTTCGCGTGACGAGAACCAATTGCACGCGGCCGTGGTAGAGCTGATTGCAATGGATGATGCCGAAATAAAATATTCAACCGTTCAAAACTGGTTTCCTGGCGACAAGGAAGGCAAGGGAGGGGTTTTCAACTTTGTGACCAAGCGTGGACTTTGCGAAAAGAACGCCAAAATTTCTTGGACGCAGGTGGAAACAGGCTCGGCCGTGACTTGGAAGTATCCTTCCTGTGTGTTGAAGGGGGACAATTCCATTGGGGAATTCTACTCCATTGCCGTGACCAATAACTTTCAACAAGCGGATACCGGGACCAAGATGATCCACTTGGGCAAGAATACCAAGAGTACCATTATTTCCAAAGGAATTTCTGCAGGACAGTCACAAAACAGCTACCGCGGATTGGTACAGGTGAACAGCCGGGCAGAAAATGCGCGGAATTTTTCACAATGCGATTCCCTTTTGATGGGCAATCGATGTGGGGCACATACCTTCCCATACATCGAGGCCAAGAACAAGACGGCACAAATAGAACATGAGGCTACTACCAGTAAAATTGGTGAGGACCAGATTTTCTATTGCAACCAACGGGGTATCGACACCGAAAAAGCCATCGCTTTGATCGTAAACGGATTTAGTAAAGAGGTGTTGAACAAACTGCCCATGGAGTTTGCCGTGGAGGCCCAGAAATTGTTGGAAATCAGTTTGGAAGGATCGGTTGGATAATCAAACAACACAAATGAATATGAAAAAGCTACTTATACTACTATTGGTTGTTGGCGCATTTTCATGCAAGCAGGCCAAAAAGGAAGCTGCTGAAACCGAAGTAGGCATGACCGAGGCAGCAAAGCCAGAACTGAAGCTCTATGCTTTTAGTGGAGGTACCGTAAATGCCAATATGTTGGAGCTCTTTTCACAGGATACCACTTATACGGGCCAGTCCAAGGAATTTGCCGATGCTTTTTACGTTATCGTTCACCCCAAAGGCACTTTGATGTGGGATGCAGGCCTTCCCGAAAGCTTGGTAGGTCTTCCAGAGCCCTTTACATCACCGGATGGAGCATTTACTGTTTCCCGAAAGGATTCTGTGGCCAACCAATTGGCCAGCATCGACATGACTGTTGATGATATTGATTTTATTGCGTTGTCCCACACCCATTTTGACCATATTGGCCATGCCAATGTATTTGCAGGGTCCACTTGGTTGGTACAGGAAAAAGAATACGACTTTGTGACAAGTGAGGACAACCAAAAGAACAATCCGGACATCTACAATTCCATTAAAGACCTTACTAAAGTGAATAAAATTAATGGGGATTACGATGTGTTCGGGGATGGAAGTGTCGTAATGAAATTTATGCCGGGCCATACCCCTGGTCATCAAGTGTTGTACTTGGATATGCCAGAGCATGGACCGTTGATGCTTTCTGGCGATATGTACCATTTTTATGAGAACCGGGAGTTCCGAAGAGTGCCCATTTTTAATTATGATGTGGCCCTTACCAAGAAAAGTATGGGAGAGTTTGAAGCTTTTGCCGAAGAAAAAGGGGCAAAAGTATATTTACAACACTCCAAGGAAGATTTTGAAAAATTGCCCCAGGCACCCAACTATTTACAATAATATTTGAAGAAGAACAGAATGCTAGAGATCAAGAATTTACACGCGAGCATAGAGGATAAAAAAATCCTGAAGGGGATCAACCTTGAGGTGAACGCAGGAGAGGTACATGCCATTATGGGACCCAACGGTTCCGGGAAGAGTACCTTGGCCTCCGTAATTGCCGGAAAGGAAGAATTTGACATCAAGAAAGGGACCATTTCCCTGGATGGTGAGGATTTGGAAGAACTGGCCCCCGAAGAAAGGGCGCACAAGGGTATATTCCTGTCGTTCCAATATCCTGTTGAAATTCCCGGGGTAACGGTGACCAACTTCATAAAAACGGCCATCAATGAGTCCAGAAAGGCAAGGGGGTTGGAAGACATGCCGGCAAATCAGATGCTCAAGTTGATTCGGGAAAAATCGGAACTGCTTGAAATTGACCGAAAGTTTTTGTCCCGCTCCTTGAACGAAGGATTTTCCGGTGGTGAAAAGAAAAGAAACGAAATTTTCCAAATGGCCATGATGGAACCCAAGTTGGCCATTTTGGATGAGACCGATTCCGGATTGGATATCGATGCCCTTCGAATTGTGGCCAATGGGGTCAATAAATTGAGAGGCAAGGACAACGCGATCATTGTAATTACACACTATCAACGTTTGTTGGACTATATCGTTCCAGACTTCGTCCATGTACTCCACGATGGTAAGATTGTAAAATCCGGGACCAAGGAATTGGCCTTGGAGTTGGAAGAAAAAGGATACGACTGGATCAAGCAGGAAGCTACGGTATAGGAATTTATGTCATTCCCATGAAAATGGGAATCCATTCTGAGAAAAGACCTTAATTAATGAGATTCCTGCCTGCTCAGGAATGACAATGAAAAGATAAAATGGATTTAAAAGATAAATTACTTTCCTCTTTCTTGGCTTTTGAGAACAGTGTGGACTTGGAGAACCCAGTTCATGACTTGCGTTCCGAGGCCATCAAGAACTTTGAGGAAAAAGGCTTTCCCTCCAAAAAAGAAGAAGCTTGGAAATATACCTCCCTGAATAGTTTGCAGAAGGTGGATTTCAGTATTTTTCCGAAGGAGGAAAGCACCTTGGAATACAAGGACATCAAAAAGTATTTCCTTCACGAGATAGACACCTACAAGATTGTCTTCGTGGACGGGGTCTATAGCTCCTATCTCTCGGAGACCACCCATGATGGTGTGGATGTCTGTTTAATGAGTTCTGCGTTCAGCAAACCCATGTTCAGACAGGTAATAGATGTGTATTTTAACAAAGTGGCCTCCAAGGACGAGTCCTTGACCACCTTGAATACGGCCTTTTGTAAAGAAGGTGCCTACATCTACATCCCGAAGAACAAAATGCCCAAAAAGCCCATCCAGATTTTGCATTTGGCCACTGGGAACGAGGCGGCTTTGATGTTACAACCCAGAAACCTGATTGTGGCCGAGGAAAATGCAGAGGTACAGATCATTGAGCGACACCAAAGTTTAACGGAGAACGAAGTCTTTACCAATTCCGTAACCGAAATTTTTGCGGCTAAAGATGCCAATGTGGACTATTACAAAGTGCAGAATGATGCCAATACGGCCTCGTTGGTAGACAACACCTATATTTCCCAAAAGGACAATAGCGTGGTACGGGTGCATACCTTTTCCTTTGGCGGAAAGTTGATTAGGAACAACCTGAACTTCTATCAAAACGGGGAACGAATCGATTCCACTTTGAAAGGAGTTACCATTTTGGGCGAAAAGCAGCATGTGGACCACCACACCTTGGTGCACCATGCCCAGCCCAACTGCGAGAGCCATCAGGATTACAAAGGAATTTTTGGGGAGAAATCCACAGGAGTCTTCAACGGGAAGATCATTGTGGACCAGATTGCCCAAAAAACGAATGCCTTTCAGCAGAACAACAATATTTTGATCAGTGACAAGGCCACCATCAACACCAAGCCCCAATTGGAGATTTTTGCGGACGACGTAAAATGTTCCCATGGGTGTACCATTGGCCAGTTGGATGAGGAAGCACTGTTTTATCTCCGTTCCAGGGGGATTCCCAAGAAAGAGGCTACGGCCTTGCTGATGTATGCTTTTGCCAACAACGTTTTGGAGAGTGTGCGTATTCCAGAGGTGAAGACCAGAATCAACAAGATCATCGCCAATAAATTGGGGGTTCGTGTTGGATTTGAGCTGTAATCCCATAACAATCTTTAGGCAATTTTCATGATAAAGACCTCTTTGGACATAGCGGCCATCCGAAAAGACTTTCCCATTTTAAACCGGGAAGTCAATGGGCAACCTTTGGTGTATCTGGACAATGCGGCCACATCGCAGACCCCTCAACAGGTGATTGATGTGATTGTGGACTATTACCATAACTACAATGCCAATATCCATCGTGGAGTACACAGTCTTTCGCAAGAGGCCACGGATGCTTATGAGATTGCCCGGAACAAGATTCAGAAACATTTTAACATAGCCCACTCTTATGAGGTGATTTTCACTTCAGGGACCACCCACGCCATTAACTTGGTGGCTACCGGGTTCACCTCCTTTTTGAAGAAAGGGGATGAGGTATTGGTATCGGCCATGGAACACCATTCCAACATTGTGCCGTGGCAAATGCTCTGTGAGCGCACCGGTGCGCAATTGAAGGTGATACCCATGAACTTGGACGGGGAATTGGTCATGGAAGAATACCATGCACTTCTCTCGGGGAAAACCAAATTGGTGTTCTGCAACCATGTATCCAATGCATTGGGGACCATCAACCCCATTAAAGAGATTATTGACGCGGCCCACAAGGTAGGTGCAGCAGTCTTGATCGATGGGGCACAGGCTGCAGCACATATCAAACCGGACCTGCAGGCCTTGGATGTTGATTTTTATACCGTTTCCGCCCATAAAATGTGCGGCCCAACCGGTGTGGGCATGCTGTATGGCAAGGAGGAATGGCTGAAGAAACTACCGCCTTATCAAGGAGGTGGGGAGATGATTTCGGAGGTCACTTTTGAAAAAACGACTTATGCTGACCTCCCCCATAAATTTGAAGCGGGTACGCCCAATATTTGTGGTGGAATCGCCTTTGGGGCAGCATTGGATTATATGAACCACCTTGGTTTTGATGCCATTGCCCAGTATGAGGACGATCTCATCCAATATGCCACGGAACAGTTGCTTTCCATTGAAGGGCTTAAAATTTACGGGACGGCAGCCCACAAGACCTCGGTGATTTCCTTCAACATTGAAGGGATACACCCTTATGACATCGGCACCATTTTGGACAAGTTGGGCATTGCCGTTAGAACAGGGCACCATTGCGCACAGCCCATCATGGATTTTTACAAAATACCGGGTACGGTACGGGCCAGTTTCAGCTTCTACAATACCCAAGATGAGGTGGATAAGTTGGTGGCAGGAGTGAAAAGGGCCAAGGGGATGCTGCAATAGTCTGGTAGTTATCTTTATCTTAAATCGTTGATAAGCCACGGACCGAGTTGTATTTTTGAACAAAACCAAAGCATGACCATACAAGAAATACAGGAAGAGATCATAGACGAGTTCTCCATGTTCGATGATTGGATGCAGCGCTATGAGTATATGATCGAGTTGGGAAAATCCCTTCCCTTGATTGATGAACAATATAAAGTGGATGACAACCTTATCAAAGGGTGTCAGAGCAAAGTTTGGGTGCACGCCGAACTAGATGATGACAAACTGGTGTTCACCGCAGACAGTGATGCCATTATCACCAAGGGGATCATTGCCATCTTGATTAGGGCGTTCAGCAACCAAAAACCCCAGGATATCATCGATGCCGATACGGGCTTTATTGATGAAATCGGATTAAAGGAACATTTGTCGCCAACGCGAGCCAATGGTTTGGTGAGCATGGTAAAGCAACTGAAATTGTATGCCGTTGCGTATCAAACACAATTAAAATAGTAGAAAATGAGCGAAGAAGCCACCATAGATACACAAGATTTGGGAGAAAAGATCGTCAGGGTACTCAAGACCATCTATGACCCGGAAATCCCTGTAGACATATACGAACTGGGCCTTATTTATGATGTGTTCGTGAATGAGGACTACGATGTGAAGATACTCATGACCTTAACATCACCCAACTGCCCGGTAGCTGAAAGCTTGCCCATGGAAGTGGAGGAAAAGGTAAAGTCTTTGGACGAACTGAAGGATGTTGAGGTGGAGATTACCTTTGACCCCCCTTGGACCCAGGAGCTGATGAGCGAGGAGGCCAAGTTGGAACTGGGGCTCCTTTAAGAATGTCATTCCGCACTTGATGCGGAATCCAAACGTATAATTAATAGATTCTTACTTCCGCAGGAATGATAGCATGGAAAAGGAAATTGTAAATAGGGTTGCCCAAAGCAAATTGGTCACTTTTGATTTGGAGGATCTGTATCCATCCGGAGAGAGGAGGGTGTTGGATATCAAAGACTGGTTGCACGAAGGCTTTATTCTGCGTGAGAAGGAATTCAGAATACATGTGGAAGAGCACGATTGGTCGGTCTACCAAGATACCTATGTGGCCTTGCACTGTTCCACGGATGCCATTGTGCCCGGTTGGGCCTTTATGTTGGTGGCCTCACGATTGAATCCCTATACAAAAAAAGTGGTGGTGGGCTCTTTGGAAGACTTGGAAACCTCACTCTACCAAACCCTATTGGATCAGCTGGATGTGTCCCCATTTGCGGACAAGCCCGTGATCATTAAAGGGTGCTCCCATAAACCTGTCCCAGAAAACGCCTATATCATGGCCATAACCAAAATACAGCAAGTGGCCAAGAGTGTGATGTATGGAGAGGCTTGTTCCTCGGTACCGATTTTCAAGAAGAAGTAATACAGTATCTTTTTTAGTACAGTCAAGAAATATAGCTGCTTAGGTAACTATTCTGACTCCTAGTATTCAATCTATTTGTTTGTAAAACAAAGAATCCCCGCGGATACGGGGACTCTTTAATCAAAAAAATAAGAAAATGAAAACTAAAAAAACCTTTACTGTATGAAATATGTACGATGTAGGCATTGAACAGCTCTAACATCAAGGCGCAAGGAAGACAATTCAAGCCAAAAAAAGTAGGTTGAATTGACGCATGGCACATTTGACTTGACGAATGTAGGTTTTCAATGAACGGGATGGTTTTAAGCCTACGGGTTTGTAGGTGACATTTCTTATTTTTGCGGTTCTAAACAGTAAACTCCATACACTATGAAAAAACTACTTTTTACCCTATCGGCATTTTTTGTGCTGGCCACGTCCCTGGCCCAGACCGAAGAGGAACTAAAGGCCCAGATTGCCCCTAAAAAAGATTCCATTGCAGCGATCCAAGGACGAGTAAACGCATTACAGGCGCAGTTGGATGCCCTTCCCGGTTGGAAAATAGGCGCCTTTGGTACTATTGGGGGGAACTTTTCCAACTTTGACAATTGGTACGCCCAAGGCATCCCCAACAACTCTTCAGGGAATATTGGCTTTACGGTGAATGCCTATGCCAATCTGCAAGAAGAGAAATTCTTTTGGAGAAATGCAGCCACGGTAAACCTTGCTTGGGTAAAGTTGGATGATAAGGACGACCCCGCCGATGATGATAGTTTCAGACAGGCTACCGATGTCTTCAACATTTCATCTTTATACGGAAGAAAGCTGAGCGAGAAATTTGCCATATCTACCTTGGCGGAATATCGGACCACGCTTTTGAGCAATTTTAATGATCCCGGGTATCTCGATTTGGGTATTGGGGCCACATGGACACCCATTACCGATTTGGTGGTGGTGATCCACCCACTCAACTACAACTTTGTGTTCAGTAGTGAGGACACCATTTTTGAATCCTCTTTGGGTGCCAAGATTGTGGCCGATTATACCAAGAAAATCGGAGCGGTGAACTTTAAGAGTAACTTGTCCCTGTTCCAGAGCTACGAAAGCGGCGATTTGAGCAACTGGACCTGGACCAACTCTTTTGGCTATACCTTGTGGAAAATGATCGGGGTTGGGTTCGATTTTGGTTTGAGGAACAACAAACAGGAAACCTTGAACTATGTCATCAACAATGCACCTACACCAGACCCCAATGCCACTTTTGATACCATAGACAACAAGTTACAGACCTATTGGACCTTGGGATTGAGCTATAAGTTCTAGAGGAAATCAGGCACATATAAAACATAAAAAAAGCCCTCATTACGAGGGCCTTTTTGTGGGGTCTAATATGATTTTTTCAGTTTTTAAGACCATGTCTAAGTAGGTTAAGATCATGTGAAGATCAAGGGTCGACACTATATGACTTAAAAACAGGATGAAAGTAGTTCTTATGTGGTTATCCCTTAAACTTTTGTTGTGAACTGTCCAAAATATGTGGTGGAACGCTATTTGGAAAGTAGTTGGTCGGAGAATTTAAACACATCATCCTTGCGGATTTAGTATTCATCCAAGTGCTCCGGATACAAAAAGTTGTTGTACGGAAAACGTGTTACATGAATGTCCCGCACCTCATCGTACACCCGCTTTCTAAATTCATCCAAATTTTCCTTGTTCAAGGCGGAAATGAACAAGGCCCTGTCCCCAATTTTATTGAACCAGGTGTTCTTCCATTCCTCCAAGGTAAAATGGGCCGAGGTACGCTCGGTGACCAGATCGTCCTCATCAATGGTCTCTGGAAGGTATTGATCGATTTTATTGAACACCATAATGGTCTTTTTGTCGGAACTTTTGATTTCATCCAAGATTTGGTTCACGGATGCGATATGCTCCTCAAAGTTGGGGTGTGATATATCTACCACATGCAACAATAGATCAGCCTCACGAACCTCATCCAAGGTGCTTTTGAAACTTTCAACCAATTGGGTGGGGAGCTTGCGGATAAACCCTACCGTATCACTCAACAGAAAAGGGAGATTGCCAATGACCACTTTTCTAACTGTGGTGTCCAGGGTGGCAAAGAGCTTGTTTTCCGCAAACACATCACTTTTACTGATCACGTTCATCAAGGTGGATTTGCCCACGTTGGTGTATCCTACCAAAGCCACCCGGACCAACGCCCCACGGTTTCCACGCTGGGTCTCCATTTGACGGTCAATTTTGGTGAGCTTCTTTTTCAGGAGCGCAATGCGGTCCCGCACAATACGTCTATCCGTTTCAATCTCGGTCTCACCGGGTCCACGCATACCAATACCCCCACGTTGTCGCTCCAAGTGTGTCCAAAGACCTGTCAGTCGGGGGAGAAGATATTCGTATTGGGCGAGTTCCACTTGGGTACGGGCATAGCTGGTCTTGGCGCGTTGCGCAAAAATGTCCAAGATCAATCCTGTTCGGTCCAGTATTTTACATTTGAGTATTTTCTCAATATTGTTCTGCTGGGCTGGGGTAAGCTCATCATCAAAGATGACGGAACCTATTTCGTGTTCCTTTACATAGTGTTGTACCTCCTCCATTTTTCCACTTCCAATATAGGTCTTGGGATTGGGCACTTCGACCCGTTGGATGAATCGTTTTTCCACCTCGCCCCCAGCGGTGTAGGTCAAAAACTCCAATTCGTCCAGATATTCGTTCACTTTGGTCTCATCCTGACTTTGGTTGATGACCCCAACGAGTATCGCTTTTTCGTAGTCTATGGTTTTCTTTTCTAGCATGAAATCAATTAAAGTGCAAATCTAATCAATGTTTTGGAAGCGGTTTTGTACTTTGGGTTTTGTTATGACCGTCCTGAACTAAAAATAATTTTCATTGTATCACCATAAGAACCGATATAGCATAGCCTTTTACAACCTGGAAAACTTCTTTGACACCAAGAACGACCCCCATTTGTTGGATGATGATTTCACTCCGGACGGGGATAGGGAATGGAACGAATCCAAGTACAGCAATAAAGCCCATAAAATAGCCCGGGCCATATCAGAAATAGGTGTGGAGGATAGCGATGTTCCACCGGTGCTGTTGGGCATTGCCGAAGTGGAGAACAAACAAGTCATCCAAACCCTGCTCAACACCAAGGAGCTGAAAGGAGTAGACTATGATTTTGTACACTTTGATTCCCCGGATGAACGGGGTATAGATACGGCACTGATCTATCACAGCAAACATTTTACGGTGCTGGATGCCGAGACCATTCCCTTGTTGGTTGACAATACCAATGGGGAGCGCGACTTTACCCGGGACATTTTATATGTCCATGGAAGATTGCATGCCGAAGAAGTCCATGTTTTTGTAAACCATTGGCCGTCCCGAAGAACAGGGGATGTCGAAACCAGCTACAAGCGCATAAAGGCGGCCGAGACCATTCTGAATAAAATTGAAGCACTGGGTGAAGACAACCCAAATTGCATCATCATGGGGGATTTTAATGACGACCCCAATTCCGAGAGCATCCAGACCTTGATGGAAACAGGGAGATTTATCAATCCGATGAAAAAGCTGTTGTCCCCCTTTTCCGGAAGCGCCAACTACAGGGGGGAATGGAGTCTCTTTGACCAGGTGATACTTTCCCACACCTTTTTGGACTATGAAGTGGGCACCCATAGTTTTAAAAAGGCTGAGGTGTTTGCTCCAAAGTTCCTTCAAGAGTGGAAAGGGAAGTACAAGGGCAACCCGTTTAGGACCTATGCAGGGGAAAAATATTTAGGCGGGTATAGCGACCATTTTCCAGTATATGTGGTACTGGAGGAAAACCTATAATTTAACTAAGAAAAATACTACACAACACAAAAGTGAATTTTCACAACACCTTTACGAAAAGGAGTGTGCATTTCATCGAAAAAACAACGGTTTTTATCGAGGATATTAACCGGCGCCAATATATTCGTAGTCCAAATCTTACCATAAAATCAACATGGACTACAAAAGACCTATTCGGGCGACAGGAATTCTTCTCCCCCTTATCTTTTCCCTTCTAGGTGTTTCTATTGTAACGGGGCAATCCAAAAAGGCGAAGGAGCAGATAAAAGCTACATACAACCATGGAAAAATGGCGACGCTGATTTCCGAAATGGAACAGGAGCATCAATCCAAGACCTTGAAAATAAACCAGCTTCTTCAATCCAATAAAGGATTGAAAAAATCTGAAAAATCTGCCAACGGAGGCCACATAGCCCTTAAGGATATTGGTTCTGATGGCACCCCGCTTTACTATACCACCTTGAGCGACCCATCGACCAAGACAGCAAGGGCCTATACGTTGTACGCAGATGGCCTCATGAACCTTGGATTGAACGGTGCTGGAATGCAGGTGGGAGTTTGGGATGCCGGGGTGGCATTGACCAGCCATCAAGAGTTTAATTCCCGGGCCTTGAATTCGGACAACACAGACGAAGTAAGCCTACATGCCACTTTGGTGACCGGAAACCTTATTGCATCTGGGGTGGAGCCCAGTGCCAAAGGGGTAGCGTATGGCGCACAGGCCATGACCCACGATTGGACCCGTGACAAAATTGAAGTGGCCGAAGCTGCAGCCAATGGACTGTTGTTGAGCAATCATTCATACGGAATACTCTCGGACCGGGTGCCGGACTGGTACTTTGGGTCTTACATTAAAGTCGCCCAGGATTGGGACCGAATCATGTACAATGCCCCTTACTATTTAACGGTAACGGCTGCGGGAAACAATCAAAAATCCTATGACAACGCCACACCAAATTTTGGAAGCACTGCGGACGGCTTTGATCTATTGCTTGGATTCACGGTGGCCAAAAATGGACTTACCATAGCGGGCGCCAATACTGAAATTGGCAGCAAAGGCGAACTGAAGGAAGCCACAGTTGCGGGATATAGTAGCTTTGGTCCTGTGGATGACGGCCGTATTAAACCGGATTTGGCCGGGGATGGGTCCAATATTCTTTCCACTAGCTCTGAAACCAATTCCAGCTACCAACTTTCTGCCGGGACTTCCATGGCAGCGCCAGGGGTTACCGGATCTCTTTTATTGTTGCAACAATACCATGAAGAGCTGTATGGCGCTTACATGAAAGCGGCGACCCTAAAAGGTCTTGCTTTGCATACTGCGGATGATGTAAATGCCCAAGGTCCCGATTACAAAATGGGCTGGGGGGTGATGAACGCCAAGACGGCTGCCGAGGTGTTACAGAACAAAGAGTTTACCACATTGATCAATGAAGAAAGTTTGACCAATGGAGAAACCTTTTCCATTACGGTTACGGCCAATGGTACGGAGCCTCTAATGGCTTCCATTTCTTGGACCGATCCTGAGGGAAATTACATCAATAGGGGGGACCTGAACAATACCACTGCTGCCCTTACCAACGATTTGGACATCAGAATCACCAAATCTGGGGAAACTTACTATCCTTGGAAATTGAATCCTGCCAAAGCCAACAACTCGGCGACACAGGGAGATAATAAAGTAGACCCCTATGAACGAATTGAAATTGGGAATGTCAACGGGCAGTATACCATTACGGTTACCCATAAGGGTAATTTGACCAATGGGTTCCAAGATTTTTCATTGATCGTTTCTGGGGCACGGGTTTCCCAGTGTTCCATTGAAACGCCATCCAATGTGGAATTGATTGCATCCACGGATACAAGTTCGACCATCTCATGGTCCAATGCCAATGAAACTCTTTTTGAAGTGCAATACAAGGCCATTGATAAGGATGAATGGAATACTGAACTTCTTTGGGACAATCAATTTGAACTTTCCAATCTGGAGGTTGGGACGGTTTATGAGTCCCAAATCCGTGCTATCTGTACCGAGAATGCGGTTTCGGAATTTTCGGAACTCTTTCAGTTCGAGTTCAATGGTGAGGATACCGAGGCAATGGTTTACCAACCTTTGACCTATGCGCAAGATTTTCAAATACAGGTCTATCCCAATCCTGCCGTAAACTATTTGGCCCTACAATCGGAATTGTCCCCGGATGCCGAATATTCCATAGTGACCACATCTGGGAACATCATTGAAAGGGGAAAAGTGGCAGGAACCATCAATGTCTCTGCACTGGCTTCCGGTCTATATGTTTTGGTGGTACAGGATTATGCCGGTATCAGAAGCACCAAATTTTACAAAAACTAATGTCTATGGACATTTTCACTCAAAATTTAATAGAGTCCAAGACAAGAAGGGCAAAGTGGATCATAAAGCTCTTTCTATTGCCCATCATACTTTTCTGAAACATAAAAATCCAATTTAAAGGGATTCTTCGCATTACTTAGAATAGGAATGGAATATTATAAAAGTGATACGATTTGCCCCAAGGTTTAATATTCAGACATCAGACATCAGACATCGGACTTCTGATATCTGAATAAAACACACTCATCATTAGACCTTCTTGATTTCTTCTTCGGAAAGCAACTCCTCGTTCCGTAACCTCAGAAATACCTGGGCCGTGGTCACCACATCCAATTCGCAATAGGAGATGATCCTATCAATGTCCTTGTCCTTGTAGTAGACATCTTTTACCATACTGCCATCCATGTCCTCTTTTGGGGAGGGAATCCCGAGAATGTGGGCCAGTAATTTTAAAGAGGTGTAGTGTTTATAGTCTCCGAATTTCCAGAGTTCCATAGTGTCCAGATGGGGTACTTCCCATGGTTTTTTGCCGAACAAGTCCAATTTATAGGGAAGGTTTATGCTGTTGATGACCATACGGCGGGCAATGTACGGAAAGTCGAACTCCTTGCCGTTGTGTGCGCACAGCAGATGTTTGGTTTGACTGAAATGGTCTTTCAGCAATTGTTTGAACTGTTTCAAGATTTCGGTTTCCTCCCCATGAAAGGAAGTTACCCTAAAGCTTCTGGTCTCTCCTTTGATGACAAAATACCCAACCGAAATGCAAACAATTTTCCCGAATTCGGCCCAAATTCCGGCCCGTTCATAAAAGTCTTCGGCACTGATCTCGTCTTTTCGTTGGTATTGTGTTTTTTGCTCCCAGAGCAATTGGGTGGTTTCATCCAAGTCTGGGAAACCCGGATTTTGGGGTACGGTCTCGATATCCAAAAAGAGGATATTCTCTAGGTTAAGTTTATAAAGCATGGCAACGTATTAAAAAAGAGTGGTCTGCTTTGCAGGACTCTCATGTTCCAATAACCATTTTTTTCTATGCAGGCCACCTGCATATCCAGTGAGGTCTCCGTTGGTCCCAATGACGCGATGACAGGGAACCACAATCCAAAGAGGATTTTTGCCATTGGCCGAGGCTACTGCACGAATGGCTTTTACATCGCCTAGTCTTTTGGAAAGTTCCAAATAAGAAATGGTTTTTCCAAATGGGATTTCAAGAAGGGCATCCCAAACCTTTTTTTGAAAATCGGTCCCGGAAGGATTCAGCTTGAGGTCAAATTGCTTTCGTGAACCCTCAAAATATTCCTTGAATTGGTAGACGGCATCTTCCAACACTTTAGGGATTATACCAATAGGTTTTATTTCATCAAACACAGACACGGAAGCAAGCCCATTCTCATCACCTTGAAATTCCGCATAACCTATAGGTGTTTGTAAATAAGCAGTTTCCATTATTCTACCTCATCTTCATCTTCAATAATTCCTAAACGTTGAGCGCGTTTGTGCCAATTCTTTCTGGCCAGGGATTGAAGGTCTTCCACGTTGTCACTTTCATCCATAATCTCCAATCCAAGAAGCGTTTCAATAACATCCTCCATGGTCACCAATCCACTTACCGAGCCATATTCGTCCACCACCAAGGAGACATGCTCCCGTTGCTTCACAAGCTTGTCAAATAATTCAGGAATGGGCTTGGTTCTGTTGGTTACTAAGATTTCGCGCTTTAATTCTGAAAGTGTCTGACTGCCTTTTTTGTTGATGATAGCTTCCATTAGCTCATCTTTAAGGAAAAAGCCCGTGATGTTATCCATACGATCTTTATAGAGTGGAATCCGTGAAAAACGTAAAGGGCGGTTAGCATCAAAGAATTCTTTGATCGTCATGTCCTCGGATGCTATTTTCATTACCGTTCTTGGTGTCATCACATCCTTGGCCAATATCTCATCAAACTTGAGGAGGTTTTTGATGACTTTGGATTCTGATTCATGAAAAACACCTTCTTCATGGGCAATTTCGGTCATGGCTGTAAAATCCTCACGGCTCAATACGCTGCCATGCTCTCCCTTTGCCCCAATCAACTTGGTGAATAGTTGTAATATCCATAGTAGCCCGGTCCATTTTAGCGCAAATACCATGATGCTAAGTGCTTTGCTGGTAAAGTTGGCCAGCTGTTTCCAATAAGTGGCCCCAATGGTCTTGGGAATGATTTCCGAAGCTACCAAGATCAAAATGGTCATTATTGTGGATACAATCCCCACCATGAGGTCTTCGGTAAATTGAAACCCAAGTATAGTTCGTTTTGTGGTCCCATAAAGATCGGCATAGGCCACCTTGGCCTGTACCCCCACCAATATGGCGCCAACGGTATGGGCTATGGTGTTGAGGGTAAGAATGGCGATCAACGGTTTGTCCACGTCTTTCTTTAAAGCCTCCAAAGTACCGGCGTATTCCTTGCCTTCCTGCTTTTTTAAGTTGATGAACGTTGGGGTGATGCTCAGTAGTACCGCCTCCAAAATGGAGCACAAAAAGGAAAAGAAAATGGAAATGAGGGCGTAGAATAGTAGTAGTCCCATGAATCTAAGTGTTGATTCAAAAGTAGCTAAAATTCTATACAGCCAAAGCGTTGGTTACGCTCATTTTATGAACGGACTACTTAATATCCAGAAAAATCCCAATGGCAAAGGATGGGTCGGCATAAATGATACGACCATCCAGAGCACCACCATAGGTTGCCGATACCCCCCACTTTGGTGAAATATAATAGGCAGCTTCGGCCCCAAGGCCGATAAATTCCACATTATTGGCAAAAATGCTTCCTTGGCTATTTTGGGCACTCAGGGTGCCGTTGTGCATGGATTGTACCACATCCAGTTTTCCGGCGACCCATAGGCGGTTAAAAAATTGCACGCCCAATTCAGCGCCTGTCCGTATTTCGTCCGAGAAGTTCTGGGTTCTGTTGTTGTAACCTAGATACGCTTTGGCATAGGCAGGGAGTTGGGCTAGGGCAAAAGGTTTTCCTGCGTCTATCCGAACCATTTGGTTGAACTCCCCATCCCCGGTCTGATAACTGCCGTCACTGCCCCCGGAATCGTTTCCAGAAGGTATGCCAAACAACAATGTGGTTGAAAGGGCCAATTTTTCATTTTGAATCAGTCCATAGGTAATCCCAAGGTCAATATCCCCAATGGAGTTCACCGCTTCCCCCGGCGTGATGAGCTCCCCGGTGGTCTTTGAAAAAATATCATTTTGATAGGTCCGGGAGAAGAAGGGAACATAGCCTACCACATTCCAGCGATCGGTAATACCATATTCCGCATACAAATTCAGGTTGAACTGCCCTCGGGTGGCGTTCGGCTCTATGGCCCCGGTATCGGTGTAATGTTGGTCGGCCTCAAGGTACCATGCGGACAATTTGTAATACCCTTTCCCGCGTTCGCGCGTCCATTGACCATAGGTCAGCTGGCCAAGTATTAAAAATCCAAATAAAAGAAATTGGTATATTTTCATGGGTTGTTTTAATGTGCGGTTCAATTGATCAGGCCCTCCCCAACTTTAACATTAAAGGGTTTGCACCAATACAAAAGATATTGGTACTCATTGAGGCCAACATCTTCAATGGCATAGGAGTGTGCTCCTTCAAAAACGGTCACTGCCCCAACCTCTAATGCTCCATTGACAGAATTGGGATTGTTGGACAGGTACAGGTAAAGTCCAGGTAAACTGGATGACGCCTTGTAGTCCGCATTGAAAGACAGAATGAGGTTGCCTCTATCTGCCCTAAGGGTAAAAGTCCCCTCAAGGGTGTAGGCACTTGTGGTGGCAATGGTTCCATCTCCGTTGGACTCCATGTTGTTCTCCACAGGGTCTACGGATATTCTTATGGTGTCTTCAGCCGTTAGGGTATTCCCGTCTATAACCACGGACACACTTATGGTGGCCTCGCCTTCTGCAATAGCCATGGCCACACCTTGATCATTGATGGTGACGATGGAAGGGTCGGAGGTGGACCAAATGACCTCCGCATCTTCAGGCTGGCCAATATGGTTCAGGTATGTAGCTGAGTAGGGATGACTATCCGAGATTTGGATGCCTGTTATGGGATTGTTGATACGGATAGTGGGTTCCACAAAGTCATCCACATAATCTTCACCAATACAACCTGAGAAAATAAAAAAGACGATGATCCAAAAGAAATGGCGCATGAAATCCATAAAGGACATTTTTTCAATTTTTGTTGAAGGAATGCCCTTTATTAGTGAGTCCTTGTCCAGAAAGCTTACAAAAACTTTTTAAAAAAAGTGTAAAAAGCTCTGGAAGCCTGTTGTTAAGAGGTCTTAACTCCTTAAAAATATTTATTCCACAGAGGATGCGCGATAAAATACATCTTGAAGTGCAGTACGGATATTCAATCGGTACAACTGTCGATGTTCCCGTGAAGGATACACCCTGTTGGATAAAAATATGTATACCAGTTTGTTGTCAGGGTCGGCCCAAACAAAAGTTCCTGTAAATCCTGAGTGCCCAAAACTGTTGGGGCTGGACAGGGGGGAAGGATAGGCTTTTTCCAAAGCAAGCTCGGAATTGTTAAGTAAGGGTTTGTCAAAACCAAGTCCTCTTCGGTTATCGTTATCGGGATATTGAACCTTGCCAAATTCTTTCACGACTTCCTTGGAGATAATTTGCTTGTCTCCTATGGCTCCGTAGTTTTCGTAAAATAGCATGATCTTGGCCAGGTCGTCCGCGCTTCCAAACAGGCCTGCATTTCCAGATACCCCACCTTTAAGGGAGGCGTTTTCATCATGGACCCAACCTTTCACGAAGGTCTTTCTGAACACACTATCGTTTTCTGTGGGGACAATGTCATTGACATAGTTCTTTTTGCTGGGGTTGTAGCCCAAAGTGTAACAGCCTAGAGGTTGATAGAAGTTCTGGTCCAAATAGGTTTCGTAATCGGTACCCGTAAGTTGTTCTATCAATCTTGGATAAATGAGGAAGGTAAGCCCGGAGTAAACATATTTTTTTTCATCGGAAACTTTAGACCTATCGATCATGCGGTTCATTTTGGCTTCAAAGCGGTCGCTGATGAATAGGTTCTCATACACTTGTTGCTGAAATTTTTCACTTGGAGTGTCCCTGACAAATCGCCGCTTTATCTTCCCGTTCTTCCGCATCACTTTTTCCAAAAAGATAATATAGGGCACCAAACCAGCTTGATGGCTCAAGATTTCACGAAGGGTCAGATCTTTTTTGTCCTTGTGTTTTTTCCAAGAGGGCCAATAGTTGCTGAACGGGGCGTCCAGATCAAGTTTGCCTTCGTCCACCAATTTCATCAAAGCGGGCAATGGCCCCAAGATTTTGGTAACGGATGCCAGGTCATAAAGATCGTTCAGGGCAACGGGCTGCACGCTATCATAGGTGTGGTATCCGTATGCTTTATGAAAGATTACCGTGTCGTTTTTGGTGACCAACACTTGGGCACCGGGGAAGGCTTGGTCTTTTATACCAAGTTCCATGATGGAATCCACTTTTTGGTTGATGTAGGCTTCATCCAATCCCAATTTTGAGGGAAGGGCATGAATCAGGTTTTGTTGTGCAAGAAGGCTGGTTGAAACAAAAAGAAAACAAAAGCAGAATGCAAAGAGGTTTTTCATAAGTTAGTAGGGTTGGTTGTATGTATTTTTTGAATCATCCCAAGGTACGGATAAAGTCTTTAGCAAAATAACTGGCAATGATGCTTGCCCCGGCCCTTTTAATGGCGGTCAACTGTTCCAACATCACGGTATCATGGTCCAGCCACCCTTTTTCCGCAGCCGCTTTGATCATGGCATATTCCCCCGATACTTGATAAACAGCAATGGGCACATCCACTTCATTTTTAATGTCCCGCACAATGTCCAGATAGGGTAGCCCCGGCTTTACCATAACAATATCGGCACCTTCATCTATGTCCATTTGGGTTTCGCGGATGGCTTCGAGCCTATTGGCAAAATCCATTTGATAGGTTTTTTTGTCCTTGGGTACGTTGGCAATATCCACAGGAGCCGAATCCAAGGCATCCCGGAACGGACCGTAGTAAGCGCTGGCATATTTGGCGGAATAGCTCATGATTCCGGTATTTTGGAACCCTTCATCTTCCAATGTCTCCCGAATGGTAAGAATGCGTCCATCCATCATATCGCTGGGGGCCACAAAATCGGCTCCGGCCTGCGCATGGGATACGCTCATCTCTGCCAGTACCTCGGCAGTTTCGTCATTGAGGATTTGACCTTCGGCCACAATCCCATCATGGCCATAGGAAGAAAATGGGTCCAACGCCACATCGGTCATCACCAACATCTGTGGGCAGGCATTTTTGACGGTTTTTATCGCCCTTTGCATCAAGCCATTGGGGTTGATGGCCTCTGTACCTTTGTTGTCCTTCAGCTTTTCATCGACCTTAACAAAAAGCAATACCGAGCAAAGCCCCATTTTCCAAAGTTCCTTGACCTCTTTCTCAAGATTGTCCAAACTCAACCTAAAATAATTGGGCATGGAAGCAATTTCTTCTTTGATCCCCTTGCCTTCCACCACAAAAAGGGGCACTAGAAAGTCGTCTGGGGTTACAAGGGTTTCCCGAACCAATCTTCGGATGGATTCGGAGGCGCGTAGTCTTCTATTTCTGATCAATGGATACATACTGATGCTTAAATTTCAATTTCACCGGATAGGTAGGGAGCTGCTTTGCCGGAAATTTTTACCCGGTCTCCCAAATATTCACAGATTAAGTCCCCTCCTCTTTTGGAGAGTTGTTTGGCGGTCATTTTGCTTTTGCCCAACACTTCGTACCAATACGGGGTTAGCGAAGTATGTGCCGAGCCCGTCACGGGATCTTCGGGAATGCCACATTGCGGGGCAAAGAATCTGGAGATAAAATCCACCTCTTGGCCCGGTGCTGTAACAATGACGCCTCTACAATCCAACTGGTTCAATAGATGCAGGTTGGGGGTAATGGCCTGCACTTCTTGTTGGGAGCTGTAGACCATCATAAAATCCGTTTTTCCCTTAAAGGTTTTGATTGGGGTCAGCCCAATGGCGTTGTCCAATTCCCTATTGTTCCGAATGGCCACTATTGGGTCGGAGGGAAAATCCAAGGTCATCCAACCGTTAGCCGTTTTTTCTACGGTCAATTCCCCGCTTCTGGGAGAATAAAACCGAATGGTTTTTTCATTGTGATTGTAGTAATTGAACAACACATATGCCGTGGCCAAGGTGGCATGACCACACAAATCGACCTCAGTTTCTGGAGTGAACCATCGTAATTCGTATGCCTCACCTTTACGAACAGCAAATGCAGTTTCGGCCAGATTGTTTTCTTCCGCAATGCTTTGCATAAGAGAGGTATCGAGCCACGCATCCAAAATGCAAACTGCTGCAGGATTACCGCCGAAAGGACGATCAGTAAAAGCATCGACTTGATATATTTTCTGCTTCATGGGTTTGGTTTCAAACAAAGCTACACATTAAACCCAATTTTTTGGATGTTGCAGCACCTCAATTAATTGTTCCTCTGGACTACCTTTTTCTGGGTGATGGTCATACCTCCATTGGACATGGGGAGGGAGACTCATCAAAATACTTTCAATACGGCCATTGGTGCGGAGACCGAAGAGGGTCCCTTTATCATGAACCAGGTTAAATTCCACATACCTTCCGCGTCTAATTTCCTGCCAGTCCCTTTGTTCTTGGGTATATTCCAGTTCTTTTCTTTTCGTAACGATTGGGATATATGCTTCTAAAAAGCTATCTCCAACCTCGGTGACATAGTTGTACCAATCTTGCATATCCATGGTTTCCGTTGCTTTGCAATAGTCAAAAAAGAGACCGCCAATCCCCCTTGCCTCATTACGATGGGCATTCCAGAAATACTCGTCACATCTCTTTTTGTAAGCGGGATAAAATTCTGGATTATGGGCGTCACAGGCATTTTTACAGGTTCGGTGAAAATGTTGGGCATCCTCTTCAAACAGATAATAGGGGGTCAGGTCCTGACCGCCACCAAACCATTGGTCCACGATGTCCCCATTTTTATTGTACATCTCAAAATAGCGCCAGTTGGCATGTACGGTAGGTACCATGGGACTCTTGGGATGGATGACCAAACTGAGTCCGCAGGCAAAAAAATCCGCATCTTCCACGCCAAAATACTGCTGCATACTTTTGGGAAGTTCACCATATACCTTGGAAATATTCACTCCACCTTTTTCAAATACATTTCCATTTTCAATGACACGGGTCCTCCCTCCACCACCTTCGGGGCGTTCCCAAATGTCCTGTTGAAATTTGGCTTTTCCATCCACCTCTTCAAGTTTTGTGGTAATGTTATCTTGTAGTTTTTGGATATAATCGTAGAATTTGTCCTTCATTGATCGAGTATATGTATGAATTGTGTTTTTAAGCTTTCAAAATCGATATTGGAATCAATCTTGACCGAAACCAAGGTCATAGATTTTAATAGTTCGATGATTTCATTTTCCGTTTTTTCAGGATTTTCCCGAAATACCAACCTTCCCACGGCATTGTTATGGAAATCCATTTTTTTGGCCAATTCTTGGTTTGGGAAAGCATGTTCATGCCAATCCGTAATTTTTTTGGCCCACTCCAGAACAGAATCCCGGTTGTGACGTATTCGATAACATCTTTTGGCGATCAAATAGTTCCAAAGAGCATGTCTAAATGCATTGGCCGGACCATTTTTATGATGCAAACGGCCGTAGTTTTCTGTGGATATGCGAACGCAATCCTTGGTAGCCCGAATGGTCGGCACAATAAAAAGCGGGTGGCCTATTCCAATGAATATAACTTTCAGTATATTTTTAAAGTCTACCCGTTTCAGTACCGCTATTGGGTTCACGCCTTATATTCTTTTACGGCATCTATGAATGCTTTGGCATTTTCCAATGGTATATTGGGAAGGATGCCGTGCCCTAGGTTCACAATATATTTGTCCTTTCCAAATTCTCGGATCATTTGGGTCACCCTCTTTTTGATTTCAGCTGGAGGGGAAAGCAAACGAGCGGGATCAAAATTTCCTTGTAGGGTAATGTTCCCTCCAGTTAGGTAGCGTGCATTTTGGGCTGAGCAGGTCCAATCCACACCAACTGCGGATGCACCGGATTGTGCCATTTCTTTCAGTGCGAACCAACACCCTTTGCCAAAAACAATGACCGGGGCCAAATCTTTCAATGCATCAACGATCTGTTGAATGTACGGCCAGGAGAACTCTTGGTAATCAGTAGGAGAAAGCATGCCTCCCCAAGAATCGAAAACTTGGACGGCATTTACACCCGCCTCTACTTTGGCCTTAAGGTATGCAATGGTGGTATCCGTGATTTTTTGAAGCAATTGATGGGCCACTTCCGGTTGGGAAAAGCAGAGTCCCCTTGCCTTATCAAAACTTTTGCTCCCTTGGCCTTCCACACAATAGCAAAGAATGGTCCAAGGAGAACCGGCAAAACCGATAAGAGGGATTTCATCATTCAACTTTTCCTTGGTCATGGTAATGGCTTCCATCACGTAGCCCAAGGTATCCTGAATATCTGGGACGATCACCCTTTCCAAATCTTCTTTGGAGCGAATGGGGTTTGGGAGGTAAGGGCCAAAGTTCGGTTTCATCTCCACTTCAATGTCCATGGCTTGCGGAATCACCAAGATATCACTGAAAAGGATGGCTGCATCCATTCCATACCGTCGGATGGGCTGCACGGTAATTTCAGAAGCCAACTCGGGAGTCTGGCATCGGGTAAAGAAATCGTATTTATGCTTGAGTTCCATAAACTCCGGGAGGTAACGGCCTGCTTGGCGCATCATCCATACGGGTGGCCGCTCAACGGTTTCACCCTTCAAGGCTCTTAGGAACAAATCGTTTTTAATCATGTCTTGTAAAATGGTTTATGGCCTGTACCAACACGTTTTCCACGGTCGGTTTATTGGCTATTACAATATCGTCTGAATGTTTTTTGGCCTCATCGGCCGTAGTAGTACCAATACAGAACAGGGTACTGTTGCCAATGGAGTTCTCCAAAAGATAGCTTCTGATACCACTTGGACTAAAGAACAGAATGCCGTCAAAATCCCGTTGAAACGCCCTTGGCATTAAATGGGTTTTGTAAACCACCGTCTCTTTATACCGAATGTTATTTTCAGTAAGTGCCTTTGGTAAGGTGTCCCTTCTTAGGTTTCCGCATAAAAACAGAAAAGTTTCATTGGGATATTTTTCCACAATGAATTGGGCCAATTCTAAGGCGTATTCGGTCATTTTTACCACCCTCAGTCCATTCTCTTCCAAAAGGGCTTTGGTTTTTTCACCAACACAAAAGAACTGAAAATTGGATGTGTCCCGGTTTTCAATTCTTTTAAGGAAGGCTTTGACCGAATTTTTACTGGTAAGGATATAGTGGGTAAATTCCAAAGGAATATCCGCATCCAAAAATTCTATGCGAAGGGCATCATACTCCACCAACCCCAAACCTGAATTGAGGAACAATTCCTTTTGCGGTACGCTTAGTTTTTTAGTGGAGAGCACTGTTCTCATTTCTAATTTCCTGCATCAATTTATCCCCACCTTGCTGTAAGACTTCCTTGGCACATTGTTCTCCAAAACCATTGGCTTGGTTCAAGGGAACATTTTTATTGAGGGAAATTTTTTGTTTTCCGTCCAATGAAAAAACAACGCCCTCAAAATGTACCGTTTGTTCTTTTATTTGTGCCAAAGCACCGATGGGTGCGGTGCAACCACCTTCCAATGTCCGTAAAAATTGACGTTCAATGGTCGTGGCGATTTCAGATTCCTTATGATTTAACTTGGCGAGCGCTTCCTTTGAGAAGGTGTCCTCATCCTTGGCCACGACCACCATGGCGCCTTGAGCGGGAGCAGGAATCATCCAGTCCAGTTGAAGGGCATCTTTGGGTAGCAATTTAATGCGCTCCAATCCGGCCTGGGCAAAAATGGCACCGTTCCAATCGTTCTCAATCAGTTTCAACAATCTTGTGTTGACATTTCCCCGTAAATCCACTACGGAATGGTGAGGGTATTTGTTCAACCATTGGGCTTTTCTGCGCAAACTGCCGGTAGCAATGGTAGCAGGGACATCGGATTCCAAAAAGTTCAATCCCTTGTGCACCAAAATATCGTGGGTAATGGCACGCTCCAACACGGCTACTTGTACAATGTCTTTTGGCAATTGGGTGGGAACATCCTTCATGGAGTGTACGGCAATATCTATCTGCCCTTTCAATAGGGCAATATCCAAAGTTTTGGTAAAAATGCCGGTGATTCCCAATTCGTACAGGGGTTTGTCCAATATCTCATCCCCTGTGGATTTTATGGGAACCAATGAGGTGTCGTACCCCAATTCTTCCAGTTTTTGCTGTACAGTAGTGGCTTGCCACAGTGCCAATTCACTATCGCGGGTCCCAATTCGTATGATCTTGCTCATTTAGAATCGATTTCTAGCTGAAAGACTTTCTGGATAAGTTCCAGGCTGTCCTCGGTATCCACTTCGGAACGCTTCAGGTGGTTGGCAAACTGTTTGGTGATTTTTTGGATGATTCGATCAGAGATGATTTCGGCCTGATCTTGGTTGAAGTCATTTATTTTTTTGGAATGAAAGTCAATTTCCTCGGCCTTCATGGTTTTTAGCTTTTCCTTGAGCGCGTTGATGACCGGAGCAAACTTTCGGGTTTCCAACCACTTTAAAAAATCTTTTTTGACCTGTTCAATGATTGCTTCCGCCTTGGGGACATATTCCTTTCTTTTGGCCAAAGCTTCATCGGTAATCTGGGAAAGTTGGTCCAAATGTACTAAGGAGACATTGTCCAGTTCCAAAACATCATCCGCCACATTTTTGGGTACGGACAGGTCCAGAATCAAAAGTGGTTTCTTGGGGTAGATCAATGCCTTGGACACGGTGGGCAACTGTGCCCCGGTGGCCACCACAAGGATATCCGCTTTTCGTATTTCGGTCTGTAGATCCCCATAATCCTTTACGGTCAAATGGAATTTTCCAGCAATATCCTCCGCTTTAGCCCGAGTCCGGTTGATTAAGGTAATATGATGGTTGTTGGAGTGTTTAATAAGGTTTTCGCAGGTATTCCTTCCGATTTTTCCAGTGCCAAAAAGTAGAATGTTCTTTTCAGAAATGTCGGGGACATTGTCCAAAATATACTTTACCGAGGCAAAGGCCACCGATGTAGCCCCAGAGGACAGTTCGGTTTCGGTTTTGATGCGTTTACTCGCCTGGATCACGGCATTGCAAAGCCGTTCCAAAAACGGATTGGCCATGTCTTGTTTTTTGGCCCGGTAGAATCCTTGCTTGATTTGGCTTATGATTTCAAAATCACCCAAAATCTGGCTGTCCAACCCTGTGCCAACCTTGAACATATGGGAAATGGCCTCATGGTTTTTGTAGACATAGGCTACTTCTTGAAACTCTTCCACGGTGCCCTGTGTTTGGTCACAAAGCAATTTTATAAGTTGATAGGGATGTTGGGCAAAACCATAAAGCTCGGTCCGGTTACAGGTAGAAATGGCTAATAGACCATCAATACCAAGTTCCTTGGCCTTTGCCAGAATATGGTCTATGGCCGGAACATCCAGGCTAAACTTTCCCCGCACCTCAGCATCTGCCTTCTTATAGCTCAGTCCAATGGCGTAGAAGGAATTATGTTTCGAAATGTTGTAATTCCTCATAAAGGATAAAAATCGCAGCACAAAAATAACAGTGCTGTGTTTTAAAAAATAACGCTAGAGGTACTATAAATAACCCGTGAGAATTTTTTAAGATGAAAATTCAATAAAAACCGCCCAATGCACTATTTTTATTGATAAATTTGATTGCACAACATATAATTTAGAGTCATTCTAAATTGAAGGAAAACGTTTATAAAAGCAAAACTGTTCATGAAAAATATCGCTAAAGGTTCCTATGAGGAAATTCTGGTGGAAGATGGGTTTTATATCCTTAAGATTCAGAACGATACACAAGAATTGCAGACGGTGGAACGGGAGATTGACAGTTCGTTTATCCAGTTCCATTTTTGCCTGAAAGGCAAAACGCGTTTCAATTTTAATGAAGGAAATTATCATCTGGAGGTAACGGAAGAAAACTCCCTCTTGCTGTATAACACGCAAAAAGATTTGCCTTTGAATCTTATTGTGTCACCCAACTCATGGTTGTTATCGGTGGTAATGACCATACGGAAGTTCCATTCCCTTTTTTCCAATGAAGCGGAGTACATCCCTTTTTTGAGCGGTGAGAACAAGGAGAAAAAATACTATTCACAAGAAATGGTGTCGCCGGCCATTGCTGTTGTGCTGAGCCAGTTAATGAATTACAATTTGCATCCTTCCATCAAACAATTGTATATCAAAGGAAAAGTATATGAGCTGATATCCCTTTATTTTAATAAAACCGAAGATGCCGATTTGGAACAATGTCCCTTTTTGGCCGATGAGGACAATGTGCGGCGTATTAGAATGGCCAAGGAAATCATGATTTCACGAATGGCGGAGCCACCCACCTTGGCCGAACTTTCCCAAGAAATTGGATTGAGCTTGAAAAAACTGAAAGAAGGGTTCAAGCAGATTTATGGCGATTCGGTCTATGGGTTTTTGTTCGATTACAAGATGGAGTACGCCCGAAAAATGTTGGAAACCGGAAAGCATAACGTCAATGAAGTGGGCTTAAAAGTGGGGTACAGCACGGCCAGTCATTTTATCGCTTCCTTCAAAAAGAAATATGGCACCACCCCCAAAAAATACTTAACTTCAAACGCATAAAAATTACAAAATGAAAACTCTTGTACTGTCCCTTTTTGTCATGGGCTTTGCGTTGCAGATTTCCGCACAGGACGCTCCAAGCTCGGAAGAAGCTCAAAATGTGAAAATGCCCGAATTGGTCCTGGTGTTCACCAAAACAACGGGGTATAGGCATGCTTCCATTGAAAAAGGGATGCAGACCTTGCGCGAATTGGGGAGAAAGAACGGTTTCGTAGCCCTTCAAACCGATTCAGGAACTGACTTTAACCCTCAAAATCTGAAGAACTACAAATTGGTGGTCTTTCTGAGCACCACCGAAGAGGTATTGGATGATGCCCAACAGAAAGCCTTTGAAGGGTACATTAAAAATGGCGGTAGTTATTTGGGAATCCATGCCGCTGCGGATACCGAGTACGACTGGCCTTGGTATGGGAAATTGGTAGGGGGTTATTTTGAAAGTCACCCGGAACAACAGAAAGCCAAAATTGATGTAGTGGACAAAGCCCATCCCTCCACAACCCACCTGAACGATGTTTGGATGCATTTTGATGAGTGGTACAATTTTAAGCAGTTGAACCCTGACGTTTCTGTCTTGATGAAACTGGATGAAACCAGTTATAAAGGTGGCAAGAATGGAGCCAATCATCCCATAGCCTGGTACCACGAATATGATGGGGGTCGTGCTTTTTATACCGGTTTGGGGCATACTGATGCCGCTTATGATGACCCCGATTTCAGGCAACACCTCCTGGGGGCCATTGAATGGTGCCTAAAAAGAAACTAAAACGGGCCTAGCCACAATAATCCCAATATTGCTTTTGATGTTCTTTAGGTAATCCACCAAAGGCTCTTGGGTGATTTCCACTTTTCCATTTTTGCTCGATGCATGAAGTAAATGCAATCGCCCATCCGGTTGATGTATGGCTATGCCGGTATGGGTAACGTCCAACCCTTTAATGGAGGTGGCCAATGCAATAATGTCCCCGGATTGTATTTGCTGTTCCTTGCTTTTAATCCGATCTTGGGGCAAGTAACACAGATTTTCCTTGGCCAATTCTTTTTCAGCTTGTTGTATGATGGCAAAGTTGGTGTCATCGCTCAAAAACGGATACAGGGAACGGTGCGTTCCCATAAAATTGATAGGCTTGTTGAGTTCAATTCCTCCCAAATCCGAGGTAATGTCCTTGACCAATCCCTTCTCTTCATTATTCCGAATCCACTCTGTAAAGTAATGTAAACGAGAAGGATAGCCTTTTAAGTCACCATCTCTATACCGAATGGTCTCCAAGGTTTTGGTGAAATCTTCAAACGAGTCTTGTTTTGACTTCAACATGGTTCCGAAGGCGAGTACATTTTCAACAAAAGTGGTACAGTCCAACCCTTGTAAGTTCACTACCAAAGTTTCGGTTTCACCCACTTCAAGGGTTTTTTCCACATAAGGGGTGTCCAGAAAGGATTTCCCGACTGCTACAATGGTATCACCCAAAAAAGAAGCTTGGGTATTCTGCAAGGCTGCGATTTTGTCCTCAAAAAGGGATTTATCTTTTGGGGAACAGGTAATTTGCTGGGCAGAGGCCATCAACCCTAAAAATAGTAGGGGCAAAAAGGTTTTATATTTCATCATTTTTGGTGTCATTGGTTTGTTGGAGCATTATCCGTGTTCGGGCTATGCTCTCAGGGTAATTTTTCTGCAAATAGTTTATCAATTTCTCACGTACATGAACCCGAAGGTCCCAAGCTGTGGAGGAATCCTTGGCACTCATCAAGGCCCTTACCTCTACATGGGTAGGCTTGGAATCGGTAACCTGAAGGATATTCACTTCACCATCCCAAAGTTCCGTGTTTTGGAGAATGCGGGTCAATTCTTCGCGAAGATCATCAAAGGAAACCATGTAATCCACATATAAAAACACAGTTCCCAAAATGTCTGCGGAGCTTTTGGTCCAGTTTTGGAACGGTTGATCAATAAAATAAGGGGTAGGGACAATCAATCTGCGCTTGTCCCAAATACGGACCACTACATAGGTAAGGGTAATTTCCTCAATCCGGCCCCACTCGCCCTCCACAATGACCACATCATCCAATTTTATGGGTTGTGCAATGGCAATTTGAATACCCGCCAATAGAGTTCCGATGAATTTTTGGGCGGAAAAACCAATAATAATCCCGGCAACCCCAGCAGAGGCAAAAATACTGATCCCAATTTCACGGATTTCCTTGAAACTCATCAAGGCAAGTCCAAGAGCTAGTATGATGACAATAAAGATCACAATGCGTTCCAAAATGGTGAACTGGGTGTAGATCTTACGGGCCTTTAAGTTATCGGTCTCCCCAACATCATAGTTTTTGATGATAATCTGTTTCACAATTTTCAATACCGCAATGATCAACCACGTCATGGCCAAGATAAAGAGCAAGGTGCTGGCCTTTCGGAACCAAAACCCCAACTCTTCCAAGTTCAAAAGATCCCGCAGGGATTTCATTCGCAATACAATGGAAACGAAAATCAACAGCAGGGGCTTCGTCAATCGCCTAAACGAACCGTTGGGCAAAAGGTATTTTGGATTTTTCCCCAACCGTTTTAGGATGATGGAAAACACCCAATACGCCAGGGCCAAAACAAAGAGGGCAATCCCCAGATAAATGAGCGATTCCTTGGAAACGGTTTCAATAAAAAGGTCCATGACAACAAAAATAGGGAGAAAAGAACACGGGCTAAAATCCGGAATGCTAAATGAAGATTGAATTTAGTTATGGACCATAGAAAAGTAATTGGATTCTAAAAACAACAAGTCCGTACCAAGTTGTATTTTTGGGGCCTAAAACAAAAAGCTGTGCCAAAAGGAGTTTTATTGGTCAATTTGGGTTCGCCGGACAGCCCTACCGCGAAGGATGTTAAACCATATTTGGATGAGTTTCTCATGGACGAGCGTGTCATAGACGTGAACCCCGTTCTGCGAAACATCATTGTACGGGGAATTATCCTGAACACACGTCCAAAGCGTTCGGCGGAAGCCTATTCCAAGATTTGGTGGGAGGAAGGCTCTCCTTTGATTATCATCTCGGAACGTTTTATGGAAAAAGTGGGCCAACAGACCAGCCTGCCCATTGCCTTGGGGATGCGGTATGGTTCCATGACCATTAAGAACGCGTTACAGGAGTTGAAGGATAAAGGAGTGGATGAGGTATTGTTGGTGCCCCTGTATCCCCATTATGCCATGTCATCATATGAAACCGTAGTGGTCAAGGTCATGGAAGTGCAACAGGAGCATTTCCCTAGCATGCAGTTGACCACCTTACCAGCTTTTTATAGCAATCCGGATTACATCAAAATATTGTCCAATAGCATAGCGGAAGGTCTAAAGGGTTTTGATTACGACCATATTCTTTTCTCCTATCATGGGATTCCCGAGAGGCATATTAAAAAATCGGACCCCACAAAATTCCACTGCCAATTGAATGGGGCCTGTTGCAAGGCCAATTCGGTGGCCCATCATACCTGTTATAGACATCAATGTTATGATACCACCGAGTTGGTGATAGAGCAATTGGGATTGCCCAAGGATAAAGTGAGTACTTCGTTCCAATCCCGATTGGGAAGCGACCCATGGTTACAGCCCTTCACCGACCATGAATTTGAACGATTGGGTAAAGAGGGCATTGAGCGTTTGGCCGTGATCACTCCTGCTTTTGTAAGCGATTGTCTGGAGACTTTGGAAGAAATCGCCATGGAAGGCAAAGAACAATTTGTTGAAGCAGGGGGGAAAGACTACATCCATGTCCCATGTTTGAACGATAGGGATGATTGGGCAAGTCTTATGGCACAGTGGATCAATACTTGGTCAACAAATCAAACCCTGCCGGAATATAACATCCAATAATTTTTGGAGTACAGTAAAACAAGTCTATGAGCATTGAAAACTTGGAGCACAGTCTCAAAGAAGTACGGGAACAACTCAAAAACCATGAGCTCTACGCGCAGCTGGATTCTGTTGAGGACATCAGGACCTTTATGGAGAGCCATGTGTATGCCGTTTGGGATTTTATGTCGCTATTAAAGGCCCTGCAACGTGAGCTTACCTGTACCGACCTTCCTTGGAAGCCTGCTTCGGATACCACAGTGGCAAGATTCATCAATGAGATTGTCTTGGAGGAGGAGAGCGATTTCAATGAGGAGGGAGTGGCCAAAAGCCATTTTGAAATGTATCTGGATGCCATGGAGGAGGTCAATGCCAATACCTCCAAGGTCAATGATGTCATTGGAAGCTTCGGGAATCTTGAAGCAATCGCAGGGCAAATCAAAAATGCGGATTTAAATCTGGCCGAAAAGAACTTTTTAAGCTTCACTTTTGAAGTCATCAACACCCAAAAACCGCATATCATTGCTGCGGCCTTTACCTTTGGAAGGGAAGAATTGATTCCGGACATGTTCTTGGGCATCATAGAACAATCTGGGAAAAAAGGTCCAGAGCAGTATCCCAAACTTTCCTATTACCTAAAACGGCACATTGAATTGGATGGGGACGAACACGGACCCATGGCGGTGAAAATGATGAAGATGCTCTGTGGCCAAGATGAACAAAAATGGACCGATGTCGCTGAGTATAGCCAAAGAGCTTTGGAGCATAGAATGGCTTTATGGGAAAGCATCACCAAAAAACTAAGGGAGAACAAAGGTAATTTGATCGAGGCGTTGTAGATTTGGATTAGATTTACCACACACAAAGCCTTACACCCAAAGAACACCATTGGCATGGCCAAAGTAACCTCTGACGCACTCGGGAAAGAACCCATTGGAAAATTATTGATCAAACAGGCCGTACCTGCATCCATTGGCATTCTGGTGATGTCCTTGAACGTGTTGGTCGACTCCATCTTTGTGGGTAATTGGATCGGCTCCATTGCCATTGCAGCCATTAATGTGGTGTTGCCCGTTTCCTTCTTTATTGCAGCTTTGGGAATGGCCATTGGTATTGGCGGTTCCAGTATTGTGTCGCGTGCCTTGGGGGCTAATAACAAGGAAAAAGCCCTTAAGACTTTTGGAAACCAGATTACACTGACCGTTTTGGTTACGGTGGTCATGGTGGCCTTGGGACTTTATTTTGTGGACACCTTGATACCGGCCTTTGGAGGCAAGGGTTCCATTTTTGCCCCTGCCAAAATTTACTATACCATTATCCTGTATGGGGTGCCGTTCTTGGCGCTTTGTATGATGGGAAATACCGTGATTAGGGCCGAGGGGAAACCCAAATTTGCCATGGTGGCCATGATTATCCCTTCGGTGGGGAACCTGCTCATGGACTACATTTTTATCTATGTGTTCGATTGGGGCATGCACGGGGCCGCTTGGGCCACTACCGCAGGATATTTAATGTGTTTTGGATATATTCTCTATTTTTTTCTATCAAAAAACTCTGAACTGAAGATTGGTTTTTCCCATTTTGGGTTGGACAGATCCATTCTTCAGGAAATTGGCTCCCTAGGATTTGTGACCTTGGCACGTCAGGCCGTGACCAGTATCACCTATCTGCTCATGAACAACATCCTCTTTAATTTGGGAGGGGAGGCCATGGTGGCGGTCTATGCCATTATCGGCCGGATGCTCATGTTCGCCCTTTTTCCTGTTTTTGGGGTCACCCAAGGGTTTTTGCCCATTGCAGGCTTCAATTATGGGGCAGCACAATATGATCGGGTCAAAGAATCCATTTATACGGCCATCAAGTATGCTGCTTTGGTGGCGACCTTGGTCTTTGTTGTCCTCATGGTTTTTCCGGCAGAGATCGCTTCACTTTTCCTGAGCAACAAGCCCCATTTGCCGGCAGAGGAATTGGCCACCAATGCATTTGTGTTGCAGCATTCCCCTTTGGCCATGCGGTTGGTCTTTGCGGCTACACCGATCATTGCCCTTCAATTGATAGGTGCCGCATATTTTCAAGCGGTAGGGAAGGCCATTCCGGCGTTATTGCTCACACTTACCCGACAGGGCTTCTTTTTTATACCGCTTATTTTGTTGTTGCCCCAATTTATGGGGGAGATGGGCGTTTGGCTATCCTTTCCCATAGCCGATGTACTTTCCACCATTGTCACAGGGATTTATTTGGCGCGTGAGATTAAAACAAAGTTGTCTGGATTAGTTGCATAAGATTGCTTAATTTGGGACAAACATTTTAATCATCCATGAAGAAAACACTATTGCTCGGTCTAGTGCTAATGACCGGAATTGCCTGTAAGGAAAAAGCAGAGAAAAAATCAGAAGAGAAAACCGCCCACACCCTTTTTGTTGGAACGTATACCAATGGGGATAGTGAGGGGATTTACAAATACACCTTGGATACTGCAACGGGTGCGCTTGGAAGCCAAGAATTGGCTGCCAAATTGAAAAACCCTTCGTATTTGACGATTTCCGAGGATAAGAACAATCTCTATGCCATACAGGAGACTGGCGATTTTGATAGTCTTGGGGGAGGTGTTACAGCATTCCGCTTGAATGAAGGTGTTTTGGAAATCCAGAATAGCAAAGGAACCCAAGGAAATGGTCCTTGCCATGTTTCCTTGTCCGAGGAGGGTTATTTGGCCGCTGCCAACTATGGTGGGGGCAATGTGGCCCTGTATCAGTTGAATGACGATGGATCGCTTGCCGGGGAACCCCAAGTGATCGACCATAAGATTTTGGATACCACCCGAACCTCCCGTGCGCACATGGCAAAGTTTACCAAAGACGGACTTTTTGTAGCGGATTTGGGATTGGATGGTATAAAGCGTTACAAAAGGGAAGGGGGGCAATATGTGGTTGGAGACCAAGCCTCAATCGACTTGGCCGCTGGAGCTGGCCCCAGACATTTTACCTTTGGTAAGAATGGTAACATCCTATATGTGATCAGTGAGTTGAACAGCACGGTTTCCGTTTTTGAAAAAGACGGCCAAGGGTCTTACCGAGAAATTCAGACAGAATCTACATTGGCTGAAGGGTATACTGAAAAAAGTTATTGTGCCGATATACACCTATCCCCTGATGGTAAGTTTTTATACGGTTCCAACCGCGGGGAGAACACTATCGTAATCTTTGCCGTAGATCAAGAATCCGGAAAACTGACCTTGGTGGGCAGGGAGTCGGTTCGTGGTGACTGGCCCCGTAATTTCTCATTGGACCCCACAGGCGAATTTTTATTGGTGGCCAATCAAAGGAGCAATAACATCATCGTTTTCAAAAGGGATGCTGAAAAAGGCACCTTGCAATTCTTAAGCGAGACAAACTTGGGCAGTCCGGTTTGTATAGCCTTTCTGAATTAGTTTTAAGTTATTCGCATCGGTAGGTTATGCCTTTTTTATCAAAGGAAGGGGATGCATTGGGACGAAGTGAGCCGTGCCAAGAATCCCGATACCATTTATCTTGGTCATCATCACTGCGATAATCCGCTGTAAAAAAGTTGAAGTCATCAGTAAAAGTGATGATGATATCCCCTTTTCCATCAGCATCGTGCCATCTACCGGTCATCACGTTATTCTTTAATCGGCCCCAAACTCCGCCAAGTGCGTTTTTGTGTATTAGATAGTAGGCTCCGGCGACTTCGTTGTTGTCAATTAGAAGGTCAAAGCGACCTATTTCAGTACAATAGTTTTTGGAAATGACGGTGTTTTTTACTTCAGTTTGAGCGTAGAAGAATTGGCATGCCAGACTGAAAAAGAAGCAGGAAAGAGAAGTTTTGTTGATCATAGCGGCATCAAATTTTAAGGCGAATTAATCTGTAGTTCTGCAATTGATCGGGTTGGATAATGGTATTGTTTTCCTGATCAAAGTTGTCCAATTGGGAATCTGAAACAAAGTACATATACTCATCATGGATGGCAAATGTCGTTGGAATGTCGGATGGATTGAAAAATGACATGATTCTCTTTTCGGACAGGATTTTGGTGCTCTCAGGATTCAGTTCAAATTGAAAGACCCCATTTTGGGACAGGTCCCTTTTCCCATTTACTATGGCAATCAGGGTGTTTTTATGGAATTTCAACCCATCGATTCCCTTAAACTGATTGGGTGGGTTCAACAACTTCTTTGAGGCGATGTCCAAAATCCGGATGCCGGAGGTGTAAGTGGCCAAATAGAGATATTTACCATCATCGGATACTGTAATGCCATTGGAATGTTTGATTTCTTCATGGGTAAAGAAGACCTCCAAGGCCTTTTTGGGCCCGGTCAGGGCATAGAGGGTGTCACTTTCCGAATCGGTGATATAAGCTTCACCATTGGGCGTTATGGCAATATCATTCAGGTAGATTACCTCATCCGAGTTTAGGGTATACGACGCGATGAATTCCCCTGAAGTAGGGTTCATCAAAAGAAGAACGGACGAATTGTTGCTTTTGGGCAAACTGTTTCCCAAGGCGAAGAGGGTGTCTCCTTGAATAGTCATCCCAAAACCGGAGAGGTATCCATATTCTTTACTTCCAATAAAATCCTCGGCATGGGTCCCATCCAAATCAGAACGTACAATTTTATCCTTCTTCAAGCTGTTGAGGTATACTTTTTTGGAGGAAGGATCAATGGCGATGCCTTCGGGAATCAAATCCTTTTTAAATTTGAGCGGAACGGAATGGGTTTCTTGCGCGCCGGCAAGGGTACAGACCAACAGCAAAAGCCCCACAAGCATTTTCATTGAACGAGGATTTTTAGGGAAAATACTAAAATATGGGCCAGTTTAAGGGTACATTATCAGAACTTTAAGGTTTAGGGTACTTGTTTGATACCGGATACATGGGAAGCGATTGCCTTCCATTGCCCCTCACGTTTTATGAGGACATTGCTGGACTGATAAATGGTTTTTATGGAGTCATTGAAGATATGCCCAGTACCACAGATCATGGCCGTGCCATTGGGCAGAATGTCCAAGCGTTTTATTTCATAAAAAAAGGAATCGTGGGTGCTGGCATGTTCCTTGATCCAGGCGAGTTCTCCTTTTTTATTGGACCAGTTTCCTTGATTGTCAATCATTTGAAAATCGTCTCCCAAAATGGAATCGAGCAATAGAGTGTCCTGTTCCCGATAGGCTTTGGGCCATTTTACTTCTTTTAATTGGCTCAGGAGATGCCGATCTTGTTCAGTGATAAGGTTTTGTCCTGTTTCGGTTTCCGTTTTGGAGGTACAGGACCATAGGATAAAACATCCAATAGCGACACTTAGAAAAGTCTTCATGTGTTCAGTTTTTCCAAATGTAGCAGGAGTGATGAAAGACATGTAACAACACTGGGTAAGCTGCGGGAAAATAAGGGCAGGTCGATGCCGTTAAACCTCCACTAGGTTCTTTCGGTAGGTCCTACTGAATTTAATTTTATCTCCATTCTTTAAACGGAGTATGCCATCACCATTGCTGTTTTTCTGATGGCAATCCATAAAATCCACGTTCACCAAATAGGACCGATGCACCCGTTTAAAGGTTTTTGAACTGAGCATTTTCTCTACTGACCTAAGACTTTGGTATTTTACAAAAACTCCTTTTTTCGTATGGAGCACAATGCAGTTGTTGCTGGTTTCAATATAGATGATTTCTTCAGGAATCAGTAAAAAACGGGAACTGTTCCTGGACACTTCAATTTGAATTTTCTTTCCTGAAAAGGGTGCGATTGGAGTGTCAATTTTTTGGTTGTGTTCCTTGTTTATAAAGTAAAACAGGAGTGCAAAATAGCAGAATAGGTTAACGGCGATATTGTTGGTGAGCCCTGCATGCAATAGATTGAAATTGGGAGAGGCGCAACGAAATACCACGGTCATCATAAAGACTACCAAAACCTGTCCAATAAGAATGTTCATTGCCGTGGCGGTGATGCCCAACCCTCCTTGAAGGGCCAATGTTTTTCCGAAAGGTTTTTGTTCCCAGTTTTGGGCCCAAACTTTTATGTGTTGGGCAGAGAAGGTCCAAAAAACAAAACTGGTCACGGCCAAAATGGTCAATTCAGAAAAGCAGGTTGCTCCTAAACTTACTTGGAACATACGGCCAATACCCATATTGAGCAGCACAAAAATCGATATCAGTGAAATAGGCTTGGACATATTTAAAGATACGGATTTTGGAATGGTGAAGCCAAGCAAGGAAAATTACTTTGCAAAGTACACCAGCAGGGCAATGATGATCAATCCAAATAGTACTGCTAAAAAGATTTTCCAAGCACTGTACGGACGGGTGCCGGAGATCTGTCCATTTTCCCCATTGATAAAGAAATTGTACTCCTTGCCCTTATAGCGATAGGCACTTATATAAACGGGTAACAAGATATGTTTAAAGGTCTCTTCGGACAGCTCCATATCCATGTGGGTCACACGTTGGGTATCCCCGCCAATATCCTGTCGGCACCATCGCATGGCAATATCACGGGCCACGTCTTTGGAATGGAGGTGCCCATCTTTCAACGGGATGGTATATTTTTCGGTAACAAATCCAGAAAGAAAACCGCTATTGAATGGTTGCAGTTTTTGGAGGTTCCAATGGGAAATTTTTTGGGGGATCCTTCCCGATTTTTGTCGAGACGCCTTGATGAGGGTGTCGTCCACAAAACCAGAAATCTCACCTGAAGCTGGATACCAACGGGTTTTCCGAACCTGCTGGGTCACCATCTTTCCATTGGAGTTCCTGACCCTTCGGGTTTCGTAATAATATTCGCCCCGTTGTCCCGTATAACTTGCCGCAAGTTGGGCATCAAAGGTCCAATAGGGTAAATACAGCCCTTTGGTAAATTGAGGGTCCAAAGCGGCCTTCTTCAGTTTATTGGGTGCAAACCACAAGCGGTTTACCCAATTCTTGAAAATGATAAAGGATTTCTTTTGATCAATCTGAAAGGGGAGCACCGCGCCAGGTAAGATCCAATCTTCCTTATAGGCATCTTCAATCACCAGAGGCATACCGCAGTATACACAGTGGAGCGACTTATAGTTTTCTTCGACATGTTGATTGGCACCACAATTTTTGCAGTGCAACATGGAGATTTCCTCACTGTGTTTCTGTGAGCCCATTTCCTTGAGGTAGGGGTGCAGCTCCAGTTCCTGAAAACCATTTTCGTTTATAGCAATTGATTCCTCATGACCACAATATTCACAATTTATACTGGTGGTCCCAGGCTTGTATTTTAGCTCGGCACCACAGTTGGTGCAGGCTTTTTTGAGCTCGGTTTTTTGGATTTTTTGTTCTTCCATAGTTTCATTTCCGTGTAGGCGGAAATCCATGTCAAAATTGATAGGCTGTCATTTCGAAGGAGCTAGCGACTGAGAAATCTCAATGTGTAATTACTTAGATTTCTCAATCGTTGCTTTGCAACTCATTTCGAAATGACAATGAATGCGATTACTCCGTTGGCAATGGCGGTGGTGTGTTGCCTCCCAAGAACGATTTCAATTCTTCCACTTCTTTTAAAGAAGCCCAAGCGGCCATGCCCTGCTTCCATACCAAACTATCACGATTGATGGCCCGGGATGCAAAAAGGGATTGCATTTGTTCAAAGGTCACTGGTCCATGTTGTACCCCATTGGAGGCATAGTAATACATGGTTTGTGTTGGCATTGGTGGAGGAACGGCGCCTCCAACAGGTTGGGCGGTTTGTTGTGGGGAGGCTTGGGGGTTTCCACCCATCATGCCTCCCATTTGTTGGGCCAAAACAAACCCCATACCCATGCCCATTCCAGCCCCGGCGGTCCCGCCTTCGTTTTGGGCAGCGGCCTCAATGGCCTTGGCAGTTTTGAACTTGGTCAATTTATCGAGGTCAAGCTTGTCGATACGGCTGTACTCGAAGATTTCCTTTTTGAGATCTTCGGGCATAGAAACATTTTCGATATAGAATTTCTCCAAGGAAATACCAACGCTTTCAAACTCAGGTGACATGACTTCGCGACACGTATCCGAAAGTTCAGTGGTATTGGCGGCATACAATTCAATGGGCAAATTGGCTTGGCCCACGGTATTTGTGAATCGTGTGGCTATCAAACTTTTGAGATGTTCATTGATCTCAAAATTGGTAAAGTTGCTATCCGTGCCAACAATATCTTTGATAAACTTGCCAGCATCCGAAATTTTAAAGGCATAGGTTCCAAAAGCACGAATCTCTACCAAACCAAATCGGTCATCACTTAAAGTGATGGGACTCTTGGTGCCCCATTTCTCGTCGGTGAACAAGTGGGTGTTCACAAAATACACTTCGGCCTTGAATGGGGAATTGAACCCGTATTTCCACCCTTTCAGAGTAGCCAAAATTGGTAGGTTTTGTGTGGTAAGGTCATAAGTGCCCGGTTCAAAGACATCGGCCAATTGGCCTTCGTTGATGAAAACGGCGGTTTGCCCTTCGCGGACAATCAGCTTTGCGCCGTTCTTTATTTCATTTTGATAACGCTCAAACCGATGCGCAATGGTGTCATCCGTATAATCGAGCCACTCAACAATATCGATAAACTCATTGCTCAGTTTCTCCTTGATCTTTCCAAAAATATCCATGGTAGTGTTTTTTAGGTATTATGCTTTTAAAACTATAAAAAAACTATAGAGTTTCTATTAGGTTAGTGTAAAATTCAAGGGGAATGTTACGCCACATGCGAAGAAAAAGTGGATGGGATGAAGTGCTAGTCCATTTTATGGGCCGCTTGGAGCATTTCTAACACCTTTTTCTTTGGAAGCGCCTCAATGGTATGGTCATCACGACCGGTCATGGTTTCCGCAGCGAAAAGAGAATTAAGGATGGCCTCTTCGGTGGCTTCAATGGTGGCCAGAAAAAGTGGGGTCATGGCCTCATTGCGTAAGGTCGGTACAGTTTGAATGGGATTTTCACTTTCATAAGGGATTCTACATTCCTCTGCCGTGGAAACGGCAATCACATAATCCCCACTGCCGTTACTGGCAATTCCTCCGGTTTTGGCCAAGCCCAACATGGCCCGTTTGGCCAATCGTTCCAAATTGCGGGCATCCAATGGGGCATCGGTCAGGACCACCATCATACAGGAACCATCTGCTGAATACTTGAGCGTTTCAGAATAACGATCGAGCTGCTTGTCCACATCCACCCCGGCTATTTGCAAAACACCGCCAAAATTGGTCTGCACCAATACGCCTATGGTGTATCCTCCCAGTTTTTTGGGAAGTACACGGGAAGAGGTTCCTATCCCTCCCTTGAACCCAAAACAAATGGTGCCCGTTCCCGCACCAACATTGCCTTCAGGAACTGCTCCTGTTTTTGCTTTTGAAATGGCTTGTAGTACATCCGTTTCGCTTACATGGCGTCCTCGAATGTCGTTTAAATACCCATCATTGGTTTCGCCCACTACGGCATTTACGGAACGGACCGTTTCGTTGCCCTCTTGATGTAAAGTGTATCCTATAACGGCATTTACGGCCGTGGGCACACTCAACGTATTGGTCAGGATGATAGGGGTTTCCAAACTGCCCAGTTCCTTCACTTGGGTGCTGCCGGCCAGTTTTCCAAAGCCGTTGCCCACATGTATGGCTGCCGGGACTTTTTCCTGAAAGAGATTTCCGGAATGGGGGAGAATCGCCGTGACCCCGGTACGGATGCTGTCGCCTTTTATCAAGGTGACATGTCCCACCCGTACCCCAGGCACGTCGGTAATTGCATTGTATTGTCCTGGTCTGAGCACTCCAATCCCAACACCATAATCTCGAATACGCTTCTGCGAAAACGAAAGCAATGGTAGCAGAATCAGGAGGGTCAGTACGGACCTATTCATAATAGGGGAGTCCTAAAAATCCCTATAGTCTCCAGAAAGGTAGGCATTTGCCTTTTCCTCCTTGAACTTTGCCGCTTGTGCGTCCCAGTGGAGGGTCTCCCCGGGGAACCTTCCGGCAATGGTGCCCAACAGTATGGTCTCGGTGAGCCTAGCCCCATACTCAAAAGGTGCCGTGGTCTCAGCCTTGCCTAAACAAGCATCCACGAACTGGTGGTAGTGCTTGGGTCCTTCGGACTCATAATTTCTGATGGGCTCGCCCAGATTGTGCTTCTCGTTCAACTTGGCGATTTCTTTGGAGATGTCCACGTACTTGCCCCTTACGATCTTCTTGGGCAACTGCATGAAGTGGGGGAGCAACAGGCGTCCCTTTTCACCTACGAACATGGCTCCCTGTTCTGGAAGCTCGCCCTCTCCGGCCACCTTGGCGTCTAGTGATATTTTGTCCTCTACACTTTCCTCTTTGTTTGATTTCTTAGCGGCCATGTTCTTGGCACCAGGTAGAATTAAGTCCTCGTGCATATCTGGGGCTCCAGGGCCATCGTACCAAACCCATTTGAAAGTCTTGGAGGTATACGGTGTGCTAGGGAACTCATAGGTCACCACATTGTTCTCCGGGTACCCGAACCCATTGGAGGGGCGGCACTCGGTCTTCACGGTCATGGGAACGTCCAGCTCAAGGGCGTTGTACGGGGTGTCGAAGATGTGTACGCCCATGTCGCCCAAAGTGCCACAGCCGTAGTCCATCAATTTTCTCCAGTTCCCGGGATGGTACATTCCTTCTTTATAGGGTCTTTCGGCAGAAGTTCCCAACCAAAGGTTCCAGTCCAATTGTGCCGGGACTTTGTCCTCTCCTTGGGGAAGGGGACCGTCGTATCCCCAGTTCTTGGGGGACCAGGCATGCACGGTGTGCACCTTGCCAATGATTCCGGATTGGATCAATAGCGTAGCTAGTTTATAATCGTAGAAAGAGTGTACCTGGATGCCCATCTGGGTCACCAAACCTTTTTCGGCGGCCATCTTTTTCATGGCGCGGGACTCAGAAACATAATGAGTCAACGGTTTTTGGCAGTAGACGGGTTTGTTCATCTCCATGGCCATCATGGAGGCTGGGGCGTGGGTATGGTCCGGGGTGGACACGATCACGGCATCGATCTGATCGGCCATTTCCTTCAACATGGTGCGGTAATCGAAGAACACACGGGCCGTTGGGTGCAGTTTGCGCGCAGCGGAAAGGTTAACGGCATCTACATCGCACAAGGCCACCACGTCCACGGAACCATGGGACGATATGGCGCTGAGGTCCGCAGCGCCCATGTTCCCCACACCGATGTGTGCAGTTCGTAATCTTTCCTTGAAAGGGGCGCCTTTCAACAACGAAGGGGCCACCATGATGCCTAGGGCACCTACACTACTCTTTTTAATGAATTCTCTTTTATTCATGGGTTGGTTTTAGCGGATTATAATTTTTTTATTTTGATGTTTCGGAACCAAATTGGGCTGGAGTGGTCCTGCAAGGCAATGAACCCTGTCTTGAACTTTCCGTAGTCAGGACTGTTCTTCCACTTGTCCGAGTTTTTCTTTTCGTGCCAAGCCTCATCCCAAGGGACAAATGACAACAATAGTTCCCCGTTGAGCCAGTGCTCCACTTTTTCAGGGGTGAAGACGATCTTGGAGCTGTTCCATTCCCCAGCGGGATGTAGGGTCTTGTTGGCCTTTGGTGGGTGCATGGCGTAGTCGGCTCCGGTTTGCTGCAAGGGCTTGAGTTCTTCAGGTTTATCAGTGTAGCCCAGACTGGTATTGTAGGCCGTAAGGTCATGGATGCGGGCATAGTTCTCGTCATCGATCAACTGATATTCGGGAGATACCACGGGAGGACCGTCGTAACCTTCCTTGACGTGGTAGAAGATGCCACTGTTGCCGCCTTCGGGAAGCTTCCATTCCATGTAGAGCTCAAAATTGTCGAACTCCTCGGCGCCGTAGATGATGTCCTTTCCGCCTTTGTAGTCCTGCTCCATGCCCAGTTCGGTGTCGAAAGTCAGGGTGCTGTCCTTTATGATCCAACCGGGGGGAAGGGTCTCCATGTTGTAGCCGCGCCAGCCTTCGGTACTGGTACCGTCAAAGAGATAGATCCATTCGGACTCTTCTGGCTCTGGTGTTTGTACTGTTTGTGCTTCTTGGGATTTTGATTGGTTTTTGCAGGCTGCCATCAGAACGACAAGAACGATGAGCCCAAAATAATTTCGCATAGTGTGGGTTGAGATTTAAATGAGGGAGTTAAAATACAAAATATTGTGAAACCTTTTTTCTTCCTTTTTCATTACATTTAGACACGACTAATTAACACTTTGAAAATGAAGACTTGCTTTTCCAAAATGGGTATGCTGCTGCTTACCTTCACGCTCTGCGTTGCTACCGTTCAATCCCAACGAAAAAAGAAAACCCAAACCACCCCAGAATATCCTGAGGAAATCTATTCCAGTTTGGAATATCGATTGATAGGTCCGTTCCGTGGCGGTCGCTCCGCTGCCGTTACAGGAGTACCCGGAGAACCCAATCTTTTTTACTTTGGCGCCACCGGCGGTGGGGTTTGGAAGACCACGGATGGTGGTCGATCATGGGAGAATATTTCCGATGGTTATTTTGGAGGAAGTATCGGTGCCGTTGAAGTGGCCAAAAGCGACCCCAATGTAATATATGTTGGAGGAGGGGAGAAAACCGTACGGGGGAATGTCTCCTCAGGATATGGTGTTTGGAAAACTGAAGACGGAGGAAAGACATGGGCATCCATGGGGCTCGAAAAAACAAGGCATATCCCCAGGTTAAAGGTCCATCCCACAAACCACGATATCGTTTATGCGGCAGTAATGGGCAATATTTATAAACCCACTAAAGAACGCGGAATATACAAGACTACTGATGGCGGTAAAACTTGGAGACAGATTCTTTTTGTGAATGAACATGCTGGTGCTGTAGACTTGACTTTTGATCCCAACAACCCAAGAATATTGTATGCTTCCACATGGAGGGTGCAACGTACCCCATATAGCTTAAGTAGTGGAGGCGAAGGTTCTGCACTTTGGAAGAGTACGGATAGCGGAGAGACTTGGACGGAAATCTCAAAAAATGATGGTTTCCCAAAAGATACCTTGGGGATTATTGGCGTGACGGTATCCCCAAAAAATAGCGAAAGGGTATGGGCCATAGTGGAAAACAAGGAAAAAGGAGGCTTGTACCGCTCAGATGATGGAGGAAAAAAATGGACCCGTGTGAATGAGGAGCGAAAACTGCGTCAAAGGGCTTGGTACTATACCCGCGTCTATGCCGATACGGAAGATGAGGATGTGGTTTATGTGCTCAATGTCCAATACCATAGAAGTACGGATGGAGGAAAAACCTTCAATACGTTTAATGCACCACATGGTGACCACCACGATCTTTGGATCGCTCCAGAGAACTCAAAACGGATGATCATTGGGGACGATGGTGGCGCACAGATCAGTTACGATGGCGGGGAAACATGGAGTACCTACTACAATCAACCCACCGCCCAATTTTATAGGGTCACTACGGATAATGCGTTTCCGTACCGCATCTATGTGGCGCAGCAGGATAATTCCACTTTGCGCATCAACCACCGGAGTGATGACAATTCCATAGGGGAGGACGATTGGGAAGAAACTGCCGGAGGCGAATCCGCGCACATTGTAGTAGACCCTACCAATGATGATATTGTGTACGGAGGTAGTTATGGAGGATTCCTGACTCGCGTCAACCACAAAAACAAAACGGTTAGGGGCATCAATGTTTGGCCGGATAACCCTATGGGGTATGGTGCCGAGGGAATGAAATACCGTTTCCAATGGAATTTCCCGATCATATTCAGCAAGCATGATCCCAAAAAGCTCTACACCTTTTCCAACCATGTCCACATGAGTATCAATGAAGGGCAAAGTTGGACCTTGTTGAGTGATGACCTAACCCGAAACGATTCTACAAAATTGGTGTCCAGTGGCGGACCCATAACACAGGACAATACCAGTGTGGAATACTATTGTACCATTTTTGCCGCCAATGAGAGTCCTTTAAAAGAAGGCCTGTTGTGGGTAGGAAGTGATGATGGACTGATCCATGTGACCCAAGATGGAGGAAAAACATGGGAAAATGTAACACCCGATGTCATGCCCGAGTGGAGTATGGTGAACAGCATTGAACCCTCCGCTTTTGATGAAGGGACCTGTTATGTAGCCGCTACCCGTTACAAATTGGGGGATTTCACACCTTATCTCTACAAGACCACGGATTATGGAAAAACATGGACCAAGATTACCAATGGGATTAATAATGAACATTTTACCCGTGTGGTACGTGAAGATCCAAAGAGAAAAGGATTGTTGTACGCCGGGACTGAAACCGGGATGTACATTTCCTTCAATGATGGCCAAAATTGGGAGAAATTCCAATTGAACCTACCCATTGTTCCCATTACTGACTTGACCATTAAGGACAACAACCTCATCGTGGCCACCCAAGGGCGAAGCCTTTGGATTATTGATGATCTTACGGTTTTACACCAATTGGATGGCTCCAAAAAATCGGCAGAAGCCATTTTGTTCCATCCCAAGGACAGTTATCGTACCAAGGGAGGAGTGGCCAAGACCCCGTCTAAAACCGAGGGGCAAAACCATCCCAATGGCGTGGTCACCCACTTTTACCTCAAAAATCTTTCGGAAAAAGACAGTGTGGCCCTTACCTATACCACGATGAACGGGGATACTTTGGCTTCATATAGCTCTTATGCGAAGGATAAGGACAAAAAGCTTACGGCCAAGAAAGGGGGCAATACCCATGTTTGGGATACCCGTGGCAAAGGAGCGGAAAAATTAGAGGGAATGATTCTCTGGTGGGCCAATTTGGATGGTGCCAAAGCGGTTCCGGGAAGCTATAAAGTGCACTTGAATGTGAACGGTGCCGATCAGCCCCAGGAATTTAAGATTCTTCCCGATCCCAGGGCGGAAGTTTCCGTGGCCGATATGCAAAAGCAGTTCGATTTTATTACCGACATCAATGAAACGGTGGACAGGGCCCATCAATCCATAAAGAAAATCCGGAAAATCAATGAAAAGCTGGATGCTTTTGTGAAGCAGTACAAAGACAATGAAGCTACCAAGGCCTTGGTGGAAAAGGCCGAAAAAATGAAGGAAGACTTTGGGGAAATAGAAAAGGCGCTTTATCAAACCCAAAACCGAAGCAACCAAGACCCCTTGAACTTCCCCATACGGTTGACCAATAAACTGGCCCACTTGAACAGCTTGGTGTCCATAGACGATTTCCCTCCAACAGAACAGGATATGGCCGTGAAAAATGAACTTTCAGGAAAGATAAAGGAACAATTGAATGCCTTTGATGCTTTGGTGGATAAAGAGATTGATGCGTTCAACAATGAGTTCAACCAATTGGAATTGGACTATTTGAGTATTGAGGATTAAAAAGAAACCTAAACCCGACCGGACATGAAAAAAGTAAGCTTTCTTTTAGGGGTGCTTTGTGCTACCCTGACTTTTGGGCAAACCGCCAATGACTATTTCAAACCCATGAAATTCAGGAACATTGGTCCGTTTCGTGGTGGACGGTCCGTAACCGCCAGTGGTGTTGTGGGAGACCCCTTGACCTATTACATGGGAACAACGGGTGGTGGATTGTGGAAGACCAACAATGCCGGGCAACAATGGGAAAACATTTCGGATGGTTTTTTTGAAATGGGTTCTGTTGGGGCGGTTTCCGTATCGGCCTCCAATCCCAATGTGGTGTATTGCGGGATGGGCGAACATGCCCCCCGCGGGGTAATGACCTCTTATGGGGATGGCGTTTACAAATCCAATGATGCCGGCAAGACATGGGTCAAGCTGGGATTGGAAAAAACACAGCATATCTCCCGAATCATTGTGCATCCTACCAATCCGGATATCGTTTATGTAGCGGCTCAAGGAGCACTTTACGGTCCCAATAAGGAACGAGGGCTGTACCGCTCGGTGGATGGAGGAAAAACATGGAAGAACATTCTTTTTGTCAATGAACTTACGGGCGCCGTGGAACTTTCCATGGATGCCAATAATCCCTTGGTGTTGTACGCGGCCATGTGGGAGCACCAACGTAAACCCAATATTGTGATCAGTGGGGGCACTGGAAGCGGATTGTACAAAAGTACCGATGGAGGGGATACTTGGACCGAATTGACCGAAGGGCTTCCCAAAGAAAAAGGAAAAATGGCCATTGCGGTAAGCGCGGCCAATTCCGATAAGGTATATGCCCTGATTGAAAGCGATTCCAATGCAGATAAGGGCGGACTTTTCGTTTCCGGCGATGCCGGGAAAAGCTGGAGCATGGTGAGTGGCGATAACCGATTGGTGCAACGGGCTTGGTATTATATTGAGGTGTTTGCCGACCCCAATGACGAGGATACGGTATATGTGCTCAGTGCAGAAATGTTTCGGTCTGAAGATGGCGGGAAAACCTGGGAGACCATTTCCGTACCCCATGGCGACACCCATGATCTTTGGATCAATCCGAATAACTCCAAGAACATGGTAATGGCGGACGATGGTGGGGCCACCATAAGCTTTGATTACGGCAAAACGTGGACGCTTCAAGAGAATATGCCCACGGCCCAATTCTACCGCATCAGTACCGATAATCTTTTTCCATACAACATCTATGGTGGGCAACAAGACAATACCTCGGTGAAGATTGCAAGTCTTTCTTTAGGTCGATGGAGCATAAGCCGGGAAGACTGGCATTATTCCGCAGGAGGGGAGAGTGCCTTTTTGGCTTTTGACCCGGACAATCCCAGATATGTGATGGGCGGAAGTTATTTGGGAACCATTGAATTGTTGGATATGGAAACCAAGATGGCCACGGATGTCATGGCGGCTCCCATTCAATATTTGGGGCGTGAGGCCAGAAACATGAAATATTTGTACAATTGGAATGCCCCCATCATTTGGTCCCAACACGAACCCGGAACATTTTATCACGGCGCTCAGCTAGTGCTTCGCACTAGGGACAACGGGGTTACTTGGGAAGAAATTTCACCGGACCTTACCCGTGATCAAGATGACAAGCAGGGCAATGGCGGTGGACCCTATACCAATGAAGCTGTGGGAGCCGAAAACTATGGCACCCTGTCATACATGATTGAGTCCTCCCATGAAAAAGGGGTTTTCTATACAGGAAGTGATGACGGATTGGTGCACATTACCAAAAATGGAGGCGAAACCTGGGAGAACATCACCCCAAAAGGACTTCGGGAGTGTTTGATCAATGCCATTGAAGTATCGCCCCATGACCCAGCCACGGTCTACATGGCTACAACGCGTTATAAGTTCAACGACCATACCCCGGCATTGTACAAAAGCTCGGACTATGGCAAGACATGGTCCAATATCAGCACGGGAATCCCGTATGGTTCCTTTACCCGTGTAGTTCGGGAAGACCAAGGGCGTAAGGGGTTGTTGTATGCAGGCACGGAAAAAGGGCTTTACATTTCTTGGAACGATGGTAGAAACTGGGAACCATTGCAGTTGAATCTGCCCAAAGCACCCATCACGGATTTGAAAGTGCATCAGGGAGATTTGATCGTGGCCACTTCAGGGCGGTCTTTTTGGATTTTGGACAACATCACGACCCTGTCCCAATACAAGGCCAATGCCAATGCGCTGCAACTCTTTCAGCCAGAAGATGCCGTGAACGGATTTTGGTTCAGTCCCCTTAACAGCAGCTCAAAAGAGGTGACGGGGACCAATCCATACGAAGGAGTGAACCCGGCCAATGGCATGGTCATCCACTACAATCTGCCCAAAGCCATGGACAGTACGGAAATCACTTTGGAGATTTTGAACCAACAGGATAAGGTAGTGCGCAGTTTCACCTCGGAAAAGGATAAGGACTACAAACCTCATCATGGGGGTGGGGCACCTCCGGCACCAGTGTTGGGTACGGACAAAGGGTTGAATCGCTTTGTATGGGATTTAAAGACCTCCATCCTCCCCGGCATTCCCGATGTCTATATTGAAGCCAATTTCACTGGACATAAAGTACCTCCCGGTACCTACACCCTACGTTTGAAAGCCAATGGGGAAACCGTGACCACTACGGGAGCAGTGTTAAGCCCCCCCAATACGAATATGACTCCCGAACGGTATAGGGAACATGATGTGTTCATGACAGAACTGGAAACCAACCTTACTGATATGCACCAAAGAATGAATACCCTTTTCAAGGTACAGGGTCAGTTGAAGAAGTTGTTGGAAGAATTGAACGATGAAAGCTTGAAAGCAGAAGGCAAAGCCCTGCTGGAGAAGCTCAAGGCATGGGATGGAGACATGGTACAACGAAAGTCACAGGCCTATGACGATGTGGAGAATTTTCCCAACAAGTTCTCGGCGGAATATTTGTTTTTGATGAACCAGAGCAACAGTGCCCTGCCCCAGATCAATCAAGCGTCAAAAGACCGTAAACGGGAATTGGATGCGCAATGGGTAGGACTTAAGCAAAGAGCCGTAACTTTGATGGCTGCCGATATCCCCAATTTCAACAAGAAACTTTGGGAAAATGGGGTAGGGGCACTTCGATTGTAATCGTAAAAAAGCGTACTGTTGATTTACCCATATATTAAATCCTTGCACCTCATTTTTGTGGTCACCTGGTTTGCGGGACTGTTCTACATTCCCCGTCTGTTCATCTATCATATTGAAGCTTGGCAAAAACCCTCCCCGGAGCGGGAGATATTGACCGACCAATTGAAGCTGATGACCAAACGCCTATGGTACATCATCACATGGCCTTCGGCCATTCTGTGCACCCTGTTTGCGGTTTGGATGCTTATTTTGATGCCCTCTTGGCTACAACAACCTTGGATGCATGTAAAACTGGGATTTGTGCTGCTGTTGTTCGGGTATCATTTTAAATGCCATCAAATTTTTAAGCAATTGCAGCGCGATGAGGTAACATACACCTCCAAGTTTATGCGTATCTGGAACGAGGGGGCCACCTTGATCCTCTTTGCCATCGTGTTTCTGGTAATCCTTAAAAGTGCCTTTAATTGGATTTATGGGGTTATTGGTATTGTGGTGCTGGGCATTCTTTTGATGTTGGGCATTCGACTCTATAAACGTATCCGGGACAAGAATCCGAATGCTTAAGAAAGTTCAAATATCAAGTTCAAGTTTCAAGCTCAGTTAATTTGGTAGGAACCTAATTTTGAGCTTGCGCTTGAACTTGAACTTACTCTTGTGCCTCATTTGGCTTGATAATTGTGTAATTTTACCTCAAACCAAATACGCTTGTTCAGTAAACTATCCTTACGATCCCGGATATTCTTCAGCATGATATTATTGGTGGTCATTGCCTCCGTATTGATTGCCGGGGTCACCATTTACCAATATAGTGAACAGGGAAGGGACTATCACGAAAACAGGGTGGAGCGTAAGGAAGAACAGGTACTCCAAAGTATTTCCTATACCATACGGGAAACCACCTACCCCGTAAACACGGAAAATCTTGGCTTGATCTTCATGGATGAAATCTATAAGATAGCCGATGTCCAAAATGTCAACTTTAATATTTACGACCTTGAGGGTAGTTTGATCAAAAGCTCCAGACCTAGTTTTGAGGCCGATTCCATTTCCAATTGTCTGGATGCACAAATACTGAACCATCTGCGGGACAGTGACGATAAGCGATATGTACAGGAGCAACGGGCGGCCGGCGATAATTACCAAGCAACGTATACGTACATTAACGATACTAGGTTTAAACCAATCGGTATAGTCAACCTTCAGTACTTTGAGGACAATACTTTCAACAATAAGGAGCTCAAGGAGTTTCTTTTCCGTTTGGGAGGGGTGTACCTGATCATGCTGCTCTCGGCAATTTTTCTGGCCTACTTCATTTCAAAATACATTACCCGATCGCTCCAGACCATTTCGGATAAGATCAACAGGACCAACCTTACCCGGCAAAATGAAAAGATCTATATTGAAAGCCCCGGGCAAGAAATTGGGAAATTGGTGGATTCGTACAACAGAATGATCGATGAATTGGAGGAAAGCGCGGTAAAATTGGCCAAGAGCGAACGCGAACAGGCATGGCGTGAAATGGCCAAACAGGTGGCCCACGAAATTAAAAACCCGTTGACGCCGCTACGACTTACCGTACAGAATTTTGAGCGCAAGTTCGATCCCCAAGACCCCGAGATACAAACCAAGGTCAAGGAATTTTCAAAAACCCTGGTTCAGCAAATAGATACCATGAGCAATATTGCCACGGCTTTTTCCAGTTTTGCCAATATGCCTGCCCAGCAGAACGAGACCTTGAATGTGGTAAAGATCGTAAAGTTGGCCTTGGAGATCTTTACGGAAGATTACATCCATTTTATTGCCGATGAGGAAGAGATCATTGCCAAACTGGACCGCACCCAGTTGATCAGGGTCATCACCAATTTGGTGAAAAATGCCATACAGGCCGTTCCCGAGGTGGCATCTCCCCGAATATTGGTAACCGTTTCCTCGGAAGGGGAACAAGTAAAGATTTCCGTGGCGGACAATGGAGTGGGCATTTCGGATGGATACAGACAAAAGGTCTTTGAGCCCAAGTTCACCACCAAATCCAGCGGAACCGGCCTTGGTCTGGGAATGGTAAAGAACATTGTGGAAAACTACGGCGGAACCATTAACTTTACTTCACAAGTAGGCAAGGGAACCGTTTTTATTGTTAGGTTCCCAAAACAATCTTAGGCACTGGTCAGGTCGAGCGCAGTCGAGACCTCAAAATAAACAACACATGGACTACGAGAACATCTACATTGAAGAAGAGAACAACATAGCTACCGTCACCATTGATCGGCCCAAAAAACTGAACGCCCTCAACAAACGGACCATTGAGGAATTGCATGTGGCGTTTAAGGAGTTGGATGAGGACCCCGATACCAAGGTCATTGTCATTGTGGGTAGTGGTGAAAAAGCCTTTGTGGCCGGCGCGGATATTTCGGAATTTGCCCATTTTTCGGTAAAGGAAGGCCGCCAACTGTCTGCCATGGGCCAAAAAAACCTGTTCGATTATATTGAAAACCTATCCACTCCCGTCATTGCAGCCATCAATGGCTTTGCACTGGGCGGAGGATTGGAACTGGCCATGGCCTGCCATTTTAGGGTGGCGAGCACCAATGCCAGAATGGGCCTCCCGGAAGTCTCACTCGGGGTCATCCCCGGTTATGGGGGTACACAGCGCCTCCCACAACTTGTGGGCAAGGGAAGGGCCATGGAAATGATCATGACGGCGGGTATGATCGATGCAGACAAAGCCTTCGCTTATGGCTTGGTCAATCATGTGGTGTCCCCGGAGGAATTGTTGCCCCTTTGTGTCAAAATAGCAAGCAGGATATCGAATAATTCCACTGTGGCCATAAAACAGGCAATAAAAGTGGTAAATGCTGGTTTTAAGTATGATGTTGATGGTTATGCCGCCGAAATAGACGCCTTTGGCCATTGTTTTGGGACCGATGACTTCAGGGAAGGCACATCGGCCTTTTTGGAAAAGCGCAAGGCAGATTTCCCCGGCTCATGACCATAGGCGCGACCAACCCAAATCGAAATGAAAAAACAAATCGTCCTGTTGGGCCTTCTTCTTATGGGTATTGTGGCACAGGCCCAAAAAATGCCCGTTTCCTATAATTTTGGTGAAAAATACAACGACCGCTACCGCTATTCCAACCTGTTGACCATTGATGATGACGGTACCGGGGGCTATATCTTGGTCCGGGCCTATTACCAAGGCTTGATCTTAAGACCTAAAGGTTACCTCATAGAACATTACAATGCCGACCTAGAGTTGGTGACAGAATACAACTACAAGCTCAAGGGGCTCGACTTTGTGGACGGATTCCTGAAAAACGGCCAATTGAACCTCATGTTCCTCAACTATAATGAGGGCAGGCACGAATACGAATATTGGGTGCATTCCAGCCCCATTATCACTTTTGATTTTAAGGAGAAAAAACTACTTTCCATCAGCTCGGAACAGGTAGATCATCCCGTGGGGAAAAACTACTACAACCGAAATTTTTCCAGGGGATTTACCACGGCCATCCTTTTTGATGAGGATAAAAGAGGCTTTGTGATCAGTACCCATCATAAAAGGGGAAAGGACAACAAGCATATGATCCATATGTTCGATACGGCCCTGAACAAAAAATTCGAGTTCGACTTCTCCAACGAGATCGAGGAAAAGAACTATGCCTTTGAGAACGTGGCCTTCTCGCAGGACCTGCAGACCGCGTATATCGTGGGGAAAGCCTATTTTAAGAAGAAACGTTTTCAAGTGGACGAGCGAAAGTTCCAGTACGAGCTTATAAGGGTTAACACCAACGGAAGCAGTTCACAATCGTTCGTGGATCCCGGAAAATATCCCGAAGCGCTCTATCCGGTCCGTTTTAAAAACAGACTGGTCTGTATTGGATTTTATGCTGATAGAAAGGACAATCGCTACAACGGAATCGCCTATTTTGATCTAGATCCCACCTCGCTCAACATCAATTCCCAAAAATACAATCCCTTTTCGCAACAGTTCATGGAAGACAAGTTTGGCAGGGAAGAGGACAAGGTGGTCAAGAATTTGGTCTTCAAAGGGGTACAGATTACTCCAAACGACGATATCTTCTTTAATGCGGAAGAATACTTTGTTACCACCGGTATGGAAGTCACGGGTGCCGGACAGCGTATTAAAACGGAGCGTTACCACTATAACGACATTGTAAGTGCCAAGTTAAGGCCCAATGGCGAAATGGACTGGGTGCGCAACATCAACAAGACCGAGGTAACCCGCGGCGATGGCGACTATGCCTCTTACAGCTCTTACTGCAAGGATGGCAACACCTACTTCTTTATCTGTACCGCTGCGGACAACCCACAGCTTATAGGCAACGAACGCCTTATCTTTAAACAGGGCTTTAGCCGAAACCGCAATGTGTTCATGATCTCCTTGGACCCCAACGGCGCCTTGGATTATGAGAAGGTCATAGACCAACAAGAGGCCCGTTTGCCCCTCATGGTCTCCAAGCCTTTAAAGGATGCCACTGCGGACCACATGCTGTTCTACGCCAAACGGGGCGGTAAAAAGCAATTGGTCAAGGTAGATTTTAACTGATCGACCACAAAAAGCAGCTTAAAATTCCCACAGCAGATTTCATCCGTCAATTCTAAACGGCAATCCGTCAATCCAAACGGGTCACGGGTCAACTAGGCCCCAAAATACCCAATAGGGCCACGTACTTTTGGTTCTGGATAACAATTAAATAAAAAATTATGAAATCAATTAAAGTACTGGGCATGGCCCTTTTGGGAATGTCCATTATAATGGCCTCTTGTTCCGGTGAAGATGGAAAAGACGGTTTGCCTGGAGATAAAGGAGACAAAGGTGCTCAAGGTGACCAAGGGCCAAAAGGTGATCAGGGTGATCAGGGAGAACAAGGAGAACAAGGTATTCCTGGGGAAGACAAACCCAATGTGGATTTTTATTTCCAAGAGGGGTTTAAGGGGTACAACGGAACACATGACACCTATATCAACGAACAAGCTACATCAACCAATTATGATGGAGAGGATTTGACCATAGGCTACAATACCACTTTAGATAGAAGTAGAAATACCATTATTCGTTTTGATGGGATAGAAGGGGTTGCCTCGGATTTTGTGGAAAGTGGCGAATCCTGTACGGATGGTTTTTATATCAATCAAGCTATACTATATGTATATCTGTCCAACTACAGCAAAGTAGGAGTGGGCACCAACCAACCGGCGATACAACTGTATTGCGGTTTTTACAATGGAGGTACCGATGATCCTGTTTTTGAAGAGACCGATGCGACTTGGAACATGGCCAATGCTAATGATGCTTGGTTTGTGGCAGGAGGAGTGAGCGCCTTATTTGACTATGGATTAACTACAGCAGTGGATGACTACATTGTGCCAATTCAGTTTAATGAAGCAGGAATTGGTACAGGAGCCATTGGTTGGGTGGCCATCCCGTTGCCAAGAACTTTGGTAAGTCAATGGATTTGTACTCCAGAATCTAACAAAGGCATGCGAATCAGGTTTGAGGAAACTGAAGTTAATGCCAATAGTACTAATATGTTAATAGAGTTTGAATCCAGCGAGAGTGATAATGTAGACTTACGTCCCCTTTTGGTCATCGAGACCGAGGATATAGACCCGGCTGCCGGCAAAATGGCCCCGAGCAGTAAGGCCCAAGATTGGGATAGTATGTCCTACGAAGAAAAAATGGCGCCCCTGTACCGCTACTTTGCGGCCAAGGGCCTATAACAAGCTTTCCTTTTTCCCGTACCTACCTGCAGAGAGAGTCCCGTCCGGGGCTCTTTCTTTTTTATGTCAGTTCGAGCTGTCATCCTGAGCGCAGTCGAAGGAGCAGTCGAGAACCCTGTTCTGAGCGCAGTCGAAGGAGAAGTCGAAAGGGTAGTCCAGGTAGTCCAAGGAGTAAGTGGAAAGTCCAAATATTCAGGACCTCAAGTCATTTCGAACATCCCGATAGTTATCGGGAGTGAGAAATCTAAAAGTTACCAGTAAAATATGAGATTTCTCGTTGCACTCGAAATGACATCAAGACTTCATCTTATTTCTGACGCTGCCCTGAGTACGGTTTGAATACTTCTTCAATCTAAGTTTCTGTTACCTTTGTCAGTTCGAGCGCAGTCGAGAACCCTGCCCTGAACCCTGCCCTGAGCCTTGCCTTGAGCCAAGTCGAAAGTGCGGTCGAAGGGTAGTCCAAGGCGTAAGTGGGAAATCCAAATATTCAGGACCTCAAGTCATTTCGAACATCCCGATGGTTATCGGGAGTGAGAAATCTAAAAGTTACCGGTGAAATATGATGAGATTTCTCGTTACACTCGAAATGACATCAAGACCCCATCTCATTTCTGACGCTGCCCTGAGTACGGTTTGAATACTTCTTCAATCTAAGTTTCTGTTACCTTTGTCAGTTCGAGCGCAGTCGAGAACCAAGCCCTGAACCCTGTCCTGAGCCAAGTCGAAAGTGCAGTCGAAGGGTAGCCCAAGGAGTAAGTGGAAAGTCCAATTATTCAGGACTTCAAGTCATTTCGAACATCCCGATGGTTATCGGGAGTGAGAAATCTAAAAGTTACCAGTGAAATATGAGATTTCTCGTTACACTCGAAATGACATCAGGGCTTCATCTCATTTCTGACCCTGTCCGAAGGAACAGTCAAGAACTACATTACTTAGGGTTACTTTCGTCAACCTGAACTTGTTTCAGGTTCCCATCTTTTTGGAAACAGTTCAATACGATGCTGAACTAAATTCAGCATGACAGTTTTATACCTTTTAACCATCAACCATCAACCATCAACCATCAACCATCAACCATCAACCATCAACCATCAACCATCAACCCTTCACCTTTTAACATTCACTCAAAACCAAACAGGGGAAATAATCCATAAATTTGGAATAAATCCAAAAAATGGAACCTAAAAAATACCAAAAAGGCCGTGGGGCCCAAAAGAACACACCCAATCAATTCTTGCAGCACGTGTACGAAATGCGGGAAGATTTTCTGGAGTTCTGCCGTTTGGAGGGCGAGGAAGCCGAGAGTAATAAGACCCAATACATCCCTATTTTTCCCAAGACCATTGTAAACAAGGTAGACAGCCCCGATGTGGGGATGATGTACTCCATGAACCCCTACCAAGGCTGTGAACATGGCTGCATTTATTGCTATGCCCGTAATGCCCATGAGTATTGGGGTTATAGCGCCGGACTGGATTTTGAACGCAAGATTTTGGTCAAAAAGGCGGCGCCGGAACTGTTGGAAGCCAAGATCAAGCACAAAAACTGGAAGGCGTGCACCATTGTACTTTCGGGCAATACGGATTGCTATCAACCCGCAGAGCAAAAATTTGAAATTACGCGTAAATGCTTGGAAGTCTTCCTAAAATACCGTCACCCGGTGGGCATCATCACCAAAAATGCATTGGTGTTGCGCGATTTGGATATTTTAAAGGATCTCAATGCCCATCAATTGGTGGGGGTCAATATTTCGGTGACCTCCCTTTCGGAAAAGACCCGAAGAAAACTGGAACCCCGCACGGCGTCCATCCAAAAAAGATTGAAGACCATTAAGGTCCTATCCGAAAACAACATTCCCGTCAACGCCATGTTGGCACCCATGATACCCGGCATCAACAGTCATGAGCTCTTGCCCTTGGCCAAGGCCGTGGCCGATCATGGGGCCCGTTCGTTTGCCATAACCGTGGTGCGTTTGAACGGGGCCATTGGACAGATCTTTACGGATTGGATCAAAAAGGCCATGCCCGATCGGGCCGAAAAGGTACTGCACCTGATCCAAGATTGCCACGGAGGGTCTATCAACGATAGCCGGTTTGGGGTTCGGAATCGGGGAGAGGGAAAGATTGCCCAACAGATTCACGATATGGCCCACTTGGCCCGAAAAAAATATTTTAGGGACAGGCAGTTTCCCAGATTACGGACCGATTTGCACGAACCCTATAAAAATGGTCAGATGAAATTATTTTGATACGGTCATTTCAGGGTTGTATGCGACGGAGAAATCTATTTTTCAACTATTTTTAAAGAATTGTCCAAACAAGGGTTGTGTGTTCGTCCTTAGGATGAAAACAATATATAACCAGTCCTAAAAAAGGACACAAAACGAAACGTCATGAGTAATTTTTTGTATCTGTTCAGAGGTGGCGATGATGCCTTTGACAAATTGTCCCAAGAAGAAAAGCAGGCCCACATGGAAGTTTGGGGCGCATGGATGGGAGGCTTGAAGGAAAAAGGGAAGTTATTGGACGGACTCCCCTTGGGAAAGGATGGAAAAGTGGTCAGCAATAAAGGCGAAGTGGTCACCAATGGTCCCTTTGCGGAAGGCGCCGAAATGGTGGGCGGATATTTGATCGTATCGGCCAAGGACTATGACGAGGCCGTGGAAATTTCAAAAGGTTGTCCCATTTTTGATTATGAGGGAAGCTTTGTGGAGGTACGTGAAATCCTTTCCATGGAACACTGATTTAAAAAATGGAAAACCTATGTCATTTCGAACGAATGTGAGAAATCTAGTGAAACGAGAAATCTCTTATGGCAATTTTATGATTTAGATTTCTCACATTCGTTCGAAATGACGCAATTAAGAAAGTAGTCTTTTAAAAGTAATGCAACAGGACCACCACGCAACCGTAGAACACCTTTTTAGACAGGAATATGGGAAAGTGGTGGCCCTATTGACCCATAAGTTCGGGACTTCTTATTTGGAACCGATAGAGGATGCCACCCAGGACTCTTTTGTGAAGGCCATGCAAGTCTGGGCCTACAAATCCGTTCCAGAGAACCCAACGGCCTGGTTGTATCGCGTGGCGAGCAACCGGTTGATTGATATGCTGCGAAGGGACAAAAAAATGGACCTTCAAGATACGGAACGATTGTCCCAATACAGCGGAACGGAACAAAATGGCGCCCCCTCCTTGGATGCCACCCTTTCGGACAGCCAATTAAAAATGATATTCGCCTGTTGCCACCCCGCGCTTTCCCAAGAGCATCAAATTGTGTTGAGTTTGAAACTTATTGGGGGGTTCAGCAATAAGGAACTGGCAGAGGCCTTGTTGAAAAAGGAGGAAGCGGTGGCTAAATCCTTTACCCGGGCCAAGAAAAAATTCCGGGAAGAGGTGAAAATGCTGAAGATTCCTGTGGAAATGGGGCTTCAATCGCGTTTGTTCCGGGTATTACAGGTCATTTATCTGTTGTTTTCGGAAGGCTATGCGGCCACCTCGGGCACCCTGGTCATTAAAAGGGACATTTGTTATGAGGCCTTGCGATTGGCCTTGTTGATGCAGCAAAACACCTATTGCCAACACCCCAATTTAGAGGCATTGATCGCTTTGATGTGTTTTCACGCCTCCCGCTTTGATGCCCGATTGGATGATAACGGAGCGTTGGTCACTTTGGAACATCAGGATCGGAGCAAATACAACCAAGAATTGATTGCGATTGGGATGCGCCATTTGGAACAGGCAGGAACCCAAGACCGCACGCCTTCCAAGTATCATTTGGAAGCAGCCCGATCGTATTACCATTCCACCGCTAAAAGTTTTGCCAAGACCGATTGGAAGAACATACTCTATCTATATGACCTGCAACTGAAATTGGAACCTTCACCTATGGTGGCCTTGCATCGGATTGTGGCCTTTGCCAAGATCCATGGTGCTGAAAAGGCATTAGGGGAACTGGAGCAATGGGAACAGAAAAACAACTTTTCTGATCAAGCCCTTTTCCATGCCATCAAGGCCGAACTTTGGTCTGATTTGGGAAAAACCAAGGAACAAAGGACTGCTTTGGAAAGGGCCATTGCCCTGACCGAAAATGAACTGGTCAAAGCACACTATCAAAAGAAAATGAAAACCTAACGCCCTAAGTGGTACAGGTTACATGTCTTCTTCCCCAACATGCTTCTTATAAAATTTCCAAGCCTCATGGGCCACATCACGGCCCAGTTCCAATCCAGCAATATTGTCCGCTTGGATGTGGTATCCACCAAGCACCCTTGAAATTCCAGCCATTTCGGCCGTTTTGGTGAACGTGGGAAACTTAAGGGTCACGGTATCCCCAAGGTTCTCCGGTTCGGTAAGGGAACCGGCCACGAGTTCCACTTCAGAGCCAAACTCATCGCTGCCTGTCCAAAGTTTTAATGCTTCGGCACAGCCTCCACTTATGGTGCTGTGACCCGAGGTGTAACTTGGGAATGGTGGGCATAAGAACGTATCTGGGGAATAGGGGCGCCATTGGTTTCCATCCATCTCGACCATCCCTTTTCCGACTCCGCCCCAAGCTTTTATTTTCTGTTGGTCATAGTATTCATGTACCAAGGCGAAAGGTCTGGCAAAGTCATAGAACATTTTGCTGTCCCATGAGGCAATGAAGGCGTCCATGGCCACCACTTGGTTGTAGAAGAACATTTTTACATCTTGATCCAAGCTGTGGTTGTCCCTGATGGATACTTCTTGGGCAAACTTTAACCAGTGTCCTGCCTGTTGCACCGATTGGGGTCCATCTCGCATGAACTCCACCAAGGCTTTTTGCTCGTCGGTGAGGTTGGCCTGCATTTCAATGACTTCCTGTACTTCTTTCTCAAGCTGTTCCGAGCCAATCTGAGGAGGTGGACCGGGCCTGAATTGATCTCCGGATTTCATGGATATAGGGGTTACCTTGTCCCAAAAAGGGGTAAGACAACCAGGGGCGAACTGCCCACCTTTTCCATCTGAAAAATATTTGGGTTGCCAACGGTTGGGATCCACATTGCTGTCAACGGAATTCACAGGTTCATACCCCACATAATTGAAATAAGGCACCCCATTGGAACCTTCTTCCTCCCCATATTGATTGGCGCCATCTCCCTTTCGGGCCTCAATGACCGCTTTGGCGGCCAAATTACCAATGCCTTCTGGGGTATTGGGATCCAGACTTTCATTATTGGGGTCCAGGCCAAGCTCTTTCATGAAATCGGTGAAGAGTTCCTTGTCCGAATAATAATATTCGTTCATGGCCCTATATGCGGCATAACTAATGGCAATTTCCTTGTTTTTCAGGGTTTGTTCATCCATGGGACGTCTATCCACTCCCTCCAGATACACAGGGATGGCCTTTTCATCATAACGGGACCAAGCATCAAAGATGGAAACAAATATCAACCCTAAAAATCGAGAGGTTATGGTGGGCCTTGGTTTGAATTTTTCCGTATCGTTGGCCGTGGCGGTGATGGCCATCTGGCTCCATTGGTAGGCAAGGTTTTCAGCTCCAAGGGGTTGGGCCGCTTCCGCCATGTTTTGGCTTTCTTTTCCGTTAGCACCTTGTTTACAGGCCATAACGACTGCCAATGCAAATAGCAGTAAGAATGCTTTTTTCATCATAGGTGTGTTGTTTAGAGAAGTTACATCAGACGGATATGGACCGTTTGTTGTCCATATCCATCGTGCAATGTAGTAATTTTGAAAAAATTACGACAGTTCCCAACCTTTACGGTAGTTGCGGGTGACCCATTCATTGGCCTTGTCGTAATTGGTGATCTTCATGTTTTCACCATCCCAGAAAAGTTTGCGTCTTCCCGGGTAGTCGTATGGATCCCAATCCCCCACTTTTTTACCTTCCTTCAATACTTTGTATTGATATGCTTTTACAGCCAAGTTACCCATAAGAACGGTTTCGGTCAAAGGACCTGCTTTGGAGAAATCCGAAGAAGTAGATCCTCCCTTGAGGCACACATCAACAAAATTGGCAATGTGACCGCCCATGCTACCGGGCACTCTAGGATATTTTGGTTTTGGAGCTTTGTACAGGTCCATCATATCGGTAGGTAGCAAACGTGCATTTTGGGAGTACGTATCGCAAACCAAAATACCTCGTTCCCCATACATGATGGTTCCACCATCCCGATTACCGACCATCTCACCATCTTTGAGTTCATCGGGCAAGTTGGGCATAATGCCCCCGTCGTACCAATTCAGGGCAATATCCCCGTGGTATTCGTGGTCAAATTTCAAATGTATTTTGGAAGAAGGAGGGCAGGAAGGGCTATAATCGGCCTCCACAAAATCACCTACCCAAACGGTGGTGCAGCTAGCTTCGGCTTCAGTTGGATATCCCAAATCCAATACGCTGAACGGAGTTTCCATGATATGGCATCCCATATCGCCCAAAGCACCTGTTCCAAAATCCCACCAACCTCGCCATTTAAAGGGAAGGTAGGCTTCATTATAATCGCGCATGGCGGCTGGGCCCAACCATAGGTCCCAATCCAATCCTTTTGGAATTCGTTGTTTTTCTGTAGGTACGGCAACTCCTTGTGGCCAAACTGGACGGTTGGTCCAACAATCTATCGTATGGATTTTTCCAATAATTCCAGACTCGACCCACTCTCTCGCAATTCGGCTATCATCACTGGAAGCGCCTTGATTTCCCATTTGGGTAACAATACCATTTTCTTTGGCCACTTGGGTCATCAGACGGGCTTCATGGATATTATGGGTAAGGGGTTTTTCCACATAAGCATGCTTTTTTTCCCGCATAAAAGGGAGTGCAATGGTAGCATGCATATGGTCGGGGGTGGCTACCATTATGGCATCAATATCATTCAAATGCGCGTCAAAGACTTTTCTGAAATCCTTGTATCGTTTTACATCTGGGAATTTTTCGTAAGTATCTTTGGCCCGTCGATCATCTACATCACAAAAGGATACAAACTTTACCTTTCCAGTATCATTGAGGCCTTTGATGACTCCACTTCCCCTACCGCCAACACCAAAAGCACCAACATAGAGGGTATCACTGGGAGGAACATGGGTCTTGCCCAGAACATGACTGGGTACAATGGAAAACGCAGCGGAGGCCGCTGCGGCATTTTGAATGAATTTTCTTCTTTGCATTGTGTTAGTTTTGATTGCGATTACAAGATACAAAAAACTGCTAGAGACAAAAGTTTTACCGATTGCCGTTCCACTCACCAAAAAACTGGTCTAGGTAAGTTTCCATGAACTGGTGTCTCTCCTTGGCAAGTTTTCTCCCGGTTTCAGTGTTCATGCGGTCCTTGAGCAGTAGTAGCTTTTCGTAAAAATGATTGATGGTAGGGGCTTTGGAGGCCTTGTATTCCTCTTTGGTCATCTGAAGATTGGGTGCGATTTTTGGGTCGTACAATGCCCTATTTTTAAAGCCTCCATAATTGAAGGCTCGTGCTATGCCGATGGCACCAATGGCATCCAGACGGTCCGCATCCTGGACCACTTCCAGTTCTTTGGAAGCAAAGGCCGTTCCGCTGTTCTCCAGACTGTTTTTAAAGGACATATGTTGAATGATATTCACCACATGGTCTATAGTGGAGGCATCTACTTGTTGGGATTCCAAAAACGTTCTGGCCATTTCCGGGCCAACGGATTCGTCCCCATCATGGAATTTTGGGTCCGCTATATCGTGGAGCAGTGCGGCAAGCTCCACAACAAGGGCATTGGTCTTTTCCTGTTTGGATATGAGCCTGGAAGTATTGAAGACCCGTTCAATATGAAACCAATCATGACCTCCTTCCGCATTTTCCAGCGCTTTCTTGACAAAGGAAATGGTGTTTTGGATGAGTTGATCGTGATTCATTGATTTGTGATTATCCCCGAAGCGATAGTGGCTTCAATTTGGGCAATGAGTTCATCGGAATTACCCTTGTTCTCTACAGGGGCATGCACCTTTAGTGTAAGGTGGGAGCCCAATCCCATGGGAAATTTTCCATAGCGTAATAATTTCCAAGAGTTGTTTATACTAATGGGAACAATCAAGGCGGAAGGGGCCTTTTTCATCAATACTTTGAGTCCAGTGGTCCTAAAAGGCTTGGGAACACCATTTCTACTCCGGGTACCTTCAGGGAAAATTACGGCGCTTCGGTTGTGTTTTTCAATATACGTGCCCAGTTTTTGCAACTCGGCAATGGATTGTTTGGGGTCTTTTCTATCAATCAATGCCGAACCACTATGCCTTAAATTGAAGGATACGCTTGGGATGCCCTTTCCCAGTTCAATCTTGCTCACAAATTTGGGGTGGTGTTTCCGCATGTACCAAATAAGGGGAGGGATGTCGTACATGCTCTGATGATTGGAAACTACGATCAAAGGTCTGTCCGTGGGGATATTGTGGGTGTTTTCAAAGGTATATCGGGTGCCCAATAGGTTGGTACATCGCATAATGAACCAGTTGAGTATGGAAACGCTTCTTTTGTGGGCATTGTACCCAAATATCTTCAGGCAGATCCATTGGATGGGGTGAAAAATGACCAAGACCAATCCAAAGCTAATAAAGAAAAGAGTGGTAAAGAGATAGGAAAACAATTTGGCAAGTGTCATTTTTGGATGTTCAGTTTTTGGTAGGATGTAAAAATAAAAAAACCACCCTTTAAGGGTGGCTTGTTTTTGAGATGGAAGGGGATATTTAACAAAATTCGTTATACGCTTCCATCAAATTTTCTGCGATAAGCTCAGCAGGCCTACCTTCAATATGGTGTCTTTCGATCATGTGTACCAATTCCCCATCCTTAAAAAGGGCCATACTTGGCGATGATGGAGGGAAGGGAACCATATGGTTCCTCGCCGTGTTCACGGCATCGGTGTCCACTCCGGCAAATACGGTCGCCAAATGGTCAGGTTTTTTTGAATTCTGCAAGCTCAATTTGGCCGCTGGTCTTGCATTGGCTGCTGCACAACCACAGACCGAGTTGACCACAATCAACGTGGTGCCCTCTTGCTTAAGGGCATTCTCAACGGCTTCACTTGTATATAGTTCTTCAAACCCGGCGGTGGCCAAGTCTGCTCGCATAGGTTTTACCAATTCTTCAGGATACATAGACTACTTTTTAATTAAAGTCCAAAGATACGGTTTTGTTGGTTTATTTTCATGCCCCTTAACATTGTATAAGGCTTAGCTTCTTGTGCAAAGCCCTATATTTGGGCTTTAATTTTTTGTAGGATGATCAAGTGGGTTGCGGCCTTAATCGGATTTTTTATTAGGGGAATTGTAGGGGCGGTATTAGGGTTCTTTGTGGGCAGCATACTGGATGGACTTGGGGGCTCTTCAAAATCATCAAGGACGGTGTTTCAGGATTTTACCCGCCAGAGCGTTTCCCCGGCCGATTTTGAACTGAACCTACTCTCTCTTTGCTCTATTATCATCAAGGCCGATGGACAGGTAAGCCAGCGGGAATTGGACTATGTACGCCAATACTTTTTAAGTACCTATGGCAAGGAAAAGGCCAATGCCATTTTCAGGACTTTCAATGAAGTGATCAAGAAGAGGGAAATCTCCGCCCAACGAATTTGTACTTATATGGTCCAACGCACCCGTTACGAGGTACGGTTGCAATTGCTGCACTTTTTGTTCGGGATTGCCCAAGCCGATGGACAGGTAAGTCAGGCAGAGACTTCCAAGTTGCGGGAAATTGCCGGGTACCTTCGGGTGGGGATGCACGATTTTGAAAGTATCATGGCCATGTTCATCAAATCTGCCGATAATGCCTATAAGATTTTGGAGATAGAAAGGAGTGCTACCGACGAGGAGGTGAAAAAGGCCTATAGAACCATGGCCAAAAAATATCATCCAGACCGTGTGGTGACCGAGGACAAGGCCATTCAAAAAGGGGCCGAAGAGAAATTCAAGGAGGTGCAAAAGGCCTACGAGACCATTCAGAAAGAACGTGGGATTTCTTAGGTTTGGTTAGGAGTTAGGAGTTAGGAGTTAGGAGTTAGGAGTTAGGAGTTAGGAGTTAGGAGTTAGGATGGAACTGACTTAAAAATTTAAATAGATAAGTATGCAGGAATTTTGGTTTTACATTAAGCTGGGTCTGAAGCATGTACTCGATTTTGGGGCCTATGACCATATTTTGTTTCTATCGGCCTTGGCCATCCCCTTTACGTTTAGACACTGGAAACGGGTGGTTATCTTGGCCACCATATTCACCATAGCCCATTGTGTGTCCTTGGCACTTTCGGTTTATGAAGTTGCCACTATTGATGTTGGACTTATAGAATTTCTGATTCCGGTTACCATTTTGCTCACGGCTCTATTCAACTTTGCCTATGTGTTCAAAGAGGCATTGGATGTTGGACTTTTTCTACATGTTTTGGCTACGGCCTTTTTTGGGTTGATCCATGGTTTTGGGTTTTCCAACTATTTTAAAATGCTCATGGCCGAGGAAGAGGACAAGATTACCCCTCTTTTGGGTTTTGCCACAGGAATAGAACTTTCCCAGGTGACCATCATCTTGGCGATTTTGACCTTGGCATTTGTGGTTTTGGATGTACTGAAGGTAAAAAGACCCATTTTTATCGCGGTGGCCTCTATTTTGGTGATTGCCATTACAATACCCTTACTCATTGCAACGTTTCCCATGTAGGCCCTTCGTTAAAATTAATCGAATAAGGTTGTACGGGTCTTCCAAAGCGGGTATATTTAATTATTCTCGACTTATTTTATTGGATGTATGAAGGAGAGCAAACAAGAAAAGTACGACAAAGCATATTTGCGAATGGCCTTGGAATGGGGAAAACTTTCCTATTGCAAAAGAAGACAGGTAGGGGCCATTATCGTTAAGAATAGAATGATCATTTCCGATGGGTACAACGGAACACCCACGGGATTTGAGAACATATGTGAAGACGATGAAGGGTATACCAAATGGTATGTGCTTCATGCGGAAGCCAATGCCATTTTAAAGGTGGCAGCCTCAACCCAATCCTGTGAGGGGGCCACATTGTACATTACCTTGTCCCCGTGTAGGGAATGTAGCAAATTGGTGCATCAGTCTGGCATAAAACGTGTGGTGTACCAAACCGCGTACAAAGACGATTCAGGATTGAAATTTTTGGAACGGGCCGGCGTTGAAATCGTGCACATGCCCGTTCTGGAGGAAATGGTGTAAGCCTCAACTCTTGCTATTATGAAGAAAATTAATGGATATATCTGGCCCACATTGCTGGCCCTTGCGGTAGCCATAGGGATTTTTATAGGGGGGAAACTCCATTTTAACGATACTCCGGAAAAATTGTTTTCCACCAATTCCAAGAAGGATAAACTCAACCGACTTATAGATTACATCGACTACGAATATGTGGATGAAATTGATACGGACAGCATCGTGGATGTGACCGTGAACAACATTTTGGGCAAGCTGGATCCCCATTCCGTATACATCCCCAAGAGTGAAATGGATGAGGTATCCGAAAACATGAAAGGCGATTTTGCCGGAATAGGCGTCAGTTTTTACATGTACAGGGATACCATTACGGTGATACGGACCATTAAAAATGGCCCCAGTTATATCAGTGGCATAAAACCGGGAGATCGGATATTGACAGCCAATAGCGATACGCTCTTTGGAAGAAGGGTGCCCAACAATGAGGTGGTCTCCAAACTCAAGGGCAAGATAGGGACCAAAGTGGATCTTAAAGTGTTTCGAAAGTCGGAGAACCGTACCATGGATGTCACGGTTACCCGTGGGCATGTACCCATTCGAAGTGTGGATGCCTACTATATGCTCACCAAGGATTTGGGATACATCAAGATCAATCGCTTTGCGGAATCTACTTTTAAAGAATTCCAGGATGCCCTGAGAAAACTGAAATTAAGGGGAGCCGAGAAATTGGTGTTGGACTTAAGGGATAATCCCGGGGGTTATCTGGGCATTGCCGAGAAATTGGCGGATGAGTTTTTGGAAGATGACAAGCTGATTCTCTTTACCAAAAACAAGAAGGGAAGAATAAAAAAGGCCTTTGCGACCAGCAAGGGTGATTTTGAGAACAAACCGGTATATGTACTGATCAATGAACGTTCCGCATCGGCCAGTGAGATCATAGCGGGTGCCCTTCAGGACAATGACATAGGGACCATTGTGGGGAGGCGTTCCTTTGGAAAAGGACTGGTGCAGCGAGAAATGGACCTGGGAGATGGTTCCGCAGTGCGACTCACCGTATCTAGATACTATACCCCAACAGGCCGTTCCATCCAAAAATCCTATAAAAAAGGAACTCGGGACTATTACCAAAAGTTTATGGAACGCTATAGCAATGGGGAGTTGGTATCCGCAGACAGCATAAAAGTGGCAGATTCCCTAAAATTCCGTACCCCAAAAGGAAAAATTGTCTATGGCGGGGGAGGTATCATTCCTGATGTTTTTGTGCCCATTGGAAGTAATGAGGAAGAGGCCATTGAAAGTATGGACGACACCTACCAATTCTTTTCCCGATTTGTTTTTGAACACTTGGAAGAGGATAGAGGCAGATACGCTTCCTACAGTATGAACCAATTTTTGGAGGAGTTCCGTGTGGATGATATTCTTTTTGATCAGTTCCTCCAATTTGTGCTGAACCGGAAGATAAAGATGGACTTCTATGCCCAAGAGGACAAGATAAAGGCCTACATAAAAGCCAATATTGCCGAACAGTTGTTTTCGCCCAACCTATCTGCGGAAATCAAAGGAGAATATGACGCCATGCTCAACAAGGTACTGGAATTGGATACCATTACATTTGACCAACCCGAAGTGGGTGCGGCCATTAAAAAATAAGGGATTAATTGTCCTTTATCTTTTTTTCAATCTTTTTTGAGGTCATAAAGATCAAAAGCAGTACAATGGCGCACAATGATGCCACGATTCCAATCAAGGCAATGGTGCTGTCCCCTTGAAAAGGGTTTTCAAAATCCACCAAGGTTACATTATAAGCGATTAGCCCCAAGGCCAAGACAATAAGCACAATACTGAAGGTTCTGTTCATAAGCGAATTTTAAATGCCGTGCGTAAAGAGCTCATTGATATTGGCGGCAAATAGTTTTACGGCAATCGCCAAAAGAATAACCCCAAACACTTTTCGGATAATGTTGAGGCCATTTTTACCCAATACGCGCTCAATTTTGGCACTGGATTTCAGTACCAGATATACAAAGATAATGTTTAGGATAATGGCAACAATGATGTTTTCCACATGGTATTCCGCACGGAGCGCCAACAGGGAGGTCATGGTTCCGGCCCCGGCAATAAGCGGAAATGCAATGGGAACAATGGAAGCGCTTTCCGGTTCATCATCTTTATAAAGGCTAATGCCCAAAATCATCTCAATGGCAAGAAAAAAGATGATAAAGGAACCTGCCACGGCAAAGGAGTTCACATCAATTCCTATCAAAGACAAGATTCTTTCCCCCACAAAAAGGAAGGCTACCATGATACAGGCTGCCACAATGGAGGCTTTTTCCGATTGAATATGTCCTACCTTGTTTCGCAATGAGATAATGATCGGGACACTTCCTACAATGTCTATCACTGCAAAAAGAATCATGCTGGCGGTCACTATTTCCTTAAAATTGAAATTCATGGCTGTATTTTTTTCAGTCTGCAAATGTACGTGTAAAAAAGACTTTTGGATGATATAAAAATGTTTGGAAAAGGTCAAATTTTGGGTTTTGGACTACCTTTGTCCCAAAACAGGCATAAATATGTTCCAAATAGGGAAAACCATAGTGTCCGAGGAGATTTTGGAGAACGATTTTGTGTGCAACCTGAATGCTTGCAAGGGCGCTTGCTGCGTAGGAGGGGAATATGGTGCCCCGGTAGAGGATTCAGAGACCGATATCTTGGTCAACATCTATCAAGAAGTAAAGCCATACTTGCGCCCTGAGGGAATCAAGGCCATTGAGGAACAGGGGGCTTTTGTAAAGGGAGAGGATGGCGAATGGGAAACACCTTTGGTAAACAACAGCGAATGTGCCTACGTTATTTTTTCGGAGGATGGCATCACCAAATGCGGTATAGAAGCAGCGTATGAAGATGGTGCCACGAAATGGAAAAAGCCCATTTCATGCCATCTTTATCCGGTACGCACCCGGGAATATTCAGAATTTACCGCGGTGAACTACCACAAATGGGAAATATGCGACCCGGCCTGTAGCCTTGGCAAGGAGTTAAAAGTGCCCATCTATAAATTTGTCAAGGAAGCCTTGATCAGAAAGTTTGGCCAAGCGTGGTACAGTGAACTGGAAGAGGTGGCGTCTGGTAACCCGGCTTCTAAATCGTAGGAATGTCTAAAATGACTTTGGTACCCACTGGATTCCCTCCTTCATCAAAAAGGTCCACGATATCCACATCAAACTTGTTCTGGTAATCTTTTGAGAAATTGGCCAGACGTTCCTTGGTTATGCGGATACCCACGGATTTTCTTTTGAGCACCCTATTTTCTTTATTGACCTCTGCGGCGCCTCGGCCTACACCGTTGTCCATAATTTCTATGGAGACATGACTTTGGTTCTTACGCTTGACGTTCACATGGATTTTTTTATCCCCATCCTTTGGGGAAAGCCCATGCCATAAGGAGTTTTCCAAAAAAGGCTGTAATGCCAGGGAGGGCATTTTAATATTGGTAGGGCATACACCCTCGTCCACGGTAATTTTAAAGTCTATTTCGTTGGAAAAGCGAATGTTTTCAATATTCATGTACAATTCCACGGTCTCCAGTTCTTCGGCCAAGGTAATTTCCTTTTGGGAAGAGGCCTCCAATATCTTTCGGACCAATTTGGAAAATTTGTTGAGGTAATGAACGGCATTTTTTTGCTCGTTGTTGATGATGTAAAGTTTAATGGAATTGAGCGAGTTGAACAAAAAATGGGGATTCATCTGACTGCGCAGCATGTTCTGTTCCAAGGAAAGCACCCTTTTCTCGTTCTTGCTCTGGTATTGCCGATATAGAATATAAAGGATGGATGATATAAGCCCCACAATGAGGGCGCTGACCAATAGGGTGGTCTGGTTTTTTCGCAGTCTTAGGCGCACGATCTCATTCTCTTTGGCCAATACGGAGATTTGGTTGTTCTTCTTGTCAGCCTCATAACGGACAATCACATCGTTCATGTACCTTAGGTTGGTGGCATTAGAGATCTGGTTGCTATATTCATCCGCCTTTTTGAAGTACTCATAGGCCTTTTGATAGTTTTCCCGGGCCTGTTCCAGATCCGAAAGCTTAAGATACCCATTGAGCATGTTGCTGGGCATGTTGTGGCTTTTCGCCATTTCCAGTCCCTCTTGGATAAATGTATTGGCCTTGTCGTACTGTCCCAATTTGGTGTAGGCCCATCCGGTGTTTATAAAAACCGAAGAGGTAATGGAAAAGTCGCCTATTTTTTTGGATTCCTTGTGCAGCGGCTCCAAGAGTACAATGGCGGCATAAGGCATATTTTGTTTCAGATAAATTTGGGCCAAGCTGTTTTTGCAAATGACCCTGCCATAGGCAGAGTTGATTTCCTCATTATAGGCCAAGGATTTTCGATAATTTTCCAAGGCTGCCTCCAAGTCCCCCTTTTGTTCCAAGCAATCCCCGATGTTCTGATGGTTAATGGCCAGACCAAGCTTGTTTCCGAGTTCCTCTTCCAATTTCAACGCCCTTTTAAACTGTGCAATGGCCAAGTCGTACTGTTCCAAGGTTTGGTATAGGTTTCCAATGGAGTTCAGGGAAATATTGATATGTCGTTTAATATGATGGGAAGGATTTTCCACTTCTTCAGCCAACTCCATGGCTTTTTGATGGTAGTCCAAGGCTGTTTTTATGGCGTCAGTTCGCCTGTAGACTACCCCGAGCATGTTCAGGCTTAAGACCTTTAGTTCGGTATTGTTGGCGCTCTCCGAAAGCTCCAAGGCTTTTTCGTGTAGGTCGGCCGCTTTCTTGTATTGGGAGATGTTTCTGTATTTGGTCCCCATTAGGTTAAGGGCGTATGCCTCTCCTTCCAAATAATTGTTTTCCCTGGAGAAGTTGGCAAAATAACGCAAGAGCGTGGTATCCCTTTTCTCGGATTTCAACTCGGTATCCAATGCCACATAGGTTTTGGGCACCAATTGTACGATTCTTTCCACCTTTTCCTTGAACGCTTCGGGAACTTCTTGGGCGTAAGGCGCTCCTATGAACAAAAGGAAGACCATGGATAATAGAGTTACCCTTTGCAGTCGACCTAATTTTTCGATGTGTGTGGACTCTATTTTGGACACAGGGATTAAGGGGGATTACAGCATATCCAAAAAATCGGATTTTTTTTGCCGGGAGACAGGAATCTTGTGGTTGGACTCCAAGACCACATAGCCGTCCGTTTTTAGAAATTCTTTTATCTTGTTCAGGTTGATGATGTAGGAATTGTGTATCCTGAAAAAGCTGTTATCAGGTAAGAGGGCATTTACCTCTTTGAGTTTTTTGGTGAGAAGTATTTTTTGCCCATCGCTCAAAAAAATAGTACTGTAGTTTCCGTCAGATTCGGCATACAGGATGTCGTCACTGTTCAGGAACAATAATTTGCCGTCTGTATTGATGGTTATCTTTTTGCTGTGGGACTCCGCATTGAAGTTCAGTAGAATCTTTTCCAACTTATTGACGGTCAAGTTTTTGGCATTGAATTTTTTGATCTTTGCAATGGTCACTTCCAAATCGTCAGTATCAATGGGCTTGAGTAGATAATCTATGGCTTCGTTCTTCAAGGCCTGTAGGGCATACTGGTTATAAGCTGTGGTAATGACAACGGGGAAGTCTTTGTTTTTAAGGCTTTTTATGAACTGAAACCCGTCCATGGCCGGCATTTCAATATCCAAAAAAAGGCAGTCAGGGGTATTGCGTTCCAGATACTCCAAAGCCTCATGGGCATCGGTAAAGGAAGCCACAATATCCACCTCATCGCTCAAGTTGGTCAATTCCCAACTCAAGCTTTGTAGGGCCTTTATTTCGTCGTCAACAATAACAGCTTCTAGCATGCTATGGTAATTAGGTATATCAAATTTATGATTATTCTTTCAACGCGTCCTTAAATTATGTGCTAATGGATGTATTACACGTATAATCGGTAAAAAATGCCGAATCAAGCGAAAAAGCTCAGCTTTTGGGCTTGTATATCAAATTTTTAACCAAATGTTCAAGGATCCCAACACCAATTATACATAAAAGCCAACCGTTTATACATACCCATGGAGGGACGGTGGCATTGTTGGCTATCTTGGCTCTGTCAAAAATTGGGGTGCCATAAACTACTGTTATGAGAAAATGTGTTGTATTGTTTATGATTTTGGTGGCGGCTTTGATTTTTGCGGCAATTTCCGAGAAAAAGGAATTGAAAATACAATCGCATTGGAATGAGATGGCTGTTGAGAGCAACCATCTACCCAGATAAAAAGTTCATATACATATTGCCAAGACTTGTACGGCCGCAGCAACCATTCTCTTGATTATAGAAACCGCTTGCAAAATAAAATCTTCGGTCTGTCCAGGGGTCAATTTTGGTTTTTAGGTTTCGGGGGAACTACCTAAATATTCCAAAGATCCTATTGGGAAGGCATGAAGAAGGCCGTACTGTTTGGTAATATTTCATAAGCTCCTGAGTTTAATCATCATAAAAACAAGACCAAAAAGTATATTTTTGATATACTTTTTGGTCTTTTTCTTTTTGGGCGTCCAACACCAAAAACTTATCATTTTTTCCATTTTGGTCAAACCCAAGAAACATCGTTGGCGACCCTAGATTTCAACAGTTTGTGTTAAAAACTTTGCCCCGGTTTTGCAAAAACCAACTTTACAATCTAACAACAATTTTGAATCTTTGTTAGCCTATTCGCATGGAAATTTCCTTCCAGATTATAAACCTTTAGCAACAAGAAACTATGTCGGTAGCCATTGAACCCATATTGCAAGAAAACAAAGACAGATTTGTGATTTTTCCCATAGAGCATCATGATTTGTGGGAATGGTACAAAAAATGTGAGGCTTGTTTTTGGACTGCCGAGGAAATAGACCTGCATCAAGATCTCACGGATTGGAACTCCAAGCTGAATGACGACGAGAAATATTTCATAAAGCATATTTTGGCCTTTTTTGCCGCTTCGGACGGGATTGTGAATGAGAACTTGGCAGAAAACTTTGTGAATGAAGTGCAGTACTCCGAGGCCAAATTTTTCTATGGGTTCCAGATTATGATGGAGAACATCCACTCCGAAACCTATTCGTTGCTCATAGACACCTATGTGAAAGATGAAAAGGAAAAAAATGTGCTCTTCAAGGCCATCGAGAATTTCCCTGCCATCAAAAAGAAGGCGGATTGGGCCCTGAAATGGATAGAATCCCCAAGTTTTGCAGAGCGTTTGATAGCTTTTGCCGCGGTCGAGGGAATTTTCTTTTCCGGTGCGTTCTGTTCCATCTTCTGGTTGAAGAAAAGAGGGTTGATGCCCGGACTTACTTTTTCCAATGAATTAATTTCAAGGGATGAAGGAATGCATTGCGATTATGCAGTGCATTTGCACAATAACCACTTGGTCAATAAGGTGCCAAAGGAGCGTATCAAAGACATTATCGTTGATGCCCTGAACATAGAGCGTGAATTCATTACCGAGTCATTGCCGGTGAGCCTCATTGGGATGAACGCAAAACTAATGACCCAGTACTTGGAGTTTGTAACCGACAGGTTGTTGGTGGAATTGCAGTGTGAGAAAGTGTATAATGCCACCAATCCATTCGATTTTATGGACATGATTTCCCTTCAAGGCAAGACCAATTTCTTTGAAAAACGAGTGTCCGAGTACCAGAAGGCAGGTGTTTTGAACAAGGAGAAAGATTCTGATTCGCAAAAAATCAGTTTCGACGCGGACTTTTGACCCATATATTTTTTGTTGACTTTCCATGCCCCGGGAGTCTTCATGACCTTAACCTAAAAATGTTAAAATTTTAACATCGCGGTATGCAATTGGGCAAACACAACATATCAATTCAAATAAAACACTAGTAGCGCCATGTATGTAGTAAAAAGAGACGGAAGAAAAGAGCCGATCATGTTCGATAAGATCACGGCCAGGGTTAGAAAACTTTGTTATGGGCTTAATGCCCTAGTGGACCCCGTTAAGGTGGCCATGAGGGTCATCGAAGGGCTTTATGATGGTGTTACCACCTCAGAGCTGGATAATCTGGCGGCCGAGATTGCGGCCACGATGACGACAACTCACCCGGATTATGCAAAACTGGCAGCCCGTATTTCCGTTTCCAATTTGCACAAGAACACCAAAAAGTCTTTCTCAGAGACCATGAAGGACTTGTACGAATATGTAAACCCAAGGACAGGAAAAAAAGCCCCCTTGTTGTCCGATGAGGTGTTCAAGGTAATTTCGGAAAATGCGGATACTTTGGATTCCACCATCATTTACAACCGGGATTTTGGCTACGATTATTTCGGTTTTAAAACCTTGGAACGCTCTTACCTGCTCAAGTTGAACGGTAAAATCGCCGAACGTCCCCAGCATATGCTCATGAGGGTGGCCGTTGGGATCCACTTGGATGACATGGACGCCGTTGTGGAAACCTATGAGTTGATGTCCAAAAAATATTTTACCCATGCCACGCCGACCCTTTTCAACTCGGGGACGCCAAAGCCGCAGATGTCATCCTGTTTCCTTTTGGCGATGAAGGACGATAGCATCGATGGGATTTACGATACCCTAAAGCAGACGGCCAAGATATCACAGTCGGCTGGGGGTATTGGCCTATCTATTCACAACATTAGGGCAACAGGATCCTATATTGCAGGAACCAATGGAACCTCCAACGGTATTGTTCCCATGTTGCGTGTTTTCAATGACACGGCAAGATATGTGGACCAAGGTGGTGGAAAAAGAAAGGGAAGCTTCGCCATATATGTAGAGCCATGGCATGCCGATATTTTTGACTTTTTGGAACTTAAAAAGAACCATGGGAAGGAAGAAATGCGGGCCAGGGACCTCTTCTATGCCATGTGGGTGCCGGATTTGTTCATGAAACGAGTGGAGGCTGATGACACATGGACCTTGATGTGTCCCAATGAATGTCCAGGATTGTTCAACACCCATAGCGAGGAATTTGAGGCCCTGTACACCAAATACGAAGCCGAAGGAAAAGGAAGAAAGACCATCAAGGCCAGAGACCTTTGGGAAAAAATATTGGAGTCCCAGATAGAGACTGGTACGCCCTATATGCTGTACAAGGATGCAGCCAACAGAAAGAGTAACCAAAAGAATTTGGGGACCATCCGCTCCTCCAATCTCTGTACCGAGATTTTGGAATACACTTCGCCGGATGAAGTGGCCGTTTGTAATTTGGCCTCCATTGCATTGCCCATGTTCGTGAAGAATGGGGAGTTTGATCATAAAGAATTGTTCCGGGTGACCAAAAGGGTGACCAAGAACCTCAACAAGGTCATTGATCGTAATTTCTATCCCGTTAAGGAGGCCGAGAACTCCAATATGCGACACAGACCTATAGGTCTGGGTGTTCAGGGATTGGCCGATGCCTTCATCATGTTGCGATTGCCTTTTACCAGCGATGAGGCCAAAAAATTGAACCAAGAGATTTTCGAGACCCTATATTTTGCTGCCGTTACCGCTTCCATGGAGCAGGCACAGGAAGAAGGGGCCTATTCCACCTATGAAGGTTCACCCATGTCCAAAGGAGAGTTCCAACACAATCTTTGGGGGGTTAAGGATGAAGAACTTTCAGGAAGATGGGATTGGGGTAAACTCAGAAAAGAGGTCAAAAAACACGGGATACGAAACTCCTTGTTGGTAGCTCCAATGCCTACCGCATCCACCTCCCAGATTTTGGGCAACAATGAATGCTTTGAACCCTATACGTCCAACATCTATACTCGACGGGTACTATCCGGGGAGTTCATTGTGGTGAACAAGCACCTATTGGAAGATTTGGTGCGGTTGGGTCTATGGAACGAAAACCTAAAACAGGAACTAATGAGAGCCAATGGTTCCGTTCAGGGTATCGATGCCATTCCAGAGGACATCAAGGAACTTTATAAGACCGTTTGGGAACTCAGTATGAAGGATATCATAGACATGAGTAGACAAAGGGGATATTTCATTGACCAGAGCCAATCGTTGAACCTGTTTATGGAGAATGCCAATTATCCGAAGCTCACCTCCATGCACTTTTATGCTTGGAAGAGCGGTCTTAAGACCGGAATGTATTATCTCAGGACCAAAGCAGCGGTGGATGCCATTAAGTTTACCTTGGACAATACCAAGAAAAAAGAAGAGCCTGTCAGTGTTGCGGTCGAGACTTCAGAAAACACCGCGGGGGCAACAGAAGCCATAAACGTGGAAGCCGTGGCCGTAAACCAACAGGAAGTGGACATACAGCCCCTAACACCAGAAGAAATGAAAGAAATGATCGAGCGCGCCAAAGCAGGTCAAGCAGATGACGATTGCTTAATGTGTGGATCATAAGTCTGTACTGGACTCAAAACAGTACATGTGATAGTGTTTATTGATTAGATGCCTCGGAAAAGTTCACCCCACCATGAACAACTTCCGAGGTATTTTTTTGCCGTAATTGGGGAAAGGGACAAAAACAAAAAGCCTTCCATATGGAAGGCTTTTATGTGTATAAAGAACAAAACTTACAATGACCAGGCCTTGCCTCCGGTCAGTGTATTTAAATCTCCACAGCCAATATATTCACCAGGGATGGGCAAGTAAGCCAAGACTTCTTCACCTACATATTCTGATGATTTATAAGCCCATGTGGCCAAGTTCCTCAAATCGTTGGCAAAAGAGAAACTGGCAATATCCTCATTGAGGGTGGCTTCTCCTCCCTGTTCTATGGCATCCATATAACTGCTTATGGCTTCAGAGTGAGCCTCCTCTTCCTCATCGGTGCGTTTTTTGAGATAAGTCTGCAAAACAGGCTCTATATCCGTAGCTTCAACATCCATTAGGGATGATTTTCCAGATTCGGCCAAGACCTTATCAAAGAAATTGCCCATTTTCAGTTTTACAAAATCCTGCTGCTCTATTGGCAATACCTCGTTCATGTATGCATCGATAAAAACATGCACATTCATCTCAGTTGCTGAGGGGGTGTCTGTCTTGGGAAGGATTACGTCCAAGGTTTGGGCCAGGGCATACCCCTGTTCTTGGTTCAAAAAAGAAGGAACCCATTCGGCATAGGCCGGTTTGTCCTTGCAGCTTTGAAGCAACCCAAAAAGGGTGGGCGTGGCCACGGCATAGCCAAAGGCCATACCCATATTCTTAAGTGCGGATCTTCTTTCCATTATATATTTCCTTTTTTAAGTTCTTGAACGGCATGGTGAGCGGCTCTTGCTGTAAATGCCATATAGGTCAATGATGGGTTTACGCAACTGGCGGAGGTCATAAAGGCCCCGTCGGTAACATAAACGTTCTTGCAGGCATGCACCTGGTTGTTTCCATTGACCACGGAAGTTTTAGGGTCACGACCCATACGGGCAGTACCCATTTCGTGGATACCCAGTCCTAAGGCGTACGGACGGTCGTAGGGCTCAATATCACGGGCACCTGCCTTCTCAAGCATCTTAACGGCTTGGTCCGTCATGTCCTTACGCATGTTCAATTCGTTTTCCTTGATTTCAGCATCAAAGGTCACGGTAGGTAGTCCCCACTCATCTTTTTTGTCGTAATCCAAGGTCATTTTGTTGTCGTGATAGGGAAGAATCTCTCCAAAGGCGGTCATACCCATACTCCATCCACCGGGGGATAGAACAGCATCCTTGTATTCTTTTCCAAAGGCAGCTTCGGCGATCATTTCCTCATAATTACCGCGACCAGCACCACCTTGGTAGCCATATCCACGGACAAAATCTTTCATGTTGGAGTCTCCGCCCAAGTTTCGGAACCTAGGAATATAAATACCATTGGGCTTTCTGCCTTTGTAGTATTTGTCCTCGAAGCCATCAAATTTTCCACTGGCACCGGCCAAGAAATGGTGGTCCATGATGTTGTGGCCCAGTTCTCCGGAATCGTTCCCCAATCCATTTTCGAATCTATCCGATTTGGATTGCATCAAAATGGAAGTGGATGCGATGGCAGAAGCGCAAAGGAAAATCACCTTGGCCTTAAACTCGAACTCTTCCTTGGTTTCACGGTCGATTACTTTTACTCCAGTGGCCTTTTTGGTATTGGGGTCGTAAATGATCTCGTGTACAATGGAATCGGGTCTTAGGGTCATGTTTCCGGTTCTCTCAGCAGTAGGCAGGGTAGAGGATACGCTACTAAAATAACCTCCAAAAGGACATCCCCTAATACATCTATTCCTAAACTGGCAACGAACCCGGCCATCGCCTTCAAATTTTTTATCACTGTTGATGTGTGCCACCCTACCAGCGGTAACGGCCCTACCATTGAAATGTTCGGACACTTTTCCCCTAAATAGATCTTCCACACAGTTCAACTCCATCATGGGCTCAAACTGACCATCGGGCAATTGGGGCAATCCTAGATTTTCGCCAGAAACCCCAATGAATTTTTCCACTTTATCATACCATGGGGCAATGTCCTTATAACGTACAGGCCAATCCACGGCAATGCCTTCATTTTTATTGGCCTCAAAATCAATATCGCTCCAACGGTAGCTATGGCGTCCCCACATAATGGAACGTCCACCAACGTGGTAGCCCCGCATCCAATCAAAGCGCTTTACCTCATTGTAAGGGTGTTTCAAATCGTTCACAAACCAATGCTTGGAGGCAGCACTGGTGGTATAACCGGTCCTGGATTGTTTTTCCTGTTGTTTTATGTCTTCCCTTGTCGCCTGTCCGGCATGTGGAAAATCCCAAGGGTCCATGTTGGCTGTGGGATAATCATCACGGTGTTTCACCATGGGGCCACGCTCCAAGACCAAAGTCTTGAGTCCATTTTCACAAAGCTCCTTGGCAGCCCAACCACCACTGATGCCTGTTCCCACTACTATGGCATCGTAGGAGTCCTGCTCCTCGTTGTAATAAAATTTACTCATTTATTCGGATTGTTTATTTCCTAAATGTATTAATTATTAAATTAATTTTCTACATTTAAACCCTATGTTTATTGAGAATTCACTACTATAACGTTGTAGTTTTTTGTATTCCATGTGAAATTTTATTATAGAATCTTATGAAGAAACATTTTTTTGCCAAGAATGGTACTTTGGCTGTAGTCGTGTTTGTATTACTGGGAATTTTTTCCTGTAAACAGAACCAGAAAAAGGAGGGAGAGGAGAGCCAAGAAGTGGCCCAAGAGGCAATGACAACCACTGATGACCCCGCCTTTAAAATTTCCCTGGCCCAATGGTCCATGCACCGAATGATACGTGAAGAGGGGATGGATCCCTATCGCTTTGCGGAAAAAGCCAAAGAATGGGGGTTTGAAGGATTGGAGTATGTGAGTGGGTTGTATTATCCAGAATTGGAAAAAGACAACTTTTCCGAAGAAGCCATGAAAAATTTTGTTGAGAAGAGTAAGGCCGAAAGTGAAAAATACGGATTGGCAAACCTGATCATCATGATCGATGGCCAAGGGGATTTGGCAGCAGCAGATGCAAAAGAGCGAAAAGCGGCCGTTGAAAACCACTATAAATGGGTAGATGCCGCAGCTGCTTTGGGTTGCCACTCCATTCGGGTGAACCTGAACGGGACCATGGAACCTGAGGCTTGGACCGAGGCTTCCGTGGATGGACTTACACAACTGTCTACCTATGCCAAGGAAAAGAACATCAACATTATTGTGGAAAACCATGGAGGGCCCTCTTCAAATGCAGCCATGCTCACAGCAGTGATGAAGCAGGTAAACATGGACAATTGTGGTACCTTGCCCGATTTCGGTAATTTCTGCATCAAAAGGGAAGCAGGGGATTATTATGAATCCAAATGCCTGGAGGAGTATGACAAGTACCAAGGGGTGAGCGAGTTGATGCCCTACGCGAAAGCGGTAAGTGCAAAATCCTATGATTTTGATGAAGAAGGCAATGAAACCACCATTGACTATGCCAAAATGATGGAGATAGTAGAGAAAGCGGGCTACTCAGGCTATGTGGGTGTGGAATATGAAGGCAACGAACTAGGGGAGGAAGCAGGAATTTTGGCGACAAAGGAATTGTTGGACAAACTGCGTTAGACGTTCACTATAAGGTAAAGAGGTATGAAGGGATTCTTGCAACAGCTCTTCGATTACAATTTCTACTGTAACAAAAAGCTGATAGGGCAGTTCCATTCCATGGAACAAGTCCCTGAAAATTGTATTCGCCTTTTTAGCCATATCCTTAATGCGCATCACATCTGGAACCAAAGGATATTGCAAAAGCAACCGGACTTTACGGTTTGGCAGGAACAGCCTGTGCAAAACTGGGAAGATATCCATTACGATAACCAAAGGACATCCTTTGAGATCATTACCAATACCGATGACCTTAACAAGAGGGTGGAATATGAAAACAGTGAGGGAAGAACTTTTGCCAATGACGTTAAAGACATTCTTTTCCACGTGGTGAACCATTCTACCCACCATCGAGGCCAGATTATGATGGATTTGCGTGCATCCGGGACAACACCCGAACCTCTGGACTATATTTTTTACAAACGATAAACTAAACTGACTAATATGAGTTTTAAAACCAAATTCCAACTGTCCTTTATGATGTTCCTCGAATTTTTTATTTGGGGCGGATGGTTTGTGACCCTAGGGACTTTTCTGGGGAATAATTTAAATGCAACCGGGGGCGAGATTGCCCAAGCTTTCTCAACACAATCATGGGGAGCCATTATAGCCCCTTTCATTATTGGGTTGATTGCGGATAGATATTTCAATGCTGAACGAATCTTGGGAGTGCTGCATTTGGTTGGGGCCTTCCTGATGTACCAAATGTACCAAGCTGATGCATTCGAGTTGTTTTACCCATATATTTTAGGATATATGATCCTATATATGCCCACATTGGCTTTGGTGAACTCCATCTCGTTCAGTCAAATGAAGGATCCTGCCAAGGAATTTTCCCCTATCCGTGTTTTTGGAACCATTGGATGGATCGTTGCTGGGTTGGTCATCAGTTATATTTTCTTTTGGGATTCCCCGGAAAGCATTCAAGCTGGAATGTTGAAGAACACCTTTTTAATGGTGGGTATTGCTTCGGCCGTTTTGGGGCTTTTCAGTTTTACCTTGCCCAAGACCCCTCCAAGTGTCAATAAGGGCGAAAAAGTATCCGTAGCTGACATGTTGGGATTGGATGCCTTGAAACTTTTGAAGGATAGAAACTTTCTGGTTTTCTTTATCTCATCGATTTTGATATGTATTCCATTGGCATTCTACTATCAAAACGCCAACCCTTTTCTTTCCGAAATCGGAATGGAGAATCCAACCGGGAAGATGACCATTGGGCAGGCATCAGAGGTTTTGTTCATGCTACTTTTACCGTATTTCTTTACCAAATTTGGATTCAAGAAAACCATCATCGCAGGGATGTTGGCCTGGACGGCCAGGTATTTACTGTTTGCTTATGGAGATGCGGGCAGTTTGGCCTTTATGCTCCTTTTGGGGATCGCATTGCATGGTATATGTTATGATTTCTTCTTTGTTTCAGGACAGATCTATACCGATAGTAAAGCCGGTGAAAAATACAAGAGTGCTGCCCAAGGATTGATTACTTTGGCCACCTACGGAGTGGGGATGCTCATCGGATTCTGGATTGCTGGTCAGATAACGGACAACTATCTTGTTTCAGAAAACAGCCATGATTGGGCAAGTATCTGGCGCTTTCCTGCTATTTTTGCCTTTGCGGTGGCAATTATCTTTGCCCTGTTGTTCAAAAATGAAAAAATAGAGTACAAAGAGTAAATTAATCAAAACATGCCAAAAAAAATTAGATTAGGAATACTTGGAGGCGGCGGTGATTCCCTTATTGGGGTATTGCACAGAGTGGCTTCTTTCATCAATGATAACTATGAAATTGTGGGGGCGGTCTTCAACCCCAATTTTGAGAACAGTTTGGATTTTGCCAAGGAAATAGACATTCCTACCAATCGTATCTACAAGGATTTTGATACGTTGGTAGAAGAGGAGCTGAAGCTTCCGGAAGAGGAGCGTATTCAGGTGTGTTCTATCCTTACACCCAACTTCCTGCATTTTCCCATGGCCAAGAAGTTGTTGGAAAACGGCTTTCATGTCATCTGCGAAAAGCCCATGACCACCACCTATGATGAAGCCAAGATCTTACAGGAAACCTTGGCCAAGGCCGGGACCGTGTTTGCGGTTACCCATACCTATACCGGGTATCCCATGGTGCGCCAAATGCGCGAGATGATCAAGGAAGGTGTTTTGGGAAAAATCCACAAAGTGGATGCACAATATTACCAAGGTTGGATCAACCCCATCATACACGATAAGGAAAAACGGTCTACCGTATGGCGCTTGGACCCCAAAAAAGCGGGCATCAGTTCCTGTATGGGCGATATTGGTGTCCATGCCTTTAATATGATTGAGTACACCACGGGACTTCAGGTGAAATCCTTGTTGTGTGATTTCAACTACCTGTATGCTGACAACCAAATGGATGTGGACGGAACGGTGTTGTTGCGCATGGGAGAACATGTAAAAGGCCTTGTTCGGGCAAGTCAGGTGGCCACTGGGGAGGAAAACAATCTTACCATAGCCATTTACGGGGAAAAAGGAGGTTTGCGATGGGAGCAGGAAAATCCCAACTACCTCTACAAATTGAACGACCCAGAACCGTTACAAGTTCTTAAACCAGGGCATGCCTATAATTCAGAATTGTCCTTGGATGGCACCAAGTTGCCCCCGGGTCACCCTGAAGGGATTTTTGATGCCATGGCGAATATCTATTTGGGTGTGGCGAGGGCCATACGAGGTGAAAAATATAATAGTGGAGAGTTCCCAACCATGACCGATGGTGTCCGTGGACTCAACTTTATAGAAAACACGGTAGCTTCACACAAACAAGGGAATGTTTGGGTAGATATGGTGGATTGAATCCGCTTATAAAATAAAGATGTAATGGCTGCCTTTCGGCGGCCATTATTTTTTATAAAGCATCTCAAACTGTTCAAAGACGACGATCATACTGTCTTTGGGCGCGGCACCGAACTGGCCAAGTTCCCGGGAGAAATAATCCCAATGCGTGTTTTTCCATTGGTCCAGACTTTTATCACCCTCACCTTCCAATCTGGCATGTTCATCACGAATACTGAAATAAGGCAACAACTTCACCGAAGTGGTCCGGATGACACATTTGGCATTGCCGTTCCAATCGGTCACCACATAGAAATCGCCAATCTTGGGAAGGGGTTCATTACGTGATTGAAGGCCCTTTAGCGCATGGGACATGGCTCTTTTGGTTTCCTTGCAGGCCAAATCGGCACAGACATTGGCATCTTTTTTATTATCATAAAAATGAATTACCCTTGGGGCATCTTCGGAGGCAAACTCCAGATGGGCGTCCAAAAAATCGCCCCACAGATTCCGGGCTGAAGCATTTTCCATAAGCAGGTATTAAGAAGATTTGTGTTGTTTAAATTGATTGGCGGCATGATTGGCGGCCCTGGCCGTGAACGCCATATAGGTCAATGAGGGGTTTACGCAACTTGCCGAGGTCATAAAGGCGCCGTCCGTTACATAGACATTGGGTACATCATGCAATTGATTGTGCTTGTTCAATACCGAGGTTTTGGAGTCGTGTCCCATTCGTGCGCCTCCCATTTCATGGATGCCCAGACCGGGACCTGTTTCGTTATCGTATGTGGTGATATTTCTAAATCCGGCAGCCTTGAGCATGGCAGCTGCCTCTTCAAGTATGGCTTCTCGCATTTTGTACTCATTGTCCTTGAACTCTACATCAAAATCCAATTGGGGCAATCCCCATTGGTCCTTTTTATCCTTGCTCAAGGTAACCCGATTGTCATGATGGGGCAACATTTCCCCAAAGCCGGTCATTCCAATTTCCCAACCACCAGGCTTTAGGATGGCCTCTTTCAGTGCTTTGCCATAGCCCATTTCCGCGACCATTTCGGACCAGTTGGTCCTATTGGCGCCACCTTGGTATCCAAATCCGCGCAAGAAGTCCTTGCGTTGCGTTTTTTCATCCAGATTGACAAACCTTGGGATGTAAAAACCATTGGGCCGTCTACCCTTATAATATTTGTCCAAATGGCCATCCACCTTGGCCGAAGCACCCAATTGGTAATGGTGGTCCATGATGTTGCGTCCCAATTGGTCATGGTTGTTGCCCATTCCATTGGGGAATGCCTTTGATTTGGATTGCAACAAGATACCCACGGATGCCATGGAAGATGCACATAGAAACACCATGTTTGCTTTAAACTCCATTTTTTCATGGGTTTCTGCATCAATGATTTTTACCCCAGTGGCCTTTTTTTGCTGCTCATCGTATATCACTTCATGGACGATGGAGTTGGGTCTTAACGTCATGTTTCCGGTCCGTTCCGCGGCAGGAAGCGTAGAGGAATTACTACTAAAATAACCTCCAAAGGGACATCCCCTCCAGCATCGGTTTCTATATTGACAAGGTCCGCGACCTTCAAATTCCGCAGTTTTTTCTGTGATGTGGGCCACTCTGCCAATGGTCAGGAGCCTGCCATCTTCAAAATTGGAAGTCAAAGCCTGTTGTAGTTCCTTTTCGGCACAATTCAACTCCATGGGAGGTTGAAATTGTCCGTCGGGTAATTGTTTGAGTCCCAAGGCTTGTCCACTTACCCCAATATAGGATTCAACCTTATCATACCAAGGGGCAATGTCCTTGTAACGAACGGGCCAATCCACGGCAATGTCCTCTTTTTTGTTGGCTTCAAAATCAATATCGCTCCAACGATAACTTTGTCGTCCCCAAATCAAGGAACGGCCACCTACCTGATAGCCCCGTATCCAATCAAAACGTTTGGTTTCTTGATAGGGATGTTCCAGGTCATTCACAAAGAAATGTTTTACATCGTCCCTGGGAGCCCATCCCACCCGTAACTGTTTGTGGTACTTTTCTTTGTCAGCACGGCTTAGTTCGCCTTTAAAGGGGTAGTCCCACGGATCATCGTTCATGGTTTTGTAATCCTCCACATGTTTTACCATGGGGCCACGTTCCAGCACTAAGGTTTTTAGTCCGTTTTCGCAGAGTTCCTTGGCGGCCCAACCGCCACTGACTCCCGTGCCTACCACAATGGCATCATAAACTTTGGCATCATTCACCATTCTACTGTTTTAATTGTTGGCTAATCCCTATATTTAGGTCTTTATTCATGGGAAGTGAGAACACCATGATATTTTTCTTAAATATAGAGGATAAATCCTAAAAATGAATGGATTTATAAATTCCAAAAACTCAACTTAAATGAAAACAATTAAAGGACCGGCTGTTTTTTTAGCACAATTTGTGGACAGTCAGCCACCGTTCAATTCTTTGGATGGGCTTTGCGAATGGGCCTCGGGTCTAGGATATAAAGGGATTCAGATTCCTACATGGGAATCCTTTCTAATTGATTTGGACAAAGCGGCCGAAAGTCAGGATTATTGCGATGAACTCAAAGGAAAGATAAACTCCTACGGATTGGAAATCACCGAATTGTCCACCCATTTACAGGGACAATTGGTGGCGGTGCACCCTGCTTACGATATCATGTTCGATAATTTTGCGCCGGACGCCCTCAAGGGCAAACCCAAGGAGCGGACACAATGGGCCATAGAGACCGTTAAAAAGGCAGCGACGGCCAGCCGAAGACTGGGATTGAACGCCCATGCCACCTTTTCGGGAGCATTGCTCTGGCACACAGCACACCCTTGGCCCCAAAGACCGGCCGGTTTGGTGGAAATGGGATTTGAGGAACTGGCCAAGCGTTGGATGCCCATATTGAACCATTTTGATGAGGAAGGTGTGGACGTATGCTATGAGATCCACCCCGGGGAGGATTTGCATGATGGGGATACCTTTGAGCGCTTTCTGGAGGCGACAGGCAACCATAAAAGGGTCAATATTCTTTACGATCCAAGTCATTTTGTGTTGCAGCAACTGGATTATATCGCTTACATAGACCATTATCACGAGTTTATAAAATCGTTTCACGTAAAGGATTCTGAGTTTAACCCAACAGGAAAGAAAGGGGCCTTTGGTGGCTACAATGATTGGGGAGATAGAGCTGGGAGATATCGCTCTTTGGGTGATGGACAAATCGATTTTAAGACCATATTCTCCAAATTGACCCAATACGGTTGCGATGTTTGGGCCGTCATGGAGTGGGAGTGTTGCATAAAAAGCCCTGAACAAGGTGCACGTGAGGGTGCCAAGTTCATTCAAGATCATATTATTGAGGCCACGACCAAGACCTTTGATGATTTTGCAGGCTCGGCAGTGGATTCGGAAAAACTTAAAAGAATATTAGGAATATGAAAAAAGCAATCGTATTGATGGCACTTGCAGTATTGTTTGCCTGCAAGGAAAAGCCCAAGGAGAATGCAACCGAAGAAGTTGCACAAGAGGTAACGAAAACACAGCAAGAACCCACATGGACGGTTTTGTTCGATGGCTCTTCCTTTGATGGATGGCATTTATACAACGGAGGTGAGATAGGAGAACCTTGGAAGCTGGAAGATGGCGCCATGGTGTACTATCCACCAAAGGAAAGAAAGAAAGGGGAGGTGTATGATATTGTCACAGATAAGGACTATACGAATTTTGTACTGTCCTTGGAGTGGAAAATTTCCGAAGGAGGGAACAGTGGAATTTTCTATGGAATATTTGAAGACGAGAAATATGGAGCACCTTATGCAACAGGTCCGGAAATTCAGGTATTGGATAATGAAGGGCATCCTGATGGCAAAAATGGAACTACCCATCAAGCTGGAGCTTTGTACGATATGATTGCCGTATCGGAAAAAACAGTAAAACCTGTAGGCGAATGGAATCTAGTGGAATTGACCATCAACCATAAAACCAATCAAGGACAAGTGGTCCTTAATGGTAAAAAGGTTGTGGAGTTTCCGGTACATGGTCCGGAATGGGATGAGATGGTTGCCAATTCCAAATTTAAAGGATGGGAAGGTTTCGGGGCCTATCAAACCGGAAAGATTGGGTTGCAAGATCACGGAAATATTGTGGCGTTCAGAAATATTAAAATAAAGGAGCTATAATATGATGACAAGCAAGAATGCCCTTTTGGCCCTGTGCGTCTTAACTGGGGCTTTTGCCTTCGGTCAAGAGAAAGAACCCACCCAACCAGAAGCCACCGAGGTTTATGAACCCGTTCCTCCAAAAGTGGTGCCGGGAAGTAATGGTGCACCACCCAGTGATGCCATTGTTCTTTTTGATGGCTCCAATTTAGACGGATGGATCAGCACCACGGACAGTACTGCTGCAAAATGGACGCTGAACAAGGATGGGAGCATGACCGTAAAGGACAAAACAGGCAATATCCAGACCCAACAGAATTTTGGGAGCATCCAATTGCACATTGAATGGAAGTCGCCGGCCCAAGTAAATGGAAAAGGACAAAACCGCGCCAATAGCGGTATCTTTTTATCGGGTTTGTATGAAGTACAGGTGCTGGACAACAACGGCAATGATACCTACGTGAACGGTCAGGTGGGGTCGGTGTATAAGCAGCATGTGCCCCTGGCCATGGCCTCCGTGCCAACAGGGGAGTGGAATACCTACGATATCATCTACCATGCCCCGGAGTTTGAAAAAGGGCAAAAAACCAAATCGGGGATACTCACGGTGATCCAAAATGGGGTGTTGATCCAAGATCATGTAGAGATCAAGGGAACCACACCGTACATTGGGTGGCCCAAGAACCCTCCACATGGAAAGGGACCATTGATGTTGCAGGACCACCAAGACAATAGTAGGGTAAGCTATAGGAACATTTGGGTAAGGGAGCTGGACTAAAGTTACCCTCTATCTTCAACAAGCAGTAGTTAAAGGGCCAATACCTATTTTGGTTACCTTTGGCAAAATTTATCGTTTCATATGATTCAATCCATGACCGGCTTTGGAAAGCATGTTGTACAGCTTCCATCAAAAAAAATTACGGTAGAGCTTAAATCGCTCAACAGTAAAAATTTGGATATCAACGCTAGGATTCCCCAAACCTTTCGGGAAAAAGAGTTGGAGTTCAGAAAGATGATAGCCGATGTCCTGATCAGGGGAAAGGTTGATCTAAGCCTTTATGTGGAAATTACTGGGGAAGAAACCACTGCCGAAGTAAACCAAGGGGTGGTCAGGAATTATATGGAACAGTTGTCAGCGATTGCCCAGGGTGACGATTTAAAGCTCTTGGAACTGGCCTTGCGTATGCCGGACACCCTGAAAACTGACAAGAACGACATTGATGTTGAAGAGTACAAAGCCATCAAGGAAGCCCTTGACCAGGCCCTGTCCAAAATAATCGAATTCAGAAATGAGGAAGGCAAGGTTTTGGAAAAGGATTTTGTGGAACGTTTGGCCAACCTGAAAGCCTTGTTGGATAAGGTGAAATCCCTTGACCCTGAACGTTTGGCCAGCGTGCGTGAGCGTTTGGAACGAGCCGTATCGGATCTACAAGTGGAAGTGGATGAGAACCGTTTTGAACAGGAGCTCATCTACTATTTGGAGAAATATGACATTACTGAGGAAAAGGTGCGTCTGGACAACCATTTGAATTATTTTGAAACCACCTTGAACTCCGATGATTCCAATGGCAAGAAGCTGGGATTCATTTCCCAGGAAATAGGAAGGGAAATCAATACCATTGGCTCCAAGGCCAATTATGCCCCCATGCAACAAGTGGTGGTGCAGATGAAGGATGAACTGGAGAAAATCAAGGAACAAATGCTGAATGTATTATGACGCAAGGAGGGAAACTCATTATTTTTTCGGCCCCATCGGGAAGCGGGAAAACAACTATTGTAAAACACTTGTTGGAACAACCCGAACTAAACTTGGCTTTTTCGGTTTCGGCCACCTCCAGACCGCGAAGGGGTAAGGAAAAACATGGGATAAATTATTACTTCATGTCCATTTCCGAGTTCAAAAGGCATATCAAGGAAGAAGATTTTTTGGAGTGGGAAGAAGTGTATCGCGATAATTTTTACGGCACCTTAAAGAGTGAGGTGGAACGTTTGTGGGCCGAAGGCAAGAATGTCATTTTTGATATTGATGTGGTCGGGGGGCTCCGTATCAAAAAGAAATTCCCCGAACAGACTTTGGCCGTTTTTGTGAAGCCACCCAGTGTGGACGAGCTCAAGATTCGCCTTAAAAAGCGTAGCACGGAAAGTGAGGATAAGATCAATATGCGGGTGGCCAAGGCCTCGGTTGAATTGGCCACGGCTCCCCAGTTTGACCGTATCATCAAGAATTATGATTTGGATACGGCCCTTAAAGAAGCCCATGAATTGGTTGCCGAATATGTTGGGGCCAAGATTCCAGATGCAAAAGAGGAATAGCTTATGAAGAAGGTAGGGCTCTTCTTTGGAACATTCAACCCCATTCATATAGGTCATTTGGTCATTGCCAACCATCTGGTGGAGTTTTCCGATCTGAATGAGGTTTGGTTTGTGATCACCCCGCAAAGTCCGTTCAAGACCAAGCAATCGCTTTTGGATGACCACCATCGGTATCAAATGGTATATGAGGCCGTACAGGAATACCCCAAGTTGAAACCCAGCAAGATTGAGTTTGACCTGCCTCAGCCCAACTATACCGTGAACACTTTGGTGCATTTGGATGAAAGATATGGGGAAGACCATCAGTTTTCCCTGATCATGGGAGAGGACAACCTGAAAAGTTTCCATAAATGGAAAAACTACGAAACCATTTTGGAACAGTATTCCTTATATGTCTATCCTCGCGTTTCGGAAGGGGAGGTGGAGCTGCAGTTCAAGGACCATCCCAAGGTGGTGCGGGTGGCTGCCCCCATCATGGAAATTTCATCCACTTTTATCCGTAGGGAACATAAAAATGGGAAAAATATAAGACCATTACTTCCCGATGTCGTCTGGAAATATATGGACGAGATGAACTTTTATCGTTAGGAGAACCTAGGGTAAGTCTTTGGAAAGAATATCCGTTCCTAGATATTTGTCATCCTTGTTTAAATACCAAGCCCGTGTCTTGGGCATTTGTATCCCGTTGATTTCTTCCAACCCTTCCAAAAGGATGTATTCCCCGTCATTTTTGCTTTCATCATGGTAAAATTGGTACACTTCCATGGCATAGGTCTTCGGGTCAAAATAGAAATACCAGGTATCGCTGCCTACTTTTTCATCATATCGAACTTTTAAGACAAGATATTCCTTGCCCTTAAAGGTTTTTACCTCCACTTTTCCATCCAATAGTGTCCCAGGGTCTTTTAGCTTCATGGGAAGCCCATACAGATAGGTATAGTAATTTTTCATGGTCCTGCCCCGTTCGCAGGATAACCTAAATTTCTCTGCATCTGCTTTTGAAAACTCTTTGTTGCCATTTAGGGTTATTGAGCAATTGTCCTTGCTCATGTCATAGGAATAGGCGTTGCCATCCTGCTCCACCTCCAACACAAATTCTTGGTTGACAAAATCGGCTTTTATGGTACTGGTACGCTTCGGTGCATTGGGGGACTCCATAATCACCTTAAAAGAGGCATCAAAATAGCTCCAGTTGTCATCGGGGTCATGGAAGGCAATGGCCTTTTCAAGTACTTTATCGGCCGTTGGCAGTTTTTGGGAATTGCCAACATGGACCGTTACGCATGTAATTAGGAAGGTGAAAAACGCATATTTGACCATCTTGTACCTAAAATTTTAGGTACAAGATAGTACTTTATGCAATGATATTGTTGCTTACTGCTCCTGTTCTATCTTGGCAGGAGGAACGGAACTGTCGTATTCTTGATAATACTGCTCCAAAAGATCCATCATGGCGGTCATTAGGTCCCGTGTCTCCAACAATAGGGAGAAATACAGAGTTGTATTTTTTGGACTGGACTCCTCGGTTCGGGTTCTTGAGACCTGACGATCAATTTTTTGCAATACCAGATCATACAGTTCTTGCTTGGAATTCAGGATGGCGTCAATCTTGTCAAAGGATTTCTTTTCGAAGGTTTCTTGGGTCCTGTCAAAAATCTCCTGTAGTTTCTGGTCGATTTCCTTGAGCTCCTTTATCTGGTTGTACTTTAATTTTTTATGGTTGTTGTACACATGGTTAAAGCTCACTTTTCCAATGTATTCAAGGGACTGGGACATATCGGTCAAATGGCCCATCGCATTGATGTAAAAGTTACTGGCGCCAATATGGGCTTCCTCAAGGTTCTTGATAAAGTAGAAGGTGTGTTCACGGAGGTCCTCAATCTCGGAAGAAAGTTTGCTGCTCTGCTTTTTGTTCTTCTTTAAGAAGTTCAAATCTTGTTTGGCCAATCCATTGATGGAGTTGGAGTAGATTCTGTTACTACGCTTAACGGCGTTGGCAATGTTGGCGGCACTTTCCTCTATCACACCTTGTATGGAGCTGCTTTCGGCTCTTCTCAAACGGTCTTCCACCTTGATTTCCTTGGTTTTCTTATTATAGGAGATATAGTTTCTTACCAAAAGAAGCACTGCTGCAAACAAAAGAATGGCAATTGCGGCACCTTTACCAAAACTGATTAGCGTTAGAATGGTCCCTGCGGCAATGAACGCTATAATGGCGGTACTGAACCATCCGGCAATAACATTAAGAACCCCTGCTACCCTGTATACGGCACTTTCGGCCCCCCAAGCCCTATCGGCCAAAGAGGTTCCCATAGCTACCATAAAGGTTACGTAGGTGGTGGAAAGGGGGAGTTTATAGGAAGTGGCCACTGAAATCAGGATACCTGCTACCATCAAGTTGACAGATGCCCTGATCATATCAAAAGCAGGTAAGTGCAACACTTTATCCTTGGATAGGTTGATTACAGGTTTTTTGAATCTTTTGTCGATGGCGCCCTGTACTGAAGGAGGGACTATGGAAGTTATCCATTCAGATACGGCAATGGAGTACCGTACAAGACTTCTGGACAAGTAATTGGGTTGAAACCGTTCCTTGGCCTCGCCTTCACGTGAGAGATTGATTTCCGTGTCGGCAACATAACGTGCTTTTTTGGAAAACCAAAGGGTGGCCACCATGATCATTCCGGATATGAACAAAAGCAGCGTAGGGGTTTCCACTTTTGTAGCAAGGATTTCCATACTAAATTCGGAAGCAGGGGTTCCAGAAACCACCCAAGCTTCATAGGATTGCCAAGCAGCAATAGGTACTCCAATGAAATTGACAAGGTCGTTTCCGGCAAAGGCCAATGCCAATGCAAAAGTTCCAACACCAATGATCAACTTATAGATATTGGTATTGGCAAACATGATGAGCACGTAGGAAATAAGGGCCCAGATCATGAAGTTCACCACTACGACCCCGTACACTTGGGTCTCTAAAAAATCCTTGATGGTCATGCCGTTGATAAAACCATAGGTTTGGTCGGCAAAGGGAGTTCCTTTAATCCCTTTTATCAGGATAAAATAGGTAATCGCCGAAAGAGCAACACCTCCAAAAATAGCTCCGGTCCATTTGGGTTTTTTCTGAAAATCATAGGATAGCAAAAGTCTTGATACCCATTGCACCAAAGCCCCAATGGTAAATGCAATGACAACGGACGAAAGGATGCCTATAATAATTTCAATGGCCTTATCCGTATTGATGTAGTTGATTACATCCGTGAAATTCCCATTTTGCGCCCCGATTTTGATCAAGGCCATGGCTACGGCCGCACCCAAAAGGTTGAAGACTATGGATACCGTTGTAGAGGTGGGCATGCCCAGGGTGTTGAAAAAGTCAAGAAGCAGAATATCAGTGATCATCACAGCCATAAAAATGAACATGATTTCATCAAAATAGAATTGCCCGGGATTAAAAATACCCTTTCGGGCCACCTCCATTAGACCACTGGAAAAAATAGCGCCACAGGCAATACCTATACTGGCCACGATCATAATGGTCCTAAAGGAAATTGCCTTGGAACCAATGGCCGAATTAAGAAAGTTTACCGCATCATTGCTGACACCAACCACAAGGTCGGCTATGGCCAAGGCCGCCAAGGCGACCATAATCAAAAAGTAAATACTATCCATAGTGTAATTAAAAGTCCAAAAAATTTTTCAAATATCTAGAGAATGCCCTATGATTAAGTTATGTTAAGGTTATCTTTTACAGGTGAACATCCAACTGTAACCGGAACATTAACTCATCAGTTCCTTGATCAACAGTTAGATAACTAAGATCAGTTTGCAGTTTTAGTTTATGGCCTACAATATATTTTGAAAGTCCGAGTGTATACTGTTTCGCTGGATTTTTTCCGGTAACGTTTTCGTCTAATTTTATGCTGGTAAACCTAGCGGATAGTTCCCAGTCCTTTTTAAGAAGATATCCAGTTTGAAGGTTCAATCCGTTTCCAATTTGCACAACGTCCCCGGTTTCGGTACCATCCAAATTTTTGGCAATGGGGTCATCCGCATCACGGTGGGCATATTCCCCCATGAGGGAGAATCCTTTGTACTTGAACATAAAATCAAGAAAGAAAGTGGAGATATCCGTTTCATGGAAACCGGTATCGGTGAACATGTATGTACCTATGTTGCTCCGGGTCTTTACGGCATCTTTGTTGAGGTCGTATGTAGCGCCTACCATCAATTTAGGGGTTTCTTCCCGTGCCAGATCGGCCCCTTTATAATCACCTTTGGACTGGAATTTTCCAAAGGGAAGGAATTCCAGACGGGAGGTATACTGATGTCCTCCAAGGTTGCCTGCGGTAACATTTCTCCCCTCCCCTTGGGAGAAGGCGAACTTTTCCCTAATCAAAGCCTGTTTTCCCAAGTTGAAATAATGCCTTAGTTGGAACCCCATATCCCGATCAATGTTGAACTTAGAATTGAGCAAGGAGCGATCTACCTGTTGGAGGTCTCCGGAAGAAATAACACGCTCTATGTTCCCGGGGAGTTTGGTCTGCCCAAACCACAGTTCGAAATTCTCATAAAAGTTCCATTTCACTACGGCATCAAAGATATATCTGGGCGTGTTTCCCGTAAATTGGGAGCCTCCTGAAATATCGCGGTTGGAGAGCCCCAATTCAATTTTATATCGAAGCTTTGGCGTGTATACAAACCCATCAAATTTTAATCTGGCCCTACGCACCAAGAAATTCTGTTCTGGGTTTTGTAACCCATCAGTTTCACTATTTTCCCAATTGGCAATGGCCAGAAGTTGCATTCTTGCCCCAACTTTGGAGCTCCAAGTGCTATCCTTGCCAACAATGTTCAATACTCCTTTACCAAAAGTTGATGAACTTAAATCTTGTGAGTGGGAAAAATGGGTGCATAAGAAAATAAAGAAAGACCCTGTTAGGGCTAACTTTTTGATATTCATTACAGTACTAGTTTTTGTCGCTGCAAAGAACAGCACCCAATGTTAAGTTAATGTTTTCTGTATGTTATATTAAAGATAGGAGGTGAATAAAAAAGGCTACCTTATTGAAAAGGTAGCCCTAGGATTTCGAAGAATAGTCGACAAAAACTAATATCCGTAACGAAAACCTTAGCTGTAATGCTGTAATCTGACAAAAATGCCCTAATGGGATGTCTTTAGTGTAATGTAAAAATTAAGGAATCATTAAACTTTTGTGAGTCTAAAGGGCAATACGGGACAAGGTTTTTCTTGGAACGTACCCAAGGTTCAGCGTATATTGCACCAATATGAACTGGGAACAATTACTCTCACTACGGCGCCACGGCGATACCCATAAACGATTGCGAAAAGAGCAAAACGAGACCCGTTTAGGGTTCGAAGTGGATTACGACCGCATTATTTTCTCCTCGGCATTCCGAAGTCTTCAGGACAAGACCCAAGTGGTTCCCATGCCCATTAGTGTAGGTTCCAACAAAGACTTTGTGCATACGAGGCTTACCCATAGTTTGGAGGTTTCTGTGGTGGGGAGAAGTCTGGGGCGAATAGCAGGACAGAAGATCCTCTCCAAATATCCGTTTCTATCGGAAGTGCATGGGTATCAGTTTAATGATTTTGGTGCTATTGTTGCCGCGGCGGCCTTGGCCCATGACATAGGAAATCCTCCTTTTGGGCATAGCGGGGAAAAGGCCATTGGAAATTATTTTGCGCAGGGGAATGGGAGAAAATATAAAGAGGTTCTTTCCGAGGTGGAATACCAAGACCTGATTGATTTTGAAGGGAACGCCAATGGATTTAAACTGTTGACCGAATCCAGGGACGGTGTGCCGGGTGGGTTGCGACTCAGTTATGCCACCTTGGGAGCTTTTATGAAGTACCCCAAAGCTTCGTTGCCCAAAAAGCCCTCTCGGCATATAGCGGACAAGAAATTTGGCTTTTTTCAATCCGAAAAGGATTTTTTCATGGAAGTGGTGAACGAAATTGGACTTGTTCCCAATCCCCATAATCCGGAAATGGGCTATTACCGTCACCCTTTGACCTATCTAGTGGAGGCGGCGGATGACATCTGCTATACCATCATCGATTTTGAGGATGGTATCAATTTGGGTTTGATTTCAGAGGAATATGCGTTGGAATATTTGATCAAGTTGGTGAAGGACAACATCAACACCAAAAAATATGGGGCCATGACCAGCTCCAGTGACCGGTTGAGCTATTTGAGGGCCATGACCATAAACACCTTGATCAGCGATGCCGTCGAAGTCTTTGTGAACAACGAGGAAACCATTTTAAAGGGAGATTTTGGCGCAGCACTTTTGGACAAGGGGAAGTACAAAGCACAAATAGATGATATTCTAAAGTTGAGTGTTGAAAAAATCTACCAATCTGCCCATGTGATCGATAAGGAATTGGCAGGGTATCGAATCATTGCGGACCTATTGGACATGTATACTACGGCCTTGATCCGAAAAAAGGAAGACCGTGCCAACAATTATGATGGATTATTGATCAAGAGCTTGCCTGAAAATTACAGAAACACGGATGCCTCTGTATACAAGATTTTATTGGACACCAGCTGTTTTGTGGCCAGTCTATCGGATAGTGCGGCGGTACACATCCATGATAAGTTGACCGGCCGGAAAATTTAGAAGGCGTATCTAAGGCCTACCCCTAAAATCTGCTTAAACTGTATTTTGGATATTCCCGGATCGGTTATCGTACCATCTTCAGCTACCACTTCGTCAAACTTAATGTCATCATCAAAAATCACATGGGTGCCGATCATGGCGTTCATATATTCATTGACTTTTAGGTTGAAGGTCATTTCCCAATCCACATCCACGTTGCCAAAACTCCTTACATAATCCGTATAAAGGTTGATGCGATGGTTCATCAACACATTTTTAAGGATTTCCTTTTCCCAGGTGTTGGTAACGAGGAAACCAAGTTCCAGAAATACATTTTCTCCCTCATCCACCCCAAATGCACCTTGGTTGGACAAAGTTTCATCCAAAACAAAGGTAGATTTCAAGGTAGCGGGAGAAATGTAGAGGTTGAATTTTTCATTTTGGGGAATATAGGAGGTACCAATACCGACAAAAAGATAACCGGGAGCCATAAATCTGGAAATCGGGTTTTCCCGGTCGGGATATTTAAAACCGTTGGAAAACTGGGTGTTGAAATTCGCTTTTACCGAATAGTACCAGTTGGTGATGGTGTCTTTTCTAAAACCTATGGTAGAGGATAATCGTATTTGATCGTCCGTTTTTCGCAGTTTCCTCCCTTCTTGGGCGTTGAGGCCGTACCGTAGTTTCACCTCATTTTTCCAGTTCAGGTACCGGAATTTGTAATTTCGTTCAAAGTCGGCACTGGCCAAGGCAGATACGGAATTGTCACCCCCAGCATTCCAATTTACAAAGGAAACTTCATTGATATTAAGGCCAAATGCATTCTTTTTATCCCAAAAGGAATGGGGTACAAAGCGTTTGTACCACCTTTTAATGGGTTTTACCCGATTAAGCACCGTTCTTGGGTCGGTCAGTTTTGCACTACGGGTGAGGTACTTGAGTTTGACATCCTTTATCCGTACCACCCGAAAGCCGGTCTCGGTACTGTCGGGTTCAAAAACTTTTAAACGATTGATCTGGGCATTGGCGGAAAAGGAGACGGCTAGGAAGAGGAGTAAACAACAGATTATTCGCATTGGTCTAAGGTTGATTGTATAAAAGAATGAATGGTTTCAAAATCTATGCCAGCCAGTTTATGCGTCTGCGGAATTGTTCCATGACCAACAAACCTATCTGGAATGCCAAAAATTGTAACAGGTTTCACATATTGTTCTGCATTGGCAAACTCCAGTACCGCGGAACCAAACCCACCTATCTCGCAACCATCCTCGAGCGTAATGATATGATCATACGTCTTAAAAATGGTGCGCAACAGTTTTTGGTCCAAGGGCTTTACAAAACGCATATCGTAATGGCCAATGGCATCGGTTTGGTCAAGTGTTTGCAATAACCGGGAAATTTCATTTCCAATATGACCCACGGTAAGGACGGCTATTTTTGACCCTTCCTTGAGGCAACGCCCTGTTCCCCATGGAGTGGGTTCCAATTCATTTTTCCAGTCAATGGTTACACCTTGTCCCCGGGGGTATCGAATGGCGATGGGTCCATCCATGCCCAATTGGGCCGTGTACATGATGTTCCTAAGTTCCATTTCGTTCATGGGGGCAAATAAGGTAAGATTGGGAATGCATCTTAAGTATGCAATATCAAACACACCATGGTGCGTGGGACCGTCCTGACCTACCAGTCCAGCTCTATCCAAGCAAAAAATGACCGGGAGGTTCTGGAGGGCCACATCATGGATGACCTGATCATAGGCACGTTGCAAAAAGGTGGAATAGATATTGCAAAATGGGATAAGCCCTTGTGCGGCCATCCCGGCGGCCAAGGTCACTGCATGTTGCTCCGCGATGCCCACATCAAATGCCCGATCGGGTATTTGCTCCATCATGTATTTAAGGGAACTTCCTGTGGGCATGGCAGGCGTGATGCCCACTATATTCTTGTTTTTTTGGGCCAATTCCACCAAGGTATGCCCAAATACTTCCTGGTATTTCGGGGGTTGGGCCTCTTGGGGTTTCTTGAGGCGTTCCCCGGTAACTTTATCGAATTTTCCGGGGGCATGGTAAACCACCTGATCTTCTTCCGCTTTTTTTAAGCCTTTTCCTTTGGTGGTAATGATATGAAGGAGTTTGGGGCCATCCACTTCCTTTAGGCGCTGCAATTCTTCCACAAGGCGTTTTACATCATGTCCATCCAATGGACCGGAATAATCAAGGTTCAAACATTCAAAAATATTTTCATCCTTGGCCGTACCGGCTTTCACGTTGGTGAGGTATTTTTTTAGGGCCCCTACACTGGGGTCTATGCCTATGGCATTGTCATTTAGGATGATGAGGGCATTTACATTGGTGACCCCAAGATGGTTCAATCCTTCAAAGGCCATGCCGCTGGCTATGGAGGCATCGCCCACCACGGCAATGTGCTGTTTGGAGTTTTCCCCACTTAGTTTGGAGGCCATGGCCATTCCCAAAATGGCCGATATCGCCGTAGAGCTATGTCCGGTGCCAAAATCATCATATGGGCTTTCACTACGTTTGGGAAATCCGCTTATTCCACCAAGTTGTCTGTTGGTTTCGAAAATTTCCTTTCTACCGGTCAATATTTTGTGGCCATAGGCTTGATGGCCCACGTCCCATATAAGCTTATCTGTTGGAGTATCAAAAACATAATGGAGGGCTATGGTGAGTTCCACAACTCCCAAGCTGGCCCCCAAATGGCCTTCTTTTGTAGAAACAATATCAATAATAAATTCCCGAAGCTCTTGGGCGAGTTTGGGTAGTTTATCCAAAGGCAGTTTTTTAAGGTCTGCCGGGGAATTGATATGTGTTAAAAGCGTTTCCAACGAATAAAAAACAAAAGTACCTATAATAGGTAAAATTATTTTATGCTTAGCTTAGCCTTTTGATGAAAAGTTTCAATAAAAATTGTGGAGAACCCGTTTGACGACACCTATTTTATGAAAAAAGCCCTACAAGAGGCCGAAATGGCCTATGAAATGGGTGAAGTTCCCGTGGGGGCCATCGTAGTAGTGGACAACCGGATTATTGGACGTGCCCATAACCTCACGGAGCGATTGAAGGATGTAACGGCCCATGCCGAGATGCAGGCCATAACAGCGGCATCAAATTTTCTTGGCGGTAAGTATCTGCATGGTTGCACACTCTATGTGACCTTGGAACCGTGCCAAATGTGTGCTGGGGCACTATATTGGAGCCAAATTTCAAAGATTGTCTATGGGGCGGCCGATTTGGAGCGAGGATTCAATGTCATGGGAGGCCATCTGCACCCCAAAACGGAAGTGGTCAGTGGAATTATGGAAAACGAGGCTTCGGAATTACTGAAACGTTTTTTTATCCAAAGAAGAAACCTCAACTAAAGTAAAAGCCCCGGCATGGGCCAGGGCTTCGAAATTTTTCAAAATAAAATATAATTATCCGATTACTTGCACTTGTGCAGCAACCCTTCCTTTTCTTCCTTCTTCTTCTTGGTATTCTACTTTGTCGCCTTCGTTCAATTCCACCCCGTTCAATGCTGTAACATGAACAAAGATGTCCTTTCCTGTGTCGTCGTTGGTAATGAACCCATAACCTTTGGATCCATTAAAAAATTTTACTGTACCGGTCATTAAAAAAAAATAAATGTTAAAGCACGAATGTAGGATATTTTACGTCTAATCAGGTAAAATAACCATTAAATCTTGATGAGATTATTCTTTTCCAGTGTTTTTGCGCTCTTGATCCTGCATTTTTTTTATGTTGTCCTTGGTGAGCATGTAGTCTTTCATGTTCTTGCCCTTGCTCTCCTTGAACAGGAAAAGGGGCATGGCCACCAAAAACAGTCCTATGGTACCCAAACCGATATATTTGTGGGCAGTGGAAGGTTGTTCCTCTTCAATGGAAAAGCCAAATATGATGGAGGAAATGGAAGCCAGAACGATAAGGACAATGATATATTTGAGCTTGAATTTCATTGGGTGTAATTGATGAGTTTTCGGCGATAGGCCGTCAATAATTTCGATTTTGAAATAAAACCTTCGTATGTACCATCCTTGATAACGGGAAGGTTCCAGGCCCCACTGTCCTGAAACTTTTTCATGACCTGTTTCATGGTATCCTTTCCATAAAAGATATGCTCGGGAGGGGCATGCATTAAATTCTTTACATGAACGGTTTCATAAAGATCTCGATCAAACATAAATTGGCGAATATCATCCAACACAATGATGCCCATCAATTTTTTATCATCGTCCAGCACCGGGAAAATGTTCCTTTTGGATTTGGAAACGGATTCGTGCAACATATCCCCCAAGGACATTTCTGGATGTACCGATTTGAAATTTTTCTCGATTACATCGTCCATTTCCATAAGTCCCAAGACCATTTGGTCCTTATTGTGGGATAGTACGGCGCCAATTTTTGCCAGTTCTTTGGTGTAAATGGTATAGTCCAACGCATTTTTGGTGGTGAGATAGGAGATGGAAGCCGTAATCATCAAGGGAACAAAGAGTTCATAACCTCCAGTGATTTCAGCAATCAAGAAGATAGCGGTCAAAGGCGCATGGATAACCCCAGCGATCAAACCGGCCATGCCGATCAGGGTGAAGTTGCTCTCCGATACCGAAAATCCGAGCCCCAGATGGTTGATGATCTTGGCCACTACATTGCCCAACGCGCTTCCCATAACCATGGTGGGAATAAAGATTCCACCGGCACCACCAGCGGCAAAGGTCGTGGTCATGGCTATGGCCTTAAAAATGGTAATGCCGAACAAAAGGGCAATCACTACCCAAATGTTATCCGTATAAGCATCGAACGGGGTTTTTCCCAAAGCCTTTAAATGGTCCCCATCCAATAAATTATTGATGAAACCAAAACCTTCTCCGTAGAGTGGAGGGATGGCATAAAGCATAATTCCTATGGCAATACCGCCTACCAAAAGTTTGTACTTGGGGCTTTTGAACCGTTTGAAAAAGGTGAGTATGGAAAAGTACATCTTGGTAAAATATATCGAGGCGAAGGCGGTACCCACGCCCAACAATACATAAAATGGGGTATCCTTCAATTCAAATCCTTCTGTAAGGGAAAAACTAAAAAGCACTTCGTTTCCCAAAAAGAAATAGGAGGTGAGCACTCCAGAAATTGATGCCAAAAGTAGGGGTAGCATGGACATCATGGTCAAATCCAGTGTGAATACCTCCACGGCAAAGATGATGGCGGCAATAGGGGATTGGAAGATGGATGAAATGGCCCCTGCCGAAGCACAGGCAACCAATAAGGACCGGGTCTTGGCATCAATATGAAACAGACGACTAAGGTTGGAACTTATGGCCGAACCGGACTTGACTGCTGGCCCCAAAAGTCCCACGGACCCTCCAAACCCTACAGTAAGTGGAGCTGTGATCAGTGGGGCGTAAATATCCTTGGTCGATAGGAGTCCGCCTTTTTTGGAAAGGGAGAAAATGATGGATGACACGGCATGCTGAATCGGCTTTTTGTGTACAAACTTTACGTAGAGATACACAAACGTCAACCCAATGGTGGGTAGGATGAAGTAGAGCTGATTTTCTGAAAAAACGATTCCCATTTTAAGGAGGGACTCGATAAAATAGGTGAAGTTTTTTAAGGTAACGGCCACCAACCCGGCCAAAAAACCCACTACCAGACTCATGAGGTGCACAAAAGTTTTGTTGGAGATATTTTTATACCTCCATTTCAAAAACTTCGTGAATATTTTTTTTGTTCGGTTGGACATGAGGTTGATGAAACTACCTAAATGTATTAAAAAATCCCGCTTAAGCGGGATTGTGTTTTAAAGATCCAACTTTAAATGGAGTTCTTTAAGTTGCTCATCATCAATGCTCGCCGGAGCATCTATCATAACATCCCTACCGCTATTGTTTTTTGGGAAAGCGATAAAGTCGCGAATGGTCTCCTGTCCACCTAAAATGGCCACCAATCGGTCCAAACCAAATGCAATTCCACCATGGGGCGGGGCACCGTATTGGAAGGCATCCATTAAAAACCCGAACTGGGCCTTGGCCTCTTCAGGGGTAAACCCTAGATGCTTGAACATGGTTGCCTGTACTTGTTTATCGTGGATACGGATAGATCCACCGCCAATTTCATTGCCGTTCAACACCAAATCATAGGCATTGGCCTTGACAGCTCCCGGGTCGGTGTCCAACAATTCCAATTGACCGGGTTTTGGTGAGGTGAAGGGGTGGTGCATGGCATGATAGGTGCCGGTTTCCTCATCCAGTTCCAACAAGGGAAAATCCACGACCCATAGAGGAGCGAACTCATCCGGTTTTCTTAGACCGAGCCTTTCGGCCAACTCCATTCTAAGGGCGCTGAGCTGTGCACGGGTTTCGTTGGTGTTCCCGGAAAGAACACAAATAAGGTCGCCCGGTTTTGCGCCAGTGACTTCGGCCCATTGGGCCAAATCATCTTGGTCATAAAACTTATCCACGGATGATTTGTAGGAACTGTCCTCGTTGCATTTTACGTAGACCATCCCCTTGGCACCCACTTGGGGGCGTTTAACCCAATCGATAAGGGCGTCTATTTCTTTTCGGGTATAGCTTGCTGCTCCGGGAACAGCGATGCCCACAACCAGCTCGGCAGAGTTAAAGACGTTGAACTCCTTATGTTGGGCCACGGCGTTCAGTTCCCCAAACTGCATTCCAAAACGGATATCGGGCTTGTCGTTACCATACAGGCGCATGGCATCATCAAAAGTCATTCTTGGAAATTCATCGATTTCCACTCCTTTTATTTCCTTGAGCAAATGCTTGGTAAGGCCTTCAAAGGTATTCAGGATGTCCTCTTGTTCCACAAAGGCCATTTCGCAATCTATCTGGGTGAATTCGGGTTGTCTGTCTGCCCGTAGGTCTTCATCCCTAAAGCATTTTACAATTTGAAAATACTTGTCCAGCCCACCGACCATCAACAACTGCTTAAACGTCTGTGGGGATTGGGGCAGGGCGTAGAACTGACCTTCATTCATTCGGCTAGGGACCAAAAAGTCGCGCGCGCCTTCTGGGGTAGACTTGATCAAATAGGGGGTCTCCACATCGATGAATCCTTGTTCCGAAAGGTATTTTCGGACTTCCATGCTTACTTTGTGCCTAAAAATAAGCTTGTTCTTTACCGGATTCCTTCGGATATCCAAGTAACGGTATTTCATGCGGATGTCCTCTCCGCCATCCGTTTCATCCTCAATGGTAAAGGGGGGCAGGAGGGATTTGTTGAGAATGGTAAGTTCCTTGACCAATACCTCGATTTCCCCAGTTGGGATATTTGGGTTTTTTGAGGCCCGTTCAATGACCTCTCCCTTGACCTGAATCACCGTTTCACGACCCAATTCCCTGGCTTGTTCCAAAAGCTCTTTGGGGGTGCGGTCTTCATCAAACACCAATTGGGTAATGCCGTAGCGATCGCGAAGGTCTACCCAAACCACAAAACCCTTGTCACGGAGTTTGTGTACCCAACCACTTAAAACTACTTCCGAACCGATATGTGATGCCCTTAATGCACCGCAGGTATTACTTCTGTACATGATGTTTGTTATGAGACGGCAAATTTAATAGGAATGCCAAAATTTATTGCTAGATATATGGATTTTCTCCTTCCTGATCGGCATAGGATTTTGATAAAAGAGCTTTTGACCTCGATCCAATCATAGGCCAGCGTAAAGGTTTGATTCAAAAAGGGTGCTTTTTTTACCGATAAACGGGATAAAATGCAATTTTACTAAAAAGTTAACTATCTATATTTCAGTTAAATATGAATTTAATGTAAATTTATTGTTACGTAAATCTTTATTTAATGTAAAATTTAAATAAATTTATAGCGTTAGTACAAGTAGTTCAAGATTTTAAATCCCAATGTATTATGAAGAAAGCAATATTTTTTATGGCGGTGATGTTTTCGGTTTATATGTATCCGCAAGATACCCAACCGACTTTTGAGAAAGTGGGAAAAATGGTAAAAGCAACATATTTTCATGAAAACGGAGAAATGGCCCAAACCGGCTATTATCTGAACGGAAAATTACACGGTCAATGGTTGATGTACAACGCGGAAGGCAAGAAAATGGCTTCCGGGGCGTATATTAATGGACAGAGAACTGGAAAATGGTTTTTCTGGGAAGGCGATTTGTTGAGGGAAGTGGATTTCAGCGACAATAGGATTGCCAGTGTAAAAAACTGGAACCAATCTGAAATCGTATCGATTGACAAGTAATGTAAAACAATTTAATTAAAAAGCCCCTGCCATTGGCAGGGGCTTTTTTTGTGACCTAGGCGGCCATATCCAATTGTTCTTTTTTCTTTTGTTCCCTTCTTTTTTGGTTTCTATGGATTCGCAGTTTAATACGGTATACCAAAGTAAATAGGATGGGAACCACGATCAGGGTCAAGAAGGTGGCTACCAACAGACCATAGATCACTGTCCAGGCCAAAGGTCCCCAGAAGATTACGTTGTCTCCCCCAAAGTATATGTAGGGGTTAAACTCGCTCATCAAGGTAAAGAAGTTGATGTTGAACCCGGTTGCCAATGGAATCAACCCCAAAATGGTGGTGATGGCCGTAAGGAGTACAGGGCGCAACCTTGCCTTACCTCCTTTGACCACGGCTTCTTTAAAGTCTTCGGGTTCCAAAAGGTCTTCCTCGTCCAGATCCAAAGCTACTTTCTTCCTATCGATAAGGAGTTGGGTATAATCCAAGAGTACCACACCGTTGTTCACCACAATTCCCGCCAATGAGATAATACCCATCATGGTCATCATGATCACAAAAGCACTTCCAGTAGCGACGATACCTCCAAATACCCCGATTAAACTCAAGAAAATGGCGAGCATGATGATACCAGGCTTGGAAACCGAGTTGAACTGGAAGATCAAAATGAAGAAAATCAGACCAAGTCCTGTAAAGAAAGCGCCCATTAAAAAGGCCATTTGCTTGTTTTGCTCCTCAATCTGACCAGTATAGTCGACTTTGATATCCGATGGCAGCCCATCAAAATCGTTCATCTCTTCCTGAATCTTATTTACAATAGCACCAGCATCCGTAAAACCGGGGGCTAAAGCAGAGTAGACAGTAACCACACGTCTGGTGTCCCGGTGCTTGATGGCACTAAAACCAGTACTGTTCACCTGTTTGGCCACAGCGGATACTGGAACTTCCTTTATCTGTCCTGAAGACGCATCCCTAAATGTAATGCGTTGGTTAAAGATGGCGCTGGTATTGTATCTGTTCTCCTCATTGAAACGTACATAGATGTCGTAATCCTCACCATCCTCCTTGTAGATTCCGGCTTTGGCTCCAAAGATGGAGTTACGGAGCTGTTGCCCCACTTGTCCTGTGGCAACACCCAATTCACCGGCCTTTTTGCGGTCCACGGCAACCAACATGGAGGGTTTGGATTTGTTCACATCGATTTTGAGCTCATCAATACCCGGAATGTTCCTCGTATTGATGAAATTCCGCATCTGCTCTGCGGCAACGATCAATTCTGAATAATCATCACCTTCCAATTCTATGTTGATGGGATACCCTGCTGGCGGACCAACGGCATCTTTCTCTACCGAAATGGCTACTCCGGGATATACATCTTTCAAGGCCTCTTGAACTTTTCTTAAAAGATCATTACTGTCAGCCCCTTCCCTAAACTTGTATTCCCGCATGGTGGCGGTTATTTTTCCACGGTGGGGCATCTCTGCGGATGAACCTCCATCGGTTTGTGGATTTCCTGCACCCTCACCCACTTGGGAGACCCCGCTTTCTACCAAGAAATTGTAATCGCCATGCGTATAGGCATCTGCATTGACAATGTCAAATACCCGTTGCTCAATATCCTTGGTGATGGTATTGGTCTTTTTTATATCGGTCCCTTCCGGATACTCAATGTATACGATAATCTGGTTGGGGGTGTTGTCCGGGAAGAATTCCACTTTGGTCCTTTGGCTTCCCACCGAGGCTCCAAAGCCCATAAAGGCAATCAAAAGGAGAACAAAAGTCCCGATGGCAATAAAGATGGGTTTTCTACCTGATAAGGTGTAACGTAAAGTCCGCTCATAAAATCGTTCCCATCTGGGCAATACCTTGTTTTGGAACCCATTGGCCCAATTTCTCAAAAAGAGTCTATAGATCCATAGCATTATAGCGGTCAATACCATTAAGGACCCCAAAGCCCTATAAGCACCTCCAAACAGAATGATCAAAAGTCCGATTACGGAGATGATGGATGTGATACGAATAATCTGCTTTAGCGGCATACTCTTGTCCTCCGTTGTCATGTATCGCGACACGAGTACGGAGTTGAAGAAGATAGCCACAAAGAGGGATGATCCCAATACCACGGATAGGGTAACCGGGAAATAGATCATAAACTGCCCCATGACTCCAGGCCATAATCCAAGGGGTACAAAGGCCGCCACGGTGGTCAAGGTGGAAATGATGATGGGGAATGCAATCTCTCCGATACCCTTTTTTGCCGCTTCAATACGCGACATGCCCTCTTCGTCCATAAGGCGGTATACGTTTTCCACTACTACAATACCGTTGTCCACCAACATACCCAGTCCCATGATCAATCCAAAGAGAATCATGGTGTTCATGGTATAGCCCAAGGTGTTCAGGATCATTAGGGACATGAACATGGACATGGGGATGGCGAAACCAACAAATAGTGCATTTTTGAAGCCCAAGAAGAACATCAATACGGTTACCACCAAGATGATACCGAAGATGATGTTGTTCACCAAATCATCTACCTGACCTATGGTCTTGGAAGATTGATCATTGGCAATGGTCACTTTTAAATCCTGTGGGAATACATTTTTGACGGCATCGTCCACAATGACCTGAATTTGTTCGGCCGCGGCCACCATATTCTTTCCAGCACGTTTTTTAACGTCCAACATTACCACGGGAGCGCCATATTCACGGGCATACGTGGTCTTATCCTCTTCCTTGAAGGTGACCTTGGCAATATCCCTAAGATAAATGGGGTTGCCATTTTCCGATTTCACCACAAAATTTTCCAGTTCATTGGGCCTGTCTATCTCACCCACAATACGGATAGTCCTACGCTGCCCACTGGTAATGAGGTTGCCCGCAGAGGTGGTCATGTTCTCATTGCTGATGGTATTGATGATGTCGTTGAAGCTCACTTTGGCGGCCATCATTTTATAGATGTCCACGGCCACTTCCACTTCTTTCTCTTGCGCACCACGAATGTCCACTTGTTTTATTTCGAGTAGGCCTTCAATTTCATCTTCAAGGTACTCGCCGTACTCCTTGAGCTTGTCCACAGGGTAGTCCCCTGAAATGTTGATGTTCAGGATGGGCATCTCTTCGGATAGACTCAGGTCAAAAACATTGGGTTCTACCTTGGCTCCGTTGAATGTGGGCCAATCTTCTCCCGCAGTTTTTGAATCTACCTCATCCTTTACTTTTTGCAGGGCACCTTCAACGGAAATGTTCTCATCAAACTCCACAATGATCATGGAATAATCTTCCTGGGAGGTAGAGGTGATCTCCACAACATTACTCACGGTTTTCAATTCATCCTCAAGTGGGTCGGTAATCAATTTTTCAATATCCTCGGCAGTATTTCCGGGATAGAGGGAACTGATATAGATCTTGGTTTCCTTGATTTCGGGAAAACTTTCCCTAGGCATACTGAAATAGGCCGATGCTCCTAGAAAAAGGATAACGGCTATCAGCACATACATGGTCGTTTTATTGTCGATAGCCCATGAGGACAGCCTAAATTCCTTATCTACGCTTTTCTTTTGTTTGCTCATAACTGGCTGGCTATATATTGTTCTTAATTTTTACTTTTTGCCCTTCTTTTACACTACGGGCCCCTTCGTCTATGATGCCATCACCACTATTGATGCCAGATAGTACCTCTACATAATCTCCTTGGGTCTTGCCGGTTTCAATGACCACTTTTTTGGCCACAGGGTCGGATGATATGGAATCGGCATCCACCAAGAACACATATTGCTCCCCATCGGCATTTTCAGAGACAATGCTTTGAGGGATAAGAATGGCATTTTCACTGGTGTAATCATTGATCATCACTTTTGCCGTTAGGTTGGGCTTTACCTTTCCATCATGGCTTGGCACAGGGATTTCCGCAGTGAACGACCTGTTGCTGGGGTTGATGAAATTCCCGGTCTGACGAATTTTGGTGATTACACTGTCTCCCAATACAGGGAAATACACGCGAACATCTTTTCCTGGGGTAACGTTGGGCAGGTGACTTTCAGGTACCTCTACCTTAATGTACATGTTGGAAAGGTTTACGATTCGGAACACCTCAGAACCTGGTCCAGGACTTACCACGGTACCCTGATCTTTGATCACATCGTCTATGATACCGGCAAAAGGCGCACGGATAGTGGATTTGCCCACTTGGCTTTCCAATTGCTTTACGGCACTTTGTTGTGCTTCGTAAGTGGTTTTGGCCTGCAAATATTGGATTTCGGAGCCAATGTTTTGCTCCCAAAGCCTTTTCTGACGCTCAAAAGTGGTTCTACTGAGTTCGGCCTGGGTCTTTGCCTGTGCCAATTGGCTGGAAAGTCCACCGTCGTCAATGGAAGCCAATACTTGGCCTTTGGCCACTTTTTGTCCTTCCTTGACGTATACGCGGTAAAGTGTCCCGGCCATTTCTGGATAGATGAGCACATTCTGCTTGGTGGTCACATCACCTTGTAGTTCCAAATAGTGGACAAACTTCTCAGGGTTTACCTCAAAGGTGGTCACCAATGGAAGTTTGGCATTGTCATCCAATTGTGCAATGGCAGAGTCCAAGGTTTTTAGTTCTATCTCCAAGGCCTTGTGCTGCTGCGAAATCTCGGAATGCTTGGCCCTAATGGCCTCGAGATTGTTACTTTCTATAACGCTCTCCACCGAGTTTTTACTGCTACCTCCGCAAGAAGCCAAAGTTGCTGTTATAAATGCTATATATATTGCTTTTTTCATGATGGTACGGTTTTCTCTTTTGTTTATTGATTTATGATGGTTTCCAGTTCGGTTTTCTTGTTGATCACATCCACCATGGACTGCAAGTATTCCTGTTGACTGGTATATAATTGGGTCTGTGCCTGTCTTAGCTCAAAGCTGGTGGCCAAACCTTCAGAATATTTTATTTGGTTTTTGTTTTCAATGCGTTCGGCCAGCTCCAAGTTTTGCTTGGAGGTTCCATATTCCTCAATGGCCAGTATGTAATTGCTTTTGGCATTTTCCAATTGAAGCCAGATTTGTTCTTCGGCCTCGGTCAATTGGGTTTTAGCCTTCTCCAAGGCAATTTTGGCCCGTTGTGTGGAAGCGCTTCTTCCCAAAGAACTGAAAATGGGAATGTTGAGATCAACACCCAGAATGGATGATTCAAACCATGGTTGCCCGCTGCTTAAAAAGTTGAAACGGTCACTAAAGGAATTCCCGCCATAGCTTACAAAAGCATTAAGGGTGGGCAATGCCCTGCTCTTGGCCAATTTCAGCTCAAAGTAACGTTGCTCGTTGAGGTTTGTGGCCAGTTTGTAATCCACGTTGTTCTCTATGTTGAATTCGGTGTCCAACAGTCCCAAATCTATTTGTTCTTGGGTAAGGTCGTCCAAGTTCTCGGTCAACACCGTTTGGGTCTCAATGGGCAGCCCCAAAACCAGGTTCAACATCTGGAGGGTGATAATCTCCAATCGTTTGGCGTTTTTCAACTGATTGTCCACCGAAGAAAGGGTAATCTGCAATTGATCTACGCTTTCCTCATCGCCCAGGCCATTCTCATAAACCCGTTTGGTTTCGTACAGGTTTTTCTCCAAAGTAGCCTTGTTATTTTCGGAGATGAGGACACTTTCCTTGGCCAAAAGCACATTGCCATAGGCTTCCACTACCGCCTTTCTTACGTCCAAATCCGTTTTCTCCTTGTTGTTTTGACTGTAGTCCAAAAAGGTTTTGGTGGCCTGTACACCAACAATATAAGATCCATCAAAGATCTGTTGTTTTAGTGTTGCTGAAGCTGACATGGATTGGGGCTGGCCAAAGACCACTTCCTGATAAGTACCCGGTTCACCGCCAAAAAACTCGGCAGGAATCTGGGATACAGGTTGTATCAATTGGTTTTGATAACTAACGGCCCCTGAAATCTGGGGAAGACCGCTGGCAATGGTCTCCCATTTCTGTTTCTGGGCATCGTCCAGGTCCCTAGTTGCATTCAATGAACTATAATTATGTTCCAAGGCATATTGGATGGCCCCCTCCAGATTGAATCTGGGAATGGTATCCTGCGCTGAGGAAAGCCATGGGAGCAATAGTAGTAAACTGATTAAGGTTGTTCGCATTTATTCTTGGTTTGAATTGATGATTGAGTTTAAGATTTTTCGTCCTTTAGGGGTGACGATGCCCCTTAGATGGTATTCCAGATATTGGTCCAAGACATCAGGTTTGGAAAAAATCTGGGAAGGAAACAGGTTTTCATCCTTTAAGCTCATGACCCCTGAAAAATAGATTCTGGATACAAATTCCACATTAAGGTTGCTCCTGTAGATTTCCATTTCCATTCCCCGCTTTACATTTTCCAGTACACAGCCATGCATGGATTCGTATTGCTTTTCCTTTAGGGACCCATGTATCTTGGGATAATATTTTTGCAGTTGGTACAGGGGAGAGGTTTTCTCGTTCTTTAAATTCACCATGACAAACTTTTTGATCTCATAGAGTTCTTCAATGGGGTTCTTTTGCAGACAAACAATGTTGTCTATGCCACAGGTTATAAAGTCGCACATGGTCATTGTGGTCTCTTCAACCAGTTCGCTTTTGTTTCTGAAATGGGAGTAAATGGTCTTTTTGGATATCCCCATCTCGTTGGCCAAATCATCCATGGTCACACTCTTAAACCCCAGATTTATGAAAAGTTCCGTCGCCTTCTGTATAATCTTTTCCCTCATAATGGGGGCAAAAGTAGGAATGGAAACTTTAAAAACAAAAAAAGTTTCCAAGGTTTTACATTTTTTTAACGAGCACTTAAAGGTTGATCTTTAATGGGACCAACCAACTATGTGTTGACGAAATAGGGTGTCTCTTTTGGACTGGGAGGGAGATTTAGATCGTAAAGTCCAGAAAAAGGATTTGTATTGACGTTTGTAACGTTCTTGGATAAAGTTCTTTTTACTCGGTATCATGATTTTCGTTTTTGATTCGTTCCACATATGCTTTAAAAGCGGTTTCTCCTTCTTCTTTCCAGAATTGGTCATAGTGTTTCCATTCGTCGAAATCGCGCCTGAGCGAGCCACATCTTTTTTTGGAGAAGCCATGTTTTTTCTTCCGATGGGATTTTTTTCCACCCTTATCGTCCCCAAAGCCAAAGCCAAAAATGAGTTTGGCCAGGACAAAGATGCCCAGGGCTTGCCAGTAGGTTACGGTGGGCAGCCCAAAGATGTCCGGCATCAACCAGTTCCATAACCACATCAACACATAATTGGCCAATAGGAGAAAAAGGATACCCAAAATGACCATTGCGATCACCTTGAATACTTTTTTCACATAGTATTCCACTTTACTTTCCACACTTTTTTCAATGTCTTCTTTATATTCCATGACTATATACTTTTAAATTCTTTACTATTTTCCAGATTATTCAATAATACGGACATGGCCCGGTGTCTTCGCGACATGAGCGTTCCGGTTGGGATGCCGGTCCTTTCCGCGATCTCTTTGTAGGTGTACCCTTCAAAGTCAATGGCAATGATGATATCCCGGTAAGCGGGTTTCAACGCTGCCACGGCTTTTTTCAATTCCTCTTCCAATGCAGGTGAGTAGGAATTGTCCGCATCGCCATAAAAGGCCTCTGCAAAATCCTGCCACTGCTTGTCAATTTCCTCCGAGGGATATTTATGCTCTTTTCTTCCTCGCATAATATCAATGATCCTATTGCGAATGGCGCTGTAAACAAATCCCCCAATGTTGTTTATGGGGTTCAGGTCATCGGCCCGCGAATAAATACGGAGCGCCACATCCTGGACAATGTCCTCGGCATCCCGTTCCGATGTATTTCGGATTTTGGACTGCACGTACATTCGCAATGAGTGGTATTCCTCATTGAAAAAAGTGGTCAGGTTGTTGCGGTTCTCTGTTTTGCCGGCCATTTAAAAAAACGGATTGCTTGCTTTATCTGTTAAGACGAAGCTTTTCAAATCTATTGCATTTTTCGGGCGATTTTTTTGATAAATGGAACGATCACAGGATTTTCAATGGAGATAGCCGTCAAAGTATTCCGCTGCTTGACCCGTTGTTTTTTGTTTTTTTGCACGTATTTTTGGCTCCATGTCAGATATCGATATCATTAGTCAGTATAGGGAACAGTTTGTTACGCATCTTAAGGCAAGAACCCAAATGACCGAACCCAAGAACCTGTACGAACCCGTACATTATATTTTGGGTTTGGGGGGTAAACGGTTACGGCCCATACTTACCCTAATGACCGCCGAGGTTTTTGGGGGAAAGGCAAAGGATGCCATGGATGCAGCCCTGGCCATAGAAATGTTCCATAACTTTTCCTTGGTTCATGATGATATTATGGATGATGCCCCATTGCGGAGGGGAAAAGCAACCGTACACGAAAAATGGGATTTGAATACGGGAATCCTTTCCGGGGATGCCATGTTGATTCTGTCCTACCAGTTTTTTGAAGGTTATCCATCTGAGATCTTCAAAAAACTCACGGCGCTTTTTAGCAAGACAGCCATTGAAGTTTGTGAAGGACAACAATACGATGTGGATTTTGAGACCCGGGATGATGTCACCATTCCGGAATACCTGAAGATGATCGAGTACAAAACTTCGGTTTTGGTGGCTGCTGCCATGCAGATGGGCGCCCTCATTGCCCATGCATCCGATCAGGATGCCGAGGCCATGTATGAGTTTGGGAGAAATCTGGGGATTGCCTTTCAACTTCAAGACGATTACCTGGATGCTTTTGGGGATCCCAAGACCTTTGGGAAACAGGTGGGAGGCGATATCATGGAAAATAAAAAGACTTTTTTGTACCTGAAATCACTTGAAAAGTCCACCAAGGAAGACCGGGAAAGTCTCTTGCACCTCTATTCCATCAAACCGAAAGACTCCGCGGCAAAAGTCGAGGCGGTAAAGCACATTTTTACGGAGAGCGGTGCCGTGGAAGCGACCCAAATGGAAATCGAGGCCTATACGAGAAAAGCGTTTGAGGTTTTGGAACAATTGACAATCCCCGAAACCAACAAACAGCTGCTGCGAAAGTTTGGGGAGAACTTGATGAAGCGAACCGTCTAAAAAAATCTTCGAAACAATGCCTTTAGAAAAGGCCATGGTTTAGGAGCCGTCACAATCTGCAGTTCTTCGCCGAGATGGGTGCCATTACCCAAAAACTTTAAGATCAAGGATGCTTTTCGCTTGGCAAACAGCGATTCAAATATGGATTGTCCCAAATGATTCTCCCGATAGAGAATGTCCAACAGGAGTGAGTCATAAAACCCAAACCGACTCTTTTTATGGAATGTGTCCAAGGGTTTTTCCTGTTTTAGGTGGGTAACCAAAGCCTTGATTTGTCGACTTGTATTGTAAAACGTAAACCCAGTGCTGGGCTTTGCCCATCCTCCTGCAATACCGATGTGGAATACTGTATTGGAATTATGCTTGTGAAACGGATAGCAAGTCATGGGGATGCTACCAAACTCTGTTTCTGAGATGATAAACTCGGTACTGTTGTATTTTTCTTGAAGATACTTTTTCAGGGCTTCTTCGTATTCATTTTTCTCCAAAAGGTGTTCAGAGAACAGGGTGTATTCCACCAAAGCTTCCGTAGTTGAGTTAGGAAGCACGTACATAAAACGGGTATTGCCTTTTTGCGGAACGGAAAAATCCATGAATGTGGCTTCTTCTGGGTTGAAAACAGGTTCTTTGGTCGTAATGAACCATCCCAAAAAGTGTTGTTGTAAAACCGGGAATTTAGTTTGTTGGGAAACGGAATCCCAATCCACTATACTGGAAAAAACCGTTTTGCCGGAAAAAGTGTCTCCCTTCGTCTGGACCAAAGCCCCTTCTTCATTTTCCTGAATATGGGTGACCTCGTCCTGAATCCATGTGATATTGGGACAACTTTTTATTTCAGGAAGGTATTTGGAATAAAAATCTATCCCCCGAAGCATTTTGTAGGTATAGGGAGCTATGGATGTGGATAGACGAAGTTCCTTTCCCGCTACATGGATGGTGTCCCATGTTTTACAGACCAAATCGTCAAAATCGCCTTGCCCTTTTTCCCAAAAACACCAGGTACGATCGTTCCGATTCTTGGAATCCTTGTCCAACACCAATATGGATTTGGAAGCAAAAAAAGCATCTTTCCCAAGGGTATGGGCCAATAAAATTCCGGCAGCTCCCGCTCCTATGATGATGTAGTCGTATTGGGACATGGTCCCAAAAATACGGAAAGGAAGACAGTCGTATGAAAGGATTTTATTTTCTAACTATTGAAAATGGTTTTTAGTGACAGATCATCTTTTAAAAAACCGTATATCTGACTCCAAAGAAACCACGGATACCTTGGTTCGGGGCATACACGTAACTTGGGTCAAAAGTTAGGGCGTATGGATTGTCCGGAGTGGCCAAGGCATTACCATTGGCATCAAAAGTCACATTTTTGTCAAATGGGTCATTGGTACGTGCAATGATAAATGGATTGCCTTTGTTCGGGGTCCAGTCCAATAGGTTTTTGATGCCGCCGTACACCTCAAAATTGTTCCACCCCTTATACGTGAATTGAATGTTCTGGATGCTCCAAGTAGGGGAATACTCCTGTCTGGGGTCCAAATCACCCAAAAGGGGCAATCGCATGGGACCATATAGGTTTCCGGTATAGTCCACACTTAAATCCAACATTCTAAAAGTGTATGAAAGGTTCCAAGTACCCGTAATGCTCTCGGTAAGGATCTGTTGTTGTGTAATGCCATTTTCCGTATTGCTGACATCCTGCCAAGTGGCTCCCAACAAGAATTTGATGCCATTGGGAAACACTACGTCCAAATTGGCACTGATTCCTTTGGAAACCGAATTTCCATCCAGATTGTCATAGATGATTTGATTGGGGTTGGTGTCATAATCCGGTAGAATGATGTTCGAAAAATGGGTGTAAAATGCAGAGGCATCAATGCCTACAAAAGTGCCGTTGTCACTGTAGATTTTTTTCAAATAGTTAAGGTTGACGTTCACGGAGCGCTCCGGTTTCAGCTCTTCGGTGATGATCACCTCCCGGGCCCCGGTCAGGGCGGCATGGTCTTCGGTAAATAGGTTTACCACCCGAAATCCGGTTCCCGCATTGATTCGGAAAATATCATTGTCCGAAATTTTACATTTGTAGGCCGCGCGGGGTGTTAAAATGTTGCCGTGTCGTTTGTCATAATCATAGCGTAATCCTGCCAAGAAGGAGTGTTTTGGGGCAAGTTTTATCTCATCTTGGGCAAAAACACTTGGAATCCAAATATTGTCCGCTTCGGCAGTTGCCGGAGTATTGTCATCATAATAGTTGTATCGGAGGGCACTCCCGAACAAAAGATCATGGCTTCCGGCCGATTTGTCCCAAGTAAGCTGTGCAAAACCGATGCGTTGGTCCGCCAAATATTGTGTGTCGCCATACACCGAGTTCTGGTTATGGTCGTTGTACGATAAAGAGAGCAACATTTTCTCTTCAATGGGCAGTTGATATTTCCCTAAAATTTCCCAACGACGGGTGTAGATACTTTCGCCATAAATTTCATCACCCCCTCTAAATTCTGGTGTCCACTGCATTTCCCCTCCCCAACGATCTTCGTAAAAAAATCTCCCAGCGACAGAGAAGATTCGGGAATTATCCCGTTCAAAATCCCATTTTTGAAAGATGGAAATCCGATCCTGAAGGGTAACGTCGGTAAAATTGTCCCCGTTGTTGTCTATCGGGACATCATAATTAAAATAGTTGATTCCAAGGAGCATATTGGCTTTTTTGCCCACCTCGATTTTACTACCCACATCCAGATTGTATTCGCCCCACCCGGTTACAAAGCCATCCGCAAAAAATTCTGGGGCCGTGATGGCGTTTTTGGTGATGATGTTGATCAATCCCCCTACAGCTTCGCTACCATAAAGGGAAGAGGCGGGACCCTTTACAATTTCTATCTGATCAATCAAGGAATTGGGGATGCCGGTGAGGCCATAAACGGTTCCCAAACCACTTACAATAGGCATACCGTCAATCAAAACCAATGTGTACGGACCTTCCAGTCCATTGATATGGATGTCGCCCGTATTGCACACGTTACAGTTGATCTGTGGACGGACCCCATTGACATTTTGAAGCGCGTCAAAAACACTGGCAGTAGGGTTCTTTTTAAAAAAAGTAGGGGAGTAGACCTCTACGGGAACTGGGCTTTCCAGTCGGCTAACGGGTTTAAGGGTGCCCGTTACCACCGTTTCATCCAAACTTTGTGCTAAAGGTTCCAGTTGAATGTTGATGGTTTTGTCTGCTCCAGCGGTTAAGCTGATTTTGGTTTGATACGTTTGATATCCCAAAGATGTTACTATCAGCACATGGTTTCCAGGGGCAATATGGGTCAATTGAAATAGCCCATCTATATCCGTTGCGGCACCTATCTCGGTCCCCTTTAACAATATATTCACCAAGGGAAGTGGCTCTCCATTGTCAGTAACCCTTCCTGAAATGGAAGCCTCTTGGGCAAATGCAGTTGTAAAAAGACTCGATACAACAAAAACAAAGAATAATGTAAAATTTATTTTCAATGGACTAAAATTTAAATTTAGACAAATCTAAAAATAGGTTTTGATAAATAAAAATGTATTTTTGAAAAAATTTTTTTGCATGACCCGTTCCGAAGAGAACTATCTCAAGATTATCTTTCATCTAGGAGGTAGCGATTCTATCCCCATCACCACCAATGCCATTGCCGAACAGATGGAGACCAAACCCTCATCGGTCACCGACATGGCCAAGAAATTGGCGGAAAAGGGACTGGTGAACTACAAAAGGTATCAAGGGGTTTCGCTGACGGATCAGGGAACAAAAACGGCACTTTCCATCATCAGGAAGCATCGGTTATGGGAAGTTTTTTTGGTGAAGAAATTGGACTTTTCTTGGGATGAAGTCCATGAGGTGGCCGAGCAGTTGGAGCATATCAAAAGTGAAAAACTCATAGACAAGATTGATGAATTATTGGAGTTTCCAAAGTTTGACCCCCATGGTGATCCCATTCCAAGCAAAGATGGCAAGTTCATGGTGCGGGACAAACAACTTTTAAGTGAAATGCCCATCGGAGGCAAAGGAGTATGCGTTGGAGTGAAGGATTCTTCGGCACCCTTCTTAAAGTTTTTGGACAAGAATAAAATCGCTTTGGGCCATACCATCCAAATTTTGGAAAAAGAGGATTTTGATCAATCATTGCATATAGCCATGGAAGGCAGGGAGCTGCGCATTTCACATCAGATCGCATCCAATCTTTATGTTAAAAAGAACGAATAATGGAACAAGTAATTACCTATTTTGAAAGTATTGACCCTATTTTGGCCGCTTTGTACGCCACCTTGTTCACCTGGGGACTGACCGCCCTAGGTGCAGGCTTGGTTTTCTTTTTTAAAAATGCCAACCGTGCCGTATTGGATGGGATGTTGGGATTTACGGGAGGAGTTATGGTTGCTGCCAGTTTTTGGAGTTTGTTGGCGCCCGGCATTGAAATGAGCGAGGGTGAAGGCTTTGTAAAGGTGATTCCCGCTGCTGTTGGATTTCTACTTGGGGCCGCATTCATTTTTGGTTTGGATAAGATCTTGCCGCACCTCCACATCAATTTTAAGATGAGCGAGGCCGAAGGGGTAAAAACTCCTTGGCACAGAACCACCTTGCTAACCTTGGCCATAACCTTGCACAATATTCCAGAGGGTTTGGCCGTAGGGGTACTTTTTGGTGGAGTGGCCGCAGGTTTTGATGGCGCTACCATTGGAGGTGCGGTGGCCTTGGCTTTGGGAATTGGACTGCAGAATTTCCCGGAAGGTTTTGCGGTGGCCATGCCCTTACGCCGACACGGTCTTAGCCGACGAAAAAGTTGGATGTATGGACAGGCATCCGCCATAGTGGAGCCCATTGCAGGGGTGTTGGGAGCTTGGGCCGTTTTAACCTTTGAGCCAATTTTACCCTATGCGCTTTCCTTTGCTGCTGGAGCGATGATCTTTGTGGTGGTCGAGGAGGTTATCCCAGAGACCCAACAGGATAAATACACCGATATCGCCACAATGGGCTTTATCGGCGGATTTATCATTATGATGACTTTGGATGTTGGGTTGGGTTAAAACTAGTTCCCAAACAGGTCATAGACCCCCTTCACCAAAAATTGGTCGTTATCGTTGAGCTTTTCTTGGGAAGTTATCTCCACATGGCCTGCATAGCTATCGCCTAAAGTTACCCCAACACGTTCAAATTGAAGGTCATCCCCTTCTTTGGATATCAACTTTAGGAGATAGGAAGAACCTTCCACGTTAAAAACGGCCTCTTCAGGCAGACCCCAGGCTTTGGTGGTATCGGTCATGATTTTGGCGTCAACGAACATTCCGGGAAGGAAACCACCATCCTCTTTTTCCAAATGTCCATGGACTTTGATTGTTCGTTGGGCATCCTCAATGGAAGTCCCTACCAAATATACTTCGGCCCCAAAGGTTTCCTCGGAAGCCTCAGGAATCTTAAATTGGATTTCCTGTCCCTTTTTTATTTTCAAAATGTCCTTTTCAAAAACAGTCAGCTCCAGATGTACGTGCTCATTGTCCACAATTTCCAGGATTTCCATGGAAGGAGAGACATAACTTCCCGTTGATACGTGCATTTTGGTGATGCTCCCATCAATGGGGGAATAGATGACCGCTTCCGGGGTGATGATGCGCTGTTCCACATTTTTAGGGGAAATATTGAGCATCTGCAATTGCTTTTTAAGCCCTTCGTATTTGGCCAAAAAGGTTTCATAATTGCTCTTGGCTTCCAAATAGTTCTTTTGTGAAGCAATTTTTTCCTCAAAAAGCGTCTTGTTCCTGTCGTATTCAGCCTTTAAAAAATCAAGTTGGTTGAATACCTCAAGATATTCCTGTTGCATTTTTACAAATTCCTGGCTCTCCAAAGTAACCAAAGGTTGTCCCTTTTTTACCCGGTCACCTACCAACAACGGGGTTCTTTTTACAAAACCGCCCATAAATGCGGTGATTATGGCTTTGTTCTTGGGCGGGACATCAATCATTCCTGAAGTTTCCACCATATTGGGAAAGGTCTGTTTCTGCATATTTCCCAAGGCAAACCCACTACTATTGAACTGCTCTTGGGTTACAATAACGGTGGAAGTTTCGGTCGATTCTTCGTTGGAAGTCTCACTGCTTTTTTGATTGCCGCATCCTGCAATCAGCAGGGCTAAAAATGAGGCATAAATGAAGCTTATATTTTTCATGGTCTTATTATAATGTTATGGTCAAATAATTAATGGCGAGTACGGTTGTATTGTATTGGTTGAGGACATCCAAATGGCTCAATTGGATCTCGTAGGCATTTTCAAGGCTTTGGATGTACTGGAAGAAATCGATTTCCCCGTTCTGAAAATTTCCCATGGCAGCTTTGATGATCTGTTCCGAAAGTTGCTGCCCTTCATTTTCATAGTACACCAGTTCCTTGGACTGCTGTTCCAATTGATTTAAAAGGCCTTGATAGGTCTGGTTGGCGGCAATGGTAACCTGTTGGTTTTCCAATTCCGTGATCTGTGCATTGATCTTGGAAGATTTCAACCTGCTGCTATGCCCAAAAAAAAGAATGGGGATTTTTAGACCCAATTGTATTCCGTAGAGCGATGTTCCCAGCCCATTGTTGGTGCCTTGGAAATACTCTAGGCTAAGATCGGGGAGTAATCGGTTTCCCTCCAATTGTTTTTCCGCATTGCTCCTGTTTTGAAGAGATTCCAAAAAGGTGGTTTCCGTTTCCATTAACCCCACGGGGTTGACCACAGTCAGCTTTTCAGGTTTCTCCAACTTGATGTCCAAGGTATCATTGCTCTGTACCAAACTGATAATCTCCGTATAGGTGGTTCCCAGTTCCTGTTGTATTTTGGAATAGGTATTGGTGACCTGACGAAGTTTGGCCTGGGCCGTTACCTTTTCCAAATAATTGGTCTCGCCCAATTCAAAACGCCTGTTGGCCGCGTGGGAAAACTGGGAGTAAATGCTGTCCAAGGTTTTGTACAATAGTGCTTTTTGGTGCAAGGTTTGGTACTTGTAATACACGGTACTCAAGGATTTGAACAGTTCCTTTTTTCGGATTTCAAGCGCTGATTTCTGAACTTCGTACTGTGCATTTTGGAGTTTGTTTTTGGCCCCGTACACGGTCGGAAACTCAAATTGTTGCTGTACCCCGAATACTTTTAAGGGTTCATTGTTCAAGGCCAGGTTGTTTTCATCATATTGATAGTACACCTCGGTCTTGTCAAACTGGAACGCCGTTCCCTTCAGGGCATCTGCCCTGTCTACCTGTAGCGCATTGGCCTGGATACCTTTATTGTTTTCCAAGGAAAGGGACATGAGGTCTTCCAAGCCCAATTGCTCTTGTGAAAATCCAAGAAATGGCAAGGAAAAGGCTATCAGCAATAAGGTGTTTTTGGACATTTTTTTTCTTTTTCTGGTTTTTCCAAAATGAACATTATGTGAATAAGCATAGAGTACAGGGAGTACCACCAAAGTCAACAGGGTCGCCGTGACCAATCCTCCAATGACCACAGTAGCCAAGGGGCGTTGTACCTCGGCCCCGGCATTGGTGGAAACTGCCATAGGCAAGAAGCCTAGCGCTGCAGCGGATGCCGTCAACAGTACAGCCCGCAATCGGTCTTTGGTGCCTTGCTTGATCAAGTTTTCCAAGGAATCAAAATCAGAACCCTTAAGCTCTTTAAAATGCTCTATGAGCACAATTCCATTGAGCACCGCAATACCAAAAAGAGCAATAAAGCCAACCCCGGCCGAGATGCTGAACGGCATGTCCCTTAACCAAAGAAGCAAAACCCCACCCACTGCGGAAAGGGGAATGGCAGTAAACACCAACAAGGCTTCCTTTACCGATTTAAAGGCAAAGTAGAGCATTATAAAAATGAGCAATAGGGCAATGGGCACGGCAATTAACAATCGGGCCTTGGCATTTTGCAGGTTTTCAAACTGTCCACCATAGGTGATGGTGTACCCTACTGGAAGTTTCAGATGTGCATTTACCAATTCCTGCACATCGTCCACCACGGATTGGAGGTCGCGATTCCGAACATTGATGCCCACCACGATACGTCTTCGGGTATCATCCCTTGAGATTTTTGCGGCTCCTTTTTGATAGGTGATTTCCGCCAATTCGCTGAGGGGAATCTTTCCTCCCGAAGGGATGTCAACATACAGGTTTTTTAAGTTGGAAATGTCTTTTCTGTTCTCAGAATTCAATCGTACGGCAAGGTCAAACTGTCGTTCTCCTTCAAAAACACTTCCCACTACCTTTCCGGCAAATCCCATGGAGACCATTTCGTTAAGGTCGGCAATATTCAGTCCGTGTCGGGCCACTTTTGCACGATTATAGGTAACGTTCATTTGCGGAAGGCCTTCCACTTTTTCTACAGTGATGTCCGAGGCTCCCTCCACATTTTCAATGAGCTGTCTTACCTCATTGGCTTTCTCATCAAGAATCTCAAGGTCTTCCCCAAAAATTTTGATGGCGATGTCTGCCCTGACCCCGGTGATGAGCTCATTGAAGCGCATTTCTATAGGTTGGGTGAATTCCACCTCAATGCCCGGTAGAACCGAAAGGGCCTCTTTGAATTTATCGGCCAACTCGTCCTTGGACTCGGCAGAAACCCATTCCGATTTGGGTTTTAGAACAATGATCACATCACTTTCTTCCATGGACATGGGGTCCGTAGGTACTTCGGCAGCCCCAATCCGACTCACCACCTGTTTTACCTCTGGAAAATTCTCCAAAAGGATTTGTTCCATTTTGGTAGTGGTCTCCACGGTTTTCGCCAATGAAGTTCCGGTCTTGAGTACAGGTTGGATTACAAAATCGCCTTCGTCCAGAGTGGGTACAAATTCCCCTCCCATGTTGGAAAACAAGATTACGGCACCAATGAGCAATGCACTTGCTATGGACAACACCAGTTTTTTACTTTCCATGGCCCAATCGATGATGGGCTCATATTTTTTTCTGATCCAATCCATCAAACGCGCAGAAATCCCTTTTCCAGAATTTTTAGTGGGCTTTAGGAACATGGCCGATGCAACCGGCACGTAGGTAAAGCACAATATTATGGCACCAAGAAGGGCAAAACTGAAGGTCATGGCCATGGGCTTGAACATTTTTCCTTCTACCCCGCTCAAGGACAGTATGGGAATAAAGACAATTAAAATGATAAGCTGCCCAAAAACAGCGGAATTCATCATTTTGGTGGCACCCTTTAGGGTGATGTCGTCTTTAACATCCTGACTTTGTTCCTTATCAAGGGCGTTCAGTTCAGAGTGCTTGGCCGTAATTTGAAAGGCGATATACTCCACGATGATAACGGCCCCGTCTATAATGATTCCAAAATCTATCGCTCCTAAACTCAGCAGGTTGGCATCGACCCCAAAAATATACATCAAAGTGAGGGCAAAGAGCAGACATAAAGGGATTACAGAGGCTACGACCAATCCTGAACGCCAATTGCCCAAGAGGAGTACCACCACAAAAATGACGATCAAACAGCCCAATACCAGATTTTCGGTCACAGTAAAGGTGGTTCGACCAATGAGCTCACTACGATCCAAAAAAGGATTGATGTAAACTCCTTCGGGCAGTGACTTTGAAATTTCGGCCACCCGTTCCTTTACGGCATCAATGACCTTTTTGGAGTTGGCATCCTTGAGCATCATAATCTGGCCCAGAACTTTTTCCCCTTCGCCGTTGCCTGTAATGGCCCCAAAACGGGGAGCACTTCCATAACCTACTTGGGCGATGTCGCGAACATAAATGGGAGTGCCGTTTCTTCTGGCCACCACAATGTCTTCGATGTCCCGTAAATTTTCAACCAAGCCTTCCCCTCTGATGAAATAGGCCTGATTGACTTTTTCGATATATCCACCACCGGAAACACTGTTGTTCATTTCCAAAGCGGTAAAAACTTCCTTGGCTGAAATGTTCAGGGCATTGAGCTTTTGGGTCTCAATGGCTACTTCATATTGTTTCAGATAACCGCCCCAGGTATTCACTTCCACCACACCTGGTATACCGGAAAGCTGCCGCTTAACCACCCAATCCTGAATGGTCCGCAATTGAGTGGGGGTGTATTGATCCTTGTAGGCGGGTTCCACATCCAAGGTGTATTGGTAGATTTCTCCCAAACCTGTGGTAATGGGCCCCATTTCCGGGGTGCCAAAGCCCTCCGGGATTCGTTTGGAGGCCGATATGATTTTTTCGGCAATCAATTGTCTGGGGAGATAGGTTCCCATATCATCCTCAAAAACAATGGTAACCACCGAGATTCCAAATTTTGAGATGGAACGGATTTCCTTGACCCCGGGAAGGTTGGCCATTTCCAGTTCAATGGGGTAGGTTATGAACTGTTCCATATCCTGTGTGGAAAGGCTGGTTGAGGTGGTAATGACCTGAACTTGATTGTTGGTGACGTCTGGTACAGCACCTATGGGAATCTTGGACAAAGAAAACAGGCCAAGTCCAATAATAAATAAAGTAAAGAGCAGAACAATGAATTTGTTCTTAATGCTAAAGTTTATGATGTTTGAAAACATGATTCATAGAAATAGATAGCGTTACAGATTTGATAAAGCTTCCGAAAAAGTGTCCAGCGTGGCTGGAGAGACTATGAATTATGCCTGTTTTGGGGGCTGAAAAGGCCCATCTCCCCAAATAGTGGAGTAGGACATTTGGTAGTGAAAATTATCTGAAGTGGCAACGGGGACTTCCGAGCGGGATTCCAAAATGGGTTTGTGGTCTTCCACAAAAACCAAAAGTTGGGAACATTGTGTTTGATGTTGAAAAGGAAGTTCTTCATGTTCCTGTTGTTCTTCCTGATGCTGTTGACTGTGAGTGTTTTTCTGCGCCCCGTAATGTTTGGAGATGAAAATCAAGAAGTTGTCGCCATATTCATCACTGTGAAACTGATAGTGTTCAACAAGTTCATCCAACTCCACCAAATCATTAAAGTGGAGGTTGATGCTCTGCATAAAAATGAGCGAAGAGAGTGATATGGCAAATAGCCTTAACATACAGCGCCCTAAAAATACGACTTTTTACAAGGTTGATATACTGCCAGTTGTTAATTTAGACTTAATCTCATTTAAGTTCAAGCCATTGCATCTTATGGCAATTTGACCATGGATGCCCCATTTTTTTGCAATGCTGCGTTTATTTTGGGCAATTGCTTTTTTAGAGTTTCGTTCAGTTTTGCCATATGAACATCCAATTCTTTTGAGAGCTCATCAAAAACTTTATAAGCCCCATCAGTGGGCCTTGCATCCCCGGTTTCGATGCTTCGCTGCAAGGCGTTGAATCGGTTGTTCAGTTTTATGGGAAAATTCAAGGGATCTTGCCCGGAACGGTTCTTTACCTGATAAAGGTCCTCTTCAATCTCCGTCAATGTAACCAGAAATGCCTTGGCTTGTTTTTGGAAGGATTTGCTGGAAACGGTTTTGCCCAGACTATCCAGTTGTTTTCTGATGTTTCGGATTTGTATAACCGCTTCATTGGCGATACTGGCCTTTTGTGTGATTTTTGAGGCCAATTGAAATTGCTCTTGCAAATCTTCTGCTGTGATTCCTTTTAGATTGGGGTCCATGGTAATTTTGAACGGAGCGGTCTGTACTACTTCCTCTCCAATTTTCATTCTAACGGTATAGTCTCCCAAAGGAGCTTTGGGCCCTCTGTCCGCAGCGGCGCCCCAAATAATAATACCATCAAAGGTGGTGGGTCCGGGATATCTGAGATTCCAGGAAAAACTGTTCAGCCCTTTGGCGGTAGTGGGTTTTGTGCTGGCACTGCCACCCCACCAAGAGGTACTTTTTTTCTCTTCGTATTTGGGTTGATTTCCTCCAAAGGAATCGATTAAGGCATTGTTGCGGTCCAAAATTTCAAAAGTGATGGTATCCACCTCTTCTTGCAGGTAATATTGGAACGTGGCATCATAAATTCCCCGAATGGCATCCGTAGGCTTAAAAAGTGCTTGTTTTTTAGCGATCAATTCGTTGGAGTATTCACGGAAAGGTTGAATATCATCCAAAATCCAAAATCCTCTTCCGTGGGAACCCAAGACCACATCGTTGTCTTTAATGACCAAATCACGGATAGGGGTATCGGGCAAGTTCAGTTGAAGCGATTGCCATTGTGCCCCATCATTGATGGAAAAATACACCCCATGTTCCGTGGCCAAGAACAGCAGGCCTTCTTTTTGGTGGTCTTCGCGAATGGCCCGTGCAAAATGCCCAGGGGCGATTCCATTGATGATTTTGGTCCATGTTTTTCCGTAGTCATGGGTTTTAAAAACATAGGGTTCACGGTCATCCACTTGATATCGGTTGGCCGCCACATACAGGGTGCCAGGGTTATGGATAGACTCATCAATGATGCTCACCCTTGAAAATTTGGGCAGTTCAGTGGGGGTGATATCCGTCCAGTTTTTTCCGCCATCACGGGTGATGTGGATTTTTCCATCGTCCGATCCCGCCCAAATGGTATTGATGTCATGATGGGAAGGCGCCAAGGCAAATACAGTGGCATAGATTTCAGGGCCGTTCATGTCCATGGTAATGACCCCTCCTGTTTTACCCAAGGTCTCTGGGTCTGCATAGGTAAGGTCCGGGCTGATTTTTTCCCAAGTTTGTCCATCATTGGTGGTTTTCCAGACATGTTGGGAGCAGGTATACATCACATTGGAATCCTTAGGAGCAAACATAATGGGGAATGTCCATTGCCAACGCTCGGGAAGGGCACTGGCCGGTTCCCCGGAAAAGAATCGGGGATACACCTGAATGTCCCTGGTCTGACCGTTGCTGCGGTCGTATCGGGTGAGCAAGGCACCTTGGCTTCCTGCGTAAAAAACATCAGGATTTGTAGGACTTTGGGTAATCCATCCACTTTCACCACCACCCACGGCATAATACCATCCATGGTTGGCACCCATTCTAGCTTGCATAAAATCCCATCCATCGCTGGGCATGGCCAAAGTGGTATTGTCTTGTTGCGCCCCTACCACATGATAGGGAACATCACTGGTGGCCATCACATGATAGAACTGTGAGGTGGGAAAATCCTGTTCGGTCCAAGTTTTTCCACCATTGATGCTGACATTGCCGCCACCATCATTGGAACTGATCATTCGCTCTGGATTATTGGGGTCGATCCACAGATCATGGTTGTCGCCATGGGGCACTTCAATTTCAATGTCGAATGTCTTTCCGCCGTCGGTGGATTTAAAGAAATCCACATTCAACCCGTAGACCACATCCTTGTCCTTAGGGTCGGCATAAATTCGTGAATAATAAAAAGCCCTCTGTCTTAGCTTACGTTCGTTATTGGTGAGTTCCCAAGTCTTTCCAGCATCATCGGATCGAAATACACCACCTTCGTTGGCCTCAACAACGGCCCAAACCCTATTGGAATCGACAGGGGAAACCGTCACCCCAATTTTACCGATAGGACCTTTGGGCATTCCTGGATTTTTGGTGAGGTCGGTCCAAGTTTCTCCGCCATCCGTGGATTTCCACAATTTGCAATCCGGGCCGCCACCCCACATTTTCCAAGCTTTGCGGTATACTTGCCAGGTGCTGGCGTATAGCGTGTTCGGGTTGTTTCTATCAATGATCAAGTCGGCGGCTCCGGCCTTTTCACTGACATATAGTACTTTTTTCCAAGTCTCCCCACCATCTGTGCTTTTGAACACTCCACGTTCCTCATTGTCTCCATAAGGGTGGCCCAGTGCGGCCACATAAACAATATTCTCGTTGGTGGGGTGTACGCGTATTCTGGAAATGGCCTGGGTTTCCTCTAGTCCCAAATGGGACCATGTTTTTCCACCATCCTTGGTTTTGTAGACGCCATCCCCTTGGGTGATGCTGCCTCGGAGTTGGGTTTCTCCCATGCCGATATAAACCACATCAGGATTGGTCTCCGCAACGGCCACAGCTCCAACGGAAGAACTGGTCACTTGACCATCGGTAACGCAGGACCATGTGTTTCCACCATCAATGGTTTTCCATAAACCACCTCCGGTAGCACCAAAATAGTACTCGTTGGGTCGGGTGGGACTTCCGGCGCATCCCAACGATCTCCCCCCTCTGTCGGGACCAATGTTTCGCCATTTGAACCCACTGTAAAAGCTGGTGTCAACGGCCATGTTTTGTGCTTGAATAAAAAAAGAGGGGATCAAAAGGGCAAAAAACAGCCCTATACGCAAGGAGGTTGGTTGCATTTTCATAGTGTCAGTTCTGGAGTTGATACATTAGTCGTATCCTAATGTACTGAATCTTTTTGAATCACTCATGGAGTTGGTTTCCAAAAGGATGTGTCACAAATTCTCCAGAATCAACCCGTAGTCGTACTGTAAATCCTCGTGGAGGGTTGGCAATTTTTTCTTGATGTATTCCAACTGCCTTTGGTACAAATTGTGCAAGGCGGTGTTGCGATGGATGGAAGGTGTGAAGGAGTTCAATTTTTCGCAAAAGTAGAGGAGGAGCTCAACTTCGGTCTCTTTCTTGTTGGAATAGCGACTATATTTTTTGATGGTCCGCAAGATTTTACGGATACTTTTTTTGATGTAGAAAAAGCTCTTGGTATTGATTTCCCCAAACAATTCATCCACCTCTAGTTTGATGGATTCCACATACCCACTTTCGTTCTCGGCCTCGAACAAAAGATAGGTGAGCAGTTCTTTATTTTCCTTTTTGAAACGGGCCAATCGAAGGCAGAGTTGTAACACTTCGTCCTGAGATCTATGTTGGAGTTCCTTTTTTAATTGGGCAATGGTAGATGCTTTCATAGGCTCAACTTCTAAGGTAGGATGCCCCGTTTACATCGATAATGGTTCCGGAGGAATAAGCGGCACCCTCCGATGCCAAAAATAAAATGGCGTGCGCCACCTCCTCGGGGCGGGCCATTCGTTTAAATGGGGATTCGCGCAGCAAATTTTCCCTCTCCTCAGGGGTAAGGGTCTTGGCAGCCATTTCGGTTTCGGTAAACCCCGGGGCCACCACGCCAACATAAATGTTGTGGGGCGCCAACTTCTTGGCCAGGGATTGGCTCATGGCATTCAAAGCGGCCTTGCTGGCCCCATAGGCCGGTTTGGTGGGTTCGCCCCTAAAGGCGCCCCGAGAAGAAACATTCACGATATGGCCTCCGCCAGATTTCATCATGGATTGGGCTGCCCAGTAACAAAGATTGGCCGCAGCAAAAAGATTGGTTTCAAACGTTTTTTCCCAAGCATGGGTCCAGTGGTCAAAATCCACTTGGTCTATCTCATGAAAAATGGAAATCCCTGCGTTATTTACCAACACATCTAAATGGCCATACGCTTTTACAAAGTCCTCGATCAAGGCTTGGGTTTCCCCTTTTTGGGATATGTCTCGCTTAAAGAGTTGATGGCCTTCGCCGGGCAATTCCTTTAAAGTGTATTCGGCCGCTTCATCGTTACTTCTGTAATTGAGGCCCACATTGGCTCCGTTTTGGGCAAAGGCAAGGGCCGCTGCCCTTCCAATTCCTCGGGATGCACCAGTGATTAATACGTTCTTGCCTGTGAAATTGTTTGCTTGCATTTGAATATCAATTAAATACCGCTATGATGTGTAATAAAAAGGGGTGCTTCTTAAGCATTGACCCTAAAGATAAGGAGTTGGACAGATTTAATAAGGTATTAAGACAAAGCAGATTGGTTAAATAGGAAATCCAAGTTCCAAAACAAGGGCTATGGCCACATTGAATTCTCCATTGAATTGCGTTATCTTTAAAAACTTCAAAAAAGTAACGTAATGAATACATTTTTTCGTTTGTTGTTTTTGGTATGTGCCGTTCAGGTTACCATGGCCCAAAAACAAAACTTTTCCTATCTCGATATTTTTGACCTTCAATATGTGTCCGATCCACAAATCTCCCCAAATGGGGAATGGGTAGTATACCGCCGCATGGGCTTGGATATTATGAAAGATGCAACTACGGGCAACCTTTGGTTGATCAAGGCAGATGGAAGCCAAAACCAAAAGCTCACCTCTCGCGAAGTGAACGAAAGTAGTCCCCGATGGTCTCCCAGTGGGGACCGTATTGTCTTTGCGAGCAGTACCGACGAGGGTTCCGAAATCTATATGTATTGGGTTGCTTCGGGAAGAGTGGCCAAGCTTACGCAATTGCCTTTTAGTCCCAGTTCATTGACCTGGTCGCCCGATGGAAAACAATTGGCCTTTTCCATGAATGTGCCCCAAGCTCCTCCTGTCATTGCCAAGATTCCAGCCAAGCCCAAAGGGGCTAAATGGCAGGATACGCCGCGGATTACGGATCGGGTTTACCACGAAGCAGATGGCAGAGGCTATATCGCACCGGGCTTCAACCATATTTTTACCATTCCCGCCAATGGAGGTGCGCCCCGTCAGATTACTTCTGGGGATTGGCACCACAGAGGAAACCTTTCATGGGGTAAGGAGGGGTCCAAGATTTATTTTTCGGCCAATAGGGTAGACGATTGGGAGTACCGTTTTCGAAATAGTGAAATCTATTCGGTGGATGTGGAAACGGGCAAGATAGTCGCCTTGACCGACCGTGATGGTCCAGACCATGATCCCCAAGTATCCCCAGATGGAAAGCACATTGCCTATGTGGGGTATGAGGACAAGATACAGACCTATCAAGTCCGAAAATTGCACATCATGGATATGGATGGGAGAAACAAAAGGGTTGTTTCTGAGGATTTCGACCGATCTATCGCGGATATCCAATGGAATGCCAAAGGCGATGGAGTTTATGTGTATTATGATGACAAGGGAAATGGAAAGGTTGGTCTGATTTCCCTTAATGGAAAAATGACCAAGCTGGTGGACAATGTGGGAGGAACCACCTTAGGTCGGCCTTATTCCGGGGGGTCATACAGTGTTTCCAACAACGGGACTATAGCCTATACCCAAACCCGGCCAGAATATCCATCGGATTTGGCCATTCTGGGACCAAAAACAAAGAACCCTATCCGGGTTACCCGTTTAAATGATGCCCTGCTCAACTACCGGGAGCTAGGAAGGGTAGAGGAGGTCTGGTACAAATCGTCCGTGGATGGGCGCGACATTCAAGGATGGGTGGTGTATCCCCCAAATTATGACTCAAGCAAAAAATACCCTTTCATGGTGGAGAACCATGGTGGGCCCATTGCCAATTATGGAGACCGTTTTTCCACTGAAATGCAGTTGTTCGCGGCTGCTGGCTATGTGGTTTTTTATCCCAATCCAAGAGGAAGTACGAGCTACGGTGAGGAGTTTGGAAACTTACTGTACAACAATTACCCTGGGGACGACTACCATGATGTGATGGATGGGGTGGATCACTGCATCCAAAAGGGCATTGCCCATGAAGACCAGCTTTTTGTGACTGGGGGAAGTGCAGGAGGAATCATGTCGGCATGGATGATTGGCAAGAACAATCGATTTGAGGCCGCTGCGGTGATAAAGCCCGTGATGAACTGGATCAGCAAAACCCTTACGGCTGACAACTATTTTTATTATGCCGAGAATCGGTACCCTGGGCAACCCTGGGAAAATTTTGAGGGTTATTGGAAATTTTCGCCTATTTCCCTCGTTGGAAATGTACAGACCCCTACCATGGTCATGGTGGGGATGGAAGACTTAAGAACGCCACCCAGTGAGGCCAAACAACTGTACCACGCGCTTAAACTGCGCAAGATCGAGACCGTCTTGGTCGAGGTTCCCGGCGCAAGCCATGGCATTGCTGGAAAGCCAAGTAATCTCATGACCAAGGTAGCCCATATTGTGGCTTGGTTTGACAAGTACAGAACGGATAAAAAGGATGAATAGGAAAAAAAGACATTGGCTTTGGAACATATTGATTGTTCTTACCTTGGTGGCCTGTACCCTTGCCTTTGTGGCCCATTACAAGAATTGGCAGAAAATCGAGGAGGGGGAGTTCAGCATTTTTTCAGGGATTTATCGCCAGAAAATCCCCCTTGCGGACATGGACAGCATTATGCTGGTGGATAAATTGCCGGAGATGGAACGTTCTTCCGGCTTTTCATGGATGGCAAAGGAGAAAGGGGTGTTCAAGGATTCCATTACCCAAACCAAGGTCTATGTGTTTGTGGATGACTTAAGACAGCAAAAGATCAGATTGGTCCACCATGATTCCCTAAAAATGTATTTCAACCTACAGGACAGTCTGGAAACCCAAAAAATATATACTATTTTGCAATCGGAATTGATGGACAACCTCAAAGAACCAAATTGATTTTTTTAATCGTACATGGTATGCAACCCAATAATTGTCCCAATTTACTATGAAACTGATTTTTTTAGTACTCGTGTTGGCCCCAATATCCCTTTTTTCGCAAAACACGATTTCGGTACACATTAAAAATGTGGATTCCACCAAAGGCCATGTGAATGTGGCGGTGTACAACTCGGATGATTCTTTTTTATCGTTTGATGACGTCCTTACAACCGAAACGGTTCCCGCCCATGAGGGGGTGGTAAGCCTGGAGATACAGGATTTGCCCATGGGGGAATACGCATTGGCCGTCTTCCATGATGAAAACGCCAACGGAAAACTGGATACCAATTGGCTGGGTATTCCAAAAGAAAAAGTGGCTTTTTCCAAGGCCAAGATGAAAGCTTTCGGACCACCAAAATACAAGGAGTGTGCCTTTAAGGTCACTTCGGATTATGAGATCAGTATTGATCTTTGACCAAAAAAACGTAAAAATGGAAACCATTTTTCTCACCCAGTTCATGGGGGCACTTTACGGATTATTGGCCGTTGTTTTTGGCGCCTTTGGCGCCCATGCCCTTAAAAAGAAATTGACCCCTGAGCTACTCCATAGTTTTGAGACAGGGGTCAAATATCAAATGTACCATGCCATTGTGCTGTTGGTTTTGGGCTTTAATCTGGGCTTTGACCAAGCTTTGGATTCGGCTATCGCCAACTGCTTTATTTTTGGCACTCTTTTGTTTTCCTTTAGCATTTATGCACTCTGTCTGAGTGCCGCTAAGGGAGAAAAGCTTAGCTTTTTGGGTCCGGTTACCCCAATTGGGGGATTACTCTTGGTTGTGGGCTGGGCCTTGCTGCTCTACAAGTTTGTCTCGCCTATATTTTAAGGGATCAGTCCACCGTGACTGGAGTGATTTCTGGATAGAACCATGGTGTATGCTGATTGGTCACCGCGGTCCATTTCCAACCCTCTTTTTCCTTATGGGCGTTCAAGGTCATCAGCCCAATCTCCTTAAAAGTGGTATCCGGGGGAATTTCCTTTTTGTACCAGAACATTTTCCAGGAATAATAGGCTATCGCATTTTGTGAATCCAATAGCCGTATTTTGGGTTTTCCTACTTCATAGTAATACGCCAAGGAGTCATTGCCCATCATCATGCCATGAAACTTTTCAAGCTCTTCCCTTCCTTCAAAATAATATCCTTGCGAATTGATCCAAGTGGCATCCTCGGCAAACCTGTCCATGGCCAAGGCCATGTCTTTTTGGATCATGGCCCTCTCCCGTTCCGCGACCATCTGGATCAGCTCCAAGGAATCTTGCTCACGGGTATTGGTAAGAGGCGCAGTTTTATTTTGACAGGACAGGGCCGTTCCACCAATCCATAGCAACCCCAAATAGAAAATCTTCATGATCTAAAGTCTCAAGTACATATTCCCGTTGATGGTGTTCAAACGAAGGCGATGGGTGGCATTGTCAAATTTGCCTTCCACTTTTTGACCTACATGCCTGTCCGTTACTTGCAGTTTCAGATTTTCATCGGCATAAATATTGCCATGGATGGTTTCTGCTACCAAACGGGAGTTTTTCATGACCAAATCTATTTCACCATTGATGGTTTTCAGGTTCATATCGCCAGCATATTTTTTGATTTCAATGTTTCCATTGATGAGGTCAGCGGTAAAATCGCCCTCAATGATTTCGGCATTCAGGTCCCCATTGATGCTACGTACCTTGAAAATGGCATTTTTGGGAACGTAGAGCACATAGTTGAACTGATAGGTTTCATTGGTGTGGTAGTAGTGTCGCTCCCCTTCCGAGCGGTTATTGTTCCACTCGTCATGTAAAGCATCAAAGACGCCCTGTGGGTCGGAGGTGATGGTAATGGAACTGTTGCCCTCATTGATGTCCAATGTATACTTGTCCAGATATTTTCCGTCTTCCGTAGTGATGTCCGCTTTGAAATACACCGAGGACTTTTCCCAAGTCTTGACTTCAATCTTATAAGCAAATTTTACGTCCAATTCTATGAATTGGTTGGCATAGGGAATGGTTTTCTCAATGACTTTTTGCGCATTGAGGGACAGGCACAGGAAGCCCATCAAGAGTAGGGTCATTACATTTTTCATGAGGATTCGTTTTTATGATGATGAATTGAATTATTGTTTTCTTAGGTAGATGTTGCCATTGGTAGACTTTAGGGAGATACTTACGCCACCATTGTTTATGGCTGCATTGAGTTTACGGCCCGAAACGGATTTAAGTCCATCCTTTTCTTCTCGTTTTAGATCAAAATTGGTATAGATGTCCCCGTTCACAGAACTTAGGGAAAGGTCTGCAGGGGTGTTTCCAGGAAGGGTGACGTCCACAGCGCCATTGGTGGAATAAATGGAAATGGGGGAATTTTGCTTAACGGTCCCAAACTCCACGGTGACTTCACCATTTAAGGTGTTGGCGGTAACAGGACCGTTCACGTCCAAAATCTCTATACTGCCATTAAGTTGGGCATCCGCTTCTATTTCGCCTGCGAAACCATCAATTTCTATGTTTCCGTTCCATGTACTCTTTACGGCCACATTTTGGTTTTTGGGCAAAAAGATTTCGGCTCCTTCGGATTTCCTTAAATTTTTTACGATCAAGGTGTTCCCGTCCTGTACCACATAAAATCCGACTTCTGTATTGTCGTTTCCACCTTCTCCCACTAAGCGGAGTCCTTTGGCACGTTCAGAAACTTGGTGTCGGTCACCGGCTTTGATCAATATCTCATTGGATGTGTACGTTCTAACGGTGATGTCTGCCTTAGATTCAATCTTCACCCATTCTATCCCGTTGAGGGATTTGGTGTAATCGTTTTGTGCATGTGTCAGGGCACTTAGGACAAGGGCCGTGAAAAGAAGTGTCATTTTTTTCATGATTTTCGTTTTTTGATGTTTATGTTATTTTGGGTAATACAGCTTTGATCTGTTCTTTGATGAAAGGCTGTGTGTCTTCTTGCTCCAACAATTTTTTCATGGGAGCGATGGCTTTTTTCTCCTGTATCTGTACCAACATCTCAATGATGCCAATCTGGATGCTTGGGTTTTTTTCCTTTCCGAGGGCCTCGATGAACACGTTCTTCACGGTATCCGATGCCGAGAATTTTGAAAGGGCCTCAAAAGCGGTAAGGCGCACATTGTCATTTTCATCATGAAGCAAACGATTGGCCAATGCCTGTATGATGGCTTCATCCGGGTGTTCAAACTCTTCAATATAATTGACGCCTTGTATGCGTTTGCTGGCGGATTGGTTTTCCATCAGGGAAAGCATGGCGGTCTGTTTCATCTGTAGGGTTTCGTCTTTTAAAGCGGTAATGTCCCCATCGACTTTCTTTTGTTGAAACAGGCTTCCCATCTGAAAAGAGGCCACCAAAAGTGCTATACTGGCCGCTACTTTGAGCAGATCAGTGGCCCAATTGGATTTTTTCTTTGGGGTCAACGGAACCACTCTTCCCAGATTCTCTTTTTCGGCTTCCAAGGCTTCCTCAAATTTGTTCCTGAGTCGATCTGTAGGTGCTTGGGCGTCTTCTTCTTCAAAAGCGTCGAACAGCGTTTGCATTTCTTCCAATTCTTTTTTACAGTTAGGGCATTGGGGTAGATGCTCCTCCACTTTTTTCCGGGTGCTTTCATCAAGAATACCATCCAAATATGCTGGAATCAAGTCCGAAATGTGATTATTCTCCATGGCTATAAACTTTCTAAATAAATTTTCTTTAACTTTTTAAGGATACGGCAGACCTTGGTCTTCATTGCTCCAGGGGTACTTCCCATGATTTCCGCCAGCTCTTCATACCGTATTTCCTTATATCGGTTTAAGATGACCAGCTCACGATCCTCAGGGTCCAACCGGTTAAGGGCTTGCTGCAATTGGGAATAATCTTCAAGATTTTCATCTCCTTCCCCATCGGATTTGTACTCAAGGACCTCCAAACCATCGTGATACTTATGGTTTCTTGAAAAGTGACTTTTAAGATTGTTCCGGGCTATGGTGAACAGCCAGGATACGAACGAGCCATTTTTATAGGAACCCCTGTACTTGATGAGCTTGTAAAAAACATCTTGGGTCAGATCCTCGCTCAACATACTATCGCCGGACATCTTGTACAAAAAATTGTACACATGTTTGTGATGTCGGTCAAAAAGGACCTTGAGCACATCCAGATTGCCTTCGGCAACCTTTTGCATCAGTATTTCATCTGAAAGCGCTTTCAATAGCTGTTTTTGGTTGTTGTTTGTCTTATATAGTCAAGAAAATGAAAAAGGTTACAGTTGGAAAGAAAAAAAGAACGGGAGGGATTATTCGATGGTTTTGATCTTGATGACACCACTGGCGCCCCTTGAGCCATATTCTGCTGTTTCAACGCCGGTCAGGGCCTCAATGCTCTCGACCATAAAGCTGTTGACCAATTGGTCAACAGACCTAAATGAGTTTCCCACAATATATCCGTTGAGAACATATAAGGGTTCGGTGACTTGTTGACCAAAGACCTGATTGGAGGCTTTAACGAAATAGGGAAGCCCGTTTCTCAAGGTAACCCCTGGTAATTGCCGGATACGCTGAAGTAGACTGATATTGCCTTTGTTCCTTTGCTCAAGCTCTTTGGCGATTTCTGGATTATAAGCTGTGCTTTTGGACCCTGAACAGCTCACCAAGGAGAAAACAAGGAACAAAACACTGAGGGTGAATAGCTGTTTCATACAGGTACAATTACCTTACAAGCTATTAATTTTTAGCGAATTAAGTCGAAGTTATCTGGAAAAATTGGACTGGGGGAATTTTATCCACAACCACAATTGTCATCTCCACAGGATTTGGAACTTTTCTTTTTGCCAAAAAGCATGGATTTGGGTAGGAAAAACTTCCAGACCAAATAGCCCACGGCAAGGGCCACGATAATGTATACCAATAATTGTTGAAGTCCCATTAGCTAAGAATTTGATAGGCCACCATGGCAACAAGGTAGGCAAATATGCTCATAAAGGTCAATTGGTATAGGGGCCACTTCCATGAATTGGTCTCACGTTTTACAATGGCCAAGGTGCTCATACATTGCATGGCGAAGGCATAAAAAAGCATGAGTGAAATTCCGGAAGCCAGATTGAAAAGGGGTTTCCCCATCGGGCCCAATTCTGCTGCCATCCGATTTTTTATAGTCTCTTCCTCATCACTGCCCACACTGTAAATGGTGGCAAGGGTGCCCACAAATACTTCACGGGCGGCAAAGGACGTCAGTACCGCAATGCCTATTTTCCAATCATAGCCCAAGGGTCTTACCAAGGGTTCAAAGGCTTTACCGGCATAGCCAATGTAGGAATGTTCCAATTTATAACTGGCAATTTCCTGGGCTTTGGCCCTTTCCATCAGGTCTTGGGTCCTGATTTGGATGGAATCTTGAACGGCTTTTGGGCTTAGGCCGTTATGGTCGGTTGCCAAAGTCTGTTCGTAACTGTTGATGTTGTTTTGGATGTAATTTTTGCTATACGTGCTAAGCCCTTCCTCCCCAATTCGGTTGTTGACAATTTGCTCGGCATCATGGAAATCTTCGGAGAAGCCATTGGACCCCAAAAACCAAAGGACGATGGAAATGGCCAGAATGATCTTTCCTGCCCCGAACACAAAGCTTTTGGTTTTCTCCAATACGGTATAGGCCACATTTTTGATAAGGGGTAGGCGATAGGTGGGCATTTCCACCATAAAAAGAGCCCTACTTTTTATCTTCAATATTTTATTCAGGACCATGGCGGAGAAAATCGCCATTCCAAAACCGATGAGGTAGAGCAACATCAAGGTCAGTGCTTGGTAACTCACACCCAAAATACTTCCTTCGGGGATAACGAGGGCGATAAGGATAAGGTACACCGGTAATCGTGCGGAACAGGTGGTAAACGGGGTCACTAAAATAGTGATGAGACGTTCCTTCCAATTTTCAATGGTTCGCGTGGCCATTACGGCAGGGATGGCACAGGCAGTTCCTGAAATAAGGGGGACCACACTTTTGCCACTCAGTCCAAACGGGCGCATCAGCCGGTCCATCAGAAACACCACCCGGCTCATGTACCCGGATTCTTCCAGCAACGAAATGAATAGGAACAAAAAGGCGATCTGTGGAATAAAGATGACAATACCGCCTATTCCGGCCAAAATCCCTTCGGCCAACAGGTCTGTGAGTACTCCGGGAGGCAAAGTGTTTTTAATCCATTCACTGGCTGCTGCAAATTGTTCATCAATAAAATCCATGGGATAGCTGCTCCAATCAAAAATGGCTTGAAAAATGAGCAGGAGAATTGCAAAAAATATCAGGTATCCAAAAACCTTATGGGTAAGTACCTTGTCTATGGAGGCTCGAAGCCCCTTGGCAGCCAAGAAATCTACCTTGTAGGTCTCTTTTAAAGCGTTATTGATGAACTGGTATCGTAATACGGTCTCTTTGTGCTGCAGTTTTTTGAGTTCATCCTTGGACTTGGTGGAAAATGAGGTGACATCCTCTATCTGCTTTTTCTCAATGGGCATAAAGTTGACATCCTGCGTGATGACCAACCATAACTTGTAGAGATCCTCATTGGGGAATGCTTTTTGCAATCTTCCAAAGTAGTCCGGGGCAATCCTTGTGGTGTCTATGTTGGGAGATGTGGACAGACTTTTGTAATCTGCAATAAGCTCCTTTAAGTGATCAATACCATTGCCTTTTCGGGTACTCACCAGCGCAATTTTGGCATCCAGTTTTTTCTCCATCGCCGCAACATCCAATGAAATCCCTTTTCTGGACATGCGATCGGCCATATTGATGACCAAGATGGCCGGAATCCTAAGGTCTTTGATTTGGGTGAAGAGCAGAAGGTTCCTTTTGAGGTTTTCCACATCGCTGATCACCACCGCGACATCGGGATAATTTTTGTCGTTCTTGTTGAGAAGGAGTTCAACAACCACGCTTTCGTCCAAGGAAGTGGTGTTGAGACTGTAAGTTCCGGGAAGATCCAAAATATGGGCCTTTACGCCCCGGGGAAGTTTACAGATACCCTCTTTCTTTTCCACGGTAATGCCCGGGTAATTGCCCACCTTTTGTTTAAGGCCCGTTAATTGGTTAAAAACAGAGGTCTTTCCTGTATTGGGATTGCCGATCAGGGCAACATTGATGTTTTTGCTCATAGGGCCTTCGTATCTTCAATAATATCCAACTCAATGCATTGGGCCAATGATCGTCTTATGGCAATGTGGCTTCCGCTAAGATTGATGTAGATGGGATCTTTCAATGGGGCAACCTGTACCAGCTCCACAATGTTTCCGGGCAAGCATCCCAATTCCAAAAGTTTTATGGGAAGGATGTGTTCCGAAAAATCTTTGATCACTCCTTTTTGCCCATGCACAAGATCCGCTACTGTAGCCACTATATTTATTTAGATTGATTTTAAGTAACAGCAAAAATACATAAAAAACATATAAGGTCATGAAGGAACGGTGAGTAAGGCTATAGCCCTATTCCGTATAGCTGGCTTTCAGGGTTTTAAGGTCCTCGAGCAATTTGTCAATTTCCTTTCGGTTGGTGCCATCATAAAAGCCCCTGATCCTACGCTCTTTGTCCACAAGGATAAAATTTTCGGTATGGATCATATCGTAGGGACCCCCATCACCATCGGTCTTTACGGCCAAATACGATTTTCTGGCCAACTCATAGATTTGTTTCTTATCACCCGTGACCAGGTTCCACTTGCTATCAACGACCCCTTTTTCCAGGGCGTATTTTTTTAATTGGGGCACAGAATCTATGACCGGGGTCACGGAATGGGACAGCAACATGACTTCGTCATCATCCAAAATGGCATCCTGTATTTCGGCCATGTTCTTGGTCATTATGGGACAAATGGTAGGGCATGTGGTAAAAAAGAAATCGGCCACATAGATTTTATCCCTGTAATTGTCTTGGGTGATGGTTTTTCCGTTCTGGTTGACCAGTTCAAAATCAGCAATTTTATGGTACTTCTTTTTATAGTGTAAGGTGCTGTCCACCAAAGAAGGGTCCACCATGGAAGGTTGGTACAAGGGGAGCATCTTTTGGGGCTGTAGGGCATTGTAAAATAGATAGACGATTACGGCGGAAAGTGCCAAGAGGACAGCTCCAAAGAACTTGTATTTTGAAAAGAAGGACAACATGCTTGCAAAATTACGGCTGATGGGAGGATTCTTCAAGTTGAAAACAAGTTTTTGGTGCTAAATCTTTCTTAAAACAAACCTCTGTTCACCATGCTGTTTTCATATCACTGGGTAAAAGGTTACTTTTGTGGGTTTTAACAAAACACTTCGGATGAGTCCCATACTTATAAAGACAATTCAATTCTTTCTTAGTCTGTCCTTACTCATTGTGCTTCATGAGCTTGGACATTTTATTCCCGCTAAGATTTTTAAGACCCGAGTTGAAAAATTCTACCTCTTTTTTGATGTGAAGTTTTCCCTTTTCAAGAAGAAAATAGGGGAGACCGTATATGGTATCGGGTGGCTGCCCTTGGGAGGTTATGTGAAGATTTCCGGGATGATCGATGAAAGTATGGACACCGAGCAGATGAAGGAAGAACCCAAGCCATGGGAATTCCGGAGCAAGCCGGCCTGGCAACGGTTGATCATTATGTTGGGAGGAGTCACGGTGAACTTTATTTTGGCCGTGGTCATCTACATTGGTATGGCGTATTCCTATGGTAGGCAATACATCCCCATGGAAAGCCTAAAGGATGGGGTTTGGGTGACCGAAAAAACCATTGGGGACAAACTGGGGATAGAGACCGGGGACAAGATCGTTGCTGTGGATGGCAATGAATTGGAATCCTTTGACAGTGTGTTTGGGGAATTGATTAATGGGAACAGCATTACCATTATTCGCGATGGTCAACGCATTGAAAAGGAAATTCCAATCGATTTTATTTCCACCTTACTCGATGACGAGGACAAACTACGCTTTTTGAGTGTTAGGGTTCCCTTTGTGGTGAACAAGGTGCCCAAAACCTCCCATAATAAAGAAGCTGGATTCAAGCCCAAGGACAAATTTTTAGCCGTGAATGGCCAAAAAGCGATGTACAGGGACCAGGTGATAGCGTTTTTGGAAAAAAACAAGGGCAAGGATATCGATATCACCTTGCAGCGACAAGATGGTTCACAAGATCAGGTAACGGCCCATGTAAATGCCGAAGGCATGTTGGGGTTGGAAGTCGGCGGATATACCATGGAAGATTTGGAGGACGAAGGTTATTTTAAGATCAATACCGAGGAATACACTTTTATGGAAGCCATCCCTGCGGGGATAGACAAGGGTGTGACCACCTTGTCCAGCTACGTAAAACAGTTGAAGAAAATCTTCAACCCCGAGACGGGAGCCTACAAGGGAGTTGGAGGTTTTGCGGCCATAGGAAGCTTGTTCCCCGATACGTGGAACTGGGCCACCTTTTGGTCTACCACCGCATTTATATCCATTATGTTGGCTTTTATGAACATCTTGCCCATACCGGCATTGGACGGAGGGCATGTGGCGTTTCTATTGTATGAAATGGTTACCGGACGTAAGCCCAGTGATAAGTTTTTGGAGTATGCACAGATGGTCGGGTTCTTCTTGTTGATCGCATTGTTGTTGTTTGCCAACGGGAATGATTTGTATAAATGGCTTTTTAAATAGAAAAGCGATTTTTTTCTTTGTACTGTATTAAAGAATCTGCTATATTTGCACCCGCTTAAGGTAAAATATTCCTCCTTAGCTCAGTTGGTTAGAGCATCTGACTGTTAATCAGAGGGTCCTTGGTTCGAGCCCAAGAGGGGGAGCAGAAAGCGAAAGAGCTGCACATTTGTGCGGCTCTTTTTTATTTGTGGCCTTTGTGTTGTTATCCCAGAGAAACCCTTTAATGGTGCACTACTTCCGAAGGAATCCTGAGTTTAAACAGGTGTTGGTTCATGCCTTTTGTGGCCAATTTGAACACGTGGACCTCCTTGCTTTGCAGTCTGCTTCCGTAATTTCTGTACACGGTAACTTTTAGATAGGTAGGGGTAAGCTGTTTGTTGCCATGGTAGGTGGCATTGATCTTCCAATCGCCCAAGAGCTCCTCATCCAGTAAAAAGTCGGCCATGGAATACCCCAGTTCTTTTTCGGAACGTATTCTTTCCGGCATTTCCCCTTGCGTGTGCTTCCATTCAAAATATTGGTTGCCCGGATTTACAAACTGAAGATTGAATTCCGCTTCGGAGTCGTTCCACTCAAACACCAACCGGGTGTTGTTTTCATCATCGGTTTTCTTTCTCTTTTTGATTTTCAAAGAGCCATTATCCAAAGCGAACAGATTATCCACCTCTCTTTCCATGATCGCTGAAAGTTCCATACTGTCCTTGGGTAAGAGGCCTTTGTCCAGCAAATAGGAATGTCGGGCATAGAGCGAGGCCGCGGATTCCGGTTTGTCCAAATCCCGGTAGCTGTTGGCCATGTCTATGAAGCTTTGTGCATATTCCGGTCTGAGTTTGTATACCTGTTTATAGACCGAATGGGCCTTTTCCTGCTGTCCCTGCGCCTCCAAGACATAGGCCATGGCTTTCAATAACGCAGGATTATTCCCAGCTAGATTATGATAAGTGTTTAAAATACCATCGGCATAAGATTTTTCCTTTTCGGTCTCATAAAAATAACGGTAAGAATCCAAATGGAAGAACGGATGATGGGCATAAGTGGCCTTATGATTTTCAAATACGGATTTGGCGGCTTGGGTAGATCCACTCCCGCGAAGTTCTTTCAAATAATGGGGCAGGGATGCACCAAGACCCTCAACATCGGCGACCTCCTCGGTAAGATAGTTGTTGCGCAATCGGGCTTGGTCATAAGGAGCGCCATCCGATTCTTTTGGAGTGATCGTACCTGTTTTGGTATTGATGACCACCACTCCTGTTATTCCTCTACCATATCGTGCCAAACCAGCAAGCGATGAGATAAAGGCTATTCTGCGAACATTGCCCCGCAAAGCCCCACACGAAATTTCGTTCAATATCATTCCATCAACATCAAAAACAACATTTGATGCGTTTGCAAAGGGGTTTCCTTTGCTTAAGGACAAGCTTTTGGGGGCGGGCCTCCCCACCAAACTACCAGAGGATATACCGCTAGGTCGCATGGAAGCAAAGAGCATATCGGTCGTAAGACTACAGCCTGCTGATACTCCGGCAAACCTTCCACTTATTGCAAAATCCAAATTTGCAGCCTTTTCAATCTCATCTTCTGCGATAATCCGTATGGAGTAACCGGAGGTTTCCTTGTTCAGATACCCATATGCCGATTTGATGATGTTGGGGTTGGAATCGTACTCCAGTTCCAGTTCTTTTTGGCCTTTGAGAATGGTCTTGGAAACAGTGACCTCTTCCAATTCTTCTACCCTTAGGCTCATTTTTATATTGAGGATTCGCGTAATGTCCTCCACAATGACCGAAACCGTATCCATCCCCATATAAGTGAACCGTAATTCCTCCTTGGGACGGGCTTGGATGCTATACATTCCTTCCTGGTCCGAAGCCATCTGTACCCCTGAATCAAGATTGGTCACATGCACATCGTGCAAAGGGGCTCCTGCTTGGGTAATGCGGCCTTGGATGGTCTGCTGCCCATGGGTAGTGGTTAAAAAGAGAAGAAAAATACTGGCAAGGCTCAATGATTTCATTGCTTACATTTTTTAGTACGGATTCGATGAACTTCTATGGGGGGTGGGTGTATAATGTAAAATGTTATAAACCAACAAGATAACAAAATATTGTAATATATTTCTTTCGTTGGGGATTCTTGGCATCAAAAAGAAAGCCTGTGTTATCCGCCGTATTTTTCAATCAATCTTGGTAGACCGGCATTCAAGAATTTTATTTGCTGTTCAATGCCGTTGGGGGTATCGTGGTTATGGGTGGTTACAATGACCAGTTTTTTTGCAGGAACCATGATAATGAACTGGCCCCCATACCCCATACCGTAATCAATGGTGTCTCCATCAATGGCGGCTTTATACCAGCAAAACCCATGGACGGAATTTTTCAGGCCCCATTCCGTGGCCTTTTTTTCGGAAGCATCAAAAAGGGTGTTCACCCAAGTTTCGGATATCAGGGGCACCCCATTGTGTCTGCCCTTGTTTTGTAATAGTTGGCCAATTTCCATAAGATCAAGGGGCCTCATTTTAAGTCCTAGGCCGCTACCATCATAATAACCTTTGTTCCTTTTTTGCCAATCTACCGGATGTATGCCCAAGGGAGCGAACAATACCTCATTGGCAAATGCCAAAGTGGATGTTCCAGTAGCTCGACTAAGGATCACGGATAGCAAATGCGTGGCGCCAGAGTTGTAGTTGTAGGTTGATCCTGGGCCATGTAGCAGGGGTTTGTTCAAAACAAAACCGATGGGGTCCTCACTTTGCAGCCAAGCCTCGTGCTCCAAGTAACCTTTCCATGCTAGACCGGAAGTTTGGTTTAACAAGTGCCTAATGGTAATGGATTGCTTATCGGAATTAAGGGACTCAAATTCTGTGGGGAAATAGTTCAAAATGGGCTCATCCACATTTTTTAGATGCCCTTTGTCAATGGCTATGCCCACAAGAATGGCCATAATACCCTTTGTCAAGGATTGCACATCACACAAACTGTCTTGGGTTTTTTGGTTGTAGTACTGTTCAAGGACCAATTCCCCGTTTTTGGATACCAAGGTAGCATAGCTATAATCGGTTTCCAGAGAAATGTTGTTTGCTGGATTGTGTTGTTCCGATTGCTCTTTCTTGGTCTGTTTGCACGAAAGAAATAGAAGCAAAAATACAGAAGCAAAAATGTGAAGGTTGGTTTTTGATATCATGTGTTATTGGCTATAGATATTGAACAGAAACGATCTTGAAGGTTGCTCTTAATCCTCAGGACCCACCCAAGCAAATGGATTATGCGCCACCTCCCATAGGTGGCCGTCCAAGTCTTTAAAATAACCGTGGAAACCGCCCCAATCTGCTCTTTGGGCAGACTTTATCAATACGGCACCAGCGTTGACGGCCTGTTCCAAGACTTCCATAACTTCGTTTTCCGAAGCTACGTTATGGGCTAAATTTATTCCCGTATATCCGCTTCCTTCGGAAGGAATACCGACATCGGCTGCCAAACTTTCGCGGCCCGAAAGTCCGAGCCATGTACCGTTCAGGTTGAAAAAAGCAACGCCGGGAGGGGAAGGGAGCATGGGCAGTCCCAGCCCATCGCGATAAAATGCAATGGATTTTCCTAGGTCGGCAACCCCCAAAGAGACCATACTGATTCTAGGTTTCATAGGTTCTTATTTGTTTTCATATTCAGGGTTCAGTGTTGTAGGAATGGGTGCTTTGGTTTCTTTCCACCATGTTTTTAGCGCTTTGAGCAGCTCCTCCTTTTTTTCAGGCTCCTGCGAAGCCAAATTGTTCCTTTCACTACTATCTGTTGTCAGATTAAAGAGTTCAATTTCGTCATTTTCAAAATAATAGTGCAGTTTCCAGTCCCCTTTCCGTATTACAGAGCCTGGCCGTGTTCGGAACAAACTATCCCTGTTTTCATTGTCTGAGGCATTGTAGGCTTCCAAGTAAATGGGGAAATGCCAATATAACTCGCGGTCCAATGAACTGGTTTTTCCCTCTAAAATAGGGGAGAGGTCATGGCCATCCAACTCCTTTTGGCCCTCTTGGATTCCGGCATAGTGCATCAGGGTCGGGAAAAGGTCTAAGTTGGTGATGGGAACATCGCTTTTGGAATGGGCGGGGATGTTGTCCTTCATTACAAAGAAAAAGGGTACACGGATGCCCCCTTCGTAATAACTTCCCTTCCCTGCTCGTAGCGGTTGCTGTTGGGTAATGCCGTAGAGTCCGCCATTGTCTGAAGTAAAAATGATCAGCGTACGGTCAAAAACACCCTTTTCCTTCAATTTTGAGATCAACAGGCCAATATTCCTGTCCAGATTCTCCACCATGGTGGCATATTCGGCATTATTTTGCCCCTTGGAGCCAGATTTTTGCTGGTATTTTCCCAATAGATCTGCCACAGGCTGTATGGGAGTATGTACTGCATAAGGAGCATAATACAGGAGAAAGGGTTGGGTCACGCTGTCCACAAACTTTAGGGTCTTTTCCATGATGACATCGGTAAGGTAGCCATCGCCATCTGTATTTAGATCGACATTTTGATATGGCGGGTAATAACTGCTGGGATGCCCATTGTGACCGCCACCAATGTTCAGTTCAAAACCATAATCCAGGGGGCTGTCGCTGATGTGCCATTTGCCCGAATGGCAGGTAGCATAGCCGTTCTTGTGCAATATTTTGGAAAAGGTGGTATGGGTCTGGGCCAGTGTGGTCGTGTTTTGGATGGGAATGAGCTTTCGGTCTTTCGATGCACCCCTCTCGGAGGAATTGACGGTATAGATGCCATGACGGGGTGTCCATTGTCCTGTAAGAAGACTGGCCCTGCTCGGGGCACAGTTGGATGCACCCGCATAGCCATTGCTGAACACCATGCCTTGGGCCGAGAGCGCATCAATATGTGGGGTTTCGTAATAGGTGCTGCCCATAAAGCCCACATCTTTCCAACCCATATCATCCACATTGATGATCAATATGTTAGGCCGTTCCACGGTAGGGGAAGGGTTATCGCAAGCACTGATACAAAGTATCAGAAGAACAAAAGCAATGCAGAGAGTTGACCTCATGAAGGTTTGGTTTGATTTTTCCTTGATGACCTTACTAAGATACAATTCGCAAGTCATTTCTTTGGTCGGTTCATGCTTTGGTGCCATTGGGATGTATAACAAATGGGCTATCTTGTGGCGAGTATCCAACCAACCATCTATGTCGCCATCTACCACCAACGTTTCCCAACGTCTTTTTTCCTTGGATGTATTCCGGGGTTTGACCATGTTCCTATTGATTGCCGAAGCGGCCGGATTTCACGGTAATTTTTCAACCTTGGCCGAAGGCACTTGGTTGGAAGGACTTGCCCATCAATTGCACCACCACCCTTGGAACGGGCTTCGGTTTTGGGACTTGATCCAGCCCTTTTTCATGTTCATCGTGGGGGTGGCCATGCCTTTTTCAGCACGTAAACGACTGGCCAATGGGGACAAGGGCGCAGTGACCCGGCATATCTTGAAAAGGTGTTTCCTGCTGTTCAGTTTTGGAGTACTGCTGCACTGTGTCTACAGCCATAAACTGGTCTGGGAACTTTGGAATGTTCTGGTGCAGTTGGCGTTCACCATACTGATCGCCTACGCCATCATGCAGCTTCCCCATAAAGTTCAATTGGCCATATCCGCAGCACTTTTAATATTGACCGAAGTATTGTACCGGGCCTACAATCCCGAAAACCCATACAACCAAGGCGAAAGTTTTGGTTCTTGGGTAGATATGCTGGTAATGGGAAAGACCAATAGTGGTTATTGGGTCTTCATCAATTTTATCCCTACGGCGGCCCACACCATTTGGGGTGTGGTCTGCGGACAGGTGTTGCTCTCCAATAGGGATGCGAAGGAAAAACTAAAGGCATTCGTCATTTGGGGACTGGGGATTCTGGTGCTGGGTCTGGCCATGGATGTGTTGGACATTACCCCGATCATCAAAAGGATTGCCACGACCTCCTTTACCTTGGCCTCCGGGGGTATTGCCGTTCTGGTATTGGCCTTGTTCTATTGGGGGATTGATGTTAAGGGTTATAAGGCCAATTGGTTGAAAATATTCTCCGTAGTGGGCACCAACTCCATCTTTATCTATTTGTTTGCAGAGACCGTGGGGGTGCAATGGTTTCAGGATTTTGGAAAAATTTGGACCGAAGGGCTCTTGACCCCGATCGGCCTGCCCCAAGATTGGATCATGGTGATCAATGCCTTGTTCGTACTCTTTATCTTTTGGTACCTCACCTACTTTTTGGATAAGAAGAGAGTCTATTTTAAGGTGTAAGGACGTTTATTAACAAAACTCACTTTCATCAATTTTAATACTCAAACAAATCCAGTAACTGTTCTTTGTTTAGGTTCAGAGCCCTAGCCACTCTAAGTAGACTGATGACACTGGTATTGATCTCCCCATTCTCCAATCTACTGATTTGGGTTCTGCTGATGTTGGCCTCCAACGCCAATTGATGTTGGGATAATCCGATTGCGGACCTATGGCCCTTGATTTTTTCACCAAGCTGTTTTTTGAACTCGTTTTCCTGCCTTTCAAGCTCGCTTTCATAAAATCCCATTTGTGTTGGATTGTGATTCAAAAAAATATTTTATCGGCACATTCAGTGCTTGTGCCAAAAGATGGAGATTGACAATGGAAGTACTGATTTCTCCACGTTCTATTCTCCCGACCTGATTTTTGGACATCTTCGCATCTGTTTCCAAAGCAGCCTGGGACAGTCCGGCCGCTTCCCTTAAATCTCGTACCCGTAGTCCAAAATCTTTTAAGATTTGTACCTCTTCTTGGGTGTATTTTCTTCGCATGGTTCTAACCCTCTTTCAAAAATAAGGTGTACAAGGGAACTCCCAAGGCACTGGCAATTCGGTTGAGGGTGACCAAACTGGTGTTACGCTCTGCACGTTCAATTCTTCCAATATGGTTTTTGGTGACATCTGCTTCTATGGAAAGTTGGAATTGGGACAATCCTTTCGCATTGCGAAGTTGTCGGATTCTCTCACCAACAGACTTCATGATTTCCTTGTCTTCTTGTGTGTAGGTATTGAGCACATGCCAATTTGCCTATAGTTTAATAAAATAATGACATCCTCGATGAGGTATTTTAATTATTTTTCTTATCATTGTAACAGAAATGCTGGCATAACCCCCTGAACCGTAATCTCTTTGCTATGCCTATTGATCTATTGGGGGAGATCCAATATTTTTTGGACCAGCGTACCAGTACCTCCCTAGAAATTACCTTCTCCCATCTGGACATCCATTTGTTCAATGAAAACAAGTTGCTCAACAGGATCGTTCGGGAGAATGCCAAACTCCGCATCCATGCCCCACCATCGCCCGGAATACCCCAAATGGAGGTGTTGGACCAACTGGTGTTTCAGTTTTCCTTTCGGTTTGGGCTACCCACTTCTAAATTCTCGTTCGAGAGCAATGCATTGGGCATGCCACGACCCTTGGCTCGCGGTTTTTTACAGATCAACACCGATGAACTGGACCTACAGTTCACCATTGAGGCCCCAGACCCCCAACTCCACATCTTGGTACGGCATTGTTATGTAAATCCTCTATATATAAAACTGGTGGAGCGGCAAGGTGTGGCCCAACCCTAAAGGGTTGTTGCAGTAAAAAAGCCCACCGATATTGGCGGGCTCTTTCCTGTAAAGCTAGTTTTTCAGATTGTTTTGATCTGATGTTGTTGGTCGGGAAGATTGCCCCTTGGCTTACAGGGCGTCTTCCATTTTATTGGTCAGCACCATCGGCCATGGCGCGATCAATGGTATACTGTGCCACTTCACGGCCTTGGTCGGTACCCACGGTGGCATCAAAGCTCCAATGGATTCCACCATACACCCGTGATATGGCGGCCTCTTCGGCCCAACCCCTTACCTTGCTGGCCTCTTCGGGGAAAACATAGGCCAACACTTCCGATCCCGCTGCCGAGAACACACTGTGCCCAGAGGTATAGCTCGGAAAGTTCGGGGTCCCGGCGATGGTCTCAAACCCTTCGATCATCTGGATGGGTCTGGGATAGTGGTAATAATATTTGGCATCCCAACAGCTGATTCCCGCATCCATGATGGCCATGTTCATATAGGCCAAGGTACGGGAGGTCTGTAAAGGGTTCAATCGGTAGTCCACGATAAATTCGTTGGCAATGCGGTTCCAGTGTCCCGGAGGGGTGTAGGTGCCCAGTCCATCTTGCCAAAAGTTGGCAATCCTGCGATATTCGTCCGTCATGTTGCGGGCATAGTCCTTGAGCAGTTCCACATCGTCCAAAAATTCCTGTGAGTCCAGTTGTGGTGGTGCAATGGGGCGTACACTTTCCACATCGTCAATACTCCACATGGTCACTTTTCCAAAAAGAGGTGTCAACCCCACAGGACGTACTGGGATTTCCAAATTATCCCAGGCCCAACCGAATCGGTCATAGGCGGCCTGTTTAATGGAATCGGAAACGGCTTTTGGGGTCTGGGCCTTGCTCATGCCATCGGTGGAAGCCCGTGCCAAGGCAGTGGCCGAGACCACATCGCCAATGGCCACGCCTGCGGTGACATCGCTCATCACATGCCCGCCGGACAATCGGAGGCTTTCCAAATGCTCTTCCTCCAAATCTTGCAGATACTCCGCTTCCAAAGGAAACATGGCTGTAAGGATGTTCCGTGAGGCCCTTGCGATCACCGCTCCATCCGAGGGATAGGAGGGGATGGCATTTTCCTCATAGGCAAAATCGATGCCCCCATCCTGTTGATAGGGTGCCGCCCGATTGTATTGGTATTTGTAATGCCATGCACTGATGAGGCCATCAAACTGTGCCACGGACATATAGGCCAATGCCCTACACGCATAAGGTGGGTGCGCAAAAGGAAAGGCCGGTGGCCCTTCTGGGTTGGATGGACTGGGCAGGGTATAGGTGCCATCGGCATTGGGACCGGGGATGAGGTTGTACTTGGCAATGAGTTCCAAGGCAACCTCGTTCCAGCGAATGGCCGGATTGTTGGTCCAATACTTTACGGCTCTTTTCTGTTCTGAGCTCATGCTTTGCATGTCGGCTTTCAGGTCTGCCAGCTCCGCTTGATAGGCTTGGGAATCGGAAGACTCGGGTGCATCCACGGGTATCGAGGCCCCGGAATCATGCAGCACGGGGGTCCAGTCCCCACCGTTTTCATCAAGTTCGGAATACGCATAACTTTCATAGGGAAGGTAGCGCGGGGTATCTTTTTCGCAGGAGACCAAAACCACAAGGGCAATGGCCCAAAGTAGGGTGGATATCTTATTGTACATCATCGGTTGCTTCAATTGGTTTTTTGAATGGGTTGAACTGATAGGTAATACCAAAGCCGGTATTGCTGAGTTTGGGCATATTCCGCCCATCAATGATCCTGTTGTGGTAGGCCACAACGCCCAATCCCTTCAAGGATTTAAAATAGTATTGTGCCGAAAGCCCAATGCGGTCAAACTTCACCTTATTGGTGGGCTGTGCGGCATTATAGGCCCTGATATCGTCCCCGCTGGTGGAATCCAATCCGGTATAGTTGAATTCCAACTTGAACGAGTAGTCAAAGAACCACTTTCCAACGATGCCTTCATAGGTCCAGGCGTTCGGGACATCCATCCAAGCGGTGTAGTAGCTGCCGTTGTTGTAATAGTAATCCCGTTCGGCCTCGGTATAGCCACGCCAAAGATGGGCCAAGGAACCTCTTACGAACCAGCCGTTGGAGAGTTGGTATTGACTTATCGCCCGTAGTGAAAACTCTGGAGCGCCCGAACCAATGCTGTAGGGCTTGTAATCGGACAGATAATTGGTGAGGGGAGTTGAAAATCCGGCCGTGGTCAAGACGGATAGCTCCCCATTGCCCAAGGTTTTTTGAACGGCCCTATACTTTAAGGCGAAGCCAATATCCTGAAACCCTCTTGCCCCAGTAAACTTTCCTCCATTGGGTTCCGAAGAATCCGTACTGATGAAGGGCAGGCCAATATAAAAGTTGAGGTCGTCCAAAATACCAATGGCCGCCATGGGCAATACCGTGTTACGGTCTACCGTGGCAATGGTCTCATTGGACCGTAGATAGCCGCCTTCCCAATAGCGGTCAAAGCTGCCCATGTCATAGGCAAACAAGACGCATATGTTCTTGGAGGGCATCATCAAGGCATCGCTGGGAGTCTGTGCCCGAAGCGGGTTCGGTGACCAGATGCATAATAGCGTTAGGGTAACCAGCAGATGGGGCCAAGAAAACCTGGACCTAAATGGGGAACCCTGTTTAGAAGTGTTGTTTAATGGAATCATTATTTAGTTTTGATTGGAAAAAGGTCAAGGCAATGACTCCGGGCCTATTTTATGATTGATATGATGGTCGTTGGGTCATGCCGCTGGCTAAAATAGAGGTATGGCGCAAGCGAACAGATTAAGGAAAAATAAGAAGGGTTAAGGAAGGGTTAATAAGGTTAAGAAAGACCTAAAAAGGGGAAATTAAGGCTAAAAGGAATTATATATAACAAAGCAATACATAAGATTTAATAAAAAAAGCCACCAAAGTTGGTGGCTTTTATTTTTTATTGTTGGGCCATTTCCAGATTAATGGTCAGGTCAACGTCATTGCCAAGGGAAACGGTTTCACCGCCCACACCAAAATCCAATCGGTTGATGGTGCCGGTGAGCTTAAGCCCCGCTTTCAACTTTTGGCTGCGTTGGTCGGTTATAATTCCATTCACCTTTCCATTAAGGGTAACTATTTTGGTTACGCCGTGCATGGTTAGGTCTCCAGTAAGTTTAAAGGTCTTGTCCCCGGTTTTTTCAAAGGTGTTGCTCTTAAAAGTGATGGCGGGATGGGTCTCGGCGCCAAAAAAATCATCGCTTCGCAAATGATTGTCCCGGTTGGTGTTGTCTGTATCGATACTGGTGGTTTTAATATCGACCGTGAATTCAGCATTGTCAAAAGTATCGGAAGCCGAGGCGGTAATGTCAAAATCGCTGAAATGACCTTCCACTTCGGAAATCATAAGGTGGGTAATGGCAAATCCAACCTTGGAATGGGCCCCGTCCGATTTCCATGTGGATTGTGCGGATACCATGGCCCCAGCAAGAAGGGCGAGAATGAATACAGTTTTTTTCATGATGGTTACTTTTAGATTATTAGTGAAGTTTCCTTTTTTGGGTTGATACCTACTAATTTGATCAATCAAGGCGGATATGTTGAACTATTTTCCGTGAACGGTAGAAGTGGATATGTCATCAACAGGATTTATGAAAATTTTAACTAAACTGTCGTTCAAGGGGTAAATTTTGTTGTTGGCAAAACATTTTTCCTTTAAAGGGGGATTATACCTAGTTTTGACATTCACTTAATGGTAACGTGTTGATTTCAAGGAAAGAGCTTATTTTTCAAATTGTGCTGCACCTGATCGTGCTACTGTTTTTCTCGTTTAACAAACATGAGGGCGGTATTGATATTGATCGGGCCATCTTTCTGTTGTTCTACAGTGCGGCCACGGTCATCATCACCTATTATTTAATGCCCAAATACCTCTATAAAAAGAAGTATTGGCAATTCTTCATTGCCTTTGGCCTTGTGGTCACCGCGGTGATCTTGTTGGAGGAATTGGTGCTGGAACCTTTAATGTTTCCCAATACCAAAAGGGGAAACTCTTTCCCCGGGGTGTATCTATCCTTATTGGGAGTGTTGCCGGTTATGACCATATTGTCCGGTTGTAAATTTGGATGGGATGCCCTTCAAAAACAAGCAGAGATAGACGAGCTGCAAAGCACCATACAGGAAAGCGAGCTTCAATTTTTACGATCGCAGATCAACCCCCATTTTTTGTTCAATAATTTGAACAACCTTTATTCCTATGCATTGCAGAACTCACCCAAGACACCAGAGATCATTTTGGAGATGAGTGGGGTTCTGCGATATATGCTCTATGAGTCCAAAGAGCAGTTTGTTCCCTTGAAAAAGGAGCTGGAACAGTTGGATAATTTCATCAAATTGTACAAGTTGCAGATTGAGGATAGAGGGCAGGTCCGCTTTGAAACAAGCAACATAGGTGCAGGATACAAAATTGCTCCGTTGATTTTGATTGTTTTCATTGAGAATGCGTTCAAGCACAGCCAGTCTGGGCAATCTTCGGACATTGAGATTGATATTTCCGTGAAAATGGACAATTCCGTTCTGGAGTTTTATTGCAAGAACAACTTTGAGGCGGTGCCCAGCCTGGATACGGTCGCAAAGGGTATCGGGCTCCAAAATGTGCAAAAGCGTTTGCAGTTGCTCTATCCCAACAAACATAAGTTGGAAATAAAGGACGAGAATAAAAGTTATGATGTATACTTGAGGCTGGAACTCGAAAAAGTATAAAGTATAGGGTATGAGGTGCATTATTGTTGAAGACCAACCGCCGGCGCAGCGTATTCTTGAAAAGTTCATCAAGGACGTAAGTTCCCTTGAACTGGTGGGAGTATTTTCTGATGGACTGCAGGCCTTGGAGTTTCTAAAATCCGAACCAGTGGATTTGATGTTCTTGGACATCCATTTGCCCAAAATCAATGGGATTGACTTTTTAAAGAGCATCCAAGATCCACCCAACGTGATACTGACCACGGCTTTCTCGGAATATGCCTTGGAAGGATATGATTTGAACGTTGTGGATTATTTGTTGAAACCGTTTTCCTTTCAACGCTTTTTGCAGGCTGTGAACAAACTGGATAACAAAAAGGAACACCCTGACCTGAAAAATAACGGTATCCCCCCCAATCCGATCAACGAGATTTATGTGAAGTCGAGCCATGAGCACATCAAGGTTGCGGTGGACGACATTCTGACCATTTCGTCTGATTCCGATTATACGGAAATCCGTTTGGAACACCGAAAGATATTGTCCAACGAACCGCTGCGGCATTGGGTGACCGTTTTGGGGCCACCCCAGTTTTTTCAGGTGCACAAATCGCATATCATCAACACCAAAAAAATCGATAGGATATCGGGCAACTTGGTGTATTTGACCAATGGGGCGAAAATTCCCATTGGGCGTGCCTACAAGGATAACTTTCTGAACAGTATATTGTAATCAAGAACATCATTACTCTTGAAAATAAAAAGGCCCGGAAATTTCCGGGCCTTTCTTGTTGGATATTTTTTGAACCTTATCCGGTAAAATAAGATAAAATGGCAATCACTATTACGACCAAGAGCACGGAAAGCACCACATCCACAGTGCTGTAGCTTCCTTTGGTGGCGGCCCGGTCCTCTTCAGACAAGGTGCCAAAGGAAAGTCCCTTGATCAATGCGTAATTTGGAGGAGCCGTGGCCAAAGTGACGGCAATACACAGAGCTACCGAAAAAATGAACATGAAAATGGCCATATGGGCAAAATTCACGGTGGCAAATTGAAATAGGAATCCGGGTACTTCTTCACCCGAGGTGATTTGGGGCTGATAATAAATTTCCGAGCCCAAACGGAGTACCAAAAGCACCAGACCCGCCAAAAGTGTGGTGATGGCCGCTTTTGAATTGACCCGTTTCCAGATGATTCCCAATAGGAACACAGTGGTCACTGGGGGGGCAATATAGGATTGTACGTTCTGAAGGTATTGGTACATGACCCCACCCCCGATTTTGTCCATGATGGGAATCCAAACAATACCAAGCACCACAATGATTCCCGTGGCAATTTTACCAATGGTGAGCAATTCCCGTTCAGATTTTTCGGGACGAAGTTTTTTATAGATATCGATGGTGAAAATGGTGGAACAGGAGTTGAACACAGAGGCCAGGGAACTCATCAATGCGGCCATAAGTCCACCAGCCACCAAGCCTTTCAATCCAACGGGCAAAAGAGTCTTTACCAGCATGGGGAAGGCCCTGTCGGCACGTTCCACGTTGAATACTTCAGGGTTTTGAATGGTCAGGGCAAAGGCGATGATGCCGGGAATCAAGAAAATCAGGATGGGCATCAGTTTTAGATAAGCCCCAAAAATGGCTCCACGTCTACCTATTTTAATGTTGTTGGCAGCAAGGGTTCGCTGTACAATATATTGGTCGGTACACCAATACCAGATTCCCACAATGGTTCCCCCGATCAACAGACCGGTCCACGGAAAATCTGGATCGCTCATGGGACGCCACATGTTAAAGTGGTCCGGACTAACGGAGGTCACGGTTTCCCGTAGCTGTCCCCAGCCTCCAACTTCCTGAAGCCCCAAATAGGTGATGATCAAGGAACCTAAGATCAAGATAACGGTTTGTAGGGTTTCCGTGTAGATCACCGCTTTCATTCCACCCACCACGGTATAAATCCCAGTAAAGACAACAACTCCTATGGCCCCATACCAAAACGGAATCCCAAGCAGTTCGGAAACTACAATCCCCCCTGCATAAATGGTCACGGAAACCTTGGTGAGCACGTAGGCCACCAATGAAAATATGGATAGGAACCATCGTGACCGGCTATCAAAACGTTTTTCCAGGAACTCGGGCATGGTAAATGCCCCGCTTCGTATGTAGAACGGGAGGAACAACCATCCCAGCAGTAGAACGATCCAGGCATGAAGCTCATAATGGGCCATGGGTGTGCCCGATTCAAATCCGGTTCCTGCCAAGCCGACTACGTGTTCCGAGCCAATGTTCGATGCAAAAATTGAGGCGCCGATAACGAACCACCCCACATTTCTACCTGCCAAAAAATAGTCCTCGGTGTTTTTATTCTTCTGGGCCACTACCCAAACGGCCACTCCGATCAGGGCCAAGAAGTAAATGCCCAGAACGATCCAGTCCGGCTTTTCTAAAACTGATTCCATAATTAAATTGGTTTGTTTGCTTAGTTAGTTATATGTATTGATTGATTATGTTCTCAAACAATTCCTGTTTTCCACTACGCTTTTTGATCTCAGGGTTTTTGGAAGCGTGTGCATGTAGGTCTAACAAGGAAAGCGTACCGTCTTCAAAGGCTTTTCCGGTGCCGGAATCAAACGAGCTGTATCGGTCCCTCCTCATGCTAATATAATTGGAATTTTCCAATATAGTGTTGGCGGCCAATAAGGCCCTAGCAAAAGCGTCCATTCCGCCTATGTGGGCATGGAAGATGTCCTCCAAGTCGGTCGAGTTTCTCCGAATCTTGGCGTCAAAATTGATTCCACCACCCTGAAAGCCACCGGCTTGCAAGATGACCAGCATGGCTTGGGCCAGCTCATATGCATCTACGGGGAATTGGTCGGTATCCCATCCGTTTTGATAGTCGCCCCGGTTGGCATCGATGCTGCCCAGCATCCCATTGTCTGCTGCAACCTGGAGTTCATGTTCAAAAGTGTGCAGGGCCAAGGTGGCATGATTGACTTCGATATTGAGTTTGAAATCGTCCAAAAGATCATACTTGGTCAGAAAACCGATGACCGTGGCCGCATCAAAATCATACTGGTGTTTGGAAGGTTCCATGGGCTTTGGTTCAATAAAGAACGTTCCCTTGAACCCTTGTTTTCGGGCATAGTCCTTGGCCATGTGCAGGAACCGGGCCATGTGGTCCTGTTCGCGGCCCATATCGGTATTCAATAGGGACATATACCCTTCGCGACCTCCCCAGAACACATAGTTTTCTCCATTCAGTTTGATAGTGGCATCCAAGGCGTTTTTCACTTGTGCTCCGGCATGGGCCACAACATCAAAGTCGGGATTGGTGGCCGCTCCGTTCATGTATTTGGGATTGCTAAAGCAATTTGCGGTTCCCCACAATAGCTTTACCCCAGAAGCCTTCATTTTTTCTTGGGCGTAATCGGTAATGATTTCCAGTCGTTTTTCAGACTCGGCCAACGAATTCCCTTCGGCAATCAGGTCAAAATCGTGGAAACAATAGTAGGGAGCCCCAATTTTGGTGATGAATTCAAAAGCGGCATCCATTTTGTCCTTGGCCTGTTGAATGGGGTCCGTACTGGCCAACCAAGGAAATTCTTGGGTAGGCGCCCCGAAAGGATCGGCCCCTACACCGGTGAAGGTATGCCAATAGGCAATGGCAAACTTAAAATGTTCCTTCATGGTCTTGTTGCCCACCATCCTGTTCTCATCATAATATTTAAAGGCCATGGGATTATGGGATTCCTTTCCTTCAAACTGTATTTTTCCGATTCCTTTGAAAAATTCCTTATCTCCTTTTGTGATCATAGTTTTCTATTGTTCAATGTTCTAGGTATGTTTTTAGTTCTTTTTTCCAGTTGTGATAGGCTTCTTGATAGTTTTCAGTGTTAGCGTCGGGTTCATAGGTCAACTGAACGGCATCCGTGGCCGTAGCTTCGGCGATACTGTCAAAATCCCCGTGGGCATAGGCTGCTGCCCTGGCCGCCCCAACGGCCCCAGTGGTCTCTACAATATCTATGCGACTACTGGTCAGTGAGGCAATGGTCTTGGAAAATATGCTCGCCCTGAAGAGATTGTCATTACCTGCTTTGATCGAGGTGATGTCCACCCCATCGTTTTGTAGGATTTCCATGCCGTACACAAAGGAGAACGCAATGCCCTCCAAGGCGGCCCTAAACATATGGGGTGCTTTGTGTAGGTTAAACCGAAGGTTCAGGATTCGCGAACCTTTCCCAAAATTGTTCAGCATACGTTCGGTGCCGTTCCCAAAGGGAAGAATGCTCAACCCTTGGGCACCAATGGGGATGGATTCCGCCATTTGGTTCATTTGGTGATAGGAAAGACCTTGGGTGAGCTCGTTCCTGATCCAACTGTATTGGATTCCTGTACCGTTGATGCAAAGCAATTTTCCGATCCTTGGGTCTTTGGATGTGTGGTTAACGTGGGCGAAGCTATTGATCCGTGTGTGTTCTTGGGTGGTTTCTTTATCGGATAGGGCATAAACTACTCCTGAAGTACCTCCGGTGGCGGCTATCTGTCCGGGTTCCATGACATTCAAGGAGAGGGCGTTGTTGGGTTGGTCCCCTGATCGGTAAAGAATGGGGATGCCCTCGGGAAGTCCGGATTCCAAAGCACCTTGCTTGCTCACAAAACCCTGTTCCGAAAAAGTGGGACGTATTTCAGAAACCAAGGAAGGGTCAATACCAGCTTCCTCCAATAGCCATGTGGCCACTTCATTGGTTTTGAAATCCCATAAAATTCCTTCGGAAAGCCCAGATGGTGTGGTAACACAGGAGCCGGATAATTTTAGGGCAATATAATCACCGGGCAGCATGAACTTGTGGATGTTCCTAAAAATTTCAGGTTCGTGGTCCTTGACCCATTTTAGTTTGGAAAGCGTGAAATTTCCGGGGGAGTTGAGGAGATGCTCCACACACTTTTCTTTACCGGCCTTGTTGAACAGCTCTTCCCCGGTTTCCACGGCTCTACTATCGCACCAAATTATAGAGGGCCGGATAGGTTTATGGAACTTATCCACCACGACCAAACCGTGCATTTGGTACGATATGCCTATGCCTTTGATGTCTTCTTTGGAAATCCCATTTTTGGAAATCAACTCACGTACCGTAGTACAAAGGTGTTTCCACCAGAGTTCGGGGTCTTGCTCTCCCCAGCCTGGATTTGGGGCCATGATGGGCATTTCCTTTTCGGGCTGCTGTGCAACATCCACCACACTTCCATTCTCTGAATTTACCAAGGCTGCCTTAATGGATGAACTGCCAATATCAAAACCTAACCAATATTTAACCATGTTGTTGTCGAGCGCTTCAAATATTCAATTAAAATAGCATTAAAAATTAAATGTCATCCAAGAATCATGATCAAGAGCAATTTAGGATGGAACAGGAATAATTTTTTGCTAACGATTATTTAAACTAAAAAAGCGGATTGTTTTCCAAAAAAAGTGAGTAATTTGAAACTTTATTTTATTATTTGTAAACATTGTGTCAGCCCAAAACGCCCATAAAAGACGGTCTTCCCTAGTTTTCGTCCTGCACGCCTCCCTAGCGGCCTTTGGCACGTACTTTTGTATGTATGCTTTTCGGAAGCCCTTCACCGTGGCAACGTTCGACGGGCTGGCTTACTTTGGGGTGGATTACAAAATATTGTTGATCATTGCCCAGGTTCTGGGATATGCCCTTTCCAAATTTATTGGCATCAAGGTCATTTCCGAATTGAAACCCAACCGAAGGTTGTTGCTCTTGATTTCCCTGATCTTTTTAGCTGAAATGGCATTGATCGGCTTTGCAACCCTACCGGCTCCCTATAATATCGTTTTTATGTTTTTGAACGGCATTCCCCTAGGAATGGTTTGGGGCATTGTATTTTCTTATGTTGAGGGAAGAAGGTTCACCGATGTGTTGGGCGTGATCTTGTGTGCTAGCTTTATCGTTTCAAGCGGTGTGGTAAAATCCGTTGGGCTTTACGTGATGAATTATTGGGGGGTAAGTGAGCTTTGGATGCCTTCGGTGACCGGGGCGCTTTTTGTTCTTCCATTATTATTGTCCTCCTACTTTTTACAACGGGTGCCCCCGCCCACAGCCTCGGATATGGAGCAGCGTACCGAACGTGTTCCCATGACCAGTGAAGACCGTAAAGCCCTTGTGAAGAAATTCTTTTTTCCACTTTTGTTGGTGGTCATTTTTTATACCTTCTTGACCGCGTTTAGGGATTTCCGAGACAATTTTGCCAGGGAATTGTGGGACAGTATGGGGTATCAAGGAGATATTTCCGTCTTTTCCACATCGGAAATTATCATCGCCATTATTGTGCTCTTGATCATAGGCTCCATTTTTTATGTGAAGGATAACTTTAGGGCATTGTTGACGTATCATTTACTGTTGATATTGGGAACCGTGGTGCTGGGTATTTCCACCCTCATGTTCCAACTGGGTTTGATGAACCCCTTTGTTTGGATGGTCTGTACGGGTTTTGGGCTCTACATCTGTTATGTTCCGTTCAACTGCTTGTTCTTTGATCGTTTCATTGCGGCATTCAAGATAAAGGGCAACTCAGGGTTCTTGATTTATATAGCCGATGCTTTTGGATATGTGGGCAGTGTTTTGGTGCTCCTCTATAAAAACTTTGGTCAGGCCAACCTTTCATGGCTCAACTTCTTTGTATATGGCACATACGCCGTGGCCATTATCGGTATTTGTATATCAGTGGTGCTTTTTGTCCATTTTGGGGCAAGGCATAAATCAGAAAAATTGAACCAGAAATTGGATTATGGACAATAAATATGATGTAGTTGTTGTAGGAGGTGGTATTTTGGGTACGTTTCATGCCTATCATGCCATGGAATTGGGGATGAAGGTCTGTTTGGTTGAAAAGGACAATTATCCCAAGGGCGCCACCACCCAAAACTTTGGACAGGTAGTTCCATCCGGGATGAACACCAAATGGCAAAAGTACGGGCGGGAAAGCCTTCGGATCTATAAAGAGATCCAATCCCAGTTCGATATCAGCATTCGCCAAAATGGAACAGTGTACTTGGCATCCAATGAAGAAGAGGAGCAATTGTTGGTAGAGCTCCGGGCCATCAATAACAATAACGAGTATGGTTCCAAGATGCTCACCAAGAGTGAATGCTTGGAGCGGTATCCCGGCCTACGTAGGGATTATGTAAAGGCTGGACTTTTTTTTCCTGATGAGGTGACCGTTGAGCCTAGGACCATGATCCATAGGCTACAGGAATATCTAGTGGCCCAAAAAGGATTGGAGATCAAGACAGGATTTTTGGTTTCTTCCTGCGAGAGAACGGGGAGCGGGATAGAAGTACAGAGCTCGATGGGTGAAAGTATCTTTGGTAGAAAGGTGATCATTTGCAACGGCAGCGATTTTAAAAATCTTTACCCGGAACTGTTTGCCCAAAGTGACTTGGAAGTTTCCAAGCTTCAGATGATGCAGACCAAACCCCAGGAAAATTATACGTTGAAAGGGTCCATTTTAACCGGATGGTCCATCAGAAGATATGAGGCATTTTACGAATGCCCATCCTATCACGAAATTAAAGCCAAGGAACTACCGGATACCCCGCAGAAAAACTGGGGGGTGCACATTTTGTTCAAACAGGCCTTGGACGGTTCGGTGATCTTGGGAGATTCACATCAATACGCCGATGCGGCCAATATGGATGATTTAGGGTATGATCTTGACATGGATATTGATAACTTTATGGTGGAGGAAGCCAAAAAAATCATTCAATTGCCCAACTACGAAATTCAGCGTAGGTGGTACGGAATGTATTCCCAATGTAAGACCAGTGACATCTTCAAAAAGACCATTGACGAGGATATCCACATTGTTACCGGTATCGGAGGGAAGGGAATGACGGGGAGTGCCGGTTTTTCAAAAAAGAATATTGCCAAAATTTTAAATCGATAAAAATCGCTTATGAAAGATATGAAACTTGTTGTGTTTGATATGGCCGGAACTACGGTGAACGAGGACAATGTAGTCTACAAAACTGTACAAAAGGCGCTGAACAATGCCGGGGTGGATGTTACCTTGGACCAAGTGTTGGAACATGGGGCAGGGAAAGAGAAATATCAAGCCATTCTGGATATCGTTGAGCAAGTAAATGCAACCGTGGATGCCAAGGAAGTGCATAACCGTTTCAAGGAAATGCTCAAACAGGCTTATGCCGAGCTGGAGGTGACCACTTATGAAGGGGTGGAACAGCTTTTTGAAACCTTGCGGTCCCATGGGATCAAAGTGGTGTTGAACACCGGGTACGACTCCAATACCGCACAATCATTGTTGCAAAAATTGGGTTGGATGCCAGGAAATCAAATAGATGCACTGATCACGGCCGATGATGTGGAAGTGGGAAGGCCTTCTTCCGAAATGATCGATAAGGCCATGGCCCTATTCAATATTACCGATCCAGAGCAAGTGCTCAAAGCTGGTGATTCTGAAATAGATATTGAGGAAGGTAAAAATGCCAACTGCGGGATTACTGTTGGGGTCCTTACCGGGGCACAGACCCGGGAACAACTGGAGAAAGCCGAGCCAACCTACATCTTGGAGTCATTAAGTGATTTGAAAGAAATCCTGTTCAAGGATTAGATAAAGAAATAGACCACCAACATCTTTGAAGGAACTTTGCCCCTGTTGATGGGAACATGGGGAATCCTTCCATCGAAAAAGATGGAATCCCCTTCCTTCAAAAGTACTTCCTGGTCTCCAATGACGTAAGCACACTCACCGGTAAGAATGTATTTGAACTCAAAGGCATCGGTGATTACTTTTTCCCGTTCAGAGTTGGGTTGTACCTCTAGGAGCACACTTTCAAAACCAACGGAATTCAATTGTTTGCCAAAGATGTAATTGTAGGTAAATCCAATGGCTTCGTCCTCTTTTTCAATGATGGTCTGTTCTTCTTTCCGCGACACCAAAAAGTTGTGCCCGTTGACCTTGGGCATACCATCGAAGAAATCGATCATCTCGGTTTCCAAAGCCCCTACAATTTTTAAAAATACAGGCAAGGAAGGGATGGTCCTTCCATTTTCTATACGTGAAATCAACCCAGCGGTCACTCCCGCCTGGATCGCAACGTCACTAATGGTCTTTTTGTTGCCTCTCCGTATTTCCTTGATGCGTTTGCCAATGCCTATGAGATAATCATCCATCATAACTTAACCTTGTGTGTTTTAGTATTTATAATATTTTGGAAAAAGGAACAAATCAAACTATGTTTCTTAACCTATTGTTAAACAGTGATATATTAAGGTGTTCACACAGCGCAAGATACCACAAAAATTGAATATTTGTAAATAATGTTTAGCTAACATTATGCCGATTCTTTTAACCTTTCCATATCTTTTTTTTAATCTGTTCAACTGCGTGCCTTAACGCTGGTGTTGGATATTTGTTGATAAATAATTAACCAAATTTTACAAATATTCAACAAATGAAAAAAGCATTCGTAGCGTTTATACTTGCCTTTACCGTAAGTATTGTCGGCTATTCCCAAACCACATTTTCAGGTACGGTTGTGGATGAAAACAGTGTACCGTTGCCTGGGGCATCGGTTGTTGTGAAAGGTAGCACCGTAGGGGTGGCTGCAGATTTTGATGGAAACTTTGAAATTGGAATTCCCCAGGAAGGTGGAATTTTGGTAGTTTCCTATATAGGGTATATAGCCCAAGAATTTGATCCTTCGGGAAAAACAACGGCAACCATTATGCTGCAACCCGATTCGCAGCAATTGGACGAAGTAGTGGTTACGGCTTTGGGTATTAAAAGGGAGACCAAGAAATTGGCCTATGCCGTTCAAAAAGTTTCTGGTGAAGAGATTTCCGAGGCTAAGGAAACCAACGTGGTCAACTCGCTTGCCGGTAAAATGGCAGGGGTTCAGGTCACTGGAGGGAATTCTGGTGTGGGATCTTCCTCGCAGATCATCATCCGTGGCGAGAATTCATTGAATCCTAGTCCCAATGCCAACTCTCCTTTATTTGTGGTGGATGGTATTCCTATCAATAATAATGTGAGCAGCCGTAGTTCCGAAGGTAACATGGAAGTGGATTACGGTAATGGCGCCATGGACATCAACCCAGATGATGTGGAGACCATGACCGTATTGAAAGGTCCCAATGCAACTGCACTTTATGGTTCCAGGGGTGCCAATGGGGTTGTCCTCATTACCACAAAATCAGGAAGAGGTACAAGAGGTATCGGTGTTTCATATACCAATAACACCACTTTTGAGGACTTGTTGACCTTGCCTAAATATCAAAATAGATACGGACAGGGGTCTGGTGGACAATTTGCCTTTAATGATGGAGGTCAGAACCGTTCCTTGACCGGAGGGGTCAATGATCATGTGGATGAAAGCTGGGGTCCTGCCTTGGACGGACAACTGATTCCACAGCATGACAGCCCTACCAGTAGTGGATTGCGTGCCGGGGATGTGCATGTACGACCTAGAAACCCTGATGGTACTTTCGCGGATGAAATCATTGCGACTCCTTTTTCACCGCATTCAAGCAATATTGATGATTTCTTCAGGACTGGCTTTACCATGAGCAACAACATTGCATTGACCGGGGGTAATGAAGATGGAAATTTCAGGGTGTCTTTCACTGATTTGCAGAGCGAGAGCGTTATTCCAAACTCCAACTTTAAAAGACGTTCCTACCAAGTGAACGGAACCTATAACCTGACTGATTGGTTAAAGGTAACTGGGTCCATGAACTATATCAATTCCAATTCAAGGAACCGTCCCAACAACTCGTATGGAACAGAAAACGTAATGTACCTATGGATCTGGTTCGGTCGTCATATAGACATGAACGGGCTAAGGGATTATTGGCAGCCCGGTTTGGAAAATGTACAACAGTACAACTACAACTATAACTACCATGACAACCCGTTCTTTACGGTTTTTGAAAACACAAACGCCTTTAACAAGGACCGTGTGATCACCAACTTGCGGGCCGATTTGAAATTGACCAAGGATTTGAGCTTTATGTTGCGCTCCGGGTTTGATTATTCCAATGAACTGGACATGCGTAAAAGGGCTTTTTCAACCCAGCGATTCCCAAATGGTCAGTATCGTGAGGACTACATTTATGCCTACGAGCAGAACACGGATTTCCTATTGGCCTATAACAAGGAGTTGAACGAGGATTTTGACTTTGGGATCTCCATGGGGGCCAACCATCGTTCGGCAAAGAATAGATATCAGCGTATCAGTGCCAACTCATTGTCCATTCCCGGCATCTACAATTTTGGTAATGCCGCCGAGCCTTTGACGCAGAGTGATTACGACAGCAAGTTTACGGTGAACAGTCTCTATGCCTTTTCAAACGTTTCCTATAAGGACTATGCCTTCTTGGATGTGACGGCCCGTAACGACTGGTCGTCCACTTTGCCTGATGGAAACAATAGCTATTTCTACCCTTCGGTTGGATTGAGTTTCATCCTTTCCGATATGTTTGAAATGCCAAGGGCCATCAGTTTTGCCAAAATCCGAGGAGGATGGGCCAGCGTGGGTAACGATACCGATCCTTACAACTTGGCTGCTACCTATGGTTTTGGAAACACCTTTAATGGATTCTCCAGGGCGTATTCGCCTTCAGAATTGAAACTGGCAGACCTAAAACCGGAAAGGACCAACTCGTTTGAAGTGGGTGCCGATCTGCGATTTTTCCAAAGTCGTCTAGGTTTGGATGTTGCAGCTTATATGTCGGTTACGGATAACCAGATTCTTTCCCTTCCAGTTTCCAACACTTCAGGATATGGATCAAGGATAATCAACGCCGGTGAAGTGGAGAATAAAGGTATTGAGGTGACATTGAGTGCAACTCCTGTCAAGACCAATAGCTTTAGTTGGGATACCAACATCAACTTTACCGCCAACCGTGGAGAGGTTAAAGAACTTACTGATGGACTTACCAGCTATTTGGTAAAAGAGAACTATCTGCAAGTGGTGGCCGAAGTGGGTGAGCGAATGGGAGATCTCTACGGAACCGGATTTGAGCAGGTTACCGATAAGAGTAGTCCCTACTATGGACAGTGGATCATCGATGAGAGTTCTGGCTTGCCCATCCGAAGCAATGAACTACGCAATCTTGGAAACTACAATCCAGATTTTATGGTAGGTTTCCAAAACAGCTTCCAGTACAAAAACTTCAGGTTCGGATTCCTTTTCGATTGGAGACAAGGTGGTGTGTACCACTCAAGGACCGTTGCCATTGGAGGTACAACTGGGATGTTGGATTTTACAGTGCCAGGACGTGAGACTGGTATCGTTGCACAAGGGGTAATTGATAATGGTAATGGAAGCTATACGCCCAATACGCAAAGTGTGGCCGCATCCAACTACTATTCCCATGTGTATAACAGGGGCAATGAGCAAAGCTCAATGTTCGATGCTACCTATGTGAAACTTCGTGAAGTGAAGTTGGGATATACCTTCCCAAGTAAATTGTTGGAAAGAACCCCGATTAGGTCAGCTACCATTTCACTTGTTGGCCGAAACCTTGCTTTGTGGACAGAAAACGACCACGTAGATCCTGAGACCATTTCTTTCTCCGGAGGCAATATTGTGCCCGGTGTAGAAGATATGGCCCTACCCAGTACCAGAAGTTTTGGACTGAACCTTAATGTAGAATTTTAAATAGTCAAGACGAAAAAAAGATGAAGACATCAAACATCATAGCGTCAATATTTCTAGCGGGAACCCTAATGGTGTCCTGTACCGAAAACTTTGAAGAAATCAATATGAACCCCAATGCCCCGGAGCAGGTAAGTGCCAACTTGCTGGTATCCACCGTGACCTCGGAAATTACCAGAACACTTACACAAGAGGGCTACAGCGATGGAAACACCATTACCCAATTGATGGCCAAGAACAACTTTCCTGGGTTTAGCCAATTTGATTGGGGAGATCAAGGTATGTGGAATTTCTTCTACAATTACTTGCCGGAAATCAATGATATTTTGGAAATATCCAGGGCAGAAGGTACCCAAAATGCAACCTATGAAGGGATAGCCCTTACCATGAGGGCCCTTAGTTTTGCCAACCTGACCGACTTGTACGGACATGTTCCTTACTCTGAAGCGATGTCTGGTAAGTCAGATGGAATATTTACTCCGGTATATGATGATCAAGAAACCGTTTATAATGGGGTATTGCAAGATTTGGCCGATGCAGATGCAGCACTGGCAAAAGGAGAGGCAATTGCAGGTTCTTCAGGAGATGTGATCTTCAATGGGGATGCCACCAAATGGAGAAAGTTGGCAAACTCATTGAGACTTCGCTATTTAATGCGGATTTCAAAACGGAGGGACGTTTCCGCCGAAATGCAGTCCATTGTCAATGCAGGAAACTATATCGATTCCAATGCCGACAATGCCGTATTGGTGTACAGTGGAACCTCCAACACAGATTCTTGGCCGCAGAGTACTGGCCGTATTGGTGGATTTGACGAGAAAAGCTTGTGTACCACCTTGTTGGATTATTTTGAACGCTTTAATGATCCACGTTTGGATATTTGGTTCGATAGAAACAGTGATGGTGATTGGGTAGGTATTCCAATTGGACTGAATCAGGACAATGCCCGTGCCTATGATGATGAGTTTAGTCCAAGCAGGTTGGATGTGGAGTTGTTTTACTTTTCTGCCACTCAAGCCGAAGCTTTCATCATGAAAAACTCGGAAGTACAATTTATTTTGGCAGAAGCTGCCGAAAGAGGAATCATTACTGGAAACGCGGAGAACTATTACAATGAAGGAATTAGGGCGAGCCTTTCCTATTGGGGGGTTGATGATGCCGATATCGAAGCCTATTTGTTGGAATCCGAAGTGCAGTATGATGGTACCTTGGAACTTTTGTTGACCCAAAAGACCATTGCCCTTTGGAATGTGGACTATCAAGGTTGGATGGATTACAGAAGAACGGGAATGCCTGCATTGGAAACAGGTCAAGACGATTTGAACGGAGGAAGATATCCCGTTCGTTTCCTTTATCCTTCATCGGAACAAACCCTGAACAAGGCCAATTATGACGGTGCCGTAAGCGCCATGGGCGGAGAAGGAGACAATATAAATACAAAAGGCTGGTGGGAAACCGGAACCCGGTATTAGTAGAAGAATTCATTCATTTCAGCGAGCAAACGGTTGCCTCTTAACGGGGCAGCCTTTGCTATTTAAGACTTATGACCATGATAAAAAAAGCACTTTGTTTGTTTCTGTTGGCCGTCTTGGTTTTTGCCTGTGACAAAACGGATAAAAAAGGATTCACCATAGATCACGTGGTTGTGATTGGAGTGGATGGGATGAGTCCGGATGGTATCAGAAATGCAAATACCCCCATGTTGGACTCCATGGTGCAAAATGGAGCTGCAACCATGCAGGCAAGGTCGGTACTCCCCTCGAGTTCCAGTCCCAACTGGGCCAGTATGATCATGGGTGCCGATACGGAGCAGCATGGGATCACTTCCAACGGATGGGAGAAATTTGACCATCAATTGCCTCCGGTCGTAGCCACCGAGAACGGAACCTTTCCTACCATCTTTACCTTGTTCAAGGACCAACAGCCCGAAGCCCATGTGGGTGCCATTTACGATTGGGACGGTTTTGGACGATTGTTTGAAAAGGACGATGTTGACTTTGAGATCAATGGCGACCACGAAGACGGGACTACCACAGATGCAATAGCCTACATCAAGGAACACACGCCCAAGTTTACGTTTGTGCATCTAGATCACGTGGATCATGCTGGGCATAGTATGGGCCATGGCAGTGCGGAGTACTACACTTCTGTTGCAAAAGCAGATTCCCTGATCATGGAGATTGTAAAGGCGACCAAAGAAGCCGGGATGTTTGAAAAGACCCTTTTCATTGTATCTGCGGATCATGGGGGATTGGGCTATGGACATGGTGGGGAGAGTTTGGCCGAAATGACCATCCCCTTCATCATGTACGGAGCAGGAGTGAAGAAAGGCTATGAAATTGAAGAAACCGTATACCAATACGACAATGCCCCGACTGTGGCCTACGCCATGGGACTGCAAACACCGCAAGCATGGATTGGCAGACCTGTAAAAGGGGCTTTTATAGGAAATAAAAAACCCAAACTGACCTACAAGCGAAAAGAGCAGATTACCCAACCAAAGATTCTCCCTGATGCGGGCCATTATGAGCCTGCCGGAGGAGTTTTTAAAGCCGATTCCGTGGCAGTGGTGATACAAAACCCGAACAATGGTGGGGAAATTCGCTATGTGCTGGGTGGTGAAGTGCCAACGGCGGTCAACAGCTCGGTGTACCAAGACACCTTCTATTTAAAGGAAACGGCTGTGTTGAAAGCTGCTATTTTTCAAAATGGAGCCATGGCAAGCACCATGGCCGAGGCCAATTTTAGGATTGTGCCCAAAACCAAGGAAGACCCCGTAAAGTTTCAGATATTCTATGGGGAAAAAATGGAAAAGCTTCCGGATTTCTCTACCCTAAAACCTGTCAAGGAGGGGTATATTATGGAGTTCTCGCATAAGCAGGCCGTGGGTCCGGATATCCAACAAGATCAGGTGGCCTTGGTGTTGGAAAGCTATTTGGAAATCGAAGAGGAAGGAAAGTATCGCTTCTTTACCAATAGTGATGATGGTAGCAAGCTTTACGTGGATGGAACTTTGGTAGTGGACAATGATGGGGACCATGGCGTTATGGAACGTAGTGGAACCATGGAATTGGCCAAGGGACGTCATGAAGTTCGTGTGGAGTTCTTCAATGGCGGTGGTGGCTACCATTTGGATGTAAAGTATCAAGGGAAAGATGTTCCCAAGCAGATTGTTCCTGCGAATAAATTATACAGAGTCAAGTAATAGATGTTCCTCAACCTTAAAAAATTGGGTTTTTTGATGTTTGCCCTGTCCGTTTGGATTTCACATGGACAGGACACGCAATTACCTAATTGGAAGCCTGGTTTTTTGGATATCCACCACATCAATACGGGTAGGGGAAATGCTGCTTTTATGGTGTTTCCGGATGGGACAACCCTTTTGGTGGATGCTGGCGATATGTCCGAGACCCACCCAAGGACCACATCAAATAGAAATGCAAAACTGGTTCCCAATCGGTCAAAATCTGCTCCCGAATGGATTGTGGATTATATAGATCGATTTGTGCCCAAAAACCAAAATAGGCAGTTGGATTATGCCTTGATCACCCATTACCATGATGACCACTTTGGTGAGGTGGATTCTTTGCGAAAGATAGCACCCGGAGGGTATCAGTTGACTGGAATTATGGAAGTGGGTTCGTTGTTGCCCATCAAAAAACTGATTGATCGGGGATTTGATTTTCCCTTGGATTTAAAGGATACCAAAGTGCAATCCACGGAGCGTTTCTCCAAGGATAAATACGGCATGGTTCCTACTTTGAAGGAATACTGGAAGTTCATCTCCCATCAATCCAAAGAAAACGGATTGGAAAATGAAGCCTTGAGAGTGGGTGCCGTGGACCAAATCGTTTTGAAGCACAATCCAAAGGATTATCCCAACTTTTCCGTTCAAAATATTGCTTCCAATGGAGTAATCTGGACTGGAGAGGACGAAAATACGTTCTCCCTTTTTAAAGCTGGAGAATATCCGGGTGAAAACCCCTTGAGCAATTGCATCAGAATAGATTATGGGAAATTCAACTATTTTACCGGAGGGGATATTGCGGGAATCGATGGGTTGGGACAAACGGACCTCAACGCCCTTGAATCGCATGTGGCACCTGTCATTGGCCCGGTGGATGTGGCCACGTTGAATCATCATGGTAATCGGGATTCCCAAAATGCGTATTATGTCCGCACCATTAGGCCGCGGGTATGGATACAACAAAACTGGACGGCGGACCATCCAGGAGAGGAGGTCCTGCGAAGGATCACCTCAAAACAACTTTATCCTGGTGAGCGTGATATTTTCTCCACCATTATGCTTCAGGGGACCAAGGATGTCATAGGAGGTAGGGTGGATCAATATAAAAGTCAGGAAGGACACATTGTGGTTCGGGTGTATGATAACGGAAACATGTACGATATTTATGTGTTGGACGACGCATCCGAAAAACGTAAAATACGAGCAAAATATGGACCATACAAAGCGAGATAGACACAGCGGGGAATATGTTGTGGAAGGAGATATCAACCTAACCTCGGCAAGAGGCCAATGGATAGAAGGGGATGTGAATGAACTGACCAAGGAACTGTTGGAAAAGGATGCCAAGTACTTTTTGCACCAGTCCATGTCCACGCCCTGTTTGGATGTGTTGAAAAACTGCGAAGGCTCATACATTGAGAGCATTTCAGGTAAAAAATACCTTGACTTCCACGGAAACAATGTACATCAAATTGGGTTTTCCAACCCCAAATTGGTGGGGCGGTTGACCGAACAATTACAAGGATTGACCTTTTCTACCCGAAGGTACACCAATGAGGTGGCCATACAATTTGCTGAAAAGTTGGCCTCGGTCTGCCCAAAAGGGCTCAACAGGGTGTTGCTCACCCCAAATGGGAGCTCGGCCATTGGCATTGCCTTGAAATTGGCACGGGCCGTTACGGGAAAACACAAGGTGGTTTCGTTTTGGGATTCCTTTCATGGGGCATCATTGGATGCCATCAGCGTAGGGGGCGAATCGGTTTTTAGGGAGCATATGGGTCCTTTGATGCCCGGTGTGGAACGCATTCCACCCCCAATTACCTACAGGGGCATTTTTGAAGGAAATGAAGATAAAGCACTGGAATATTTGGAGTACGTACTTTCCAAGGACAACCAGATAGGGGCCTTATTGGCGGAGACTATCAGGAATACCGATGTGCAGATTCCTTCGGAAAAATTTTGGAAAGGGGCCCGCGAACTTTGTACCAAGCATGGAGTATTGTTGATTTTGGATGAAATTCCAATCGCTTTGGGAAGGACCGGGAAAATGTTCGCTTTTGAACACTATGGCATTGAACCCGACATCCTTTGTCTTGGTAAGGGATTGGGAGGAGGAATCATTCCCCAAGCCGCTATTGTTACTCGGGATGAATATAATACTTTCGGGCATATCTCCTTGGGGCATTACACCCACGAGAAAAGTCCGTTGGGGGCCATGGCCGGCTTGACGGTTCTTGATATCATCGAAGAAGAGAACCTTTTGGACAAGGTAAAGACCCACGAAGCCTTTCTAAAAAATGCACTGTACAAATTGCACCGAAAATATTCCTTAATCGGCGATGTGAGGGGCATGGGCTTGCTTTGGGGTATAGAACTGGTCACCAATAGGACCACCAAGAAAAAAGCTGTTGTGGAGGCCGAGGAAATCATGTACGAATGTCTAAAATTGGGGTTGAGCTTTAAGGTTTCCAAAGGAAACGTACTGCAATTATCCCCCCCACTGACCATATCACAAGAAGAACTGGAAAAAGCCTTGGAAATATTGAACGAGGCCTTCCTTAAAACCAACGCAATTGTCTAATGAAAAAGATCAACCAACTTTTATTCTACTTTTTTGTGGGTACGGTCATGGCCGTGGCCCAAGAACAGCCCCAAATTTTGGTGCAGCCCTATTTGCAGGATGCACAACCCAACTCCATCATCATCAAATGGGAGACCAGTAGCGGGGAGGAGAGCATTGTGGAATGGGGAACCACAGAAAAATTGGGAAAAAAGACCCAAGGGATAGCCTATGATGTCAACTTTTCGGATACTAGGATCCATGAGGTAAAGTTGACAGGTCTACAACGGTTTACCGAATACTATTATCGGGTAAGGACGGGCAAGGCAAAATCGGATATTTATCAATTTAAGACCCCACCTTTTGCCAGCGACCAAGAATCGTTCAACATTGTGGCCATGAGCGACATGCAATACGACAGTCAAAACCCCAACAAGTTTTCCGAAATGGTGAATGAAGGGGTGATACAATATTTGGAACAGGAATTTGAAGGCAAATTGCCCGAAAATTTGGCCTTGGTGATGATTCCCGGGGATTTGGTGGCCACAGGAAGCAACTACAGTCAGTGGAAGAACCATTTTTTTGACCCGGCCCAAAAGCTTTTTGCACAGGTTCCCGTATATCCCGTTTTGGGAAATCACGAACGCAACTCCGTATTCTATTTCAAATATTTTAGTCTTCCCGAGAATGGTACCCCTGCCTATGCCGAGCATTGGTGGTATAAGGACTATGGCAACACCCGGGTCATTGGATTGAATTCCAATGAAGGCTATCGGGATTTGAGAGAGCAGTATGAATGGTTGGAAAACGTCTTGGCCGAAACCGAGAAGAATGATGCGATTGACTTTGTTTTTGCCCAATTGCACCATCCCCATAAATCGGAACTTTGGATTCCCGGAGAGGAAGAATCAACCGGAAAAGTGGTGAAGATGTTGGAAGCATTTTCCACCAAGACCGGAAAACCCAGCATCCACTTTTTTGGACATACACACGGCTATTCCCGAGGACAGTCCCGCGACCATAAGCATTTGTGGGTCAATGTGGCCTCGGCAGGTGGCGCCATAGACAACTGGGGCGAGTTTGAAGGTAGGGATTATGACGAGTTTACCGTGACCCAGGACGAATATGGATTTGTAATGGTTGAAGTGGATGGTAACCGGGAAGACCCCAAATTCACCATTAAACGCATCAGTAGGGGAAATGAAGAAGATTTTAGGGATAATGAGCTTCGCGATAGCATTACCATCTGGAGAAAGGAACGGAAGCCAGCTGCACCCATGCCTTTGATCCCAAAAGAAAATGAAGTGGTAAGTATTGAAGGGACCACACTTAAAGCTGGAGCGTTTGAAAGTAGCCATCAGGGAACATTCCATGCGGCATCGCATTGGCAGGTTTCAGAAGCCAAGGACTTTGAAAAGTTGGCCTTTGAGAGCTGGAAGCAGCATGAAAACTGGTACTATAAGGAAAACAGACAAAAAGATGATGATCTTACGGATGAAAAGACCAGGCGTCTAAAACCAAATACCACGTATTTTTGGCGAGTAAGATACCGAGACCAAAACCTGAATTGGAGCGACTGGTCCCAAATAACATCCTTTAAAACCAAATAAAACATGAAGAACAGAATTTTGCTTTTGATTACGGCATTGGTGGCGATGCAAATAGGGAATGCCCAAGACTCGAACAACACCAAGGTAATTTTAATTACGTTGGACGGGTTCCGTTGGCAGGAGCTCTTTACGGGGGCAGATTCCCTTTTGGTGACGAACAAGGAATACGTTCACAATCCGGATATGCTGAAGAATACCTACTGGAGGGATACCCCAAAAGAACGAAGAGAGGCACTTTTACCATTTGTGTGGGGCCAAGTGTCCAAAATGGGCCAATTGCATGGCAACAGGAGCCTGGACAGCAAAGTGAATCTTACCAATACCATGTGGTTCTCTTATCCAGGCTATAACGAGATTCTTACCGGTACTGCCGATGATGCCCGAATCACCAGTAACGATAAGATGAACAACCCCAATACTACCATTTTGGAACGGTACAACAATTCGCCGAAAGGGAAGGGAAAGGTTGCCGCATTTGGAAGTTGGGATGTGTTTCCGTACATCATCAACGAAGAACGATCAGGGGTTCCCGTAAACGCAGGTTTTGAGTCGGCCACCAAAAATTTGAACGAGCGCGAAAAATTCCTTAACCAATTGCAGGAACAGATTCCCAGTCCTTGGGGCAGTGTTCGGTTGGATGCCTTTACCCATCACTATGCCCTGGAGCATATGAAAAAAGAGCATCCCAATCTGGTCTACATTTCCTACGGGGAAACCGATGATTTTGCACATGATGGGGACTATCAGTCTTATTTGAAATCGGCCCACAACACCGATGCCCTGATCAAGGAACTTTGGGAGTTTACCCAAGAAGATGAATTCTATAAGGATCAAACCGTTTTTTTGATCACCACCGATCACGGTAGGGGCACCCAACCCTTGGATACCTGGAGAAGCCATGGAAGTAAGATCAACGGTGCAGGCCAAGTTTGGTTGATTGCCTTTGGAAAGAATATCGAAGCGTTGGGAGAGACAAAAAATGAACAGCTATACTCCAATCAGATAGCCCCCACAGTGCTACAGTTCTTGGATATTCCCGTTGCCAAAGAAATAAAGGGGAGTCCCTTAAAATTATAAATACGTCAGTTTTATTTTCAGTTAATTAGTTTGAGTTAGTTTGTCAGGGCCCGCACTAAAGTGCGGGCCCTTGCTTTTTACGGATTTTCATCTTGTCATGGTCAGGGGTGTTTTTGCCTAAAATGGTTACCTTAGAGGGGTATAACTATCATATGAAAGAAGAACTTTTAGGAATATTCAGTTCCCATTTTGAGCAACCCCTTATTGATGAGATTATTGAAGTAGGCAAGTGCATGGAAGTCCCTGCTGGCGAGACCATCATGGATATCGGAAACTATATTAGAAGTATTCCATTGCTGCTTTCCGGGGCCATTAAAGTATTGCGGGAAGATGATGAGGGCGATGAATTGTTGCTTTATTATTTGGAGCAAGGGGAGACCTGCTCTGTCACCATGGCCTGTTGTATGGGGCACACCCAAAGCGAGATCAGGGCCATCGCCGAGACCGATGCCAAAATTATGATGGTGCCCGTCCAAAAAATGGAAGAATGGATGGCCAAGTACAAAGGATGGCGCAATTATGTGTTCGAAAGCTATCATAACCGATTGAATGAACTGTTGCAGACGGTGGACAGCATTGCTTTCAAGAATTTAGATCAACGTTTGGTGGACTATCTCAAAAAGAAGATTGAGGTGACCAACGATAACCAGATACGAAGTACCCATCAAGAGATTGCCTATGATTTGCATACCTCGAGGGTAGTGATATCACGCTTGTTGAAAAAGCTCGAGAAAATGAAGAAATTGGTCCTTCACAGGAATTACATCCAGATTTTGGATCTATAGGTCTGTGCCTTTGGTTACTGTAAAGCAATACACGGAACCTTATTTTTGTTCAAAACCAATCCTATGCTTAAACGGTTTTTTCCCTTTTTATCGTGGTTGAAGACCTATAATCGTTCACTCCTTTATGGGGACCTTATTGCCGGACTCACCTTGGGGGTTATGTTGGTGCCCCAAGGGATGGCTTATGCCATGATTGCGGGAATGCCCCCTATTTATGGGCTTTACGCGGCATTGGTTCCGCAGATTGTCTATGCATTGACAGGGACATCTCGCCAACTGGCGGTGGGCCCGGTGGCCATGGATTCCTTGTTGGTGGCGGCTGGTATAGGAGCGTTGCAATTGGCCAATATTGAAGACTACATTGCCGCAGTACTTTTACTGACCCTTCTTATTGGTAGTATACAGTTGCTTTTGGGCTTCCTGCGAATGGGTTTTTTCATCAATTTTCTGTCTAAACCCGTTATTAGCGGATTTACTTCCGCAGCAGCCATTCTCATTGGATTGGGGCAACTGAAGCATATTTTTGGGGTCCAAATTTCACAATCCAGTAAAATACACCAGCTATTGGGAAATATTTTTGGCAGTTTGGGGCAAATCAACCTTTATGCGTTGGGATTGGGGATTGTCGCCATTCTCCTTATCCTTTTCATGAACCGCATCAGCAAAAAAATACCCACACCGCTGATCATTGTTATTATAGGGATTTTGGCCGTTTTGTTTTTGCATTTGGAAACCAAAGGAATCCAGGTGGTTGGGGAAATCCCCAAAGGATTGCCCAAATTCCAAAGCCCGGAATTCCAATGGGAAAAAATGGGGCAATTGTTGCCCATTGCCATCACTGTGGCCCTGTTTGGATTCATGGAATCCATTTCCATAGCCAAAACCGTTGAGGAGAAACACCACGAGTATGAGTTGGATGCCAATCAGGAGCTTCGGGCCTTGGGCCTTTCCAATCTTATGGGATCTTTTTTTCAATCGTTCTCCGTATCAGGAAGTTTTTCAAGAACTGCGGTCAACGATCAGGCTGGGGCCAAAACGGGCATGTCGCTTATATTCAGTGCCTTGTTGATTGCCGCGGTGCTCTTGTTTTTGACTCCCTTGTTCCACGATTTGCCCGCTGCGGTATTGGGAGCGATCATTTTGGTATCGGTTTTTGGACTGATAGATTTAAAATATCCCGCAATGCTTTTCAAGAGCAGAAAGGATGAATTCATGTTGTTGGTCGCCACCTTTTTATTGACCCTTTTCATAGGGTTGATCGAAGGAATCCTTTTGGGCGTGTTGCTTTCCTTGTTATTGTTGGTATACCGCATTTCCAATCCCCATATTGCTGTTTTAGGACGGATAAAGGGCACTGATTATTTTAAGAATGTGAACCGGTTTCCAGAGGAAGTGGAGGTAGAAACTGACAAGCTCATCCTCAGGTTTGATGCCCAACTCTATTTTGGCAACAAGGATTACTTCAAAAAACAACTCTATCAACAAATAGCAAAAAAGGGAAGTGGGTTGAAGTATATCATCCTTAATGCCGAGGCCATCAATTATATTGATAGTAGCGCGACGACCCTTTTGGAACGGATTATTTTGGATTTGCGCGAAAGGGGTATCCAATTGCTGATAACAGGCGCTATTGGTCCAACAAGGGACATTTTGTACCACAGTGGACTCATCGATATCATTGGAGAGGAAAACCTTTTCGTTCAGACGTTTGAAGCTGTGGACTACTGTTCCGACCAAAAGGAACGAACAGGAATTCAGAAAAGGATCTCTCTCCAATCCCAGACAAAGAGTTTGTAACTTTGGTAACTGTACGGGTAAAAGTAGTCATGTATTTTTGACAAAAACCAAGAAAAAATGAAAATAGAACAGATATACACCGGATGTTTGGCCCAAGGGGCGTACTACATAGAAAGCGAAGACGAAGTGGCCATTGTGGACCCCCTTCGGGAAGTGAAACCATATATTAAAAGAGCCAAGGAAAGCGGTGCTACCATAAAATATATTTTTGAGACCCATTTCCATGCAGATTTTGTGAGTGGACACGTTACCCTTTCCAAGGAAACCGGGGCCCCCATTGTGTATGGCCCTACGGCAAAACCATCTTTTGATGCCATTATAGCTGAAGATGGACAGGAATTTAAACTGGGCAAAGTCACCATTAAAGTGTTGCACACTCCGGGGCATACCATGGAGAGCACCACCTATTTGTTAAAGGATGAAAACGGAAAGGACCATGCCATTTTTAGCGGGGACACCTTGTTCTTGGGTGATGTAGGCCGTCCGGATTTGGCCCAAAAAGCGGCACATATGACGCAGGAAGAACTGGCCGCTACCTTGTACGAAAGTCTTCGAAATAAAATTATGCCCTTGGCCGATGATGTAATTGTGTACCCGGCACACGGAGCGGGTTCTGCCTGTGGTAAGAATATGATGAAGGAAACCGTGGACACCTTGGGCAATCAGAAAAAAATGAACTATGCCCTACGGGCAGATATGACCAAGGAGGAATTCGTCAAGGAAGTCACCGATGGTCTTTTGCCTCCTCCCCAATATTTTCCGTTGAACGTGAAAATGAACAAGGAAGGGTATGAAGATATCGATACCGTATTGGAACGGGGAACACAGAGTTTGAGTCCGGATGCCTTTGAAGTGGCGGCCAACGAAACCGGGGCCGTGGTATTGGATGTGCGGAATCAAGCTGATTTTGCCAAAGGTCATGTGCCACGATCCATTTTCATTGGATTGGACGGAAGCTTTGCCCCATGGGTGGGTGCTTTGATCGCCGATGTGGAACAGCCCATTCTTTTGGTAGCTCCCGAAGGGCGTGAGGAAGAAACCATAACCCGACTTTCCAGGGTTGGGTTCGATGGTACCTTGGGATATTTGAAAGGCGGATTGAAAGCTTGGGAAGCAGCAGGCAAGGAAGTAGATACCGTAAAAAGTGTTTCTGCCGATGAGTTGAAAGAGGCCATGAAGGAAAACACACCTGTATTCGATGTTAGAAAAGAATCGGAATACAAGGCAGAGCATGCGGAGAATGCTATTTTGACCCCCTTGGATTATATCAATGACCACCTATCCGAGTATCCGGACAAGGAAACCTTCTACATTCACTGTGCGGGAGGGTATAGGAGTATGATTGCGGCTTCTATCCTGAAGAGTAGGGGAATACATAATCTTATTGATGTGGCTGGTGGTTTTGCCGCCATGAAAACCGCGGGGATTCCCGTAACGGATTATGTTTGTCCAACTACTTTAAAATAACAACATGCGAAAAACAATAAAATTCACCCTCTTTACTTTCAGTTTTTTATGGATGATGTCCTGTCTTCCCCAACAAGAGAAAGTGGCAAAAAGAATAGATAAGGCCACCGTCCAGGCTGAAGTGATAGGCAAAGACGTTCAGTTGGTGGATGTAAGGACCCCTATGGAATATCACGAAGGCCACATAGATGATGCGGTCAACTTCGATATAAGCAATGCGGAAACCTTTGCTTTCCAATTGGAAGGACTGGATAAGGACAAACCTGTATATGTCTATTGCAAAAAAGGGGCACGGAGCAACAAGGCCGTGGAGATTCTCAAGACCAAAGGATTCATTCAGATTTATGACTATTCCGGTGGTTATGACGATTGGAAGAAAGAAGACTAGTTACTTTTCTTTGTGTAACCCGCGTTACTGACCATAGCTTTTATCCCCTGTATTTTTGAGGACATAAAATCAGGATAAAATGTCAATATTTAGTTTTTTGTTCCCAAAGGGAAATCAATCCGATGCCATCCAAATTTTGGATAGGGATGCCTATAAAAGTGCCATTTCCAAAGCCAAAGTGCAATTGGTCGATGTGAGAACAGCTGGAGAATTCAGGTCAGGGCATATTAAAGGGGCCCGCAACGTGGACTATTTTCGGTCATCGACATTTGGTGAGGCCTTTTCAAAAATGAAGAAGGACGAACCCGTATACCTCTACTGCCAGTCAGGCAATAGAAGTCAAAAAGCAGCCCGGAAGCTTGTGGGCATGGGCTTCAGCGAGGTCTATGATCTAAGAGGGGGTTATCGTATGTGGTAATTTAAATCGACTAAAATGAAACCAACGGCTATCGTCTTATTTGTTCTTGTAGGGGTGCTTTCCTGTAAACAGGGCCCAAAATCATCGGTTGAAGTAGAATCCCATCAACTGGATTATATGGAAATGGGAAAGGGATATGCCCAAGAAACCCAAAAGGTATTGGGCAAGAATCTTATGCAAACCATCCAGAACGAAGGCGTGGCCCAAGCCGTTGTTTTTTGTAATGAACAGGCCTATCCTTTGACCGATAGTATGGCCACGCGCTACAAGGCCAAGATCAAAAGAGTTTCGGACAAACCCCGTAATCCGGACAACAAGGCCAATCCAACGGAATTGGCCCATATCAACACCTTTAAGGAAAAAGTGGCCCAAGGCGATTCCATTATTCCCATTGTGAAGGAGGAGAATGGAAAGGTTCATTTTTACGCTCCCATTATCACCCAGAGTCTATGTTTAAATTGCCACGGAACCCCCGGAAAGAACATTGCGCCGGATGTTGTGCGGCATCTCTCCGAACTTTACCCCCAAGACCAAGCGATAGGGTATGATGTTGATCAGGTGCGCGGAATTTGGAGTATCGTTTTTGACGCGGAAAAGCGTTCTGAATAAATCAGCCGTTTCTTTTTGATTTGGTAAACCCATGGACCAACTGCCCCCAAAATCCTTTGGGCAAGGTTTCGTCACCCGGGAACCCCAACCGTATCTTTCCACCACTTTCCGGAACGTAACTGGTACGGAACAAATAATCCCATAAGCTAAGGCTTATTCCAAAATTCATCCCATAGGGATGTTCTTTCGGAAGGTCGTAGGCATGATGGTATAAATGCATCACGGGATTGTTCAAAATGTACTTCAACGGTCCCCAGGTCAGTTTTATGTTGGAATGGTTAAAATGCCCAATGGCAATAGCCGCAAAATGTACTAGATAAGCCTGTTCGGGTTCAAATCCGCCAAGGATCATGACCCCCAAGGTCTTTAAGGGTTTATAGAGGATGTTTTCCATCCAATGGTAGCGCAGATGTGCGGCAAACCCCATTTCCTTTACGCTGTGGTGCACCTTGTGAAATTCCCAAAACGCCGGTACCCTGTGTAGGAGCACATGGGTGAACCACTGCACAAAATCGAGCACAATGAAGAAAACCAACAATTGGACCCATTGAGGCCAAAGGGTAACATCCACTAGGGCCAGACTTTTGGAGCTGATTCCCATATCCAAAAAGAGTACCCCGAGCACTTTATACACGCCACTGATGACTATCGCAAAAATGAAAAAGTTGAAGAACATATAAAAAGCGTCCAACCAAAAGTCCTTTCTAAAAATGGATTGTTCTTTCCGCCAAGGAAAAAGGATTTCCAATGCCCATACCAAAAGTGAGATGACAATGAGACCCCAAAAATAGTTGGTGTACCACGGCACTTGGAACAATATGGATTTCCAGGTCCATTGGGCCGTTCCCAAAAATCCGTTCAACAAAGCATCTAGATATTCTCCCATGATCAATTTAATTCATACCATTCGGTGATTTCCAAATTCTGCCGCCTTCCCTTGTCGGTAGGGGCATAGTTTTTGGACAGATAATTTAAAATAAGCTCTTCATTTGCACCCAAATCCCATAGATTTTGGGTCTCTTGCATCCACACAATGGTGGCTTTCCAACCCTCCCGGCTCATTCGGTTTTGGGTGACCAATTTTGCGGAATGACAGCCTATACAGTTTTGTATAGTAGCTTGCATCCCTTCATCATCAATAAAACCAGTGGCCACATGGATGCCGTTCTCCACTTTGTCGAAATCCTCAACGGAATCTTCCACTGGGATTTTCTCAAGATCCGACTTCGGTTTCCTGTTGGCAAAATAGAACAACCCCCCGAACAGGACCAACATCAGCAATAAAAAAGAAGCAAGGGTTTTGGTCAGTGCCTTGATCTGTTTTTGAAAATCGTCCTTCATGCTCAAACAATTTTTACTGCTATTCTATGACAGGCATTGTTGAGGTATCCCTTAGGGTTCCAACCGGGCAGAACCATGGGTTGCGATTTCCCTTGGGAATCCGTGGCTCGGGCCCAAACCTCATAATATCCTTTTTGGGGAAAGGGAATGGCCGCGTTGAAATGTTGCCAAGCCAATCGGTTGGTTGGTTTTTTTAAGCTGCAATGGTGCCATGTGCTGCCAAAATCTATGGAATATTCCATTTTGGAAACTTCGAGCTCCCCTGCCCAGGCATGGCCGTTCACCTGCAAGGTTTGTCCTTTTTTGATGAGGGCACCACTTTTGGGATACGTGATCAAGGACTTTATGGGCATGGATTCGATGATGCACATATTTTCATCATCCACTTTGGTGCCAGGGGCAACCGTTTCGCAAGGCACACGATACGAACTTCCTCCCATTTTTTCACCATCGTGCACTTTGTTTCGTATGCTGATGCGGGTCAGCCATTTCCCCGATGTGGAAGCCGGCCATCCGCCGCACACCAAACGGAGTGGAAAACCGTGCGCCAAAGGAATATCTTCCCCATTCATGGAGAAGGCCAATAGGGTTTCATCTTGTAAGGCCTTTGCCAAGGGGACGCCTCTGGAAATCGGTTCTTTCTTTGGGTCACCGCTCAAATGGGTGTCGGCCGCATGATACCCGATGTATACTGCATCTGGATTTACACCCACGTCTTCAAGAACATCACGGAGCCGTACCCCGGTCCATTCGGCACACGAGACCGCTCCGATGGTCCATTGGTTTCCTTTTGCGGGGGGATTGAACTCACTTCGACCATTCCCTCCACATTCCAAGGTGAGTTGATAGGTGTGCTGTGTGAATTTGCGTTTGAGTTCGTCCAGCGTATACGTTTTTGGATTTTTTACCGATTCTCCATCTAGGGTCAAGGTCCAACTGGAAACATCGATATTCTCGGGGATTTTACCATTGTTGCGGATGAACATATACTTGTTGGGAGTAATGTCGTCATTCAACAAATGGGCCTTGGCCTCCATGTTCCAAGGCTTGTCGTTCAAGACCACCATTTCCTTGTCCTTGTGGAACAATTCAAAGGGGTCAGGGTCTTGTAGGCCCAATGGGAGGTAGTTTTTGGGCATTTTGTGGCCAAAAACAATATCTGTTCCCAAAATACTGGACATGGTGGCCAGTGATAATCGATACGTAAAATCCCTTCTATCCATAAAAAACGAAACTTAAATCTAGCATAAAAATAACTAGAACTGTGTAACCCAAGTTACCGAATGTCCTACTGATTCGGTTTAAATTTGAGAGATGGAGCTGAAATAATGTGAAAATAAGCCTTGGGCCTATGATTACTTAGGTATTTGATAACATAATACAGATTCATATGAAAAAAAACATGGGCGGTCTGGACCGCATAATTAGATTGATAATAGCCTTGGTGGTGGTTGCCCTATATTATTTTGGGGTCATCTCGGGCACGTTGGCCTACGTGCTACTGGCCTTGGCTGCCATATTTGTTTTGACAAGCTTTGTTAGTTTTTGTCCTTTGTATGTACCCTTTGGAATTAAGACATGTAAAGCCAAGGACTAGGTTTTTTCTTGATTGGTTGATGACAAAAACCACCCATTTATGGGTGGTTTTTTTATGGGTTTTGGCGAGGATTTCATAAACAAGGCTTAGGTGTTTTATGGATAATGTAACTTTTGTTACACTTTTTTAAGGATATCCATGATATTTTACGGGATAAAATGAAAATAGTGTAAGGTATGAAATCACATTATCAAGTCTTGATCATTGGGGGAGGCACGGCCGGAATCATGACGGCGGCCCAGCTTTTGGCGAAGGACAAAAAATTGGACGTAGCCATTATAGAACCGTCCGAAACGCATTATTATCAACCTGCATGGACCTTGGTGGGTGCGGGGGCCTACGATTTCAACAAAACGGCAAAGCGTATGGCCGATGTAATGCCCAGTGGAGTGGAATGGGTGAAGGACAAGGCCATGGGATTTGATCCTGGGCAAAATAGTGTATCCACCGAAAGCAATGGGGACATTACTTACGATTTTTTGGTCGTAGCCCCAGGCTTGGTCATGGAACCAGGTATGATCAAGGGCTTGCCAGAGGCCTTGGAACTCGGTGTGGCCTGCAGTAACTATACGGACCCGGAACATACATGGAACACCATTAAAAACTTCAAAGGGGGCAATGCGCTCTTTACGCAGCCCACTACGCCCATCAAATGCGGGGGAGCACCTCAAAAAATTGCCTATTTGGCGGCCGATTATTTCAGGAAAAACGGACTTAAGAACAAGGCCAATGTCATATTTGCCACCCCGGGAACGGTAATATTTGGAGTAAAGGAAATCCGGGAGACCTTAATGAAGGTGATAGATCGTTATGGCATTCATTTTAAACCATTTTATTCCCCAAAAGAAATTGATGTGGAGAACAGAATAGTACACTTTAGCCATACTGCTCCCGAAGAGAACCGCTGTATTATTAACGAGGATAATGAACTGGGAGAGCAAATGGTTGGCGATGTGGATATCAGTGTCCCGTTTGATATGCTACACTTGGCTCCACCCCAAGCTGCCCCAAGATTTGTAAGGGATTCGGTTTTGGCCAATGATGCCGGTTGGTTGGATGTGGACCATCATTCCATGCAGCACAAGACATACCCCAATATTTTTGGACTAGGTGATGTAGCCGCCTTGCCAACGGCCAAAACTGGTGCAGCCGTTAGGAAGCAAGTGCCCGTAGTGGTCGAGAACATCATAAAGTTGATGCACCATAAACTCGCAGACAACCATTCCTATAATGGGTATTCATCCTGCCCTTTGGTAACTGGGTATGGTAAAATGACCTTGGCGGAGTTTGACTATAACAACAACTTCATTCCCGACCCCAAATTAAAGCGCATGTTGGTGTTTAATAGCGACAAGGAGCATTGGAGGTTATGGATGCTCAAAAAATATGGCCTGCCTTATTTGTACTGGAATAAAATGTTGAAAGGCAAGAATGTATAGCTCCATCCAAGGAATATTCCCTTTTATGAGAATTGTCATACTTTATGGTAAATAATGCCATTACATTTGGTCATATTAAATGCATACCTATGAAAACTTTTTTGGCACTTCCCTTGGTTTCTTGGGACAACGGCATAATCATGATCGCTGTATTTGGTGTAGTGGTCTTGGCTTTGGTTCTTGCTGTTCTAATGATGATGAACAGCGGGAAAAAGTAATTTTTCATTCATTTTTTCTTCTTATGGGTCACTTTTCAGAATAGATTTGCTCGTAACAAGTCATGTTTTGAAAAGATGACCTAACTTTTCTCGGACGCAACTCTGTACGTCTATCTTCTTTTCTTTTTCTAACACCCCAGTGACAGAATCATGGTAACCAATGTTACTGTGGGAACAATTCCATCGCTATAATTTTGGCTCAAAATGAACTAAAATGCAGCGAACTTTATTAGTAATGTCATTGGTGCTCACGCAAGTGATTTTTGCCCAAGATCAGGTGAAGATTTCATTGGATGATGTCTTGGCTAGGGTACAAGAATCCAATGCGAGCATTCAGGTTTCCGATCAGGAAGCAAAAATGGCCAAATACGATTATAGATTTTCAAACTCTGTCTTTTTGCCACAGATTTCTGTATCGCATACGGGAATGGCAACCACAAACCCTTTAATGGCATTTGGGTCCAAACTCAACCAAGGGATTCTGACCCAGGCCGATTTTAACCCAGCCTTACTGAACGATCCAGATCAGGTGGAAAACTTCGCCACAGTGGTGTCTGTGGAGCAACCCTTGATCAATATGGATGGTTTTTATCAGCGTAAGGCAGCCAAAACTACCATGGAAGCCAAAGAACTCCAGGCGATGCGAACCCGGGATTATTTGGATTTTGAAGCCCAGAAAGCCTATGGTCAATTGCAATTGGCGTACCGAGCTGTGGCGGTGTTGCAAAAAGCATATGAAGCGGCAAATGCCAACTTGAATATGGCCCAGAACAGCTATGATCAGGGGTTGCTTCAAAAAGCAGATTTGCTGGAAGTGAAAGTACGGGTGACCGAAGTTTCAGGCCAATTAAAAACATCCAAGAGCAATGTCCAAAATGCATCGGACTATTTGGCTTTCTTGATGAACGAACAGGGGAACGTGGTTTATGAACCCTCCGAAGAACTGGTTCCGGATAATCTTGATGAAAACATGGATATTTCCTTGGAAAACAGGGCCGATGTTAAAGCCATGGACTTGGTGTCCGAAGCCTATAAAGCAAATATGAGGGCAGATAATATGACCTTTTTGCCTAGGCTCAATGCATTTGCCAGCTATGAAATGTACGATGACCAGATTTTTCAGGCAGACGCCAAAGGATATATAGTCGGGGCAAGTTTGAGCTGGGACGTGTTCAAAGGTTCCCAACGATTTGCCAAAGCAGGAAAAAGCAAAACAAACTATGAAAAAGCAAAACAAGAATACGAACAGTACGTCGCCAAAAGCACTATGGAGCTACAACGCACCAAACGGATGGTCGAAGATGCGCAAAGCAGGCTCCAGACCTCAAAATTGGCTATGGAGCAATCCGAAGAATCATTGAGAATACGTACAAACCGATTTGGGGAAGGCTTGGAAAAAACAACCGATTTATTAATGGCCGAGGCCACCTATGCCGAAAAGCAATTGGCCTATTATCAAACCATTTTTGAATACAATCAAGCACAATCCTTACTCACATTTTTAACCAAAGAATAATTGCAACATGAAAAACACTACGATATATAAAAGTTTCATTCTAACTGCATCCTTGGGATTGATCATAATGGGCTGTGGAAGTGATAAAAAACAAACTGCGGAGACAACCGTAGCAGTACCGGTAACGGTTGCCGATGTGGATACAGGAGATCGCTCCACCATTTTGGCAGGAAGTGGTCAAATCAAAGCTGTGAACAGTGCCACATTGAGTACCCGAATGATGGGCTATGTGGAATCCCTTCCTGTGAAGATAGGTCAAAAAGTAAACAAGGGAGACTTGCTTATTTCCATAAACAATGGAGATCTAAGAGCTAAAAAAGCACAAGTGGAAGCTTCCATTACTGAAGCAACGGTAGCCTTCAACAATGCGAAAAAGGACTACGAAAGATTTCAAAACCTATTTAAAGAAAGCAGTGCTTCTCAAAAGGAATTGGATGATATGACTGCACGTTACGAAATGGCCAAAGCCAGATTGGAGGCAGCAAATCAAATGAAGAACGAGGTGAATTCCCAGTTCGCCTACGCAGATATCAGAGCACCATTCAGTGGTGTGGTGACCAACACCTACATTGATGAGGGTGATATGGCCAATCCTGGAGTGCCTTTGGTTTCCGTGGAATCCCCAGGAACAGGATTTGAGGTAGAGGCCAAAGTGGCCGAGAACAATATTTCTGCCATTAAAGTAGGCACAATAGCCCAAGTTTTGGTAAAAGCATTGGATACCACCCTCGCAGGTAAGGTTTCCGAATTGAGTGCTTCTGCACAAAATACAGGAGGCCAATATGTAATGAAAGTAAGCTTGGATGAAACAGATGCCAATATTTTGTCAGGTATGTATGCAACCATAAGGCTGGAGACGGAACAAAAAGGTTATGGGAATGACATGGTTGTGGTTCCGTCGAAGGCCCTGGTGCATAAAGGTCAATTGACCGGGGTGTATACCTTGGGACAAGACAATGTGGCCTTGCTTCGTTGGTTGCGATTGGGCGAAAATCATGGAGAGGAAGTAGAAGTATTATCTGGATTGTCCAAAGGAGATCAATACATCGTATCAGCCGAAGGAAAGCTGTACAATGGAGCTAAAGTAAGCATTCAATAACCCAAAAAAGCTAACAATGAAAGACGGACTAGCAGGAAAAATAGCCAAAGGGTTTATCAGCTCCAAACTAACGGTACTCTTAATGATCGTGTTCATGGTCATTGGGGTGTACAGTTCTTTTTTGATCCCAAGGGAAGAGGAGCCACAGATTGATGTGCCCATGGCGGATATTTTTGTGGGATACCCTGGAGCCAGCCCAACAGAGGTGGAATCCAGAATCACAAAACCGCTTGAAAAAATTATATCGAACATCAAAGGCGTAGAATACGTGTACACCACTTCCATGCAGGAGCAGGGGATGGCCATTGTACAATTCTACGTAGGGGAAGATATTGAAAGATCACTGGTACGCTTGTACGATGAGATCAACAAGCACATGGACCAAATGCCAAACGGGGTTACCATGCCCTTGGTAAAAACCCGTGCGATTGACGATGTGCCCATGCTCGCCTTAACGCTTTGGAGCGATGAATACGATGATTTTCAGTTGCGAGAGATTTCTGGAGAGTTAATCAATGAGGTTGAAAAAGTAAACGGGGTTTCCATCACTAAAAAGATTGGTGGAAGAAACCGCCAGCTTCGTGTGGTGGTGGACAAGGATAAAATGGCCGAATCAGGCATTGACATGTTGGCCGTGGCCCAAATGATTCAAGCCAACAACCAACAAATGGATGCTGGGAATTTCCTTTCCAACGACACCGAGTACCACATCAGTACAGGCAACTTTTTGGAAAGTAAGGAAGACCTGGAAAACCTGATAGTGGGCACCAAACAAAATCAACCCATCTATTTAAAACAGGTGGCAACCGTTTTGGATGGTCCTGAATTGCCTAAAAATTATGTTTCCCTTGGATTTGGAGGGGCAAGCGAGAAGTCAGAAACTTTCAAATCTGAATATCCAGCGGTTACCATTTCCATTGCCAAAAGAAAAGGGGCCGATGCCATGAAGATTGCCGATGTGGTGTTGGACAAAGTGGAGCACTTGAAATCAAATTTGATTCCCGATGATGTACATGTTGAGGTAACCCGTAACTACGGTCAAACCGCTTCCCAAAAAGTATCCGAATTGTTGATGCACTTGATTGGGGCAATCATCGCCGTAACCTTTGTGGTGATGTTGGCCATGGGGTGGAGAGGTGGATTGGTGGTGTTCCTTTCCGTACCAATTACATTTGCATTGACACTATTGAGTTATTACATGCTTGATTACACTTTGAACCGAATCACTTTGTTTGCCTTGGTGTTTGTAACGGGTATTGTGGTGGACGACTCCATCATTATCGCGGAGAACATGCACCGCCACTTTAAGATGAAACGTTTGCCATTCAAAGATGCAGCACTTTATGCCATCAATGAGGTAGGTAACCCGACCATTCTGGCCACCTTTACGGTAATTGCATCTGTATTGCCCATGGCATTTGTATCAGGATTGATGGGGCCTTATATGTCCCCAATGCCCATCGGTGCATCCATTGCCATGTTGTTGTCCTTGTTTGTGGCCTTGACTATTACCCCGTATTTGGGATTCATCTTCTTGAGAGAAAAGGATAAAAAGAAAAATAAAAAAGAAAAAGAGGCGGTCGAAATTCAGGACACCTTTATTTATAAAGCCTATGAGCGTTTCGAAAAACCACTGATTGAAAGTAGAAAGAAGCGATGGGTATTTATTGGCATCACTGTGGTGTTGTTATTTGCTTCTGTGGGTATGTTCTTTACCAAATCGGTAGCCGTAAAAATGCTTCCTTTTGATAACAAGAACGAGTTCCAAGTGGTGATTGACCTCCCTGAGGGATCTACTTTGGAACGTACATCAGCAGTTGCTAAAGAAGTGGGGGCTTATTTGTCCACTAGGCCCGAAGTGGTGAACTATCAAACCTATGTGGGGACATCAGCACCTATCACATTTAATGGATTGGTGAGACACTATGACCTACGTGGAGGCAACAACATGGCCGATATTCAGGTGAATCTTACCGATAAGCACGATCGTAGCGAACAAAGTCACGATATCGCCAAATTGTTGCGACCCAAAATCCAAGAATTGGGCAAAAAGTACAATGCGAACATCAAGATAGTTGAAGTGCCACCAGGACCTCCTGTGCTTTCAACTATTGTTGCTGAAGTTTACGGACCCGATTACGACAAGCAAATTGCATTGGCCGAGGATGTAAAAGGCATCTTGAACAATACCACCGACGTTGTGGATGTGGATTGGATGGTAGAGGACGACCAAGTGGAATACGATTTTGTGGTGGACAAAGAGAAAGCGATGCTTTATGGTGTAACGCCACAACAAATTGTTCAAGTGATGGCCATGGCTTTCCGTGAGCAACCCGTTTCCCATATCTATCGCGAAGAAGCATTTGACCAAATCGGAATTGTATTGTCCGTAAGTGAAAAGGACAAATCAAGCTTGGATCAGATCCAACAATTAAAAATAACATCCCAACAAGGGCATATGGTGTCAGTTGGTGATTTGGTTTCCATTAAAGAAGGAACCAAGGCCAAGAGCATCTATAGAAAAAACCAAAAACGAGTGGTGTATGTAATGTCCGATATGGCGGGTGAACTGGAAAGCCCGGTGTATGCCATTTTGGGTATGACAGATAAGTTAAATCAATTGGAGCTACCTCAAGGGTATTCCATTAACGAGCTCTACATGGAGCAACCCCAATATGAAGATGACTATACGGTAAAATGGGATGGGGAATGGCAAATAACCCTTGAGGTGTTCCGTGATTTAGGAATCGCGTTCCTTGGTGTAATTGTGATCATTTATATGTTGATCGTAGGGTGGTTCCAAAACTTTAAAGCGCCCATGGTAATGATGGTGGCCATTCCACTTTCCTTAATCGGAATTGTGTTGGGTCACTGGATGTTGGGCGCATTTTTTACTGCAACCTCCTTTATCGGGATGATTGCCCTAGCGGGAATCATGGTGCGGAACTCGGTATTGCTTATCGACTTCATCAACCTTAGGTTGAATGAGGGAGTTCCCCTTAAGCAAGCCGTAATTGAAGCAGGTGCCGTACGTACCACACCTATTTTGTTAACCGCAGGAACCGTTGTTATCGGAGCTTTTGTGATCTTGTTCGACCCCATTTTCCAAGGGTTGGCCATATCACTCATGGGAGGAACCATAGTGTCTACCGTATTGACGCTCTTGGTGGTACCATTGGTGTATTATATGATTGAACGTAAAAATTACAACTAACATGAAAATGATCATTGTTACCACGGTAGAGGAATACAAAAAGGATGTCCTGAAGATTTTTAAAAAGGCAGGTGTGGAAAGTTTTAGTGGTTCCGATATCGACGGATATAAAGGCGCTGCCCCATTGATGTACACCAGCAGTTGGTTTCCAAGCGAAAAAGGCGGGGCCGCTTCCAATATGTTTTTCTCGTTCACCGAGGAGGAAAAAGTGACCGAACTGTTCAAATTCTTGAAACAGTTCAATGAGGAAAGTGAGACCACCAACCCCATAAAGGCGGTGGAAATCCCTATTGAAAGAACCGTTTAAAATACTTAAAATGAGAAATAGAATTGTAAGAGGAGTAGCCGGAACCTTTATATTGATCAGTTTGATCTTGGCCATTTATGTGAATATCAACTGGCTTTGGTTTACCGCATTTGTCGGGGCCAACTTGTTGCAATCTTCCTTGACCAAATGGTGTTTGTTGGAAGATATCCTGAAGAAGTTCGGGGTATCCGACTCGGACAAGAGTTGCTGTTGAAACAGTAGGTTTGATATTTAAGGCATTTTCTCCACCTTTGTTAAAAATTGGAGAAAATGCTTTATCAACCTTGGCCTTGGTATGTAGCCGGGCCCTTAATTGCCATTTGTATGGCATTGCTCATTTTAATGGGCAAACGCTTCGGAATGTCCTCCAACCTTGAGACGTTTTGTTCCATTGGTGGGGCAGGAAAGTTTTCGGATTACTTCAAAGTAGATATTAAATCCAAACGCTGGAACCTATTGGTGGTTCTGGGTTCCGTTATTGGTGGATTTTTGGGAGCACATTGGTTGTCGCCCAATCCCGGAGTGGATATTTCACCCAAAACCGTTACCAAACTTCAAGAACTGGGATTTGATAGCGCCGGAAAAGCCTATTTGCCTACGGAACTTTTTAGTTTGGAATCGTTGTCCGACCCAAAAGTTTGGATCATCTTATTGATCGCAGGAATTTTGGTGGGCTTCGGAACGCGTTATGCCGGAGGATGTACCTCTGGACATGCCATTTCAGGTCTTAGTAATCTACAGCGACCATCCCTTATTGCGGTCATCGGATTTTTTATTGGTGGATTGATCATGGTTCACTTGTTGTTCCCTTTAATTTTTGGATCATGAAGAATATAATCTACATCATATTGGGCACCTTTTTGGGAATTGTCCTTTACAAATCGGAAGCAGCATCATGGTTCCGAATCTATGAAATGTTCCAATTCGATTCGTTCCACATGTACGGGATTATTGGGTCAGCATTGGCGTTGGGAATTGTGTTGGTGCAATGGATCAAGAAATCAAAGACCAAATCCTTTTTTGGGGTACCGATTAACATTCAGGATAAGGAAAAATCTTTTACGAGATATATTTTGGGCGGAACTCTTTTTGGATTGGGTTGGGCCTTGGCAGGGGCATGCCCTGGACCTATGTATATTTTAGTGGGAGCTGGATATTGGCCTGTCATTATCGTGCTTATCGGTGCCATACTTGGAGCTTTCTTTTATGGCATACTAAAGGATAAATTACCGCATTAGGGTTGATTTAACGGAATATTTGGGCAACACAACGAGTTTGGATGGCATCTCTAGGGTAGGGTTTTAGCTTTGGGGTACCCAAACCTACTTATAGTCCCAAGATGAAGCTTACCGTTTGTATCATAGACGATGATTTAGTGTCCCAGTTTGCGACACGTTACTGCATACAGCAATCCCAAGGAGATTTTGATATTATTACCTGCGCGAGCGGGGAGGAAGGTCTTTCCGTTTTTTTGGATTTGGTGGAGAACAATGGGAAGCTTCCCGATGTGGTCTTTTTGGACTTGGTCATGGAAGGGATGAACGGTTGGACTTTTTTGGAGAACCTTCAGAATCTCTTTAAAGGGCACGAACTTCCCCGGGTCTATGTGTTATCGGCCTTCTCCAATACGTTGGACCGGACCATTGCCAAAGGCAACCAACTTATTTCAGGATATGTAGACAAACCGCTTTCCCGTTCTTTTTTGGATAAAATCCTACAGAAGGAGCAGAAGAGAGGGAATATCTCCTCTTAAAATTGCTTTTTCGTTTTTACAGTTGGACATTATACCGTGTAAAGGCCCATTAGGTAGTGCAAAGTTTTTGAAAAAAACATATTTTTGCAGTCCATTTTCTGGAATGGCCCCGTAGTTCAATGGATAGAATAGAAGTTTCCTAAACTTTAGATGCAAGTTCGATTCTTGCCGGGGCTACTTTTTGACTTCTGAATGATTCAAAGAATCATTAAATAAATGAAAACCAGACATTTAATATTTTTTGATTTTAATTGAATTACTTTGATTTCGGCTTTTAGAGTTCACAAATCGTCAACATTTTTCAAGTTGCTATTTTAATTTAAGTAATTAAAATTCAGTAATTTAGTTGGAACACTCGATTTGATTTGACTTTCGTCTTCGTCAACGTTTAACAAAAAGAAGACAACTATGAGGTCAAATTTCACTTTTTCCGTCCTGTTTTGGCTTTATTCCGGTAGGTCAAAAAATGGAAAAGCCCCTATTTATGCCAGGATTTCTGTCAATGGTAAAAAACTGAACATTAGTTTAAAGCGGAGAATCCAAATCAATCACTGGGACTCCGAAAGGCAGCGGGTAAAAAATTCTACTATTGATGCCAAATCCATCAACCAATATCTTGATGGGTTCTACTCTGGTTTGTTTCATTCATTCCAACAATTACGAATAGAGGGTAAACATATCACTCCTAAGAGTGTAAAGGCCAGGTTTCTGGATGAGGAAGTGGAGAATCAACATTTTACCATGAAGGACTTAGTGTCCTACCATAATTCCAATATGTTTCCCAAGCTCCACGGAAATACCTCGAGACTCTACCTGACAAGCCAGAAGTATATCTTTTTATTCTTGAAAACAAAATTAAAATTGGAAGACATCAGACTTGATGAACTGAATTATAAGTTTATCCTTGACTTTGAAAATTTTCTTCGCAAGCATAAACCTAATCACTATCAGAAGCAAATTGGTAACAATGCTGTAATGAAGCATATTCAAAGACTGAGGAAAATGGTCTCTCTGGCCTATCGACTGGAGTGGATAGATAAAGACCCGTTTAGGCAGTTTAAACAAAGGTTGACCCCTACGAACAGAGAATATTTAGGTTCCGAGGAACTTCAAGCGATTGAAGAATTGGAGCTTCAAACCAAGCGATTAAAAACTGTTAGAGATCTTTTTGTATTCAGTTGCTATACCGGTATATGCTATACTGATTTAATGCTTCTGACCGAAGATAACGTAATAATGGGGTTGGATAAAAAATATTGGATAATCACTAAAAGGCAGAAAACCCATAACCCTGTTAAAATACCACTTTTAAAAAAAGCTATGGATTTGATTGAACGGTATAAACAAGATTCCAGATCAGTAATAAATAATACGCTGTTCCCAAGAATATCAAATCAAAAGATGAACGCCTATTTGAAAGAGATTGCAAGTGAAGCAAAAATTAAAAAGAATCTTACATTTCACATGGCAAGGCATACGTTCGCCACGACAGTTACCCTGACCAATGGTGTACCCATAGAAACCATTTCAAAAATGTTGGGACATCGAAAACTTACCACCACCCAGATTTATGCAAAGGTGTTGGAAAGGAAGGTTGGTGAGGATATGGAGATTTTGAGAAGCAAATTAGAAGTAGCAACCGAATCAGATTTAAAGAAGAAAGCGAACCAAGGGTAACGTAGTGTTGCAAGTCCCAATCTTACCCAGACTTTTGCGCTTGGTTCCTATCGAGTTTTTGTAGTGTTCGGGAAGATAAATTCATTCAACAGCTTCTAATAAACAAAAACCACTGAATTTATTGTTACTCTATACACCAAAGAAAGGTATTTCGGTTTTCACGCTTGCGTGAAAAAAGGAATAGCAAGAGGGTGATGCGCAGATTGCGCCATCATGGTTGTTTTCGGGTCTTCAACAAGTTGAAAACCAGTTGATTGACCTGATTTTGTAATACTTCACAAAGATCGGGGCTACAGTAAACTTTTCCTAAATCTACAGTAAACCCTTTGGGAAGCCCTGTAAGCCCTGGAAATTTTTGACGAAAAAATTGACACAATTTGATGAAAAAACAAAATGGCCTATGGAAGCAGTCTAAAGCTTAAAATAACGGAATGGAGATTGGAACAATATAAAATTGAGGCTAACAGACCGTTGGATTACCTCAAATGATGAGAAGAGTATATCGGATTAATGGATAAAATTACCTCGCTCAGTAGTATTAGTTAAGGGTAAGTTTTGGGACGCTTGCAGCACTTCACTGCGTTACGCTCGCTAAATTTTGATTTTTAATACTAAATGAATCTTGGGTAGCGCAAGCTTTTCATAAAATCAAGTTTTCTAGAACTCATCTGTCAATTGTCCATCACCCCAAATACCTTTTTGTAGTATTTTATGCTCATTGTTATAAAAAATGCCAAGTCCAGTGCGTTTTCCTTGTGAAAAATCACCAAGATAATATTGTCCGCTAGGTCTATAGAATTCTTGACCGTAACCGTTATGCTGTTCATTTACAATTGTTCCGATATGCGCCATTCCAGATTTCCAAGAATAAGCACCTACATGATCTCTTTTACCATTGGTAAAAAATCCAACATAGCTATCTCCATTGTCAAACTTGTAGTACCCAAATCCATTCTGACAGTCACCTACACAGTTTCCCCGTGCAATTTTCTTCTTGTAATCATCGGTAAGGAAATCCTGAACCAACTTTCCTTTTTCGTATTTGCCTGCCTGCAATATTTCACCTCCGTTTTTAATATAGCCATAGCCATTCTGATACCCTTTTGCCCATTGTCCAATGTAATAGTTCTTACTGTCTATCCATGTGTATATGCCAAATCCATCTCTAAATCCATCAACAAAGTTTCCCTGATAGTATCCTGAATTGTCCTTGTAAAATAAAGTTCCTTGCCCATTTGCCTTTCCATTGCTAAAAAAGCCTTCAATAGTGTAGGTCCCAAAATCTGCTTTCCCAAAGCCATTGGAACAGTCACCATTTAAACATGTTGTGGTGACCTCGTTTTTGGTCGCTTCAGCCTTCCCTTGTTTAGTGTCATTTCTGAGCCTGGTAATGTCTTGAAGAAATTTCATGGATTTAGACATTAAAATGGGGTCGCTGAGTTTTGGCAGGTCTTGTAATTTCCCCTGATTGGATGAATAAGCCAATTCTGGAGTTGTTGGTGTACCGTTACCGCTAATGGTGCCGTTAATGTAGGTGATGGTCCTGTATTTTACTTCGTCAATATTCCATTGATACTTACTTCCCGAATAGTTAGATGCTTTGAATTTTGTTCTTTTGATCCAATTGCCATATTCATCATACACATAATCGTATAAAATGCTTTCCCATATATTGGACATCCCCAATTCTTCCTCCAAATGGTTTTGGTCATTGTACCGAAAGTAGCGTATGTCATCTTGGTTATATGATTCATGTAATTTTAATCCATCGTAGGAATAATTGCTCGTATAGAAAACCGTGGCCTTACCATTGCTGGATTCGGCAAGTTCATAAACGATCACATATTTTTGATATTTAAAGATGGCCCCATATTTTAAACCACCCAGAACAATATATTGCCCTTCATCATTTTTTATGGTTTCCGGTAAGTCATCCGAAATTATACCAATGGGTGTTTTGTAGATGTAAAGTGTTTTGTCGAGGCCTTCTTGTTTTCCCGATGAGTTGAACTTCTTCATAATGGCTTTTGAACTATCGGCCAAGTAATTATAGGAGATACGTGTTTCATAATTGTTGTCCAAGTAAAGTTTATCCTCTATCAAATACCCATTGGAGTCGAACAGAAGTTCATTCTTTTCACTATATAAATGGGCTCCAATAACATGATATTTGGTGATGGACATTGCTTTTACCTGTCCATCCTTGATGTCAAAATTGCTAAGGTGCAGGTTTTGAGCAGATCCGTTGTAATGAAAAAAGTGTGCAAGAATTATAAGTACGGCAGTGGAGACTTTTTTGACAATGGTTTTGGAATTCATCTGTTTTGATGGATTGGTTCCCAGCAAAACTACCGGAAACCCCACCTGTAGTGCAATAGGACAATTGCCCTATTGTATGGATTTGTACAGGTTCTAATTTTGGGTTTGTAAAATAACTGACTCATGCCCACTTTAGAAATATTGCCCTTAGAACATGGAGATAAAACTAAGCTTAGGCGTCAGTTATATGGCATGTTGCTATTTCCGGTAGTCGTGATTGGAATATTCTGGTCGTTCCTTTCTATTATGTTCAATTCCAGTTTTGCCAATGATGCCTTTGGCATTTATATGATGATGGCATTCTTGGTTTTATTTTTTGGCGTCATAGCCTATATCATTGCATCTACAGCAATCGATTTAAAAAGAAGGGTTAAAACACGGATTTCTGGAAAGATTACGGATAAGAGGCTGCACAAGTCCACTGTTAGTGATAGACCTGTTCATGGTCATAGAAATAGGACAAAAACCACAAGTTCATATTATATCTATATTGATAATGATGAGTTTGCAGTGGACTACTCTTGTTACTCGAAAGCTAGGGTAGGTACAGAGGTGCAGTTGGACCGTGCCCCCAAATCAGGAATTACATTAGATTTTCAAGTGGTGCGGCAGGCTGATGAAACCAATGGTATTCCAAAAGAAGATGAAGAGGAAAAGCATTTGGAGAAGCACGTACCCCACGCTAGATATACACCAAAAGATCATGAGGTTTTGAATCGTAAATGGAAAGCTGAAATAAAAAATCGTCTGGTCAAATCCAGCCCTTTTCTAGCCATCGGATTTCTATTGATCATAAATGGATTTTGGAGTTTTGTAGTTGTTCTTTTTCCGCTATGGGCCGTACCCCTTTATCAAGGATATAGACTTTACGCAGTTTACCGAAATTATAATAAGAACAAGAATAGGTCATATAAACGTGGCGTGCCCGCGATAGTGGAAGATAAATTTATCCATACCTCTAACCGACATTCAAATAATAATCGGATCGTACTTACAACAGGGTCACTATTGGTAAGTACGGTCTTGTACGATAAACTTTCTGTTCGTGATAAGGTAATTTTATATAAAACCCAATATGGCAATATACCGTTAAGTTTAGTGCTTCCCAATGGTGAAGAAATCCATCTTCTCTAAAAGCTAGTTATGCTCGGCAGTGTGTTGTTATTGATTGCGATGATAGGGCCTATGGTACTCTTGGCAACTTTTCTACATTATCTTTTTCCCGTTGAGAATGTCAATGGATTTGATCAATGGGTTCCGGCAATAGTATCGGCGCTTTCAGCTTGGTCCTTTTTTACAAGTTGGTTATGGTTTTATCTGTTTAACCTCTATTTGAGTTTGCCCGTATTCCTTCTTGCACTTGCACTACATCTTTATACTGTCCGCAAAAATCTGAACCCGAAGTTGATACAAATAAATACCGCCTTGTTAATGGCTACAATATTGATGGGGTTTGTAAGCTTCCTTTATTTTGATATTTAAGATGAAAACTGTCGGTTTTCCTTCATTTTACGACAATTGCCCTATTGAAACCAAGATACTGGGAGACTAGGTTTGTTCAAAACTTTAAACCAATAGTATGAAACGTATCAATTTATCTGTATTTTCTTTTTTATTGATCCTAATGTGTGTCTTGCCAGAGGTCAATGCCCAAAATGTCAAGGATTTTAAAATCAAAATGTTGGGGCCCGCTAATTTGAATTTTAGAAAGAGCCCAAAGAGAATTGTTATTTCCGATTTTCAAGTCAATTTCCAAACAGCACTTCAATTAGAGGACAAGAAAAAAGGCGGAAAACTGTGGAGAGGTGGAATAAAAGGTGATGCCAAGGCATCTTTGACCTTGGTGTTGGATGGGCTCAATATGGACGAGCTGCAGCAACTAACCGATAAGCTCTTTGAACAATATAAGGCAGACCTTGTTTCCAAAGGATTTGAGATAGCTCCCATTGAAGAGTTATGGAACCATAGCACCTATCAAAAAAACCGTGAGAAACGATGGGATTTAAGGTCAGGTCAAGGTGGGGAAAAAGGAGATGAGTTTGGGGCCATCGTGATGCGTCCTACCGGTCAAAAATTTATTGTGAACAAGCAATCCATGGAAAATAAGAAGACCGGTCCCTTGAAAATAGCCAATTATGAAGAGCAAGTCGAAATGAAGGTATCCAACCAAAAAACTGATTTTATATTCAATAAGGTAGTGTTGAACGTACTGGCTTTCGATAATGCATTGAGCGAAACTACACGAGCCTTGAACAGACATGCCGGATATGCACAGGTAAAGGCAGAGACCGATTTTAAGATTGATTCAAAAAGTTACAATAAGTTTAATATAGGCATGATGGTTTCCAATCGTGGTGTAGAGGTAGAAGGGGTTCTTGAAAAGCAAAAGTTTGATGCTTCCCAAGGGGCAGATGTGGACAGAAGAGGAATGGATGCTGGGGTGTTTCACGTCTGGCGTGTAGAGGACAAGGAAGACATAAATGTCTCAGTCGTTAAATGTGACCCAGAAACGTATAAGAAAGGTGCAGAACTGGCCATTACATCTTTTTTGGATGCCACTATCGAGAAGTTGGTGGACAAAGCGAATTAATTTTTCTGCAAAAACTTAAATTATATAATCAATTGGATTAGTTTTAAGCACCAACCATTTTTTTCTCTAATGACCGTTTTTCAGAAGACCCTGATCCCCATTTTCCTTTTCGGCCTAATGTCTTTGCATACTGTTGAGGCGCAGGATATTCAACAAGCCATCAATGTGTTGAAAGATACCTTGGAAGTCAAGGAAGGTGAGGATAGGATTCTAGTATTGAAAGATATCGCAATGAAGTTTCGTTCCATAGATATGGACAGTGCCAGATATTATACAGAATTGGCATTTAATGAAGCAGAAGCTTTGGATGACGATTATTACAGGGCCAGAATATGGATTGTGTACGGGATTCTCTCTTGGGACGAGGGCAGACCCAAAGAAGCATTGAGTTTTCATTTGAAGGCTAAACCTATTTTGGAAAACTCCAAAGATTATTTTGTTTTGGGAAGTCTCTATACCAATTTAGCCAATACGTACGAAGCACTATCTGAGTTTGATAAGGCGGTAGATTTTCAGTTTAAAGCTTTGGAAAGCTTTACGGAAGGAAAGGATACCCTTTGGATAGCAGGATCCTATTTGAATTTGGGGAATAGATATAAGTTGATTCAAGAACCTGGTCTATCCATGGAATATTATCTCAAAGCATTGGATTTGTACGAAAGAATCGGGAACAACTATTTTATGGCGATGTGTTATAACAGTTTGGCCGTGGCCTATTTAGAAAACAAACAGTATAACAAGGCCATTGAATATGCCAAAAAATCGTACGACACCAATAAAGATGTAGGAGCTGTTTTAGAGCTCGCATATCCTTTGACGAATTTGGCCTTAGCCAGTTGGGCACTTGGTAAATATGATGAAGCGGAACTTTATTATAATGAGGCCATAGCCCTTCAGGAAAAAAAGGGAGAGCGTTTGGCCCTGATTTCCCTAAAAAATGACTTGGCCAATATATATCTTAATCAGGGAAAAACGAATCGTGCCGAAAAATTGGCGCTGACCACATATCGAGAAGCAGATTCTATAGATTACCTTCCAGGTATTGATGCACTTTCCAAGACGCTGTCCTTGATTTACGAACAAAAACCCGATTTTAAAAAGGCCTATGTTTATCATCAAAAACATAAGGCAGCAAGAGATAGCTTATACTTTACAGAAAAGGCCAAGGAAATGTTTAACCTAAAGGAAAAGTACGAGTCGGAACAAAAGGAAAATGAGATACTCCGTCAAAAGAACGAACTGGTCGAAGGCGAGCTTGCTCTAAAAAATAGGAACAATATGCTTATGGGCAGTGGGGCTCTTTTGGCCATTCTGCTTATTGTCGGTTTTGTGATTTTTCGTGAGCAAAAGGTTAAGGCGAAGAATTTTGCAAGGGAAACCGCTTTGGAGAAGGCTATGGCCGAGGCTCGGGCACAAGAAAACCTAAAGGAACAACGTTTACGGATTGCCCGCGACCTGCACGATAATATAGGTTCGCAGCTCACATATCTTACCTCCATAACCGATTCCGCTAAAAGGGGCATAGACAAGGGAGAGGTGTTCTTGATGGAAAAGCTCACCCAAATGAAACAGTTTTCACTGGTAACCATATCCGAGCTTCGGGATACCATTTGGGCCATGAACAAGGATGAGATCAGTTTGGAAGATATCAAAGAAAGAACCCAGCAATTGGCCGCGACCGTTCATGAAGCCACGGATGATAAAGTCAGGATGAAGGTTGAAGGGAGGCCGGATCATAAGGTGCTCAATGCCTTTGTAGGGATGAATCTTTTCAGAATTATTCAAGAATCCGTGAACAATGCCGTAAAACATTCCGGGAGTGAACAGATTCAAGTCAGGTTTACCGATATTGATAAAAAAGTACAAATTGAAATAGAGGACTTTGGCCAGGGGTTTGACACATTGCAGTCATCAAATGGCAACGGACTTCAAATTATGAAGAACAGGGCCGAAAAAGCCGGGATTGATTTCAAACAAGAAAGTATAATCGGTAAAAGCACCAAGGTAACATTACAGGTTAAGGCATAATTCTTTCAGCACAAAAAAAATACAAGACCATGAGCAAAATCAAATTGGCCATTGTGGATGACAATACGTTCTTAGCTAGGGCCATCAAAGAAAAATTGGTCGATTTTGAGGAATTGGACATCAAGTACATGGTTTTTAATGGTAGCGAGCTGCTTGCTAAACTGGAAAAAAGCCATAATCTGGATTTGGTGTTAATGGATATAGAAATGCCCATTTTGGATGGGATAGAAACTGTTCGTATCATAAAACAGAAATATCCCCACATTAAAGTGCTCATGCTTACCGTTTTTGACAATGATGAAAATATCTTCAATGCCATCCAGGCCGGTGCCGATGGTTATTTGCTCAAAGAGATTGAAGGGCCAAAGTTGCACAATGCCATTGTTGAGACCATTGGCGGGGGTGCGGCCATGAGCCCTTCGATAGCGGTAAAGACCCTAAAATTATTACGCTATCCCGAAAGACAGGAATCACTGTCCGTGCAAGAGGAAGAAATTTTGCTCAGCGACCGCGAAAAGGAGGTGCTGGAGCAACTGGCCGAGGGGTTAAGCTATACCCTGATTGCCAAAAATCTCTTTCTCTCACCAAGTACGGTTAGAAAACATATCGAGAATATTTATAAGAAGCTTCAGGTCCACAACAAGTTAGAGGCCGTGCAAAAGGCAAGAAGACAAAGTTTAATATAGTACTTCAAAAAGTGTAATTTATATTGCTTTAAGTATATTTGAAATGACGAAAGACAAATCAATCACAAAAGTTCACAAATCGTCAACATTTTGAAATCAAAAATCGAAAACCCTAATAAAACAAGGGGTCCGAGAGAAAAGTTCGATTCTTGCCGGGGCTACAAAGTAGGCGCGCAAACACGCAAAGTGTGTAAAGCGGGGCTTTGGAATCGAAGTTTATGCCGTACCCAGATACGGTGATTCTCGCCGGGGCTACTTTTTGATTTCCGAATCAATTAGGGTCAATAACAATCCATTTTGATCTGACCTTTGTTCTGATAGAAGCTCAAATCCTTTGACAAGTAAGATTTACAAATGGTTTGCAGTTCGTTCATCACTTCACGTTGCATGGCAATGGATCCACAGATCATTACACCTCCCCCTTTTTTTAAAATCTCGGCAACTTTATCCCCATCTTTTTTTATCAAATGTTGCACATAGACTTTTTGGGTTTGGGCACGGGAATAAGCAGGTGTGAAGCTTTTTAGCCTTTTTTTGGCCTGTGCCTCATCAATATAGGGTTGGTAAAGCTTGTATGATTCAGGTGTTCTACCGCCCCAATACAAGTGCATTTTTCGTTGGGGGGTATTGGTGGCCATCATTCCCAAAAATGGGCCAATACCTGTACCCGTTGCTATGAGCACAACATCTTTTGTGTTTTTCGGTAGGTGAAAATGTCTGTTTTTTGCTACTGCTGCACTCAAAACCTGACCTTTATCAAGTTGTCCCAGAAGGTTGGAACAAATCCCGTTGGGATATTTTTTAACACTGATTGCCAATAGATCTTTCCCTAAATGTCCAATGGAATAGAGACGCTCGCGGCCATCTTCTTTTGGTGTTATGGATAGGAGGTCGCCCGAAACGGCCTTTGCCCCATTTTTGTTTTTTAGGGTGAGCAGAAAAGTATCCTCTTTGGTTAGATCCACCCTGTCCATCACCACAAAATCGGAAATCTGGTTTTTGGGAAGGGACGTCCTGGGCTTTTCAAGTTGAAGTGTAATTCCTTGGGATTTGGCCCATTGATTTGTCCAGTTGGAAAAAGCCTCGAAAGATTGATTGTTTATGGTGAAAACTTCACCCAAAGCCGTGGAATCCGTTTGGGTTTTTAGGACTTCGGATACTTCATAGGCGAATTGACAAAAATTAGGATAGGATGTAGAGCCAAATCCAACTACAGAAAAGGAAAATGGCTGTTTTTGCAGATGTTCTTCGGCCAATTGCATAAACCTTGAAGCACTGGCCGGGGCTTCTCCTTGCCCATAGGTTGCGGTTATAAGTGTGAGCTGTTTCATTTTTGGGAAGACATTGTATTCGTTCATCATTCCCAAATAGCTTTTTTTTCCAGTTTTTAGTAATTGTTTGTGGAATTCTTGGGCAAATAATAGGGTGGTGCCTCCTTCTGTACCCACCAATATGATATGGTCGCATTCGTTCTTGGAAAATTTATTTTTGATACGGATTTTGGGCCGCTTAAAATAAACAACAAAGCCGGTGACCATTAAAAAAGGAATGGCAAGGCTGCCCAAACCCAAAATAGTGCTCCAAATGATACTGCCTTCCCCAGTATGCAAGACTGTTGACCACGAGGATATGGTGGTAACGAGGGGTTGTTGCTTTTCAGTGATGATCTCCCCAGTAAATTGGTTGAGCAAAACCTCCCTATTCTTGAGACGGATGGTATAATAATCTTCCACAAACTCAGAAAAAGGGTACTCCAATTCCCGGAGTTCCCCTAATGCTGTCTGCTGGAAAAGCGCAAATTCTTTAATGGGTATGGTTGGTGTTTCCCGTAAGGAATCATAATCCACTTCATGGACAATCTGTTCTTCTGGAATTAGGTTGAAGCGCAGTAATGACAGGTACACCCCGGTCAATGACAATACCAAAATGGGCAATAATGCCATACGTGAATAAACAACATGGTTGAATTGCGAAAAATTTTCACGTACCACTGGGGCAAAAAAATATCGGATTCCTCCTTGGCGTTTGGCGATGAGCACAATGCCTGAAACGACAATTAAAAAAAGCAGGAAGGAAACAAGACCGATCAAGAACCGTCCTGTAGATTTTAAAAACAATGATCGGTGCAGATTTGTACTGAATTGAAAAATCGGTGCCTTTTCAATGAGGGAACCTAACTGTTGCCCAGTAAAAGGGTCTACGTAAAATTGCTTGTTCTCACCTTCTATAATGACCGAGACACTGATGAAGCCGTTGCGGTCACGCGAGATGGAAAGAATCTCATCGTATTTCGCATTAAGGTTCTCCAGTGTCTGGGCCAAGCTAAGCCCATCTGCATCAGCAATGCGATAGGGCTGTACTTTGTTCGATATGGGTTCCACGGCCAATATTACCCCCGTGATTGATGCAACCAATAGAAACAGGGATGATACCAGAGCAAGGATCAAGTGGCTATATCGCCATACCGAAAGCGCCATAATAATTAATTTGGCACCATCCGAATATAACGGATATAGCCTTTTCCATCAACTTTGTTTCTGATTGTGGCCGAATTGAGGTCTATCTCAGCATCAACGGTATAGTACTCCTGGTTTTCAACCGCAGACTCAAAACGGATTTTGTAGCCGCTGTCAACTTGGGATGAATCCACGGACAGCGAAATAATGTTTCTTTCACCATTGCCCACAGTGGCTCCTGTAATGGCATCAATATTCTCATTTATACCATGGCTAAAACCCCACCAATCTTTTAGGTCTGGAAACCACTCTGGGTCATCTCCTTGAACATACAGGGTTTTAACATAATCTCCTTCAGCATTCATCAAAGAGACAACCACATAGGCTTTTTCACCTGTATAGTTGGCCATCTGTATCATACACTTATAGGAAACCGTGGTTGGTGCTTGCATAAAGGATGAGGCAGCAAAAAAAGCGAAAACCAGTGTAAGTAAAATTATAGGGCGATTCAGTATTCTTTTCATATTTTGATTAATTAAGGAAATCCAAATTCACATTGGTTTTACCCAAAAGTTCATTTTCTTGGGCCAATTCGTATGCGGTTTCACCGAACTCAGTGGTTGCATTGGTGTCTGCACCGTTGGCAATTAAATATTTGAGAATGTCAGTGTCGGTGGATTTCATGGCCGCATAATGTAAAACAGTGTTTCCTTGTTTGTCCTTTGCGTTGATATCCGCACCAAAGGCTTGCACTTTTTTAAGTAAGCCCAAGTCATTCTTGTCCATGGCCAAATGCCATACTGTTCTTTGATCGGGTTGTGGCTTTGCAAAGTCAACCCCTGCTTGGCGCAATGCTTTTACCTTATCATCAAAATCACGGGTGTTGCCACGTGCCGCGAATAGGTAATAGGCAAGGTTGTTCCCGTCTTTGTCCACAACAGTTGTATTGGCTCCCTTAGAGATCAAATAATCCACAACTTCAACGGAATTGTCCTGAACGGCCAAAGTCAATGCAGAATATCCTTCATCATTTTTATGGTTGATGTTATCCGTTTTTTCGGCCAGAAACTTGATCACTTCCAACTTGTTGCGCGATGCGGCATTCAACAAGGGGATATTGCCTTCACTGTCCACGGTATTTAGGTCAACTCCCTTTTTTATAAAGTAGTTGTAAAGGGCTAGATTGTCTGAAGAGCGCGATAGGTTGTGCAACGGAGTAATTCCATTTTTGGAGGTAATATTGGCGTTGAGCCCCAAACTTTCCAAATAGTGGAATACCTCTATGCCATTACTGCTTCCCCTTCCACCACGACTGGCAAAAAGAATGGCATTTTCATTGGTGTTGGGATTTTTTTCCGTTGAAACGCCTTTGGCTACCAAGGCTTTTAAAACTTCAATATTTCCACCTTGGGCAGTAATGTTGAATATGCCATTGCCATGGTCATCGGTAGCATTGAGGTCTAGTCCTTTGCTGACAAAATAATCGATTAAATCCAAGTTTTTTGCCCTGGGCGCTGCAACCAAAAGTACATTGCGACCATCGTGGTCTTTTTCATTTTTAAGGTCCGCACCATTTTCAATAAGAAAATCATAGATTTTTGTATCGGTTTGGCCAGTAGCAGCGGTAAATTGGGTCAAGGAATACCCATGGGAATCTTTTACGTCCAATTTGGCCCCTTTTTCAACCAAGTACTTCATGATGTCCAAATCACCTCGTGAGGCAGCCCAAAAAATATAGGTGCGTGAATCGTGCGTCCGTTTGTTCACATCATTGCCATTGTCGATCAGGTGTGCGATCGTAGTTACTGGATTTCCTCCAAAAATAGCAAAGGTGGTAGGGTCAAATCCGCCTCTATTGGCTTCGGTAATTGAATACCCTTGGGCAATTTTGCCATTAATATCGGCAATTGCGGGTTTTGAGGCCCAATAGTCCCTATCCATAAATGGATTATCAGTACCGTCCTGTTGTGCCAAGGTGTTTGAGACGGCAAGTATGGCAACCATACCAAGGAGGAAGGATTTTATAGTCTTTGTTTTCATTTTGGTTCTTATGAGATTTTTTAAATGTAAAATTCCATGCTCTATAAATTTATGGCTTATAAAGATGTCAATGGATCTATATTATGTAATCAGGGTTTCAAAGTTATTGCTTTTGATCTAAGTTTAAATGGAATACAAGTCCATTCCAAAACTGAACAGGATCTTTTTATAAAATTGTTCAAACCTTAAAATTCCGTGGGTTGTTTTTCTCCCACGGAATTCTATTTCACATAATTGCTTCAGAAAGGTTTACCAGGCACCTATAAAATGGCTTCCCGTAGCATTGACCAGTTCTGCACCCTTGGTAACTTCACCAGTTTCGGTATCTACAACATAAATGTTTCCGTTCTTTCCTACCGGGGCTTGGGTTAAATAAATATCATTTCCATCAACGGCATACCCTTGGTATTGGAACAAGTAGAAGTCTGCCTCGTATGGAATGTCATTGATTTGGGTGGCCGTTCTGGCATTTAGATCAACAAGGGCAAAGAAACCTTGCTGACCAGCAACACCTTCTGCCGACCCCTCGTGACGGTAGGCCAAAACTGCTTTTCCGTTGGCAGCAGGTCTCCAGGCCAAGACATAGGCACCGGTTACGCCCAGAGCATCGTCCAAGTTGAAATCGTAGGAGTCATCATACTGGTTGTCAGTACCGATCTTTAGAATATGGGAACCTTCAGGATCGCCTTGGTTGGCTTGGTAAACGGCACCATCGTACTCAAAAGAGTTGATGCTTCGGTATCCGTTGGTGTTACCATGCCCTACGCCAGAAGTGATTATGGTTGGGTTCAACAGAGAGGGATAATCCAATACAATGGTTTTGGAGCCTAAAATTTCATAATCACTATCACTTTCTATTGTTTCGGGATCAATTTTGCTCAAACGGGCACCTATGTATAATTTGTCGCCAGCGGCATTTAAAGTGGGCATATCAATTCTAGAAATGTAGTATCCCAATGCCTCTTCTTCTTCGGACAACCCGATCTCATGTTCTTGGAAATTGTTGATTTGGGAATCAACCAAATTCAAAGTTACTACACCAATGGTCTGGCTTGTACGAATGTAAGTGTCATCGGCCACATTGTCCGGGGTGCCGTTGTCATCAACTTGGTGTTCGGTAGATACGTAAACGGCAGAACCCGTTTTGTCCCCATCAAACAACTTGATCCATCTAGGTGCCGATCCTACATAAGGAGCAATACTGATTTCCGATCCGGTTTGTTCAAAATCATTGCCGCCGTTTACAATGTACTTGGTATAGTTACCGCCGGTATCGCCAGCGTAGCTAATGTTAAAAATGGTGTTGCCATCTTCGGAAGCCTGCAATCTGGCCGTTCTGTTGGAGGGTGCTACAAAACCATTGTTAAATGGATCTATTTGAACGGTTGGGTCTTTGGCCTCTTCACTGGTAACGGAATATATTAGGGTTCCTCCATTTCCATCTCCTGGGTTTTCACCCATTTTGGCTCCTGCAATGGTAATCCATCGGGACTCCTCTACGGGTTCTTCATTAGGACATCCATTGTTGGCTGCTGTTCCTGCCTCCGAAGGGCATTCGTCATTTGTATCTGCAATACCGTCGCCATCGGTGTCAACAACCGAAGGGTTTTCACCGCCATTGTCATCACTGCTACATGCGGTCATCAAACCAAACACCAGCAAAATGACAGCTAAAGTTCTAAAATTTAAAAAGGTACGTTTCATATGAGTTGATTTATTACGATTAAAAATTGTTTACTATGTAGTTTAGTTTTAGATAAAAAGCCCTGCCTGATTTTTGTACCGATAAATTATCATACACGGCTTGGTCAAAAATGTTCTTGACATCGAAGCTTAGGATGAAATTCTTTTTGGGGAATGTATAGCTGAGCCCAAAATCATGGGAAATTTGCTCGGGAATCAGAAATTCCTCTTCGCCTGATGTGTTTCTCCCTGCGGCGAACTTGAAGGCAAATTCGTCGGTATAGTAGGCGTTATAAAATAGATTGATCCGGGAATTTGTTTGAATGAAGTTGTTAAGGGTATACCGTAAACCTGCATTCATGGTAAACAAGGGTACGTTGGGAACATCGCTTTCTACGCCTGAGTTTACCGTGGTCAAGCTCATCCGGGTCATATTAAAATTGAACCCTAGGTTATTGTCGTAGGTGTAGTTGAACTCTGCCTCAATTCCTTTGGATTCTGCCGTGTTCGCTAAGTTGGTATATTGTACAAACTCGTCACTTTCCCTAAGTCCATCGGCATTTGCAGGTAGTCCTATCCTGTTTTCAATATTACGGGCAAAGAAGTTGGTGGACAGGGTAAGCCCATGTTTTTTAATGTAAAATTTGCCAAGACGAAAACCAATATTCAAATTGTCACTGGTTTCAGGTTGAATGGTCAGGTTGGGAAGCAAGTTATCCCCGGCATCACCAAAAACTTCATTTTCACTAGGTAGGCGAATGGCTTTTTCAGCGGATAACAACAAGGTAATTTCTGGAATAACAATATAGGAGGAGGCAAACCCATACCCTGTGTAATCTTTGTTGCTTTCGTAAACCTCATCAATTACTTCGGTATTGTCTTCATTGAACACGGGTTTGGTGTTCAGTACTTTTTGTAAATAATGTTTCCCAAAGGCGTTTAATTTAAATTTATCATCAAATGCGTTCAGCTCATAACTAACGGAAAAGATATTCTTATATATGTCACTGCTTTGTTGGAAGGTGTTTTCCAACAGTGATACCATTTCATCAGTATCTTCTCTGTCAATACCGCTATAAACGTGATTCAATAAAATTCTGTGGTTGTTGTTTATGGCATAAGAAAGACCCGACCGTACCGAAGCTACGTTGCGGAGAATTTTGGCCAGTGTTGGACCATTTTCATTTTGGGACCCCCAGATATAATCAAGGTACTCACCATCAAATCCAACCAATCGCTCTCCTGCCCAAGTATAGGCATGGGCAACGGTATCGTTAATAATGCGATTACGCTTGCCATATACCCCATTGACAGTTAGGTCTAGGTTTTTTATAAAAAGATTCTCTTTTTGGTATGTTAGGTTTCCAAGAAAGGCATCGGACTCTAAAAATCGGCCCTTATAGGGTGATATGGTCACGAAAGTACCATGCTGCACTTCATTGTATTCATCGGATGCTGTAATGCCCACCAAAAATTGATCGGCCCAACCAACATTGGTATATCCAACTTGCACTGTACCACCCGAAGAGCGATAGGCATCATGAAACCTTCTGGCCACAATAGGTGTTTGTACTCCGTTTGGGGCAATATCCACTATGGTTCTTCCTGAAATTTTATAATCGTTGTCCGAATAGTTGTGAAACGCCGAGGCTTTTATGGTAAATCCTGATTTTTCTAATCTATAGGCACCATTCAAATTCGTTTGCAAAGTGTTGAAAGACCCATAGGAAACAGAGGTGTTTAGGTTATTTTTGGCCCCATCATGAAGCTCAATGTTAATGGCGCCACCTACGGCATCGCTGGATAAATGCCCGGGTACCACCCCTTTATAGACCTCAATATTCTTGATCATTGAAGGAGGGATGCTGTTTAAGTTGTAGGAGGAACCGTATACGGAAATTGGAATTCCATCAATAAAAATGCTGACCGATCGGCCAGAAAGGCCATTTAAACTGTATTGCACGCTTGAACCCAGACCGCCATTTTGACGTATTTTAACGCCAACCGTGGTATTCAACAATTCGTTGGTTTGTATGCTTCTAAGTCCGGCTTCCTTGGTTTCTATGGCGTTTACCGCAAAGCCTTTGGTTTCCAAAGCAGTTTTGTTGGATTTTCCACTTACCGTTACCTCATCTAGGGTTTCAGTATTTTCACTCAGCGTAAAATCGAGCTTTATCCTGCGGTTTTCCGGACTTGTCTGAATGGTTTTTGAAGCATTCCCATACCCAATGAAAGATACAGAAACGGTATGCTTACCATAGGGCACGTTGATTTCAAACCTACCCTGTTCGTCGGTCAAAGAGCCGATCTCTGTCCCTTTGATGAGTACCGTGGCGTATGCCAACGGGCTGCCATCCTCAGAAGTTATTTTACCGAAAATAGCACTGTTTTTGGTGCTCTGCGCGTGTGACAGTAAGGCAATAAAGAAGAAGATGGTTAAAAAGTGTTTGCCCATTCTTGTAATTAATAATCGTTATCTTTATTAAGATTTATTCTAAATAAGTTAGATTTGCAAATCTAGAGCAGGAGTAGATTCGGTAATACCGCAAAAGGAAGTTTTAAGTACGCAAATGGAAGAAATGCAGTCTGTCTTAAAAAGTGATTTGTTCGAGAACAGTATTTATCAGAAGAAATACTCTAAAGATTTTTTTACCAGTGAATTGATTGAGAATCGGATTGAAATCAATTCGAAGGGTGTTTCGGGAACAATCCATGAAACCCAATTGGATGGGATTTTCATGGTACATAAGAACATTATTGCTCCAAATGGTTATCACATTGAGGTTTCCAATGATTTTTCCATGTTTGCCCTGCACTTTGAAATCACGGGGAGCTATGCCTATACTCCCTTTGAAAGACAAACACCTTTATTAAAGGTAAAGGATTTTCAATATAACATGTTCTATCTGCCATCAACCAATGGTCTTCTCCAATATACAGGAACTCCAAGACGAACTTTGGAGATATTTTTTACCTCGGGTTTGATTGAAAAGTTGGTAGGTAAAAAGTATGGACAGATTTTGGGAAGGATTGATAGTGCAATTGAACAAGGAAAACCATTTGTGTTTTGGAAACAACCGAGACCAATAACACCGGAATTGGGCCGTGCAATTGAACAAATTATTGCCTGTCCATTCAGTGGTCAATTAAAGAAGACCTATTTGCAATCGAAGATCACCACCAATTTGTTGGATCTTTTGCTCGATGCGAATGGTAAAAATAACACGGATTCAACGATTGATTTGCCCCAATCTGATTTGGACAGTTTGCATATTGTGGAGCGTTATATTGAAACCAATTTGAACAAGACATTGAGCATCCCGGAACTTACAGCGGTGGCAGGGTTCAATAGTTCAAAGTTGAAGCGGGATTTCAAACGCGTATATGGCACCACCATTTTTAAATATATTACCAAACTTCGAATGGAAACAGCGAGTGATCTGATTGTGAACAAATACTTGACGATAGCCCAAGCTGCATATGAAGTAGGCTATGGCAACCCACAACATTTTACCAATGCCTTTAAACGGACCATGGGGTATTTGCCAAGTGAACTTAAAAGGTGATTTCTTATTTTTTTAGTGAAAGGTACCACTTCAGATGAGCCTCATTGATTTATAAAGAGTTGTGTATTTTTTGAAATGACGAAAGATAAATCAATAACAAAAGTTCACAAATCGTCAACATTTTGAAACCCAAAAGTGGGAACTCCAATAAAACTGGGAGTCCGGAAAAATAGCTCAATTCTTGCTGTGGCTACTTAGTTGAATATTGGAGGGATGTAACATTTAAAGCGCTTATTCCACATTTCTCGGCCATTTAAACGACTTCCATACTATAATGGATGTAAGAATGGCTTCCACTACAGCCAAAAACACATAAAAAGTATACCAAGGGGTTAAGGAGCCTATAGCGATTAGTAGCATTATTATAGTGAAGAAAAGCCCAAAAATAATGTTCAGCCATTTGTTTAAAGAAGGTTTTAGTAGTAAGGAAAAAACAATCATCAAAGGAGGGATGGCCATTACCAGTGAAGCGACAAATAATATGGTAGGAGTGTTCAAAACATTATTGCCGCTAATTAAACTTTCCACTTTACCCGGGGTATATAATTCAAAATAGTCTCCGTATAAATAACAAAAGGTAACCGACGCCCACAATGCTGCAAGCTTGATTTTAATATTAATATTGAAATCCTTTAAGGGAGAAGTGTTGGTGGAGCTCATTTTATGAATGTGTTTTCAATATGACGCTTTAGTTATCAATTTGTTACACAACCTTAGAGAGAATAAATACGCAAGAAATTCTGGATACGTTACAGGAGGATGCAGAGGCTTTAGATGATGCGATTGATGTGCAAGAGGCAAAGAAACGAGAAAGGGATATTCAGGCACAATTAAGAGTACAGAAGGGGAATGTGTTTTATACGCTTTTGGCAGATTTGGCAAAAATTGGCAAAGTAGTATTTGCTAAAGACCCTGCAAAGTATAATGATTATGTTTTGTTTGCTTCTACTACCTCTAAGGCTCCTTCTGAGGAGGAGGATAATGAGGCAGCGGAGGAGGAGATGCCTTAAATTGAGTGGGAGGTAGGGGTAAGAGGCTGGGGGCTTTCTTAGGCAAGAGCGAGGACAGGCTAGAAGTTTTTGGATAGTGCTCACTAGGCTGGAGCCTAGTGTGTGTGGGCTTTGGATAGTGCTCACTTGAAGTCTAGCGAGAGCGGGTGTTGTAGGTGGTACTTCGTTTAAACACCTACAACGGCAGTAAAATTTGTTTGTTGTTGGTGCTATACTTAAACACCAGTAAGGGCGGAAATACTTGTTGCAAAAAGGGGATGTCTAATAAACTTTGACTCATATTTTCCTTTTATTTCAACCTCCCATTCTATATCATAGATTGCTTTTGTTTCATTCAATTTAGATAGAAAATGGTTTAAAATTTTTTCAAAATCATTTAATTTCCCATTATATTCTGCATTAAATAATATTAACCCTTCTTTTTCTTTTTCTGCAGAGCTAGAGAATATTTCTCCATCGGATAAATAAACTTTTCCATTTTCAATGATTGATGGTATATTTTCTGGAAATATCTCCTGAATAATATGATTAGTTTCTTCAAGACTTATCTTTAATATTCTACTATATAGCATTATCATATCGAGTAAAATTTATAATTTCATAAATGGTTTTAAATTAAAACTACTACATTGGTTATTGTATGCTGCAGGATTAGCTTCATAATCATTGGCTATATCTATGAGTTCTTGTTCAGTTTTTCCTGCTAGATTAATCTTTACTTTGTTCTTAGTTATTCTATTACTAAATCTATTTACCAAAAACTTATTAAAATCAAGCATTTGTAATAATTGCAGCCAAATCAACATCTTTTGCATCTTTGCTTCTAAGTGCTGAACCTTGAATACGAACGTCATCAATGGAAACTCCGATTTTTGCGAGCCCTTCTTTAACTTCTCTACTAAACTCATTAAATTCTCCTAAACTTTTAAACTTAAAAGGATAACCTCTTTTAAGCACTCTGTTAACATAGTTATCTATCTGTTCAATTAACTGTTTAGCATTCAATGGCTTAGATTCTCTTGCGCCTATAAAGATAAGCTCTCTATGAAATCATCATCCAAACCTAGTTTTTTCCTTGACTGATTAAGTTGGCAATTTCATCATCACTATATTTCAACCGAAAACCTTTCGAATTATTAGTGTACGGTTTTTAATTTTGAGCCTACTACTTTCTCATAAGCCGCTTTCATCTCGGCCAATTTCTCGGGATGGCTTTTGGCCAAGTTGTTCTGCTGGCCCAAGTCTTCTTTAAGGTTGTACAATTGATATTCCGGATCATTGCCTATCTCAATGTTAACGGTTTTGATCATGGCAGGCCCATCATAAGGCGGGATCATGGCCCAATCCCCTTTACGGAACGCTGTTCGTGTAGAGGCCTCTATGATGAGTTCATCCCGACCGTTGGTGCTGTTCCCCATCAATACATCCAGCAAATTTTGACTGTCCTGGGTCGTGGCATCACTGTTCACCAATGCCGCAATTGAAGCCAGAAGGTCTACTTGACTTACCATTGCATCCGAAGTGCCTGGGGTAATCTTTCCTTTCCAGTAGGTGATAAAGGGTACACGGGTACCTGCTTCGAACAGGCTATATTTTCCACCCCGCAATGGGCCTGCAGGTTTATGGTTGCCCAACTTCTCAACGGAATCGTCATAATATCCATCGTTGACCACTGGGCCATTGTCACTTGAAAATACAATCAAGGTATTCTCCAGCAAACCTTCTTCTTCCAAGGTCTTTACAAACTCGCCCACACACCAATCGGCCTCCACGATTACATCCCCTCGGGGACCCATACCACTAGATCCCACAAAACGCGGATGTGGGGTTCTGGGTACATGGGGCTGTTGAAGTGCATAATACAGGAAAAAGGGCTGATCTTTCTTCTCTTTTACAAAGTGTTGGGCTTCGGCCAAAAAAGTATCGGCCATACCCTCATCCACCCATTTGGCAGCTTCGCCGCCCTTCATGAACCCGATTCGGGAAATACCGTTCACGATGCTGTTGTCATGCCCGTGGTGCCATTTCATTTTCAACAACTCTGGGTTGTCCTTGCCTGTGGGTTCCCCCGGGAAGTTTTTTTGGTAATCAATTTGGATAGGGTCATTGGGGTCAAGATTGTCCACTTTCCCATTTTCAATATAGACCGTTGGCACGCGATCTTGGGTAGCTGCCATGATGTAACTATGGTCAAAGCCTACCTCGTTGGGTCCGGGACTAATGGTCTGGTTCCAATCCACATGTCCGGTGCCAAGGCCCAAATGCCATTTTCCAACAATTCCCGTGGTGTATCCTTGTTGTTTCAATACCTTGGGAAGTGTGGTTTGAGCCGTATCAATGATCAAGGGGGCGGTGCCCGGCAATATCTTGGCGCTTTTGTTCCGCCATGGATAGGAACCCGTCAAAAGGGCATATCGGCTGGGCGTACAGGTGGCCGAAGTGGCATACCCGTTTGTAAACCGCATCCCATTGTTGGCCAAGTTGTCTAGATTGGGCGTTTGCAGTTCGGTGGCCCCATACGCTCCCAGCTCTCCATAACCCAAATCATCGGCATAGATGATCACGATATTGGGCAGGGATGTTTGTTCCTGTGGCTCGATCTGCTCTTTTTTTTCGGTTTTACAGGCAAAAAACAATACGGTCAGTGCGAAAAATGCGGTTCTGGCAATGTGCATTATAGTGGTTTTGTTGGGTTGATGGAACTGCAATCTAAGGAAAAGAGTGCAATTTTTAGGGAAGCCTATGGACAATTTCGGAATTGTGTCAATCGTCAAAAGAAGCATTGAAAAAATCACCTAAGGATATTTCAAAATACTGACAGAGCTTTTTTAGTGTTAAAAGTTGAATGTCCCGTTTTCCTTGTTCAATTCTTGAAAATTGAATTCCTGTATCATGTAGGGCTTCTTCTTGCGTAACTCCTTTGATTCCTCTTAACTCTTTGACCCTTTTTGCTAGATTCACAAGCAATTGCTCTTTGCTTTCTTCCATTTTACAAATCCATATTTGTAACAATATTGGGATTCCAATTCCTTGATCATGTTATGGTTCCACAGTCAATATGGCCCTTAGCCTAATGTCATTGGAAGAACTACCGATCATTATTCTAAAATCACCCGGTTCCACCACGCGGTCCATACCTTCGTTTAACATGGTCAACATTTCTGGGGTTATTTCAAAGGACAGCTCCTTGGTTTCCCCTTTTTTCAAATGAACGCGTTGAAACCCTTTCAACTCCATGATCGGACGGGCCACGGAGGCCAAAATGTCCCTGAGATAGAGTTGTACCACCTCGTCACCATCCAACTCTCCCGTATTGGTGACCTTAAACCGGACGGTTGTGGTTTGGTCCTTGGAAATACTCGGGGCATCAATTTGTATGTCCTCATAGGAAAAGGTGGTATAGCTTAGACCATATCCAAATGGGAAAAGTGGTTTTCCGGTCAGGTTGATATAGTCATCACCCCTTCCAGTGGGTTTATGGTTGTAATACAGCGGCAGCTGCGCTTCATGTACCGGAAAGGTAATGGGCAGTCTTCCAGCGGGATTGTAGTCACCAAAAAGCACATCGGCAATGGCATCGCCCCCGGCGTCCCCGGGATACCATACATCCAGAATGGAAGGGACATCATCAATCCAACGGTCCATGGTGATAGCGCTGCCACCCACCAAAACCACCACCATGGGTTTTCCGGTCTTGGCGACGCTTTGGATCAATTCTTCCTGATGACCGGGAAGGGATAGATAGGCCCTGTCCCTGAACTCTCCTTCCTCGATACCCACGGTAACAATGGCCACATCGCTTTTTTGGGCAGTGGCCACGGCTTGTTGGATTTGTTGTTTCCAATCATTTTCAACACCAAGATCCCACAACAGTTTGAACCACACATTGCCCACGGTCTCAAAAAATTCAACCTTGAGGTCATATTCCTTTCCTTTTTCAAAGCGATAGTCTTGGGTAATGGTCCTGACAGTTTGCTTGGTCCAATTGTCCACCACCAGTTCGCCATTGATGTATACGCGATACCCATCGTTGCCCTTGATACCAATTTTAAAGGTACCCGTCTCCGGGGCTTTGAGTTTTCCCGTCCATCGGGCGGAATAGAAATCATAATTGATTTTCTCCTGATCGGGGGAAAATAAGGTCCATCTAAAATCAATCACCGGGTCAATCCGAGTAAGTGCAGGTTCGCCTTCAAGGGTAATGTTGTTGAAATATTCTGCCTGCAAACCAGCCTTTTGCTCCCCACCTTCGTAATGGTACAATTGTTCTCTGGGGATGGTCACATAATTGGTGGATTCCCTGCCAGGTCCAGCCGCATAGTTGATTGCCACGCTTTTACCCAACTTGGTCTTGAGGCCTTCCAAAATGCTAACGGGTTTGTTTCCGGGACCGGAGTAGCCCCCTAGTCTTGCTTCTTCGGCATCCGTACCGATGATGGCCACAGATTTAACGGTTTTGGAAAGGGGTAGGGTCTGATTATCATTTTTTAACAGGACCATGGATTCCAAGGAAGCTTTCTTGGCCAACTCCCGATTCGCTTTTGTGCCGTTCCATTTGCTGGCATCTTCGGGGTCTATATACGGGTTTTCAAACAGTCCCAATTTAAACTTGGCCCGAAGCACCCTTCTCACGGCCTCATCTATGGAAGCTTCATTGATCATTCCTTTTTCAAAGGCTTCGTAAAAAAGGGTGTAGTGGTCATAAGAGGTCTGAAAAATTACATCCAATCCATCTTCTATGGCCTGTTGGGTGGATTCTGCATAATCCTTAGCAGTAAAATGAAGCACATTGGCCCCACCTGTGGCCCCGGCATCGGAAATCACAAAACCATCAAAGCCCCATTCTTTTTTTAGTTTTTGGTTGAGCAACCAGTCGTTGGCGGTACACTGTCGTCCATCAAAGGAATTGTAAGAAGTCATCACGGACCAGGCATTGGCCTTTTGGAAACTGGCCTTAAAAGCAGGAAAGTAAATCTCCTCCATCAGCCTTTCATTAAAATGAATGGGGTAACTATCGCGTCCACCATCACCCACATTGGCCACAAAATGCTTGGGGGTGGTAAGCACACCGGCCTTTTCAAATTGTGAAATAAAAGAGACTCCCATCTGTGTGGTCAGGAAAGGGTCCTCGCCATAGGTTTCCTCTGTTCTTCCCCAACGAACATCACGAGCAATATTGAGAACAGGGGACAGGATTTGTCGAATCCCCCTGGTTTTGGTTTCCAGGGTAATGGCCTTACCCACATCGGCTACTAGGAGGGTGTCCCAAGTAGCCGCCAATGCAATGGATTGGGGAAATGCCGTGGCACCTTCCCGAACCAAACCATGCAGCGCTTCATCAAAAGCAATGATGGGAATGCCCAATCGGGTTTCCTCCACAAAGTATTTTTGGATTTCATTGATCAAAACAGCGGTCTGTTCTGCAGTTCCTCCACCAGAATAATCCAACAATTGCTCTGCCTCATTTCCCGATTTTCCCTTGGTGGCCACCTGAAACCCAAAAATGCCATGCTTGTAGCGTTCCTTGCCATCGGATAGATCTCCGGGAATCATGAACAACTGCCAGAATTTTTCTTCCAAGGTCATCCTGGGCAATAGGTCGTCCACCCTTTCTTCTATGGGCAAATCTGGATTTTTGTAATCCAATTGGTCTTCTTTTTGGCACGAAAGGAGGAGAACGGATAAAACCACCATGGCCATGCACAGGGTTTTGCAGGGGAGCATTGTTGTTTTCATTTAAAGGGTTTGGTTTAGTTTAGAAGAGAAGTCATAGACTGCTTCTTTGGTCATAAATGTAGGGTATTTTCTGGGAATGGGTTGAAGGTGTTTGTTCATGGCCCTTTCTTATTTCTTCCTTACCTTAGTGCAAACTTCCACCGTATGGAGACCAAAGTCAAGAATGTATTTGTGGATGGGGCCATTTCCCCAGAGTTTATCGCCCAATCCATAGCAAAACACCAATCCAAGACCCAGATTGGGGCACATGATATTTTTCTGGGACAAGTACGTGCCGATGAGATCGATGGAAAAATTGTTTCGGCCATTGATTACTCTGCTTATGAGGATATGGCCAATCAGAAGTTCCATGAAATTAGGGAGAGGACTTTTTCAAAGTTTGAAATTACCTGCATGCATATTTACCATAGCAAGGGTAAGGTAAATGCAGGTGAAATTTGCCTTTTTGTGTTTGTTTCCTCTCCCCACAGGCGAGTTGCCTTTGAAGCATTGGAGTATGTGGTCGAGGAAATCAAGGCCCAGGTCCCTGTATTCGGAAAGGAACTGTTTGAGGATGATTCCTATCAATGGAAAGTCAATACATAGCCCATGGTCGATATAACCCAAAAACAATCCACCCATAGAACTGCCGTGGCGCAGGCGGTAGTAAAAGTCGGGAATATGGCCACGATCGAGGCCATCAAAAACGGAACGGTCCCCAAGGGCGATGTGCTTTCCATGAGCAAAGCTGCCGGTTTTTTAGGGGTGAAAAAAACTTCAGACCTGCTTCCCGATTGTCATCCTCTCCCTGTGGAGTATTGCGGTATTGAATATGAAATGGATGGACTGGAGATCAAGATCATCATCACTGTAAAGACCTTCTATAAAACCGGGGTGGAGGTAGAGGCCATGCATGGCGCCAGTGTAGTGGCCCTTACCATGTATGATATGTTGAAGCCCATTGACAAAAATGTGGAAATCCACCACATAAAATTATTGAAAAAGACAGGCGGCAAGTCAGATATTGATAAGTTGTGATTTTTTCAATTTTTTTTCCCAACCAAACACTTTTATTCTAATTTTAGGTGGATTAGATGATAAGCCAAACACCATGAACAACCTCAAGCGCGTAATTGTCGATTTTAAAAAATTGACTCCGGAAGTATTGAAACTTTTGGTGGAAAAATACCCCGATGGCTATGGAGATAACGATGTGATCAATTTTCGGAATTTAAAAGGTGAGTTGATCGAAGCCGTTGAGGTGTCCACGGACGACACCAAATATTTGGTGAAGATAAGCTCCAAATTGGAGCATACCATGGCCAACTTTGATGACGATGACGACGATAATGATGATACCTCAGATCTGGATGCCAGGGAAATGGACAAACTCCCGGATGATGACGATGATTTTTCCGATTCCGAAGAGGAAGAATAATTTTACCCCTGTTTTAGGTTTTCCAACATTTCAACCGTGGTTTGGTCCAAATCAAAACCAGGTTGCCAGCCCCAGTCTTTTCGCGCTGGTGTATCGTCAATGCTGCTAGGCCACGAATCTGCTATTTGCTGCCTAAAATCAGGAGCATAGCTTATGGTGAAATCCGGAATGTGTTTTTGGATGCTTTTAGCCACTTCATTGGGGGTGAAGCTCATACTGCCCAAATTATAGGAAGATCGTATGGTGAGGTTTTCGGCAGGACTTTCCATTAAACTGATGGTGGCCCGGATGGCATCGTCCATATACATCATGGGAAGTCTAGTCTCTTTATCCAGAAAACTTTGATAAGCTCCCTTTTTTAAGGCATCATGGTAAATCTCCACGGCATAGTCCGTGGTGCCCCCACCGGGCATGGTCTTCCAACTGATCAGCCCTGGGTAGCGCACGCTACGTACATCCACCCCAAATTTTTTAAAATAATATTCGCACCAACGTTCCCCGGACTGTTTGCTTATGCCGTAAACCGTGCTGGGTTCCATAATGGTGCTCTGCGGGGTATCGTCCTTTGGGGTGTTGGGCCCAAAAACAGCAATGCTTGAGGGCCAAAAAATCTTGGAGATCTTGCCTTCGCGGGCCAAGTTCAAGATATTAAACAGGGAGCCCATGTTGAGGTTCCAGGCCCGCATCGGGAATTTCTCTGCCGTGGCACTCAACATGGCGGCCATCAAATACACCTCATCTATTTCATAGTGCATTACCACGTTTTCTATGGCTTCGTAGTTTGTGGCGTCCAAAAGTTCAAAAGGCCCTGATTCCATCAAGCTATTGTTGCCTTCCCGGATATCACTGGCTATGACACTTTCCCTACCATATTTGTTCCTGAGTTCCATGGTAAGTTCTGTTCCGATTTGTCCACAAGCACCTAAAATGAGAATGGGCTTTTGCATTTAATTTGAAGTTAATTACGTTCAGGGGTAAAGATAGCCTTTATTAAAATTTGTACATTCGCTTATGCGAAAATTGTTATGGATGTCCATAGTTTTTACGGTCTTATGGAGCTGTAAAAAAACCGAAGCAGTTACAGAGGAGCCGGAAAGTGAGGTACTTGTTTTCAACTACCAAAAACTGCCGACCAAGTTGACCTTGAACCCCAAAGCGACCACTATTGCGGAAACTTGGGATGAATTTAAGGCATTGACGGCAAGCATTGATGTGTTGTACCGGGCAACCAACAATGAAGATCTCAGCTTGGCCATTGACGACCTTATCGAGAAGGAGAAAATTATGGCAGGGGGGACCTATCCGGAACTGTTCAATGCCTTTCAGGTGAAAAGCAGGCAACAGGTACTTAGGACCTATTTGTACAAGGTAAAATCCAAGATTCTGGAAAATCAGGAAACCACGGAATCTACCATAGAAATGATGGAAGCCTATAATGCCCTACGCAAGCAATTGAACATCATTGTGAACAGTCAGTTGGACAAAAATCTAATATTGGATGAAGAATAAAGTTTGTTATCTGTTGGTTTTTGTGGCGTTGGCCGCAACGGCCCAAACTACGGAAAAGGAAAAGATTGGAAAAGTATTGGATGCATGGCATATGGCAGCTTCCAATGCCGATTTTGATGCCTATTTTGGAAAAATGACCCGTGATGCAGTGTTCATTGGGACAGACGCCACCGAAAATTGGCAAAATGAGGAATTCAAAGCCTTTTCCAAACCTTATTTTGATCGCGGAAAAGCATGGAGTTTTACTGCGGTACAGCGAAATATCTACCTTAATTCAACCAAGGATTTCGCGTGGTTTGATGAATTGTTGGATACCCAGATGAAACTGTGCCGGGGTTCCGGGGTGCTTAAAAAAGAAAATGGGCAATGGAAGATTGCCCATTATGTACTTTCGATTGCCGTTCCCAACGAAAATGTGGATGAATTGATCGAGATGAAGGAAAAAAAGGACAATCAGTTGCTTCTTGAGCTTAAGAAGCAATAGTAATCATTTACTCTTGGCCTTCGGGCTTTTCTTTTCGGGACTCCAAGGCCTGCTTGCTTAAACTGGCCAAATTGAAATTTGGCTCAAGCTTCAAAGCCTCATCCATGGCAGCAATGGCCGCATCGATATTATTTTGGTCCAAATTAAAGGTCAAAAGGCCCTTTAAATGATAAAAAGCAGCTTTTAAGGGAACCTCATAGGGCTGCTGTCTTTCGTAGAAAGCATATTTCATATCGTCCTGGGCATTGGCAATCCCATATTCTATATTAGTGCCTGCTCCGGCCGTATCCCCTGTCTGGATCTTAAGATCGGCCAATTCATAGGCCAAATAGGGAGATGGATCTCTCTTAAATAGCGCCTCAAACTGTTCCAATGCTCTTTTGGGTTGGTTCAAGGCCTTTAGTGAAACGGCCTTTACCTGTATGGCCAAGTCAGAATCAGAATCGTTCTTTTCTATGCCAATGGTATTCAGTGCTTGTAGGTGCTGTCCATTGTTCATATAGATGAAGGACAAGGTGTCCCTTCTTTCTTGGGAGGGGGCAAGTACGTTCAAGTGGGTCAGTGCTCCAATAACGCCCACAACATCGCCCTGCAAGCGCATTTCGTTGTAATACGCTTGGTAGTGCTCCAAAAGTTCATTCTTGGTCTGGCCCATGGCACCAAAACCGATAAACATTAGCAATAGAAGTAAAGTCTTTTTCATTGATCTTCAAATTAGTGCGCCAAAACTAAAAAAATTATCGGAACAAAGCTGTTAAGAAAATGTCATAAGACAATTAGGTGAAGATGGACGTGGTGAACCTATGGGATTTGTCCAAAAAATTAGTGCTTAGGACTACTTTACCCTCATGTTTGGGAGGGTTGTCAAGATAGTTGGGAGGAGGAATCCCTCTCTTCTTCGCTTCATCCGCATAGTAATCCATTTTTTTCGGGTGCAACGGATATACGCCATTAAAGATCTCGCCCCAATATTGATTTTGGATGATGGTGGTTATCATGTGGATGCAATCCTCCAGATGGATCAGATTGATAGGGTCCTGTCCATTAGAAAGGTGCTGTTTATTGGAAAGCATGGTAACGGGATGGCGATCGGGTCCGATAAGGCCGCCAAATCTAATGACGGTGGTCTGGAGATCCGGGTCATCCATAAAGCGTTGTTCGCAGACCAACAATTGCTTGCCCGACTCCGTATTGGGTTGTGGAGGGGTCTGTTCGGTGACTTCCCCTTCAACAGTTCCGTATACGGATGTGCTACTGATAAAAATAAGCTTTGCAACATCACTCTTTTTGATTTCGGTGTGCACCAACTTCATTTTCTCCACAAAGCTTTCTGCATTTTTGCCACGCAGCCTTGGAGGTACGTTAATGATCAAAATATTTATGTTTGACAAAAAACCTGCTATATCGCCCTGAAGCTCTGTTTCCGATAGCGTAATCCTAAATGGGCGTATTCCCTCTTCCTGAAGCAGCACCAATTTATCTTTTGATGTGGTGGAACCATGAACTATATGGGAGTTTTTCACCAATCGCTGTGCTAAGGGAAATCCCAACCAACCACAGCCTAAAACGCCTATGTTATCAGTCAAATCGCAATGTTTTGATAGTCAATATGGCATCGTTCAGCACAAAGGGCATTGGGATGCTGGTATCAGGTCTTTTTGGAACACTGAAATCGGGATGGGTCAACAGGTCGTTGGAAGCTTCGTAAAAGGATAGTTCCAACACCGAGTCTTTTGGAAATTGCATCTCTATTTCGGTAAAATCATTGTTGGTGATATAGTGTGTGATCAATCGATTGCCCCGGTTTTCCAAAAAATGGGAGGTCAACGGAATCCGATTTACCTGTACATCGGTCAGGGGGATGGAGTTGGTATACACATCCAAACGGTTGACGTCGCGTTTTGGCGTGATGCAAATTTCAAGCACCCGGTTTTCACCAATAATGGTGTCCTTTACGGTATCAATCCGCGGAAGTGCAACATTTTTTTTGGGAGCATCAGCAATTTGGGTAAGCTCTGTTCGGTATTTGCTGGCGAGCGTTTCGTGTTCCTTAGCCGTCGGTTTGCGCTTTTCACTTCCCAAAAACTGGCCATTCCATTCAATCAACCTATTGTCATATGTGGCCCAAGAGGCAACATCCGTATCGGCATTATAAACATACAGTAAGCTACTGGGTTTGGGTCTTTTTGAATTGAAATTTGAGTTGATATGGGACGATATGCCAAAAACAAAGAACAGGAATAGGAATAGATAGGCCAAACGGTCCTTGGTCTTTAACTGACCGAAAAATGGTAAGACCAGAACAAACAGTAGGGTTGTGAATACCGTTGCGGCGACCATCATCCTCAATCCCAGACCCACAGGAAACATTTTAATAAAGGGGGCATGGATAAAAATTGCGGGCAAGGCCAAGAAAACCAACAAAAAAGGATTGGGTTCCTCTTGGTTGAGGGTAACCATAAAAGCAGCCAATAATCCAAATAGAGGCACAACAAAGAAACTTGCCCCAGGTAAGTATTGGGCAACCAATCCACAAATGATCAACCATATTACAATGGGAGCGACCAAAAGGTTGGGCGTACTGGTTTTGCGGAATTTATGGTAGATCCAGAAACAAACCGACAGAGCCATCATAACATACACCAGAATGTACAGATGCCCATTGTAGGTGAATCCGTGGAGCATATCCTTGAAACCGGGATACCACCATGTGATAATGCTCCAGCAAAAATAGCCCAATGCCCCATTGACGACCAAAGCGAACAAAAGAGGGAGAAACCCTTTTAAAATAGCTTTGGGCTGTAACTTTTTCTTTTTAAAGCCCAATGCCAATAGTATCACAAATGCCAACAAGGCCAGCCCGAACATAGGCCAAATCCAATCGAAGGGATAAGAAACCAGATTAAAAAAAGGAAGGTTAAAGTAGATGTAGTCGTCTAAGCTTTTAAGGTTCCCCAGATCGGCTTCACTGAAATGGTTCAATAAAGGCATTAGGTAACTGCCTTGATGGGCCAAGGTTTTTTTATCCAGCCTTTCATAGGTATCCAACGCGGTGTGATAATCAAAGTGATCATCGATAAAGGCAAAATTAAAGCCTTCAATATCCCCATCTTCCCTAAAAACGGTCAAATCGGTATCATTGGGCAACATTTTATAGATGCTGTAGGCCAAGGAGTTGGCCACCGGATATTTGGGATGGGCCATGGTAAATTCCTTGATCAGGGTGCCATTGCCTCGATTGGTCTCTATGAGCATATAGCTGGGGCCTCCACTACCACGTGCCTCAAAATTGAGTACCAAGCCCACATCTTTTGCCCAGGGATGTTTGTTTACAAAAAGATCAGCACCATTAAGGCCCAGTTCCTCCGCATCCGTGATCAAGATGATGATGTCGTTTTTTGGCGTCTGGTTTTCGGCCAGAAAAGCATGTACACCCTCCAGAATGGTGGCCACGCCACTAGCGGCATCACTGGCACCATATGAGGAGTGCGGGTTGCTGTCGTAATGGGAGAGGAGCAAAAGTGCTTTTCCCTCCGTTGTTCCTTTTATCCGGGCCAAGACATTGGTGGCCTTGCTCAAGTTTCCCCAATCGCCGGCCGTATAACCTTCTTGGGTTGAGGTTTCCAATCCCATTTTCTTGAGTTCGGCAATGATATAGTTTCTAGCGCGAGTATGACCGGGAAACCCAACGGCATGGGGCTCCAGGGATAGATTCTTGACATGCGCCAAGGCCCTGTCCGTGGAAAAGGACTGTGAGGGTGCCTCAACATCGGGATGGTAGGAAGGCATCAAAGCCTTGTAGCTCCAATATACTGATATTAAGAGTACTAAAAGGGCAAGCGTTCGGGAGAGCTTCATGGTTTGAATTGTTATGGCATAAAAATAGAAAAATATGAAAGGTTCTCACATTTGAACTAAAAAAGTTATGTTATTCGCTAAAAAAAGCTATATTTAATATTCAACCTTAAATTTCAACCCTATGGCAATCAAGAGTTTTCAAGGCATACGATCTAAGGAGGAGTCCAAGAAAAAATACGATGCACCTATCTTGGTAGAGGACTATATGACGAAAAAGTTGATTACGTTTTCCCCGGAACAGTCCATTTTGGAAGTCATGGAAGCCTTTGCCAAATATCACATTTCCGGAGGACCGGTCTTGGACAATAACGGATTTTTAGTGGGAATCATTTCCGAGGCCGACTGCATGAAGCAGATTTCGGAAAGCCGTTACTTTAACCAACCCATTTTGGATAAAAGTGTGGAACGGTACATGACCAAAGAGGTAGAGACCATTCCCCATGACATGAGTATTTTTGATGCTGCCGGAATCTTTGACCGCCATAACCGGAGAAGATTGCCTGTGATGAAAAAGGATATCCTCGTTGGACAGATCAGCCGAAAGGATATTGTGGTGGCCGCTCTAAAGCTCAATGCCCAGAACTGGAAGTAATACCCAATCACTCCCGTTTTACGATCATATAGTAATCGTTGTCCAATGGCAAGTAGCCTAGGTCGTACACAAAATAGTAGGTGCTTCCTTTTTTGGTGGTGTACAGGTTGGTGATGTATTCAAAATCAAAGCCTTTGTCCAATAACCGCATCTTCGTAGTGCTGGTTTTTCCTTCTTTTAAAGGAAAACTGTCCAGGATACGATAATTCTTGCGGAGTTTGTTATTGATGTTGCGCACCAAATTTTTACTGTCCTTGTTCAACCGATTGTTATAGGCGTTTCTGCAGTGGTCAGAGCAGTATTTCTGGTCTATCCTGCCCAAGAGCTTCGCTCCGCATTCCAAGCATTTTCTTTCGGTCATAGGATTGGATTTAGGTGACTACAATATCATACTTTTTCAATAAACCTATGAGGCCATCCTTGCTGAACTTACTCTTTTTGAGGGAGTTTCTGCTGGGGTCTATGGAAAAATCATAGGCAGATTCAAAATCCACACCTTCCAAATTGGTGTCGTCAAAAATGGCATCCTTTAGGTCGGAACCTGAAAAGGAGCTCCCTTTTAGGGAGGCGTTGGAAAAATCGGTCTGGTGCAACTTGCAATTTACAAACCGGGTCTGGGGAATTTCCAATTCATAAAAGGAAGCCACGGAAAGATTGCACCCGTCAAAATGAAACGACAACAGCATCGGGTTACAGCTCTCAAACTGAAGCCCCACCATTTTGCAATTGATGAATTCCACCTCGTTAAAAGTGGTATGGGCCAAGTTGGCATTGGTCAAATCGCAGTCTTCAAAGGTGCACTCCACAAAATTTTGGTTGTCCAAAAACCCCTTGGTGAACATGCAATCCACAAAACGACAATTTTCATAATCCCCTTTGGGCAACTTGGTTTGCGTAAAATCCTGTTTGACAAACTCTGTGTCTAGCCAAAATGATTGTGCCATACGAAATAGGTTCCAATGAAATTAAGTTGTTTCCGGGGTCAGGTGCAATGCAGGGTAAGTTACAAAAACTGAAGGGGATTGTTAAGGAAAAGATAAACCTTAAATTTTATTTGGAACAATCGTTCTGAAATGAATACGTTTGTACCGGAACATTCATTCCAAAATAAAAACGTATAAACAATTACACCATGAAAAAACTATTGGGAAAAGTAGCCATCATTACCGGGGCAACAAGTGGAATGGGTCTGGAAACGGCCAAAAGATACCTCGAGGAAGGGGCCAAAGTGGTCCTTACCGGTAGAAGTCAGGACAAGTTGAACGCCATAGAGGACCAACTCTCCGGAGACTATTTATTGGTCAAGGCAGAAGCATCCAGTATCTCTGACAGTGCGGATCTTGTGACCCAGACCGTGGAGCGGTTTGGGAAGATTGATATCCTGTTTCTGAACGCAGGAGTCTTTAGAATTGAGCCTTTGGAACATCTGACCGAGCAGATTTTTGACGAAGTGTACGACATAAACGTGCGAGGCCCGCTATTTACCGTAAAGGCAGCCTATGAATATTTGAATGAGGGGGCTAGTATCATTTTCAACACCTCCATTGTAAACGTAAAAGGCTTTTCGGGCATGTCTGCCTACGGATCTAGCAAAGCGGCATTACGGTCACTGACCCGTACATTGGCTGCCGAATTGGGACCCAAGGGAATCCGGGTAAATGCCATAGCACCGGGACCTATTGACACTCCTATTTACATCAAGCACAATGCGCCGCAGGAGAATGTGGATCAGATGGCGTCCAACCTTCCTTCAATGATACCCCAAGGCAGGTTTGGGACTGTGGAAGAGATTGCCACTACGGCGGTATTCTTGGGATCTTCGGATAGTAGTTATATCACCGGGGCGGAGATTCCCGTGGATGGAGGATTGGCGCAAGTGTAATTTTTTGAATACTTTCGAAAGAATTATTTCGAAACACATGCCAAGGGTAAAGCAGTTTGATGAAGCGGAGATATTGAACAAGGCTATGGAACTCTTTTGGGAAAAAGGGTTCCATGCCACTTCAATGCAGGATTTGGTTTCCCATTTGGGTATCAACAGGGCCAGTTTATACGATACCTTTGGCTGTAAAGAAGCCCTTTTCCAGAACGCAGTGGAACATTATATAGAGGTGAGCGGTAGCTGTATCCGAACCTTGTTCGCAGAGGAAAATGATGTTCGTGTTGGGCTCAAGAAGCTTTTTGATATGGCCATCAATGAATCCCTTTGTGATTTGTCCAAAAAGGGGTGCTTTGTAGTCAATACCACCACAGAGCTCATTCCCGGGGATGAGGCCATTCAGGAAATGCTCCAAAAGAATAGGGAAAACATGGAGGCGGTTTTTGTGGATTATATTCAAAAGGGAATCGATACGGGACAGTTGGATGCTTCAAAAAACGCCCAGGATATTGGGTTGATGTTTTTTGGCTTGTACAACGGAATCCGGGTTTTGGCCAAAGTGGACCCTACTTCGGAAAGTCTCAAAAAAATGGCGACCGCTGGACTTTCCATCTTGGATTAAGGACCGTTAAGGAACCCGCTTGTAGGCAAACAGGATTTCTTCCGTGGAATTGCCGCCATCAATGAGAACAGAAACGTTCATCTCATTTTCATTCACCAGTTCCATGGTGAGTCCTTCAAAAAAGACTTTGTTTTTTTCAAGCTTGACCAACTTAAAGTCAACGGTTACATCTTTTTCTTCCCATCCCTTGAGGTTTCCCTGAAAGTGTTTCAATTGCAAGATCAAGGTGTGGTCCACCTGTTGGATATGCCCTATTTCATAAAAAGAAACCTTGTTGTCCTTTACCAATTTAAAGACAAACATCATGGAGTCCCCGAGCGGGGGACCCCAGATTTCTTCTGCAATGCCGCCAAAAGCTTTGCCTTGCCAATGCCCAGATATCCAAGACACATCCTCCAATGTGGCATATGGGGGCTGTTGCCCCTCAGTCAATTGCAAGGTTTCTTGGGCCGAAACCATTCCTACATGAAATAGGAAAAGGATAATTGCGGTTCTCATACGATGTTTTATGGTAAGACGAACGGCAAGCTATTAATTGGACAATGCGAATTTTACATTTACCGTGGTCTCCACTCTTATTTTTTCAAAATCGATGTCAAGGGGCTGTGCTTGACCCATATCGGCGCTCACAGCCTTCATTTCCATCATGGGCGCTTGGTTGTATCGGGGATAGTACGGTTGCGAGTGGTCTGCGATATGAAGGGCAGAGCCCACTTTCTGTCCCAAGGGTTTGGTAAGTGCATTGGCCTTTAGTTTGGCCTTTTTTACCGCTCTGGTTTTCAGTTCCAATTCCAGTTCATCCATTTTGGAATATTCCGTTTTTTCCAAAAAGGCATTGGCAATATCTAACTGTTCCAAGGCCATCAAGACTTCACCGGCCTGTTTTCCGGAGTATACCAAAAGGGAATATTGTTTGCTTTTTAGCACTTCTTTTCCGCGTAAAAAATATTTTTGAAAGTTACTACTGAGGTCTTTGATCACCAATTGCTTGTCCAAATCCACCCCAAGGGCCTTTAAGCGTTGGGCCATTTTGTTTTCCTGCTCTTCCACGGAATTTCGCCCTTTGGAATCCTTTTCCTGGATGGTGATGTTGAGGTAAATTTTATCTGGGGTGACCAAAGTGTCCACTTGGGCAGAGGTTTCCAAATAGGGAACATCCAAGAAACTCTTTGATTGTGCAAAAATTGCTGTTGAGAACAATAGCCCGATAATGGGAATGATTACTTTTTTCATGCGTTTTTGATTTTTTATTTAAAGGTAAATACTTCACCCCAAGAAGCAAAACCTGTGCCGTTTTATGATCTATACTATTTCAAAAATCAAAAAACTGGGCGATTCTCCAATATTCTTGAGTACATTGTAAGTATGAAATTTGTTCTGGCACCCGATAAATATAAAGGTTCGCTCAATGGGCGGCAATTTTGCGATGCCGTTGAAAGTGGGATAAAAAAAGTTTTTCCAGAGGCTGAAATGGTCAAAAAGCCATTGGCAGATGGCGGGGACGGTACCATTGAAGTTGTGATGGATTATCTTCATGCAGAAATGGTTTCCGTTACAGTGAATGATCCTCTTTTTCGTGAGATAGAGTCAGCTTATCTGCTTTCGGGGGATGGGAAAACGGCCTTTATAGAAATGTCCGAAGCCTCGGGCTATAAATTATTGGCCAAATCGGAAATGAACTGTATGCACACCACTTCTTTGGGAACAGGTGAAATGGTCGTGGATGCAATTGAAAAAGGGGCAAAGAACATTGTTCTTGGTATTGGGGGTAGTGCTACCAATGATGGAGGCATGGGTATGGCCATGGCCTTAGGGTATGAATTTTTGGACAAGGATGGACAAGTTTTGGAACCTGTGGGGAGGAATCTTATCCATGTAAAACACATCAGCAAGGAAAAAGTTCATGGGAAATTATCCGAAATTAATGTTCAGGTGGCCTGCGATGTCAATAATCCTTTGCATGGTAAACAAGGTGCGGCCCACATATACGGACCCCAGAAAGGAGCCTCCCCAGATGAAGTCGTTTTTTTGGACCAAGGATTGGAAAATTTTGCCCAAGTGCTCCATGCTGTTTTTAAGGTGGATGTGCAGCAAATTCCGGGTGCCGGTGCCGCAGGGGGGATGGGAGCAGGGACCCATGTTTTTTTGAATGCCCATTTAACCCCGGGGGTGGACTTGGTGATGCAGCTGGCCCGATTTGATGAGGCCTTGGAAAATGTTGATTGGGTCATTACCGGGGAAGGACAAATGGATGGTCAGACCTTTTCCGGAAAAACCATAAATGGGGTAGTACGCTCGGCCCGGGCCAAAAATATCCCTGTTGCCGCTTTTTGTGGTTCCATGGAGGTTTCCATAGAAGACATGCAGAAGATGGGACTTCAGTATGGGGTCTCCATTTTAAACCATGTAGGCAATTTGGAGGATGCCAAGGCCAAAAGTTACCGGAATCTGGAATTGGCCAGTTACAATTTTGCCAGTCTTTTAAAACAGGCCCAAATGTAATCAGGGCTTGGATTTCCCTCGCATCATCTTAAACTCCAATGAAGTTTTTACGGAGTTCCATTCGCTGTTCAAAATGGAAAATAACACCGTATCCCGAATGACTCCCTTTTCATCAATGCGATGGTTTCTTAGGATGCCTTCCTGTTTGGCCCCCAATCGTAGAATGGCATTGCGTGAAGGAAAATTGTGAAAATGGGTCCTGAACTCTACCGCTATGCAATCCAATACCTCAAAAGCGTGTTTCAACAGTAAATACTTGCATTCGGTATTGACCCCAGTCCGTTGCACTCGTTCAGCATACCAAGTGGCCCCGATTTCAACCCTTCTGTTTTTGGCATCGGCATTCAGGTAGCGGGTACTGCCCACCACAGTATCGGTTTTTTTGTCGATAATGACGAAAGGAAGTGCCTTATCGGCTTTTTGTTCCGAAAAAGCAATTCCCATGTAGGTGTCAATGGTTTCGGCAGATGGAACGGAAGTATACCACAACTCCCATAGTTTGCCATCCGAAGCCGCGGAGACCAAAGCCTCTTTGTGTTCGGTTTGCATAGGGACCAGCTTTACCAATTCTCCTTCCAGCGTAATGGGTTGCAACCAAGGTGCCATAGAATTTATTTAATGTTGATATTACCAAAGGTATTATGCTTGGCCCAATTTTGCACAACAAAAAGCCGGGATATGCTCCCGGCCCATTTGTCAATCAAAAAACGAAATCTGAAAAAAGCGATTATATTTCCCTGAATTCCTCTACAGAGAAAAAGTCCTTGTCGGTATTGTCGATAAAATAAATACCTTTTGTTATAAAATACTGCATGGTCTTGTCATCCACTTTTACGGCAAAGCCTTTTTTGGTGGGGACTACCTTAAAGCTATCGGTTACCGATCGCCTGTATTTTAAGACCATATAATGGTCATAGTTCTGATCGTTATCCTTGTCCACGGCAATAAGTTTAGTGACCACTGCCGGTTTCGCTTTTCGATTTTGGTTGACTTGACTCTTTTCTTTTTCGTCCAAGACCATGGGGTAATTTCTATGTTCCATGACCTTGAGATTGTAAGGAACCTCGGTCCCATTTTTTTCAATGGAGAAGGTTTTATGGATGGTAACGTTCATATGACCGGAGTCTTGGTTTTGAGCATATCCCACCATACCGGTTAGTATAAAAATTGACAAAAATGTTGTTAGGGTTTTCATGTGTGAATGTTTTGAATGATACATATTTTCTTTCTCAAGGTGTCGTCAGGAGTTATTTGAGATAAGAAGTGAACATCCAATTTCGTTTTTCCATGTGCATGAGGAAATCGGTCAGGATTTGTTCCGTGGCCACATCACCGCTTTCCAAGGCAGCATTGATACCGTCCAGCATATTGTTGTGTAGTATTTCATAATCATTTAGGACTTCCCGCACCATTTCTATGGCAGACAGTTCTTTTTCCGGTTCTTTTATGCTGGAAAGCTCAATGGTTTTTTTCAAGGTAAAGTTGGGTTTTACACCAAATACGCGAATACGCTCCGCTACAATATCAATGTTTTCCTTGGCGGTGTTGTATTCATTTTCAAATACTTCATGGAGCTCAAAAAACTCTGGTCCTTCAATATTCCAATGAAAATTTCTGAGTTTATTGTAGAATACTTGATAGTTGGCTAGTAAAGTGTTTAGGGTCACTACAATCTCGGCAGTCTCCAAATAAGTGAAGCCTAATTTCTTAAATGCTTTATTCTTTGTTTTTACAGTTTCCATTTTTTGTGTTTTTATTTCTGATTTGACTTTGATTTCAATATGGTGCATACCATGTCAGGTCGAAAAATCGGCTTTAATAGGAATGCTTTATTGTACGGTGGGTTATGGGAGAAGAAGATTTCCCAATATGGATATGAGGGTCAATTGCTCGACCTAGAATACAATGCTTTTGAAGTAAATTATTGTGACATCCATATCCTTAATATAAAAGTATATTGCGGAAAACCAAGGATTTAACAAGGTTTAACGTTCGTAAACACAAGATTAACGTTTCTCTGTAGAAGTCAAAATTTCATTGGTTGTCCACGCTACGGACAATGAAATCCTTGTTGAGGGCCAGGTAGATATCAGCAGAAATATCAATCACATATTCTTTGCCGCTATCAAAGACTTTTTGGGATTCCCCATTTTGGTGGTCGTGCTCTTGGATGTAGATGGTCTCCAATTTGTCGTACATCCGTTTTCCAAGACTGAATCGTTTGATCACCGTGTATTTGTTAATGCTTCGTATGGCTGCCATGGTTTAGATGTTCTATTTCAATTATTAGACACCTAATCTATACTTTGGGTCACTTGGTTTTGGTAAAATGAAGGATAATCATTGAACCATGGAAGGCAAGAATGAAATGATGACGATAATTGGCTAACTTTATTTTATAAATGATCAATAACCCTCACAAGAATAGCTTGCTGTAAAGTGCTAAGAACAACTAAAGATGAAGGGAATTGGGTGATGTCTTGAAGAGGTCCATTAACAAGAAAAAGAAATAACTATGTTTTTTTGTAGAAATTGTAATGCCCAACATCAAGGACCTAGCAATTATTGTGCTGTGTGTGGAAAAGGCCCTGTTGTGGAGTCCTATATCCCAACATCTGGTGGAAAGGATAGTAAAGCAGGCTGTATTGCCGTGGCATACCAATTATTGTTTTTATACTGGTATTTATATTTTCATGGTTAAAAGGATAAAGGGCAATAAACGTAAATCTTAGCTTGAATTGGCTAAGTGTCGCAACGCTCATTAAAATGCGGTAGTCCCTTCGTAGGGTACGTAGGTTACCCCGTTGCTCTGGTTGCCTGAATCAGTGGGCATCTAACCACAAAGAGAGGTTCCGCCAAAAAAAAAAATTACTTCCCGGTAAATCCCAATAAAAATATTCTTTCCTGTCCCATATTGTATATAGGTGCCCTTTTATACTTGATTACAAGGGAACTATATATCACTTTACACAGAATGAGAATCTTCAGATTATTTAAGAAAAGGGATTCTTTTGATAAGAGGTACTATTTCTTGGTAAAGAACAATATGGTTCCTAGAAAGATATATTACGAGGTTAAGAACCACTACCATCTTCATCTTCAGGAAAAAGATGAGGTATGATTTTACTCTTATTGTTCGGTAAAAATTCATCTAAAAATCTTAACTGTTCATCCTTTTTGTCTTTTAGGCAGTTTTGAAGAAGATATGTTGTTGCAAGAAACAATTCAATATGCTCCCTTCCCATCACCTCTTTATAATGTTCTGAAATCTCATCGACTTTTTGTTCCGTTACCTCTGTCATGATTTCCCTAATCCTTTCATCGTTGGATATAAGGTTTTCTGCTTTTGTCATTACTGTTTCTTCCCTCATTTCAATAAAGTCCCTAACCTTCTTAGTATCAAAAATGCCCATGAAATCTTTCATTGAGGACACTATTTTGTTCTGTACAAAAAACGCAAGCCCCAGTATTGCAACCGCAATGGTGTTTATTAGCTCTAGATAAGGTTCAAACTCTTCCATTTTATTGTTTTAAAGTAAATTATAGCAGATATTTACACCAAAATATTTGCATTTAGTGTAATTAAGTTCTATATTTGATATATCAAATCATACAACGATGATCAACAAGGACTTCAATTCGATCTTAGAACTTATCCAAGTCTTTCCAGACGAGCAGTCATGCATTGACCACTTGGAAGAACTTAGATGGAACGGTAACGTTGTAAGTCCTTTTGATCCATCATCAAAAGTGTACGATTGTAAGGGGAACAGATATAAATGTAAGAATACTGGCAAATATTTCAACGTAAAGACCAATACAATCTTTGACAACACCAAATTGCCCCTTCAAAAATGGTTCTTGGCAATATGGTTGGTTACTTCCCATAAAAAGGGTATTTCTAGCCTACAATTGGGAAGGGATTTGAACATCACACAGAAAAGTGCATGGTTCATGCTTTCAAGAATCCGTCAATGCTTTGGACTTGATAATGATCAAATGGAAGGTGAGATTGAAGCCGATGAAACCTATGTTGGAGGTAAGGAAAAGAACAAACATGCTGATAAGAGAATAAAAAATGCCCAAGGCGGTGTTGGCAAGGCTGCCGTACTTGGAATGGTTCAAAGGGGCGGCAATGTTTCAGCTAAAAAGGTTGATAATGTTACCATGCAGACCTTGACCAACGAAATTATGAAGAACGTAAAAGAGGGCGCAAAACTCTATACCGATGATTTCACCTCTTACAAAAGGCTTAAAAGGGTCTATGACCACAAGTTTGTGAAGCACAGCAGAAGCCAGTATGTTAAAGGACGTGTCCACACCAACACAATAGAGAGCTTTTGGGCACTTTTAAAGCGTGGAATCTTTGGAATCTACCATTTTACTTCCAAAAAGCATTTGCAGTTGTACGTGGACGAATTTTGCTTTAGATATAATACAAGGCAAGTAGGTGAGTCTGCGAGGTTTAATCTACTTTTACAGAACACCGAGAATAGAATAACTTATAAAGATTTAATCAATGGCTAAAATGCTTAAATCAACCCATGAAGGAGAGTTGCCTTTAGGCAACAAAGAACTTAGCTGTGCTGTTCTTGAGGATGGCACACGAGTTTTGACGGCTACAGCTGTTTTTATGGCCTTTGATAGGCCAAGGAAAGGAAAATCTTCCGAAGAATACAGGGCGGACCGAATGCCCAGCTTTATTAACGCAAATAACTTACAACCATTTGTTTCTGAGGATGTTAAGGAGTGGACCGAATTAATATCCTATAGGGATTTGAATGGAAACGAGAAGCAAGGTTATGATGCTAGAATTTTAAGAGGTCTATGCAAAGTATATATTGATGCAAGAAATGCGGGTGAATTACATGCAACGCAGGAAAGGTTTGCACATATAGCTGAGGTCTTATTGTATGCCTTGTCGGATATAGGGATAACAGCGTTAGTAGATGAGGCCACAGGATACCAATATGATAGGGAAAGAGATGAGTTACAAAAGATTCTTAAACAATATATATCAGAATATCTTTTGCCATGGCAACAGCGGTTTCCCCATGAATTTTATAAGGAAATTTTTAGGTTAAACGGATGGGACTATACCATTAAGAACTTAAAGCAAAGGCCTGGTGTTGTGGGAAAATGGACCAATAAATATATATATGAGCAACTACCAAAAGGGGTATTAGAGGAACTCAAAAAACTTACTCCTAAAGATTCTGATGGAAAAAGAAAGCATCAATACCATAGATTGTTGTCGGAAGATACGGGCCATAGTCATTTAGATAGGCAGCTAGCATCTATTATAACAATCATGAGGCTTTCAAAGGATTGGAATGATTTTGATAATAAATTCAACCAACTATATGGACAGCAAATGCTTGATTTTCCTGAAGAAAATGAAGAAGAGATGTTGTCAGACTTTAATCAGAATTTAAAAAAAGGATTGGGTTGGAATCCAAAAGAAAATAACTAATCCCTATGGAGACAAAAATGATTATTGGTGGCAAACATTTTCATGTCAAGTATGAAAATGGAGTAGTATCTGTTAGGCCCGAAGGAAATATAGGGTACGTTACAGCTCAAACCGAACCAATTGAAGGACTTGATGAGCAAGGCGTTATGGATCTTGCCATACAATCTGCAAGAGGGCTCGGTCTTATTTAATTAGCCTCGGTTTTGGCCGTTTAGTCAGGATTAAGCCATCCCTTGAAAGCGGGAAGGGTATTGACAGGGCGTTTCGTTCTTTCCCATGTAAGACTTTGTTCTGACTTTTTAAGTCGGCAGGATGCTCACGCAATGGGCTTCCGATTTGGTGGAAGCCTAACCGTGGAACATAGTACTTACCGTTCAAAAAAATGGGGTTGATACTCTTCCAAGAAAAATCCATTTTATTTAGTGTAATTTGATATATAGTTCCCGATTACAATTACTTACATCCGTTTACAAACGAAAACAAATGATTTCAAACCGATTCATGGTTTAGGCAGGTTCTAAGTTTGCCCTGTCGAACCAACCCATTCGATAGCAATAACAGTTTAACGCTTAAATCTTACATCATGAATTCATTACGAAACAAAGTACAATTGATTGGAAACTTGGGCAACGACCCAGAAATCATTACCATGGAGAATGGGAACAAATTGGCCAAGTTTGCCGTTGCCACCAATGAATCCTATAAAAATGGCGATGGAGAAAAAGTGACCGATACCCAATGGCATAACATTGTTGCCTGGGGAAAGATGGCAGAAATAGCCGAAAATTATCTGGTCAAGGGAAAGGAAGTCATCATTGAAGGAAAATTAATGTCCCGTACCTATGAAACCAAGGAAGGCGAGAAGCGCTACATCACTGAAATTAAGTGCAATGAGCTTTTAATGTTGGGGAAATAAGGCAATTTCCACATATCAACGAGAAAGGGGACAGTTGGTCCCCTTTCTTTTTGTTTATGATGATTTTACGATACCTTAAAGTAGATGTGTGCAAGCGTTGGGGTACTTGCTCGTCTTACTAAAAAAAGATTGCTATGAAAACGGTAACCCCCCTGATATTGTTCCTTTGCTTTGGGCCATTGCTGTTGGCCCAACAGGGGAATGCTGCGCTTCAAAACTTTAGATTTTATGAAAATCTTGCCCTGCGGGATGCCCAGTATGAACAGACGTTGCATACCGTGGACCTGCTGGATGAACAGGACTACTGGAAGGATCAGCGTAATTATGAGAGGCAATTGGGAACGGAAAACTTTGCGGCCTATTTGGTCTACATGAAAGGCAAGAAAGAAGCCTATCAGTTGCATTTGCAGCAGTGTTCGGAAGCCTGCTCCCATAGTGGGCGATTTTTTGAAAGGGCGCACGAATACCTGTCCATTTCGGATACCGAATACCTTAGGCAGTTGATGGAGACAGAAATGGTACTGAATACTCCCAAAAAACGAAACCCATAGAACCAAAAAATCCACCGATCGGTGGATTTTAAGCAACTTTCTTTAAAAGGTCAAAACAGGGACAACGTTTGCAACGCTTGTTTTCCCCCTTTTTATATTTTTTACAGCATTTGGTCTTGCAGTTGGTAAGCGGTAGCTCTTTCAACAAGGCCTTTTTCTGTTTTTTGGCTTCTTTTTTCTTCTTCTTTCCCATCTATCAACGACGTAGAGGGCCAAAAATAGTTATTTTAAATCAATCTAAATAAAAAAATTATCAACAGTTGGGTGACCCCAGTTTAAAAGCGGAGGGAAACTCCCATGGTATTGGGGCCAAAAGAAAGGTTCCAACTTAATTTTTTTTGGCTGTCGTTATATTTTTCATCGTACTTGGAGTCCAAATAGCAATCTATGGATTCCACAATAAAAATGCTCAGTACTGTACTGAAGGCCACATCGGAAATCCAATGGAAATCGTCCATCACCCGAACAAATCCCGGTACCAGACCAACGGTATAGATCCCTGCCTTTACCCAAGGATTCTTGAATTGCTTGGCAATGGCGTAGGCATTGCTGAAGGCCAACATGGCATGGCCAGATGGGAAAGAATCATAATCATATACACGGTCCAAGTGCAATGGATCAAACGTACTGGAACTGGCTCCACTTTTGGGTCTGGCCCTACCAATGATACGTTTGCTTACCTGCTGTAAAAACCCACCTGCCGTAGCGGAGGAGATTAAGAGCACCCCGGTACGTCTCAATTTTTCGTTTTTGGTGAAAAGGCCTGCCAAGTATACCCCACCCGTGAGCATGTAATTGTTCTCCGGGCTGCCATACTCATGTCCATAGTCAATGACAAAATCCGGAATGTCCTCACGAAAACCATTTTTCCAATCATTGAGTTCGTCATCCACGGTAAAAAGGAGCAAGGTGCCTCCGGTTAAATACCCAAAGTTGGCCCAGTCGTTTCCCTTCCAGTGAAAGGGACGCGAGTAGGCATAACCCACTCCTCCAAAAATATTTCCAACATCGTAAGTGAAGTCGTTCCAGAGCGTTTTGTCTTTTGTGGATTGAAAATCTTGACCGACAACAGGAAGTGCCATCAATAAAATAAAAAGGTATTTCAGCAATTTCATAGCGATTGAAAATAGCAATAGTCGGTAAAATTACGCATAAATATCCTGTGCCAACCGAAATGTATTGGCATGGGCCTCCACAATGATCTTGATGTCCGGGGAATACCCGCCGCCCATACTGCATTGTACTGGAATTTTGGCATCAAAACAGGTTTGCAGCACATAGCGGTCGCGCTCTTTGCACCCCTCCAAACTCATGGCCAAGGTGCCCAGTTTGTCCGAAGCAAGCACATCCACACCACAGAGATAGAAGATAAAATCCGGTCGTACCATGTCCAAAAGTTCCGGTAGGGTCTTCTTTAGGAGGGAAAGATAGGTTTCATCCGTTGTGTCTTTTTCCAAGGGGATGTCCAAATCCGAAGTTTCCTTTTTAAAGGGGTAATTGCCCTTGCCGTGCATGGAAAACGTAAAGACAGAGGGGTCATCCTGAAAAATCTCTGCGGTACCATTGCCTTGGTGCACGTCCAAGTCAACAATCAAGATCTTCTTGGCCAAATGATGCTGTTGTAGATAACGGGCACCAATGGCCTGATCGTTCAGCAGGCAGAAAGCCTCGGCCCTGTTGGAATAGGCATGGTGGGTACCTCCCGCAATGTTCATGGCTATGCCATGTTCCAAGGCAAACTCGCATCCCTTTATGGTCCCGTCTGCTATGATCCGTTCCCGTTCTATTAATTGCCCGCTCAAAGGAAAACCGATTTTTCGGGCAGCGCGTTTGTCCAGATCAAGGTTGATCAAATCCCTGTAATAGCTTTCATCATGCACCGCCAAAATGTGCTCGTCATGGGGAAGGGAAGGCTCAAAAAAATTATTTAGGGAACAGCTACCCTCATGGAGCAATTGCTGGGGCAAAAGCTCATATTTCAGCATGGGGAACCGATGCCCGTTGGGCAAATGGTGTTTGTAAATGGGATGGAATGCTATTTTGAGCATTGGACCATTTCTTTATTGATGTAACCCCAACTGAATGCGCTTTCTGGCCACATCCACATCCAATATCTTGACTACCACTTGCTGATGAAGGCTAACGTGCTCGTTGACATCCTTCACAAAAGTCTCTGAAAGATTGGAAATATGGATGAGCCCACTTTCCTTGATGCCGATGTCCACAAAGCACCCAAAATTGGTGATGTTGTTGACAATTCCCGGCAACAGCTGACCCTGTCTTAGATCGGTTATTTCCTTGATGTTTTGATTAAAGGTAAACACCTTTGCTTTTTCCCTGCGGTCCAAACCGGGTTTTTCCAGTTCTCCGAGAATATCCTTCAAAGTGGGAATCCCAATATCGTCCGTACAATAGGATTCAAGGTCGATACTTTGCAGGACCGATGTGTTACCTACAATTTCTTTCAAGGAAATCCCTTGGTCCTTCACCATTCTTTTAACGATGGCATAACTTTCCGGGTGAACGGCCGAATCGTCCAATGGATTTTCCCCCTCTTTGATACGCAGGAATCCGGCACTTTGCTCAAAGGCCTTTCCGCCAAGACGGGGCACTTTTTTAATCTGGTCCCTGCTGGTAAAGGCACCATGTTCATTGCGATAGGTGACAATATTTTCAGCTAGTTTTGGACCGATGCCCGACACATAACTGAGGAGGGGCACACTGGCGGTATTGATGTTGACCCCAACCGAGTTCACACAACTCTCTACCACAGTGTCCAAGGAAGTTTTCAATTGGGTTTGGTCCACATCGTGTTGATATTGGCCCACCCCAATGGATTTGGCATCTATTTTCACCAATTCGGCCAAAGGGTCTGCCAAACGCCGCCCAATGGATACGGCTCCCCTGACGGTAACATCGTAGTTAGGGAATTCATCCCGGGCAATCTTTGAGGCCGAATAGATGGAAGCTCCCGCTTCACTGACCACGAAAACCTCAATGGGATTTTTGAACGCGATGCGTTTTACGAGTTGCTCCGTCTCCCGTGATGCGGTTCCATTGCCAATGGCAATGGCCTCAATTTTGTACGCATCGACCAAGGAACTTATCTTTTTGATGGCTCCTGCACTGTCCCGCTGGGGTGGATGGGGGTAAATGGTCTCATTATGTTTTAAATCGCCCTGCGCATCCAAGCATACCACTTTACAGCCCGTTCTGAAGCCTGGGTCTATGGCCAAAATGCGTTTTTCACCCAAGGGAGCGCCCAACAGCAATTGTTTTAGGTTTTTGGAGAATACCTGTATGGCCGAAGTGTCCGCTTTTTCTTTGGCAGCCTTTAACAGCTCGTTGGAAAGGGAGGGGAATAAAAGTCGCTTGTAGGCATCCGCTATGGCCAGTTCAATCTGTTGCGAACAGGCATTGTTGGATTTGATGATGCGTCTTTCAATGGCATTGAGTGCCCTATCCTCATCGATTTCAATCTTAACCCGGACAAACCCTTCCTTTTCGGCACGCATTATGGCCAAAAATCGGTGGGAGGGACAGCGGTCCAGTGGCTCGCTCCAATCAAAATAGTCGCGGAATTTTTGGGCCTTTTCGTCCTCTTTTTTGGTTTTGATGACCTTGGTGGTAATCAAGGCATGGCGTTCCAACTGGTTGCGCAGCTGGTTTCGAATGTCCGAACGTTCATTGATCCATTCCGCAATGATATGGCGGGCGCCTTCCAAAGCTTCATCTTCATTATTGACCTCCTTGCCTAAATATTTGGAGGCGATGAACTCAATCTCGTCACTCCGCTGGGCCATGATGATTTTTGCCAAGGGTTCCAACCCATTTTTTCGGGCAGTTTCCGCTTTGGTCTTTTTACTTTTCTTGAAAGGGAGGTAAAAATCTTCCAGACTGGTAAGGTCGGAACAGTTCTGGAACTTTGCCTTCAACTCTGGGGTGAGTGCACCCTGTTCTTCGACCGCTTTGATAATGGCGGATTTTCGCTTTTCCAGGGCCTCAAACTGGGTTTTGTACTGTACAATGGCCCCAATTTGGACTTCATCCAGATTGCCGGTGCGTTCCTTTCTATAACGGGAGATAAAGGGAACGGTACAATCTTCATTCAACAAGGCCACGGTGTTCTCCACATTTTTTTCAGAAAGCTGGGTGTGGCGCACGATATAAGGAACAAGCTGCATGATGTTTGTTTAGTAGTTATCACTTCGAGCGCAGTGGCGAAGTCTTATAATCCAAATTTTTGAAAGAGGGTCTCGACTGCGCTCGACCGAACAGTTTCTTTTGAATGTGAATTAACTTATACCTTCCCCATTCCCAACCCCATCTTCATCTGGGTTGACGAACACCAATTTTCCTTCTTGGTTTTCGGTCATCAAGATCATCCCTTGACTTTCCACACCGCGTAATTTTCTTGGGGCAAGGTTCACCAAAACGGTTACTTTTTTCCCCACGATATCTTCGGGTTTAAAACTCTCGGCAATCCCCGAAACAATGGTTCGGGTATCCAGTCCAGTATCCACCTTCAATACCAAAAGCTTATTGGCCTTGGGCATTTTTTCGGCCTCCACAATGGTGCCCACACGCATATCCAGTTTGATGAAATCGTCAAAAGTGATGGTGTCTTTTTCAGGAGTTATGGCTTTATCCATTTGCGCATTTACTTTTTTGGTGGCTTCCAGTTTGTCCAATTGTTGTTGAATCTCGGCATCTTCGATTTTTCTGAAGAGAAGTTCACTGGGGTTGATTTGATGCCCTGCAGGGAGTAGGGTTTCATCGGAACTCATATTGCTCCAGCCAATAGATTTCTCACTTTCGTTCGAAATGACTTCGTTTTTGTTATTCTGAGCAACGCGAAGGATGTTTTTAAGTTTATCCGAAGTGAAGGGTAAAAAAGGTTCACTGAGAACGGCCAAACCAGTGGCGATCTGAAGCGCAACGTACATAATGGTCTTTACCCGTTCCTCATCGGTCTTTATGAGCTTCCAAGGCTCTTCATCGGCCAAGTATTTGTTGCCCAATCGGGCCAAGTTCATCAGCTCCTGACTGCCTTCACGGAAACGGTACCGTTCCAAGGAGTTGGACAGAATTTCTGGAAAGCCCTTAAGGGCTTGTAGGGTTTGCTTGTCCAAATCGGTGAAGGTGTTGGGTGTAGGTACAACACCATTGTAATATTTATGGGTCAATACCGCCACACGGTTCACGAAATTTCCAAAAATGGCCACCAACTCATTGTTGTTGCGAGCCTGAAAATCCTTCCAGGTAAAATCGTTGTCCTTGGTCTCCGGTGCGTTGGCGGTCAAGGCGTAGCGGAGTACATCTTGCATGCCGGGAAACTCTTCCAAGTATTCGTGCAGCCAAACGGCCCAATTCTTTGAAGTGGAAAGCTTGTTGCCCTCCAAGTTCAAGAATTCATTGGCAGGTACATTTACCGGCAAAACAAAATCGCCATGGGCCTTGAGCATGCTCGGGAAGATGATACAGTGGAACACAATATTGTCCTTTCCAATAAAATGGACCAACTTGGTGTCCTTGTCTGTCCAATAGGGTTTCCAATCTTTTCCTTCGCGTTCGGCCCATTCCTTGGTGGAGGAAATGTATCCGATGGGCGCATCAAACCAAACGTAGAGCACTTTTCCCTCACCGCCTTCCACAGGAACGGGGATTCCCCAATCCAAATCGCGGGTTACGGCACGGGGTTTTAGCCCGTCGTCTATCCAAGACTTAACTTGGCCGTAAACGTTGGGTTTCCAATCAGATTTATGGCCTTCCAGAATCCATTCTTTGAGGAAATCCTCATAACGGTCCAAAGGCAAGAACCAGTGTTTGGTTTTTTTAAGGACGGGAACCCTTCCAGTTATGGTAGATTTCGGGTTGATGAGGTCCGTAGCGTTCAAGGATGATCCACAATTTTCACATTGGTCACCATAAGCTTCTTCATGTCCGCATTTGGGGCAGGTGCCTATCACAAACCTATCGGCCAGAAACTGTTGTGCCTCCTCATCGTACAATTGTTCGGTCTCTTCCTCTATAAAATCGTCTTGATCGTAGAGTTTTTTAAAAAAATCCGAGGCTGTTTTATGGTGTACCTCTGCCGAAGTCCTGGAATAGTTGTCAAAGGAAATCCCGAATTCGGCAAACGATTTTTTAATGATGTTGTGGTACTTATCTATGATCTCTTTTGGGGAGACCCCTTCTTTTTTGGCCTTCATGGGGATGGCCACACCGTGTTCATCGCTACCGCAGATAAAGGCCACATCCTCACCTTTTAGTCTAAGGTAGCGGGAATAGATATCCGCAGGGACATAGACCCCGGCCAAATGGCCAATATGGATGGGTCCGTTGGTGTAGGGCAGCGCTGCTGTAATGGTATATCTTGAAGGAGACGTTGTCTTGGGCATGAATTGTGTAATTAAGCCCCAAAAATACTCATTTTGCAAGAAGCCTAAAATGGGAGGGCATGAAAAAGCAAAACCTCCGAATCATGCAACCCAAAATTGGGGTGTGGGGTTGCGCAACCGGAGGTTTTTGCCATAACTGACTAGTGTCCCGCTCTTGTTACATGATCATCACGGATTTGCTCATTCGCTTATCCGCAACGGATATTCTGTATATGTATTTTCCTGTGGCCAAGCTATCCCGCATATTTTCCCTAATATTGATTTCGGTTGAGCCTTCCAGCATCATTTCGTTGAACACTGTTCCCACTTTTTGTCCCAGAATATTGAAGAGTTCAATATCCACATGGGCGGCAAAGGGCATTTCCAAATGAATGTGTGGTGCACGCTGGTTGGGATAGTAGGGAGTATGTACAATGTTGTTCAGCAAATCTGGATTGGGGTCCATTCCATCTTCGCTGGGAGGGGTTTCCGGGAAGGTAGGAGGATCATTGTCCATGGCAATATCGTCAAACTCTTCACCACTACAGTTAAATCCAAGATCTATGGCCCTATAGGTGTATCCCAACAAATGTTGTTCCACTGATGCTCTGGGAACACAAAGCCATTCGGCCAACACGGTGCCATAAAGGTCCCTGAAATCCATGGTGTATTCCAAGTTACCTCGGTTATTGGGTTCGTCCAGTGAAGGGTGATCGCCCACAAAGGCACTTCCACTCAATCCAGAACCGAAGAAAAGGGTAGGGGCGGCCTTACCATGGTCCGTACCATTGGAGCCGTTTTCAAATATCCTACGACCAAATTCGGAGAAGGTCATGCTCAGTACCTTGTCATCTTGCTCGGTACAGGCCAAATCTTCATAAAAGTTGTTGATGGCAATAGAGAGGTTGCTCATGAGTCTTTCGTGGACAATGGGCTGGTTTCCATGTGTATCGAAACCACCTATGGAAATCATGTACACTTTTGTCCCGAGGCCACCTTTGATCAATTTGGCCAATAGGGCCAACTGTCTTGCAAAACCATTGTCTTGGTATTCCACACAACGCAATGCATCCCCTCGCTCATAGGCTTCATGGATTTTGCCAGCATATTCGTAGGTGGTATTGGCGACACCTCTTAGAAAGCGCAATTGATCACCGTACATACAGTCATCAAAAGGGGTGTTTTCATCCACATCATAAAACAAACCGGTCTCTGCAATCTGTTGGAGTTGTTCCACGTTGTTCGTTACAAAGGCATAGTTGGTTTCCTCTCCCTGAAAGACCAAGTTGGCCAGATTCCCAATTTGAATGGCGGCAGGGGCCTCAGGTGGATTGATGAGGTAATCGGGGTATAATTCTTCAAAATGCCTTCCCATCCATCCCGTAGGTTCGCCACTGAAGCCAGTGGTGTTCAAATCGGTATTGGCAAAAATATCGGAACCAGTAAAATGGGACAGGCTTTGGTTTTCGTAACCTACCCCGTGCACGGCCTTGAACTGGCCGTCACCCCAAAGGGGTTCGAGTGAGCTCATATAGGTGGGAACGCCGAAATCGTCCGTAAGTTTTAAGATCTTACTTTCGGGGATGTATATATTGGGCCTTGCATTGGCGTAAGAATCATATTGTTGTATGGGAATTACGGTGCTCAGTCCATCATTGCCCCCGGACAGCCTGATGAGTACCAGAATGTTGTCTGTCTCGGCCGCGGCGATTGCTGCGGTCAATGGCGAAGGGGCCGAAGCGGAAATAAGGTTGCTTCCCAAGAACATGGAACCCGATCCGGCAATACCCAAGGCTTGGATAAAGGAACGCCTGCTCCAGTTTTTGTGCTCCAAATCGTGGCCATCATGTTCTAGGCCCTTGTGAGGTGATGTATTATGGGTGTGGTGAGAATCGCACATGGTGTAGGGTTATTTAAGTTGAAATTCGGGTTCTCTGGACATATGTCTTAACAAGAGGTATACTTGTGAAGGTCCAGTTTCCCAGCCCAGCAAAGTCCAAGAAGGCTGTGTGCCCCCTTCGTAGTAGTTAACGTCCACATCGCTTCTGAAAGCGATATAGGCTCTGTCATAGTCGGCGTCGGTAAGTAGGCCTTTTGGGGTAAACCAGTCTATTATGGGTTTTGCCACCAAATCTGGATTGTTACTTGTTTGTCCCGCATTGCCCGAAAGTGCCAGTCCCAAATCCCTGAATTGTTCGGCATTGTCTTGGTAGAAACGTTGTAGGAACATTTCCGATGTCAACCAACGCCCAATAATGAAATTGGTGTTGATCCATTGCCGATCTCTTTGCCAACCGGCCACATCATAGGGATCAAAAAGTTGCTGACCTATAAGGCCGGCAGAATCGATCATGTTGATCACGGTGCCATCATCGTAGCCAAAACCGGTTTCCTTGACCATGTTCAGATACAGGTCGAACGGGCTTTTTATAATGACTCCGATCGTAGTCTCGTCAAAAAAGTGTTGACTTTTGAAAAGCTGACGTAGCACCGGGGCGATTTCAAAATTATTGGCCACAAAAGTCTGTGCCATCCCGTCTATAATGTCCAAGGCATTACCGCCTTCTTCGCCAGTGGAATCTGGATGTACAAAATATTCATAAAGCTTCTTGCAGATAAATCCTGCAATCTCATTGGCCCTCTCATTGAAAAGGATGTCAATGACATCATCGTACCCCCAATTCCCGGTTTGACCAAAAATGGTCTTGTTCTCTGTATTGAAATCCTCGGCATTGAAGGTTACTTGTGTGCACCCTTCTTCCCCGGTTTCGGTATATCCCGATAACGCTTTTGAAGTTTCAATAATATCTTGTTCCGTGTAGGCATTTCCCTCACCTAAGGTAAACAGTTCAAAAAGTTCCCTACCGTAGTTTTCATTAGGATTGTTCCCTCGGTTTCGCACTCCATCCAGATAGTACAACATGGCACTGGTGAGGCCAATTTCGTGTACAAAGGTCTTAAAATTGCCCAAGGCGTTGCGTTGGAGACAATTGATATAGTAGTAAAGAAACTGGTTGCAGTTGTACACATCGATTTCGGTAACAAAATGATTGCTCCAAAAGAAGCTCATTCGATCACGGAGACCGTTATTTAGAAGTGCATTGCCGTAGGAGATTGAAAACTCCTCGAATTGGGCCCTTCGCATCTGTCCAGCCAAATCATCATCGTCGGGATAGTTGGCATTGGTCCAATCTGCCCAAGCTGGAGCAGGAATGACCGGAGCGGCCAACGCTTGATCCACTAAGCTGTCTACCAAACTTCCTGCATTTTGACCTATGGCATTGTTGATGGTCGGGACCGAGGCGCTGAAATCAAGTCTCCGATAAAGATGGGCGGCACGTATCCGATCCAATGGAACAGTGTACGGCGCTAAGGTCGAGGTATTACAATTGATGAAGTACTCCATAGCAAATTCTGGCGTTAATTTGGTACATAGTTCGGGGCAACTATATGTTTATGCTAATGTTGGATGTGGTTCAATTGGGCCAACAAATTACAATCTTAACGTTCTGTATCCCATGAACTACCAAATTTTTCGATGAAATGCATCTTTTTTTTAGTATTTTTCTTTTTTCATGGCAAAACATACCGAATTTGGGAGACTGGGAGAGCAACTGGCGGTGGATTTACTGTTGAACAAAGGGTATGAAATTGGTGCTAGAAACTACCGGTACCTCAGAGCTGAAATCGATATCATTGCACAAAAGGGAAATACCTTGGCCATTGTAGAGGTGAAGTCAAGAAATATAGGCTTTTTGGAAGATATTTCAGAGACCGTGAGCCCCAAAAAAATACAACTTTTGGCCACGGCCGCCAATCATTATGTACAACAAAAGGACCTAGATGTAGAAGTTCGTTTTGATATTGTCAAAGTGGTTAAAAAGAGCAATGGTTTTGAAATTGAGCACCTTGAGGGTGCTTTTTATTATTTTTAACCATTTGTTCGTTTTGTAACAATATGTTATTTTTGTGGTGAAGCCAAACTAAACCTAAAAATGAAAACAATCTCAGCGGTAGTTGAACATTACATTAAAAAGAAACCTTTTTTGCAAACCGCCCTAGCGCAGGGTATTATCAACCTAACCTCACTTTCCCGTCAAATCAAGCCCGAAATTGCCGATGAATTAGGTAAGGACGTCAAAGATGGGGCCATCGTCATGGCGCTCAAAAGACTGTCCGACGATCTTGAATTCAGGGCTACGCACAGAATAGTGAAAGTTCTCAAGAACATTGGGGAAATTACAGTACGCTCCAATTTAACCGATTACACGTTCTTGGCCTCTGACACCATCTTACAACAACAGGCCCGTCTCTTGGAAGAAGTGAATGCCAATCAAGATGTGTTCTATACCTCTTCCCGTGGGGTGAATGAAATCAACATTGTGATCAGCAATATCATGGATCGCGTGGTGGAAAAGTATTTTAAGACGGAGCGTTGCACCCAGAAGGTGGAAGGACTTTCCTCGATTACCGTAAAACTCCCATCAGAAAATGTGTCGGTACCCGGAATCTATTACTTCATTTTCCAGCGATTGGCCTGGGAGGGCATCATTTTGTACGAAGTGATCTCCACCACCAACGAGTTTACCATTTTAGTCAATGAAGAGCAGGTTGATGTGGCCTTTAAGACCATCAAAGACCTGAAGCTCCTTTAATGTTTTAACTCCTGCAAGAGGGAATTTAAATCCAGTGACTTGGTGTACATATCCAATGTGCCATCATTTTTCTGTGGCCACATTTCCCTTGGTTTGTCCCAATACAGTTCAACGCCGTTTCCATCGGGATCATCCAGATATAGGGCTTCTGAAACCCCATGGTCTGCTGCACCTGTCAATGGATGATCTGCTTCCAACAAGCGATTTAAAATAATGGCCAAATCCTTTCGGGTTGGGTAAAGAATGGCCGTATGGAACAATCCTACGGTATTCTTGGGTGCAGGAGGTGCATTTTTGCTTTGCCAAGTGTTCAATCCAATGTGGTGATGGTACCCTCCTGCCGAAATAAAAGCAGCTTGGTCTCCATAGGTCTGGGTCAACTCAAAACCCAAAAGCCCACAATAAAAGTCAAGGGCACGTTGTAAATCCGAAACTTTAAGGTGTATGTGACCAATTCGGGTTTGGGATGGAATGGAATAAGCGGTAGTCTTGTTCATAAAAGCATTTTTTATAAAAATAACCATTGAAAACGTTCCAATAACAATTGTTAACTTCAAACCATCTTTAAGTTTATTTGCTATATGAAATCAATATTAAAGCTTACGTTCCTTATAAGTCTATTGGGTTATGCCCCCATAATGGCACAAGATTTCTTTTTTCCAGAAAGAAATCAACCTTGGAAAACGGCCAACAAGAATCAATTTAAGTATGATGTGCAGCATTTGGAAAAGGCTGTGGATTTTGCCAAGGCAAATGAATATTCCGAATCTCGTGATTTACGCCGTGCCATTTTGAAAGGTTTTGAACGAGAGCCCTTTCATGAAATTTTGGGACCTACCAAAAAACGGGGAGGTCCTGCGGGAATGATTTTGAAGGATGGCTATGTCCTTGCTTCATGGGGGGATACCAAGCGGGTGGATATGACCTTTAGTGTTACCAAGAGCTTTTTGTCCACGGTAGCGGGATTGGCAGAAGATGCTGGGTTGATCCAGGATACCAAGGACAAAGTGGCCCATTATGTTTGGGACGGAACTTTTGATGGAGAGCACAACGCCAAAATTACTTGGGAACATCTATTGCAGCAAAACTCGGATTGGTCCGGGGAGCTTTGGGGTTTGAAGGACTGGGCGGACCGTCCACCCAATGAAGGGGGACTGGACGACTGGAAATTCCGAAAGCTTAACGAACCGGGTACGGTCATGGAATACAATGATGTGCGGGTGAATGTTTTGGCCTATTCCCTGACCAATGTATGGCGAAAGCCTCTGCCCATGGTCTTAAAGGAGCGGTTGATGGATAAAATAGGTGCCACTACCACTTGGCGTTGGTATGGCTATGACCATGCTTGGACAGAGATAGATGGGCTACAAATGAAATCGGTCACTGGAGGAGGTCATTCAGGTGCCGGTTTATTTATCTCCACCGAAGATATGGCCCGTTTTGGAATGGTGTTTCTGAATCAAGGTAAGTGGGATCAAGAACAATTGATCAGTCAGGAGTGGATCAAAAAGGCCACACAGCCTTCAGTGCCCAATGTAAATTATGGATATATGTGGTGGCTCAACCAAAAAGGTTCACGGCATTGGGAAGGAGTGCCCGAACATCTGTTCTATGCAGCAGGTTTTGGAGGCAATTTTATTGTGGTGGACCAAAAAAATGGATTACTCATGGTAACCCGATGGCTGGAACCTTCAAAAATTGGAGATTTTGTAAAGCAGGTGTACGAAGCATTTTAAACGTGTTTTTATGCCAAGTTGATATCACAAAACCTAAATTGAATGGTATTTTCTGGGTCTGATGGATTATCGTAGGTCTTAAAGACCTTTTCTCCAAGGGTAAATGGAATGGGAGCCCTAAAAATGGGTCCATCAAAACAGAACGTATGGTATTCCCCGTTTTCACCACAAGGGTCAACATCTGAGGGAAATTTGTTTAGGAGTTCTTGGGACAATTCCTGTCCCAAAAAGGATGCGTCCAATTTTGAGTTATTGATGCAAATAATCACTGCCCGAAACCCCAATCCCAAGAATTCTTCTATCAATTGTTTGGTGTCTTTTTTCCATAATGGAAAAAGTGTGGTCAATCCATAAGGTTGAAGCATGTCCTCCCGATATTGCTTTAGGTCTTCCAGAAAGATGTCCCCAAAACCCGTATGGGTATACCCTTCGGACCGTAATTGGGTAACTGTGTTCCGCATCAACTCATTGTATTGTTCCATACTGGGTTTTTCAGGAACTTCAAGGACCTCCAAAGGAATGCCAACAGATGCCGCTTGGGCTTCTAAAACCTTTCTGGGTAGGCCATGCATGGAAACCCGATCGTAGTGTGCATTTACGGTGGTCAATAATCGGTCAATATCATAATTGCCTTGTTTCAACAGATAGTGGAATGCCAATGCGGAATCCTTTCCGGAACTCCAGTTGAAATAGGTCTTTGGTTTTTGTGACATAACAGGATATTGGACTATGATACCGCTACTTTCTGGGGGCTAAGGGGTTCCAAAACCTTTAACGCCTTTTCCACACTGGTGACCCGGTCGAATACCAACAATAATCGTAACCCATTTCGGGTCTGCTTTTCCTTGAGCTTCGCTTGTTGGGGATGGTGCTGTACATATTGCAACACTTGGGTGAAGGCGGCAGTTTGGTAAAACATGGATTGTTGGTCTGCGATGAAATAGCCCATGAACTTGCCTTTTTTCATGATGACCTTTTCCAGACCAATATGCGTGGCGATCCATTTTATTCGAATGGAATTCAACAAATCCACGGCTTGCTGTGGCAGTTCCCCAAAACGATCTATCAGCTCGGATTCATATTTTAAGAGTCCTTCCTCATCCTTGATTTCATTGAGTTGGGTGTAGAGGTTCAAGCGCTCCGTGATGTTGTTGATATAGTCATCTGGGAAGAGCAGTTCAAAGTCCGTATCCAGTTGAATGTCCTTCACAAAAACCTTTTCCTTGTGGCCCTCCACTTCCTCGTACAACTCCTTAAACTCATTTTCCTTGAGTTCTTCTATGGCTTCGGTCAATATTTTCTGATAGGTCTCAAATCCTATTTCGTTGATGAAACCACTCTGTTCCCCGCCCAATAGATCACCGGCACCACGGATTTCCAAATCCTTCATGGCAATGTTGAATCCACTTCCCAAATCGGTAAATTGCTCTAGGGCCTCGATACGCTTTCGGGCGTCGGGCGTCATGACTTCATAGGGAGGAGTGATAAAGAAACAGAACGCTTTTTTGTTGCTTCGACCCACACGGCCCCGCATTTGGTGTAGGTCGCTCAATCCAAAATTATTGGCATTGTTGATGAAAATGGTGTTGGCGTTGGTCACGTCCAATCCACTTTCCACAATGGTGGTGGAAACCAGTACATCAAACTCCCCATTCATAAAGGCCAGCATGAGCTGCTCCAGTTTTTTGCCCTCCATCTGTCCGTGGCCTATCCCAATTTTGGCATCGGGGACCAAGCGTTGGATCATTCCGGCCACTTCCTTGATGTTTTCAATACGGTTGTGGATAAAAAATACCTGCCCACCTCGTTGAATTTCATAGGAAACCGCATCACGGATGATCTCTTCATTGAATCGAATGACCTGACTTTCGATAGGGTATCGGTTGGGTGGCGGTGTGTTGATGACGGATAGGTCCCGGGCTGCCATCAAACTAAATTGTAGGGTTCTTGGGATAGGTGTGGCGGTAAGGGTAAGCACATCAACATTTTGCTTGATGGAACGGAGCTTTTCCTTTACTGAAACCCCGAATTTTTGCTCTTCATCCACAATCAATAATCCCAATTCCTTGAACTGGACATTTTTGTTGACCAACTGGTGGGTTCCGATGATAATATCGATCTTGCCTGCCGCCAGACGCTCCAGAACATCTTTCTTCTCCTTGGCGGTCCTAAAACGGTTCAAGTAATCCACAGTTACGGGCATGTCCTTCAAACGCTCCCTAAAGGTCCTGCTGTGTTGGAATGCCAAGATGGTGGTTGGTACCAAAATAGCCACTTGTTTTCCGTTGTCCACGGCTTTGAAAGCTGCCCGGATGGCCACTTCGGTCTTTCCAAAGCCTACATCACCACAAATAAGTCGGTCCATAGGGCGTTCACTCTCCATGTCCTTTTTGACATCTTGGGTGGATTTTTCCTGATCAGGGGTGTCCTCATACAAAAATGAAGCCTCCAACTCGTGTTGCAAATAACTGTCCGGGGCATATTGAAACCCTTTTTCCAGCCTCCTTTTGGCATACACTTGGATGAGGTTAAAAGCAATTTTCTTGACCCGGCTCTTGGTCTTCTGTTTGAGGTTTTTCCAAGCCGCTGAACCTAGCTTGTATATTTTTGGGGGTGCCCCGTCCTTGCCGTTGTATTTGGAAATTTTGTGAAGGGAGTGGATGCTGACATATAATATGTCCCGATCGCCATAGACCAATTTGATGGCCTCCTGTTTCTTGCCTTCCACATCTATTTTCTGCAGTCCCCCAAATTTGCCTATACCATGATCAATATGGGTTACGTAATCCCCAATCTCCAATTTGTTGAGCTCTTTCAGGGTAATGGCCTGTTTTTTGGCGTACCCATTTTTTAGGTGGAATTTATGGTAGCGCTCAAAAATTTGATGGTCCGTATAGCAGGCCAGTTTTAGATCTACATCAATGAAACCTTGATAGAGTGGAAAAACCAAGGTCTGGTAGTGTACAGTCTGGTCCACTTCCTCAAAAATATCGTGAAGACGCTTGGCCTGTTGTTCGGTAGAACAGAAAATATAATTGGTGAAACCCGCTTCCCGATTCTCATTGAGGTTTTCAATAAGCAGGTCGAATTTTTTATTGAAGGCGGGTTGGGGTCTGGTGTTGAATTGAATGGCAACACCATTGTTCCCTGTCTGCTTCTCGACTTCGCTCGAAGTGACAGTTGCTCCTATTTCAACACACAGAAAATCCTGTAATTGGGATTTTAGCAGAGTGGAGTCCACAAAAAGTTCGTTGGGCTTTGCGTGTTTGATTTCCTCGCTCAGTTTGGTAAAACTTTCTTCCGCCTTGGCAAAAAAGGAATCAATGCGGTCATAGATCAAAGCTGGGTTTTTGGCAAAAACCACCGTTTTGGGTGAAATGTACTTAAGGAAACTCTCGCGGCTCTCCTGCAAAAACTTGTTCTCCACATTGGGAATAATGGTGATCTTCTTCACCTTTTCCAAAGAAAGCTGGGTCTCTACATCAAACGTGCGGATGCTGTCCACTTCGTCCCCAAAAAACTCAATGCGATAAGGCTCATCGTGTGAAAACGAAAATACATCTACAATACCTCCTCGTACCGAAAATTCCCCGGGTTCGGTCACAAAATCCACTCGTTTGAACTGGTATTCGAAAAGCACCTCGTTCAAAAAGTCCAGTGAAAGGGTGTCCTCCAATTTTATCTTGAGGGTGCTCTTGTCCAGTTCCTTTCGGGTGACCACTTTTTCAAAAAGGGCATCGGGATAGGTGACAATCACCGCCGGTTTTTTTCTGGAGTTGATGCGATTGAGGACTTCGGCCCGCAGCAGCACATTGGCATTGTCCGTCTCTTCAATTTGATAAGGCCTTCGATAGCTGCCTGGGTAAAAAAGCACATCTTTCTCCCCAATCAACTGTTCCAAATCGTTCAAGTGGTAGGCAGCCTCTTCCTTATCGTTCAAAATCAATAGAAAAGGCGCATCGACCGATTTAAAGGCTTCGGAAAGTACAAAGGAAAGGGACGAACCCACAAGGCCTTTGATGTTGATTTTTTGGAAGGGTTGCGACTTGTCAGAGGAGGTCGAACCTCCATTTTGTGCAATAGTATTCCGCAGTTTTCCGAGTGGGGAAGACTGTGCGTAATGTTGGGAAATGGAGGCTTTGGTCAATCCAAAAACTTTGCGGCAAAGATAAAATGAAATGTTTTTTTATAAAAAGTGTTTTTTTGGATTTCTTACATTCATTGCATTCAGTTCGAAATGACCTTTACAGAGCGATGTCATTTCTAGCCCTGTCCTGGGTGTATGCGAAGGAGCTGTGAGAAAACTTTTTGGTTTTTGACACGAATGACACGAATATTCCAGGTTGTCATTTTGAGCCCTGTCCTGAGTATATGCAAAGGAGCTGTGAGAAATCTATGAGTTGGTGAGATTTCTCAATCGTCGTTGACTCCTCATTTCGAAATGACATCAGATTAAATAATCGATTGGTCAAAGGAGCAATAAGGTGATATCGGATAGTTTTGGCATGAATCATATTGATTGTGGGAATGCTCGTTACATGGTCATTTCGAACCGAGTGAAGGGAGTGAGAGAAATCTTTTTGTATTGACACGAATGGCACTAATTGTTGCAAATGTTCTGTTGTTATTTCGAGCTCTGCCCTGAGTGTATGCGAAGGGGCTGTGAGAAATCCATGGGTTGGTGAGATTTCTCAATCAATGCTCCGTATCTCATATCGAAATGACAAATCAGAGGTGTTTTCAAGTAGAGCTATAAACGGAGTTGAAGGGACATTTTTGGAAATCTAAACCTTGACCACACTACCTTCCACAATCGCAAATACCTCATCATTTTTTGAGGGCTTTAGGGTGTGGGTTCCCGTAAACTCCCCAAAAGCGGGTAGAATCATCTGGTTTTTGGATTTAAAAAAGCAGGGGAGCCGCAGGCTTTGCCTTCCCAACCCTCGTAACTTTACGGCAGGATGGATGTGACCGCAAAACGTGAATTTATCTACTTGTGTTTCGGGATGATGGGTCAATAAAAAATCATCGATGAGGAGTTCCGGGAAGATGGCGATGTTGAGCTGTTCAAATTTTAAGGGTGAAATGATATCGTGGTTTCCGGTCACCAAAATGATTTCCGCAGGGGTCTTGGCTACCCAATTTTCAAATAGTTCCCATTCCTTATTGAGCGAAGAATGAAACAGATCCCCCAAAAAACAAATTTGAAAAGGTTGAAGTTCGGACACAATTTGATCCAACAGCATATAATTTTTATGGACAGCCTTTTGAGGGACAGCAGCCCCAAACTTTCTAAAGTGCGACACCTTTCCCAGATGCACATCGCTGATGAGCAACAGCGATTTTTCCACCCAAAATACCCCGCCCAAAGGGTGCAATTGGAACATCTGATTTTGTATGGTAATGTTATGTGCCACGATAGTTTGTCGGCACAAATGTAAGGGTATTGTCCCTTCTAACGGATGCGGGAAATCTTTTTGTATTGACTCGGATGGCACGGATTGTTACTGATGTTCCATTTAGTCATTTCGAACCTAGCGAAGCGGGTGTGAGAAATCTATTCAAAACAAGATTTCTCAATCGTTGTCGACTCCTCATATCGAAATGACATCAGATTAAATAATCGATTGGTCAAAGGAGCAATAAGGTGATATCGGATAGTTTTGGCATGAATGATATTGATTGTGGGAATGCTCGTTACATGGTCATTTCGAACCGAGCGAAGCGGGTGTGAGAAATCTTTTTTGGCTTTGACACGAATGGCACTAATTTTTGCAAATGTTCTATGGTCATTTCGAGCGCAGTCGAGAAATCTTAGGATTGGTTATGGATTTCTCAATCGTCGCCGACTCCTCATTTCGAAAAGACAAATAAAAGGGAAGAGGGCAGTTATCGGGTCAGTTTTGCAGTCATGCGTTTAATGCGGTCTGCCAATTTCTCATTGGACAACTTTTCTCGAAGACGGTCCGTTATGATGGGAAACGAAAATGGAGTGGCCTGACTGCACTTTTTCCAAACAATTTCCTGTTGGGCAATACGCTCCAAGGCCAAGCGCAAACGTCCCTCTTCCAACTGATGTTCAAAGGTTTCGGTAAAGGCTTGCTGGTAGAGGAGGTTATCATCCTCAAAATCCTTGAACACATCGAACAGTAATTGGGAACTGCTTTGAAGATGCTTCATCTTCACTCCCTTCTCGGGGTAACCGGTAAAGACCATGCCACTGATGACGGCAATATCCCTAAATTTCCTTCGGGCCATTTCATTGCTGTTCAAACTTTTTTGAAGGTCGGAGAGCATATAATCAGCGGTGAATAGATTGTTGTCCAGAATATCCTGAATGTTAATTTCTTTATCGGACAACAGTTCAAACCCATAATCGTTAAAGGCCAAGGAGCAGGTAATAGGGGTCAGCAAACTGATGCGATAGGCCAGCAGGCTGCTCATCCCCTCATGGATGGCCCTACCTTCAAACGGATAAAAAATATGGTGGTACCCGTCATTGGACTTAAAGGTCTCTATCAAAAACTGATGGGGCAACGGGACAATACTTTCCTGCCGTTGCTTTGCAAACATGGGAGCAAGCGCCCTAATTTCAGGCCCTTGTTGAGAAATTGGTAGCTGTGCAGTATACAGTTCTTGTCGCAACAATTCGGACATTTTTGCAGAAAAACTAAGTCGACCGCCCATCCAACTTGGAATTTTATTGCTGCGTTTGGAAGAATTGCGTACTTGTGCCGACATGCCCTTGATCCGGATGAATTCCAGATTCCTTCCCGCAAAGGTGAACACGTCGCCCGGGGTGAGTTTTGAGATGAACGATTCTTCAATGGTCCCAATATAGCCTCCTTTTTGGTAACGGACCGATAGACTGGCATCGCCTACAATGGTCCCGATCTGAAATCGGTGGCGCATGGCAACTGTTCTACTGTTCACCTTAAACCGGCCATCTTCCTCGACCTCCACCTTTTTATATTCATCATAACTTTTTAGGCTTTGACTACCCATGACCAAAAAATTGAGGAGCCATTGCCACTGCTCATCGGTAAGGGCTTGGTAGCAGAAGGTCTGTTTGATTTCTGGATATATTTCTTCGGGGAAAAATCCATCGGAAACCGCTAAGGTGGTTAGGTATTGTATCAATACATCAAAACTGTTTAAATACGGAATACGGTCCTCCACAGCACTGTTCAACACCGCTTTTTGCATGGCCGAAGCTTCTATGAGTTCCATGGCATGGGTGGGCAAAAAGTAAATGATGCTTTCCTTTCCGGGTCGATGTCCACTTCTTCCGGCACGTTGTAAAAAACGGGCTACCCCTTTGGGGCCACCAATTTGGACTACGGTCTCCACGGGGGCAAAATCAACCCCCAAATCAAGACTGGAGGTGCAGACCACGGCCTTGAGGCTTTCATTTCGGATGGCCTGCTCCACCCATAGACGGGTATCCTTGTTGATGCTACCATGGTGCATGGCCATTTCCCCGGCAAATTCTGGATACTTTTCCAATATTTTTTGAAACCAGATCTCGCATTGGCTGCGGGTGTTGGTGAAGAGGAGGGTAGTCTTGCTGTTATGGATAATGGGCACGACCTCATCCAGCAAATGCAGTCCCAAATGACCCCGCCACGGAAAAGTCTCCATTTGCTCGGGGATGATGCTCTTTACGGTGATTTTTTTGTTGAGGTTGGCCTTCACCAATACTGAGTTTTCCAAGGCAGGGGAAGAGGGTCCCAACAACACTTCCCGGGCCTGTTCCAAATTACCTATGGTGGCCGAGATGCCCCAAATGCGAAGATTTTTACAGACCGTTTTTAATCGGGAAAGTCCCAACTCCATCTGAACACCCCGTTTGGTACCCAGCAGTTCGTGCCATTCGTCCACCACAATGGCGGAGCAATCCTTGAAAAGCTTGGCATATCCTTTTGAGGATAACAACAATTGTAGGCTTTCAGGAGTAGTGATCAACAGATCGGGCATGGTGGTACGCTGCTTGGCCCGTTCCTTGGTAGAGGTATCGCCGGTTCTAATGCCCACGGTCATTTGGGTGTCCAGATCTTGGGTAATGCGTTCCGCGGATTGTTTTATCTCTTGGGACAAAGCCCGGAGGGGAGTGATCCAAATCGCTTTTAATCCCTTCTTATGCTTGGTTCTATGATCAGGGTGGTTTTTAATGTAATTGAGCACGATGGGAAACCAAAGGGCATAGGTTTTTCCACTTCCCGTTGGGGCGTTCAGTAATCCGTGCTTTCCTTCTAAAAATGCCTTCCAGGTTTCCTTTTGAAAAGGAAAAGGTTTCCAGCCTTGTTGGCTGAACCAGCTTTCGGCAATATGGAAAAGCTCGGAATCTTTCAGATTTATATACTTGAGGGTTGAACAACGGTACGAAAATTACAAATTTCTTTTGGTCGCATTTTTATGAACCTTTCTACTTTAAAATTTATATTTGTGCCACAAAATTTCAAGTATGCCCATTTTAGATTTATACGAGCACGGAGATCACAGGAAAAATTTGGCCCATTTTGCCACTTTGGCCACTTTGGCAGCTGTGGATGGTGAAATCAATCCAGAAGAGAAAGCCATTTTGGACAAATTTGCCTTTAAGCTCAATATCACTGATGCAGAGTATAAGGAGGTGATGGAGAAAGGGAACAAGTATCCCATTGAGACTCCGCACAGTGGCGAGAAACGCTACCAAAGATTGTTCGAGTTCTTCCAGATTATATTTTCTGACCATCAAATTGATGAGCCCGAGCGTAAAATCGTGGAGCGGTATGCCATTGGTTTAGGGTTTTCTCCAAAAACTGCCAACCAGATTATAGATAAGTCCATAGCCATTTTCACTGGGAAAATCGATTTTGACGATTACCACAGGATCATGATGCGTAAGGACAGTTAGGCGTTGGCCATAAACTCTTCCGCTTTTTCAACCATTTTTTTACTTCCGCAGAAGAAGGGAACCCGTTCATGGAGTTCAGTAGGCTGAATGTCCATGACCCGTTGGAACCCATCGCTGGCTTTTCCATTGGCCTGCTCCGCTATGAACGCCATGGGATTACACTCGTATAGCAACCGTAGTTTACCCTTATGGGCCTTGCTGCTCTTGGGGTACATGTAAATCCCCCCTTTGATCATGTTCCTGTGAAAATCGGAAACCAAGGAACCTATATATCTGGAGGTATAGGGTCTATCACCTTCTTCTTTTTGGCAATATTTGATGTAGTCCTTCACACCTTGGGGAAAATGGATGTAGTTGCCCTCATTGACGGAATAGATATTTCCATCCTCGGGATATTGCATATTGGGATGCGAAAGATAGAAAGTGCCCAAAGCCGGGTTTAGGGTAAAACCATTAACGCCACTTCCTGTGGTATAAACGAGCATGGTAGATGTGCCATAGATGATATACCCTGCAGCAATCTGGTTTTTTCCAGGTTGAAGAAAATCTTCAAGGGTCACAGGTGTGCCCACAGGTGTGATTCTTCGGTACACCGAAAAAATGGTCCCCACTGAAACATTGACGTCTATGTTGGACGAACCATCCAAGGGGTCTATGAGCACCACATACTTGTTCTGGTGCTGTTTGTCAAAACTGTTGATGCTGATGAAATCGTCTTCCTCTTCAGAGGCAATACCACAAACAATCTCCCTATTTTTAAGGGTCTGAATGAACTTCTCGTTGGCCAGAACGTCCAATTTTTGTTGGCTTTCGCCTTGGATGTTGGTTTCACCGGCAGCACCGATGATGTCCACAAGTCCAGCTTTGTTCACTTCGTGGTTCACCACTTTGGCGGCCAAGCGGATGCCATTGAGGAGTCTGGAGAGTTCACCAGAGGAATATTGAAAAGAATCTTGGTTGGCGATGATAAATTCACCTAGGGTGCGATGCTGCTTATCAAACATGGAAGGTTGTTTTATTTGACGACAAATATCGTGCATTTTGTGAAACTATATCGATTTCGTTGATCTTAAGTTTTAGATATTTATAACTTTGAGTTTTATTTGTAACAAATGGAATACTTGATTAGAAACGCCCGGAAAGAAGATATGGGGCAAGTCTTGAAACTGGTTCAGGAACTTGCCGATTTCGAGAACGAACCCGAAGCGGTGGAAGTTACCCAAGCCGACTTGGAAAAGGATGGTTTTGGGGAAAATAAGTTGTTCCATTGTTTTGTGGCCGAAGTGGCTGATGAGATTGTGGGGATTGCCCTGGTCTACCCCAGATATTCCACTTGGAAAGGTCCAGTTATCCATTTGGAAGACCTTATCGTAGCCGAAAAAATGAGGGGTAGTGGTCTGGGGACCGCCTTGTTGGATGAGGTGGTAAAGTATGGGCACAACCTTGGCGTGAAACGGATATGTTGGGAGGTGCTGGATTGGAACGACCCTGCCATCGAGTTCTATGAAAAGAAAGGGGCCAACGTACTACGGGACTGGGATGTGGTGCAGTTGGACGAAAAAGGAATTGAAAATTATATGGAAGATTTGGTTTGAACTTCCAATTAACAATACTATAGCATGAGAGTTTTTAAGTTTGGAGGGGCTTCTGTAAAAGATGCCGATGGTGTAAAGAATGTGGTAAATGTCCTGAATCAAATGGGGCACAAGGATACTTTGGTGGTTATTTCCGCAATGGGAAAGACCACCAATGCCATGGAGAAGGTGGTAGAGGCTTATTTCAAGGATAAGGATGCCGTGGTCGGGATATTGCAAGATGTTATGGATTATCACGGTGCCATTTTGGGGGATTTGTTTGAGAACCCATCACATCCGGTATATGCAAAAGTTAAATTGCTTTTTGAAGAAGTCAAAGGATTTTTAACATGGAACAAGTCGCCAAAATATGCCTTTGTGTACGATCAAGTAGTGGGCTATGGAGAATTGGTTTCCACAACCATTGTCAGTGAGTATCTCAACGAAGTAGGATTGTCCAATGCTTGGTTGGATGTCCGTACCTTGATCAAAACGGACAACAATTATAGAGATGCGCAGATCAATTGGGAGCGTACCCAAACCGAAGTTTCCGCAAAGGTGGATATGTCCAAGTTGAACATTACCCAAGGCTTTTTAGGGAGTGATGACAATAACTTTACCACTACTTTGGGAAGGGAAGGCTCGGATTATACAGCGGCTATTTTGGCCTACTGCCTCAACGCGGAATCCGTTACCATCTGGAAGGATGTTCCCGGTGTGTTGAATGCCGACCCGAGAAACTTCAAGGAGACCCAGCTATTGGAGCAAATTTCATACAGGGAGGCCATAGAATTGGCCTTTTACGGGGCCTCTGTGATTCACCCTAAAACCTTGCAGCCTTTGCAGCGTAAGGAAATTCCGCTGCATGTGAAATCGTTCGTAAAACCATCGGATAAGGGCACCACTGTGGGCAAAGGGGTCAATATAGTCCCCAAGATACCATGCTTTATCGTTAAAAAAGATCAGGTGCTCCTTAAACTGTCCTCATTGGATTTTTCATTCATTGTGGAGGACAACATCAGTGAAATCTTCAAGTTGTTCCATGACCATAGATTAAAAGTGGACCTGATCCAAAACTCCGCCATTAGTTTTTCAGTTTGTCTGGACAACAAATTCAATGGACTTCAGCCCATGTTGGATGAACTGAAGCGAAAATTCAAGGTGGTCTGTCATGAAGATGTAGCCCTTTACACCATTCGCCATTTTGATGACAACGCCGTTAAATCCCTTCAAAATGGAAAGTCCGTACTTGTGGAGCAACGCGGTAAGGAAACGGTCCAGCTCGTGGTGAAATAGGGTTGATAGCAATACTTTTTTAGACCCTGACCCCAATACCCGTAATTTTCTATCTTTACGTTTACCTAAACAATAAAAAATTCATGGGGCTGGTTTCTGCGAAAGAGGTGGCAAAGGTGATTCACCTGGACAAGTATGGCTTTTTGGGCACTTTTGTGGGCTGGCTTTTAATGGTAGCCACCAAGATTACTTCCATAAACCGATTTTACAACAAGAACAAGGAACTCGCTGGTCCCGAATTTTTGGAGTCCATTTTGGAGTATTATGAAATTGACTTTGAGGTTCCGGAGGAAGATTTAAAACGACTCCCCAAAACGGGTCCGTACATTACCATCAGCAATCACCCTTTGGGGGGCATAGATGGGGTCCTGCTATTGAAACTAATGCTGCACGAACGTGAGGATTTCAAGATCATAGCCAATTTTTTGCTGCACCGTATTGAGCCATTGAAACCCTACATTATGCCTGTAAATCCTTTTGAAAACCATAAGGATGCCAAAAGCAGTGTTATGGGATTCAAAAATGCACTCAAACATTTACAGGAAGGTCATCCACTGGGGATTTTCCCCGCTGGGGAAGTGTCCACATACCGGGATGGCAAATTGGTGGTGGACCGACCATGGGAGGAAGCAGCCATCAAATTGATTCGCAAGGCCGAAGTGCCGGTGGTACCCATTTACTTTCATGCGCGCAACAGTCGACTTTTTTACAGATTGTCCAAAATGAACGATGTGTTCAGGACGGCCAAGTTGCCCTCGGAACTGACATCACAAAGTAGAAGACCTATAAAAGTTCGGATAGGTCAACCCATATCCGTGGCCACACAAAACGAAGAGGAAACCTTGGAATCCTACACGGAGCTGCTCCGCAAAAAAACCTATCTCTTGGCCAATGTGTTCGAGAAGGAACGTTTGATCGATAAGGTCCCAACCACGCTGAAGATTCCCAAGCCTCCCAAAAAGATAGCTACACCTGTCAGCTCCAAAGTTTTGGAAGGTGAGGTGGAAAAATTGCGGGAAAAAGACTGTAGGGTACTCCAAAGCAAGAATTATGAGGTATATCTGGCCCAACAGAAAGACATCCCTTTTATTTTGAATGAAATAGGAAGGCAGCGTGAGATTACGTTCCGCGAAGTAGGGGAGGGAACCAATAACGCCATTGATTTGGATAAGTTTGACTCCTACTACCACCATCTCTTTTTATGGGATGATGAGGATAAGAAGATTGTTGGGGCCTACCGTATGGGATTGGGGTCCGAAATCTTCAAGCAATATGGAATAGACGGTTTCTACCTGCAAGATCTTTTCCGCTTTGAGCCGGAACTTTATGGAATGATGGAAAAATCCATTGAAATGGGGAGGGCCTATATCATCAAGGAATATCAGCAGAAACCCATGCCCCTTTTCCTATTGTGGAAAGGGATTGTACATACCACATTGCGTCACCCTGAGCACAAATATCTGATCGGTGGGGTGAGCATCAGCAACCAGTTTTCCAATTTCTCCAAATCCCTCATGATCGAATTCATGAAATCCAATTATTGGGATCCCTACGTGGCGCAATACATCCGCCCCAAAAAGGAGTTCAAGGTAAAGCTCAATGATGCGGACAAGGAGTTTGTTTTTGACGAGACCCAAGCCGACCTCAACAAGTTTGATAAACTGATCAGTGAAGTGGAGCCAGGCAGCCTTCGCTTGCCCGTTCTGATCAAGAAATACATCAAACAGAACGCCAAAGTAGTGGCCTTTAATGTAGATCCACTCTTTAACAATTCCGTGGATGGACTCATGTACATACGGATTGCAGACCTACCCGAAAGCACGGTAAAACCCGTTATGGAAGAATTTCAAGCAGAGTTGGAACGTAAAATGGGGCAATGAGTCGGTCATTGAAAATCTTTTTGGCAATTGGGGTCCTTTCCATATTTAGTGTTCAGGTACGGTCCCAAGAGATAACTGGAACCGTTCTTGACTCTAGGACCAAAGAGCCCATTTTTGGCGCTTCGGTGTATTATGACGGGAGTTCCGTGGGCACTATGACCGATGAAAACGGGAATTTTGAAATTGGCCTTCCCTACCGGAACAATGCTGTTTTGGTGATAAGCCATTTAGGGTATCAGGCCAAGGAAATGGTCAATTTGCCCGATGATGCCGTGTTACGCGTACTCCTCCAAGAACAGATGGAAGACCTTCAGGAAGTAGTGTTGACTTCAGATCCTTTTTCGCGTAGGGAGAAGTTGGAAGTCTTTCGTTTGGAGTTTTTGGGGGACACCCGGGGAGGACGTTCCAGTATCATTGAGAACGAAAAGGAAATACGGCTGTACTTTAACTCGGAAGACAATACCCTTTCCGCATACTGCGATAAGCCCGTTGTAATTCAGAATAATTATTTAGGCTACCGAATTTATTTTAATATTGATGAGTTCAAGATTTTCTTCAAAAGGAAAAGTCTGGAACGTGTCGACAATATCCACCAGACCATTTTTGATGGCTCTACCCGTTTTTTTGACACCTCCCAAGGGAATCCCAAGATTGCGGATCGTAGGGAAAAGACTTATTTGGGTTCTCCGAGACATTTCATGAGGGCCTGTTGGTATGGCGATATGGATAGCCAGAATTTTAAGCTCAAAAAGAACTATAAAGATGTGGTCCTGACGGATTTTATGGTGAATATGGCCAAGCCCAATGAGGATTTAAGGGATATCCGGTTTATGGGTAGCCAATATGTAATCTATTACAGGCAAAATGGCAATTATAGGTCCACACTCAAGATCAATGAATTGGACACAACCTATATTTTGGATAGATATGGAAACTATTCCCCCTTTGAAAACCTAGCTTTTGGAGGCCATATGTCTGACTACCGCTTAGGAGATATGCTTCCTATGGACTACGGTCTCTGATATTATTGGTCAGGCCATAAGTTCCTCCTTGACAAAATCATGGCAAAACTCCTTGATTTCTTCCCGAGTCTTTAAAAAAGCATCGTGGATTTCCTTTTCATTGCCCTTGACCTTTGACGGGTCAAAAAAGTTTTGATGGATGCGTCTGGCATTTTTGGCCGGGATAAAAGGGCAGTTTTCCTTGGCGTGGTCGCATACGGTGATGATGTAGTCCCAATCAATGCCGGTATACTCATCCACGTGGTTGGAGGTATGGTTGGAAATGTCAATCTTGTCTTCTTTCATGATGGCCACCGCTCCAGGATTAAGTCCATGGGTCTCTATTCCTGCGCTATAGATATTCGCAAGTTTATCTTGAAAATAGTTGAGGTAACCATGGGCCATTTGGCTTCTACAGGAATTTCCGGTACAAAGTACCAATACGTTTTTCATTTTTTATTTGGTTTTTGATGTGATGCTTATGCTATTCCAACCTTATTACTACGCCTTTCAAACAACAGGTTGTCTTTCCAGGCCCCGTGGATTTTACCCACGCGTTCGCGCTTGCCAATATAGCGAAAACCCACTGTTTCATGGAGTTTTACACTTGCTTTATTTTCAGGGAAAATACCGGATTGCAATGTCCAGAATCCAGCCTCTTCACTTTCGGAAATGAGCTGTTGCATAAGCTGTTTTCCAACGCCTTTTCCGCGGCTATTGGAGCCAATGTACACACTCACTTCGGCCACCCCTCCGTATACACATCTACTTGAGACGGGAGATAGTGCCGCCCAACCCAATACAATGCCATTTTCCTCAGCGACCAATCTACATGAGCTGATATGGGACCGGTCCCAACTCTCATAGGTTGGGGCTTTGGTCTCGAAGGTGGCAAAACCAGTTGTTATACCTTCGGTGTAGATTTGTTGTACCTGCTCCCAATCGGAAGCTTTCATGCCACGGATCAACATGGGGTCTTTTTTAACAGCAACCCGATCCTGGGGAGCAACTGGCTTCGGTTTCAATGGGTGATGCAGTGGAAGCTGGTTCAACACCACAGGTTTCCTTTGCTTTGCAATCTGTTTTTTCAACGGATAGTTTTATAATGAGTCTTTTTTCATCCAGAGTATAATCATCCACAAAAAGCTGGGCCGTGTGAAAGTCATCGTTGCTGTATTCAAATTTGACTTCAGCGTCTTTTTGCATAGGCTTTATCCGGTCCACCTTGTTGAGGATGGACAGGGCCTTGTACACGGACATAAAATCCCTTTTGCCAATTTCCTTGGGACTTTCCCAAAGCTGGACCACGGTTTCTTTCCAGAAATCCGTTCCGGCGCCACAATCAACAGAGTCTACGGTAATGTTTTTTACTTCAGTGATATGATAATTGGCCCCAACAAATTTATCCTTTGTGTATTCAAAGAGAAGACTTTTGTCTTGGTGTTGTTGGAGGATGGATAAAAATTCTGATGTTTTCATGTTAACAACAATTACGGTTAATATTGGAAAAGAACGTATGGAAGGCTTGTTGGAGCTCTTCCCAGCGTTCCTGATTAATGCAGTAGCAAAGATTTTTCCCCTCAAAAGTTCCCTTGAGCAAACCAATTTTCTTGATTTCGTTCAAATGTTGGGATATGGTGGGTTGGGCCAGACCGATCACATCCACCAAGTCATTGCAGATACAAGCATCCTGTTTGCTGATATATTCCAGGATGGCCACACGCGCAGGATGCGCCATGACCTTGGCTATTTGGGCCAATTCGTTATGCGTTGGTGAAAATATATGTGTTTTGGAAGCTCCCATATGAGCGTATTCTTCTTTAGTGTTTAGTTTTATATTGCAATATTACGATAAAGCAAGTAAAAATAAAAGCCAGAAGAGAAAAATCTGGCTTTTTGTATCTGTTTTATAGGCTCTTGAACCAGTTTTGGAAGTGCTCACCTACCAAAAAGACCGGTTTTTGGGTTCCGTTTATGGCGCCGATCAAACTAATGACCCAAAGAACAACCGGGAATATCCATCCAATAAGGTTTACCACTGGGATGATCCCCAAGACAAACCCAACCAGAAAAATGCCGAGTACCTGTCTTACATAAAAAGAACCTATCTCGGTTTTGTTGCTGCTGTTCATGATGATGGCAATGATCCACCCGATCAAAGTCAAATGGGCAATAAGGGCAACCGTTTTTCCGCTATCAGGATTTTTGGGATCAAAGGTCTCCTTTACATCCTCTTTGAAATCACTTGCGGCATCTTTGGCTTCCTCCGCAGCTTCCTTGGCTGCATCTTTCGCTTTGTCAAAAGCTTCTTCGGCTTTATCTCCTAAGTCTTTTTTTTCTTCGGACATGGTTTTAATGTGTTGGTTAAACGAGTTCTAAATGTAACAAATTATTCAATACCTAAAGAAATGCTTTATCAACAGGTTCCCATAGTTCCAACTTATTGCCTTCCGGGTCCATGATCCATCCAAATTTGCCATAGTCGTATTCCTCTATTTCGCCCACTACGGTGACGCCCTCTTTTTTTAAGGCTTCCAACAATTCCACCAAGTTCTCTACCCTAAAGTTCATCATAAACTGCTTTTCACTGGGTTGAAAATAGGTAGTGTCTTCGGCGAAGGGACTCCATTGGGTCATACAATCATCTCCCTTTTGATCTTTCCACCAAAAGGAACATCCATATTGGTCCGTGTTAAGGCCCAGGTGGGTCTTGTACCAATCCTTGATTTTGTTCGGGTCTTTGGTCTTAAAGAAAAATCCCCCGATTCCTGTTACTCTTTGTTTCATGGTCGTTTAATGTTTTGTTCATATAAGGTTATCCAATCCTGAGGGGTCATTTTTTGGCATAGTTCGGCAATCAGTCCAAAAGGAATGTTCTTGCCATTCTTAAAACGAATACAGCTTTTCCCCATGTCCAATTTGGTCGATACATGTTTTGGGTATTCCTCTACAAACCAATTATAAAGATTAGGGTTGGCATAAATGCCAGAATGATATAGGGCTATGAAATTTTTCTGTGATGCGATATTGATAAAGGGCAGGGGCAAGGTGGGATTGCAGTGGTACCCATCTGGATATAGGGAATGTGGAACCACATAGCCAATCATTTTATAACTGATGCATTCCTGAAAACCTTCGGGGAGATTTGTCTTGACTGTTTCCCTTAATTTGGAAACAGCCTCCCGACGGTCTTCGGGGACCTTGCGGATATATTCGTCCGGGGTTTGGGCATCTATGGTCATTTTCAGTGAATTTTGCCAACGGCCCAAGCCAATAATAGAATGGCTTAGGGTTTTAAAGTTAACAAAATTTCTCTTTGACCTTGTCCACAATGGTTTGGGCCAATTTTTCTTTACTTTCCACGGTCCATCCAGCCACGTGGGGAGTCAATAGTACATTTTTGGCTTTCCGAAGGTATTTGAAGGCCTTGGGTTTTTGGATGAACATGTTCTCAAAGGACTTCTTTTCATATTCCAGCACATCCAATCCGGCACCCAATACTTTTCCGGATTTTAATCCCATGACCAAGTCTTTGGTCACCACGCATTTTCCCCGGGCCGTGTTCAATAACCAAAAGGATTTGTGAAATGCATCTATGAATTCGGAGTTGACCATGCCCACGGTAAGTTCGGTCTGGGGTACGTGAAGGCTTACGACATCCGATTTTTGTTGAAATTCCATGATACCGACTTGGCGGGCATTTTCATCACCGACCCCTCCCACAATATCATAACAGATGACTTCCACATCAAATCCACGCAGCTTTTTGGCAAATGCCTTACCCATGTTTCCGTAGCCCACTATGCCCACGGTTTTACCATCCAGCTCCACGCCACGGTTCCCTTCGCGGTCCCATTTTCCTTTTTTCACCTCGCGGTTGGCCTTGCCCATGTGGTTCATTAGGGACAATAGCATACCCAAGGTGTGTTCGCCCACCGCATTCCGGTTGCCTTCTGGGGCTGAGGCAAGGAAGATGCCCTTATGTTTGGCATGCTCCACATCAATGTTTTCCAAGCCTGCACCGACCCTTCCAATAAACTTTAAATTGGAGGCCTTGTCCAAGAACTGTTGGTCCAAGGTAAATCTACTTCGGATGATCACACCGTCGTATTCGTGTATTTTGCGTTCCACTTCTTCCTTGGAAGAAACGTAATCTTCATGATTTTCAAAACCCAGTTGGGCAAACTGTTCCAGAAGTAGGGGGTGGTTGGTATCCAGATGGAGAATTTTCATGGAGGCAAATATACAATTCCTAGATTTTTGGATATATGGTCTGTGTTTTTTCATGCTGGACGTCCCCAGTGTGGGCCGTGGTCAGCTTTTCAAAAAGGAGCACATGTACCTCTTCCCCATTTTTGGTCATGGGGTTGTGTTCCACTCCCTTGGGCACCACAATGATCTCTCCTTCCTTCACTACCTCGGTCCGGTCCCTAAACTGCATATAAAGGGTGCCTTTGATCACTTGGAATAGCTCGTCTTCATGTTCGTGGGCATGCCAGACAAACTCTCCCTGCAACTTGGCCAATAGTACTTGCATATTGTCCACCACCGCAATTTGGTGCGGGTGCCATTGGTTGGTGAATTCGGTATGTTTTTGCTGTAGATTGATGGGCTTCATCTTTCCAATATTAGTTTTTTGATCAGTGAAATTTGACCTAGGTGATAATAACTGTGTTCAATCACTCCTTCTATGTTTCGCAAGTAGGTTCCGTACTTTTCATCAACAAAGGGAGTGTCCAGCAGGGCGTCCTCCATTTTTTCCACATGCATGGCAAATTTTTCGGAGTTGACCAGAAATTCCCCAACCAAGTTCCTCCAATCCGTTTCCGAAGTCATAGCGGGCATATCAAAGCTGTATGTATCCCTAATTTCGAGTTTTCCTCCTTCAAATACATTCAAAATACCGCCCAGGTAATAATTAAGGTGGTATGTGAGCAAGGCTATGGTATTCAGGGATTGTATCCTTTGATTGGCCTGTTGCCACGATATGCTTTCTATCTGTTCCTTGATGTTGGTTTGGGCAATCCAATGACCACTCAACAGGACTTCCCTTAATCTGGTTGCCATGAATTCACTTCGTGTCATCTTGGTTTGCTTTTAAGTTGAAAGGAATTAAATCCCCAAAATAATCTTGGCAATCAAAAAATAGATGAGGATTCCAAAGATATCGTTACTTGTAGTGATAAAAGGGCCTGTGGCTATGGCGGGGTCTATGTCTCTTTTATGGAGGAAAAGAGGGATAAAGGTCCCGATCAGCCCTGCTACTACTATGACCACTACCAACGAGAGTGAAATGGCTAGGGCCGTACTGAAGGATCCCTTCCAAACCCAAGTGAAGAACAAGAGCAAGATGGCTAAGATAAGTCCATTCAAGAGTGCCAACAACATTTCCTTGACGAGGCGGTTGCTGATACTTCCCTTGAGGTCATCGTTGGCGAGACCTTGCACGATAATGGCGCTGGACTGTACCCCAACATTACCAGCCATAGCCGCTATCAGCGGGGTAAAGAAGAAAAGCACCGCATGTTTGGATATCATTTCCTCAAATCCACCCATGATGGCAGCGGCGCCCAAACCTCCCATAAGTCCCAATATAAGCCAAGGCAATCGGGCGCGGGTAAGGACCCAGATGCTATCATCGGCCTCAACATCTTGGGAAATACCGGCAGCCATTTGGTAATCCTTATCGGCTTCTTCTTTGATCACGTCCACAATATCGTCAATGGTAATGCGGCCCACCAATCTGCCCACTTCGTCCACCACGGGAATGGCCTCCAAGTCGTATTTGGACATAATCTTTGCCACTTCTTCGCCTTTTTCGTTAACGGTCACGGAATCCACTTTTGGGATATACACATCTTTGATGTTGGTCTTGGTGGAGGTGGTCAATAAGTCCTTCAAAGAGAGTCTTCCTTTTAGCCTCCCCTCATCGTCCACTACATATATGGAGTGTACCCGGGTCACATTTTCGGCTTGGGCCCTCATTTCCTTGACGCAGGTGAGCACGTTCCAATTTTCGTTCACCTTTACCAATTCCTTCGCCATAAGTCCACCGGCACTGTCCTCGTCATAGCGTAGCAGGTCCACAATATGTTTGGCGTGTTCCCGATCCTCGATCTCGGAGATGACCTCTTGGACCATCTCTTTGGGCAGCTCATTGATGATATCGGCGGCATCATCCGTGTCCAACTCCTCCAACTCCCCGGCGATTTCCTTTGCCGTAAGGTTTTTCAATACGGCTTCCCGGATATCTTCATGCATTTCCGCAAGGATATCCGATGTTTTCTCACTATCCAGAAGCTTAATGAGGTAGGTGGCTTCATCCACATCGAGTTCATCCGCTATTTCGGCAATATCGGCATAGTGGAACTCCTGCATCATGGACTGAAGGTCGGTGTTTCTCTTTTCCGATATCAGTTGCTGGATTTCTTCTAAAAGCTCGTCTGTAAGTTTAAACGGGGTCATTGGCTATCTTTTGGGTCAACGTTACAAAATCTGCCACACTGAGCTGTTCTGGGCGCTGGTCAAAGATAGTATCTTCTTTGAGATTATCGGAAAGATCAAAGGTTTTAAGGCTGTTACGGAGCGTTTTTCGTCTTTGGTTGAAAGCTGTTTTTACCACCTTGAAGAACAGATGCTCATCACAGGGAAGTTTCAGTTCTGGTTTTCGGGTGAGGCGCAATACCCCGGAATGCACTTTTGGTGGAGGGTCAAAAACCTGGGGTGGTACGGAAAACAAATATTCGGCCTCGTAGAAGGCCTGTACCAAGACCGATAGAATGCCATAGGTCTTGCTTCCCGGTTTTTCACAAATGCGCTGGGCCACTTCTTTTTGGAACATTCCCGAAAATTCTGGGATCTGTTGCCGGATCTCCAACATTTTAAAGACAATCTGACTTGAGATGTTGTAGGGGAAGTTTCCAGTTATGGCAAATTGCTCTTCACCGTAAAGGTTTCGTAGATCAAACTTTAGAAAATCAGCTTCAATAATATTGAGGCGATTGTTCTTTTTAAGGATTTCGGAATGTTCAAGGGGAAAACTGTGGTTTAGGTATATGATGGATTCTTCGTCCAAGTCCATGGCCACCAGATCTACATCTCGTTGTAAAAGGTACTTGGTGAGCACGCCCATTCCCGGACCTATCTCCAAAACGTTGGTATAGCCTTTAAGGCTAAGGGTTTCCGCTATGTTGCGTGCCACCGTTTCGTCTTTCAGGAAATGTTGCCCCAAATGCTTTTTGGCCTTTACCGCACCATTTTCCTGCCCATTTTCCATACGTTTGGGCCGACCATTACTTGGCTTTCTTTTATTCTTCTTGGGCACAGGGGTTTTTTTGCAAGTTACTTGGAATTTTCGACATAGACCCATGCCTTCAGACCGGATTCCAGAGGGAATATTTTACGATTATAAGCGCTGGTTTCATAAATATCGGCCTTCTTTAGGTCAATTTCGGAGACCTCGTATACCTTACCTTCCACTTTGTCCTCAATTTTACCAGTTTGAATTACTAGGGGGTATCTACCGTAAACGGCATTTTCCATTTTTTTGAACCCCAATAAAAAATCGGGTTGCCCATCGAGGATGCGTCCAAATACGTATTGCAGTACTTGAAGGTCTTGTAGGGTGCCATTGGTAAAAAGGTATGCCAAGGACTAGGGGATTTGTTGACTGATGACTTCGAGCTCTGTTCGGAATGCCACAAACTTATTGGGAAACAATTTTTGGGCATCGGCACGCAAACGGTCGGCATCTTCCCGGTAGTACGATTCCAAAGTCTGTTTGTCCTTTGTGGTGTACTGTATGGAGTAGGTAACCCCTCCCATGTCTTCCTCTACGAGTACTTTTACCATTTTGGCATGAGTGAACTTTCCTGTGGCCAGCATATCGGGCAGGTGCTTGTCCTGCATCCATGATAACCATTCATCATGCACACTTTCCTCTATATTGATCGTAACGTTGTATATGATCATGGCCTCTTGGTTTAAGGCCCTAATGTAGGGAAGAATTAGTTAATGGCATCACCACGGAGCATCCTAAAATTCTTTCGGGCCTGAGGAAAATAATAACTGTCCTGATAGTTGTAGATGATCTTCTCGTAATGGGCTTTGGCCTTTTCAGGTTCATTAAGGACATTTCTATATAGTTCGCCCAAAGCAAAATGGGCATCATCGGCCAAAATGCCATCGGCATAAAACTCTACAATTTTTTGATAATTGAACCGGGCGCCTTCATAATCTTTTTGGGCTTCCAAAAGCTGGGCCTGCCGGAGCAATGCCTCATCCTCAATTTTTTCACCTTTGTGGTTTTCAAGGATATCCTCCAATTCTGCAATGGCTTCCTTGTTTTTATTTTGATAGGCCAACAGGTCGGCCTTGGCATATTTTTTCAATGCGGTCTGGGTGGAGTCTTCCAAGGAATTGTCCGAGATCAATAGGCTCAACTGCATGGCATCATTGGCAATGAGCTGGGAAGTGGAGCTTCGGAGTACTTTCAATTGGGTAAGTGCCCAATCAAAATCTCCTTTGTAAAAACTGGTCTGGGCCACTTTGAAACGTGCATTTTGACCCAGAACATCATTTTTAAGGCTTTTCTGTACTTGTGTAAAATAGATAAGTGCCTGATTGAATTTTTGGTCGTACACCAAAATATCACCCAAAGCCAATTTTATATAGGCCGTGATCACACGTCCCAAGGGTAGTTCAAGGCTTTCCTTGAGCATGGTAATGGCAGGTTCCGGTCTTTCCCGTTTGAAAGTGAGAAAATTGGCGTAGGCAATCTGCAATTGTAGGGTACGACTTTGGTTTCCATACGTTGCCACCAAATCCTGAAATTTCTTTTCAACCTGATTCAAAACCTTTTCTGTTGGATCTTTCAATTCAATATCGATAAGGCTTAGCTCAGCGTTGAGTTTGTTCCCTGGATCGGCGCTATTTTCCACCACATATTGAAAAATGGAGATGGCATTGTCCAGGTCATTGTCCTCCAAGGCGATCTGCCCTAGATTTTCCAACCGGTCCACGGAAGTTTCTCCTGTACGCTTAAAAATGGCCTTTTCCTGACTGAACGCGCTGTTGTATTGTTTTTGCTGTACAAAAAGCCAGCTCAACAATTCGTTCCAAAGAACATCCGGGTTTTGCTGTGCGTTTTTGAGCAATACCTTTCGTAGCATGACATTATTGGGGTTGGAAGGATCTTCCGAGATAAAGTCGTCTATATTGCGAAGCACATTGGAACGGGAAGTCCTTCCTTCCCAGATAAGATTGAGATAGGATTGGTACATTCTTTCAATGTTGCCCTGCTCGCCATAAATCCTGGCCAATTGAAAGTCGTAGTTCAAATCCGGTTTTAGTGCCATGGCCTTGGTGTAGGCCTTAATGGCATAGTCCAATAGCGCATATTTCTGGAATCGATACCCTACACTGTATCCATAATTGGGATTTTCATCTATTTTTTGGATGGCCTGATCATAATAGGTCGTTGCCTTTTCGGCTTGGTCCTGCAAGGTATAGTTGTAGCCCAGTTCAATAAAAAAGGTGGGAAAGGCGTAGGTGTCCTTTATTTTCTGCAGGAGGAAGATTTCGGCATCCCCATAACGTTCCAATTGCTGATAGCAGGCCACCAAACCTTCGGAATAGTCGGTACGCCTCGGGTTTTTCTCCACCAATTTTTCATAGAAGACCACTGCTTTTTCAAATTCCCCGTCCGTAAAGTACTGTTTGGCCAGAAAATCCTCTTGGGAATAGGAAAAGGTCTGCACAAAAATGCTCGATATGAAAAATAAGAGAAACCTCAATAGTTGGTTTTATTGTAAATATAACGTACAAAAGTGCGGGATTCTGTTAACCGAATCCAAAATACCACATAAGCTAGGGGCTATTGAGGGTATTTGTTGAAAATCAAACCATTGGTTTGGATAAGGATTCTGGATTTTTTTAAGATTTTGGAAACAGTAACTTCATGTATTAATAATAAAACTTACGTAATATGTAAGAAAAATATTATTATATTTAAAAAACCTTAAAATTTTTTCTATATGAAAACAAGTAGCAAATTGATTGCACTATTGTTCGTAATGTCATTGGTGACATACGTTTCTGCACAGAATTTGGACAATTTTTCTTCGTCCGCAACTGAGGAGGCTTCCTTGAAAGTTGAAGCTGTTGAAGCCGTTGAGGCCTCAGGGATTTCACTGTCTTGGTGTGGAACTGGACCCTATGGTCAAGTGGATGGTTCAGTGTATGGGGGTACTGCACCCTACAGATGGTACCAAGGGGGTACTCTGTTAATGACCACGTATTCCAGTAGTGTTACTTTAAATTTTGGGTGTAATGGTGGTGTCATTACCGTAAAGGACGCCAATAATAATGAGGATGCCGATATAGTTCCACAAGGATGTGTGGACCACGGTTGCCATTAAAAAGGCTCCAAGTTAAAAAATTGGATTATTGAAACTTGCCGGGACATCACTTTGAGAAAGGTGGCCCCGGCTTTTTTGTATTATGCAATGGTGTCAAACCCACAGTAAGGAACCAAAACATCGGGAATTTTGATGCCATCCTTGGTTTGACAGTTTTCCAAGATTCCGGCCAGTACCCTTGGAAGGGCCAAGGCACTTCCGTTCAAGGTATGTGCCAATTGACTTTTCCCATTTTCATCCTTAAAACGAAGTTTTAACCTGTTGGCCTGGAACGTTTCAAAATTGGAAACGGAACTGATTTCCAGCCAGCGGTCCTGGGCTGTGGAGAACACTTCAAAATCATAGGTAAGGGCAGAAGTAAAACCCAAATCCCCACCACAGAGACGAAGGATTCGATAAGGCAATTTCAAATCGCGAAGGATATTCTTTACATGCTCCACCATTTCGTCCAAAGCAGCGTATGAGTTGTTGGGGTGCTCCATGCGAACAATCTCTACCTTGTCAAACTGGTGCAAACGGTTCAATCCACGTACATGCGCTCCGTAACTTCCAGCTTCCCTTCTAAAACAAGGGGTATACCCGGTATATTTTATGGGAAAATCGGTTTCGGCCAAAATATCGTCCCGGTGCAAATTGGTAATGGGCACTTCCGCGGTAGGGATAAGATACAAATCGTCTGCGGTGACATGATACATTTGCCCTTCCTTGTCCGGTAACTGCCCGGTTCCATAACCAGAGGCTTCGTTGACCATGAGAGGGGGTTGTACTTCCGTATATCCGGCATCAGTGTTCTTGTCCAAAAAATAAGAAATAAGGGCACGCTGTAAACGGGCTCCCTTTCCTTTGTAGACGGGGAAGCCGGCACCAGTGACCTTTACGCCGAGTTCAAAATCAATGATGTTGTATTTTTTGGCCAGTTCCCAGTGTGGCAATGCACCTTCTTCCAAGACTGGGATATCACCTTCCCTAAAAATTTCTTCGTTGTCCTCATCGGAATTTCCTGCCGGAACAGATTCGTGGGGTACATTGGGAATCTGGTACAATTGCTCTTGCAGGGCAGCGGCAGCGGCATTAAGGGCATCCCCCAATTGCTTTGACGTTTCCTTCAATCCCGCGGTTTTTTCCTTAAGGGCATTGGCTTCTTGGGCTTTCCCGGATTTAAAGAGCATGCCGATTTCCTTGGAGAGTTTGTTGGATTCGGCCAATGTGGCGTCAAGTTCTGTTTGGATGGAACGTCTTTTTTCATCCAGTTCGATAATCTTTGACAGCATGGGTTCCGCATCGATGTTTCGCTTCTGTAAAGCGGTGATGATACTTTCCTTGTTTTCCCGAATGGTGTGTAATTGAAGCATGGCCTTGTATTGAGCCGCAAATTTAATTCAATCTGAAGACGTGCCCAACAATTATTCCTGATGCGATGGACGAATCCAGTCATTGTGGGCGAAATGCTTCCAAGGAACACTGGCCAAATCCACCTTGGGGTCTATGAATTCATAATACTCCCCTTGGTTGATTTTTACCGTATTGGTCACAAAAACCTGGATATCCTCCCCCTTTTGTGCATAATCTTTCTTGAGATGCTGGGCAAATTGCCATGCAAAATCAGGATAACAGGCTACTCTTCTGCGCTGTTTTTTGGTGAGATAATCCCCGAGGTCAATAAACGTTACTTTATCTGTTTTTTTGTTTACCACTCTATAACGAATGGTCCCAGACCTACTGCGTAGCATCATCCGCCAACTGAGCCTATGGCCTTCTTCGGTCCATAAAACATCATCTTGAAAGGCATGGTGGCGCAACGGGAGGAGAAGTTGTATAAGAAAGTATCCTCCCAAGATTCCCAGAACCCATCGGTGGTTTTCGGGAAGTGTTTTGGATTGTTCAACAACCACTTTTTTGGTCTTCAGAAATACGTTTCGAATGGTTTGGGGTTCAAAAAAGAAGACTGTGAACGCCAAGGATAGATAGGGGAAAATCCCTATTTGGAACACGGCGCTGTTGAAGAGGTGGAAAAAAATGGCCAAGGCAAAGGCAATTTTACGGGTAGGTTTCCAAAGCAGGGCGGGCACAATGAGCAAATCGAAAAAAATACCGAAAAATGCCACGATTTTATGCACCCATTTTTCCTGTAAAAGTTCACCGATCAAAAAATAATCCGATTTGGATTTCATCAAGAGTTCAATGATGCTAAAATCCAGCCAATCTCCGTACAGTTTGGCCACTGAGGCATAGGTGTAGACAATGAACAACTGAAAGATAATGGTCCACCTTACCCAATTGGGCATGGTGAAGGAATGTAGTTTTGGGTTCAATTTGGCATCCAAAGAGGCATCTTTGTGGGCAGGGAGGAATGCCATAATGTAGGCCAACAACATCAGCAAGTAATAATGGTTGTTGTACGATGTTTTTTGCATCAGGTACACCCCAGTCCACATCAAGGCAAAGGCCAAAGCACTATAACGGTATTTATAACCTATGGTTATTAAGATTCCCAAAGTACCCATTAGGGCAAAATAGACGTACATGCCATTGCCGGGCAGGGGTTGTAGCCACTCAAACCCAATAAAAGTAAAGGTGAACTTGGGTTCGATCAGGGTTCTTCGGACCCAACCCGTGGCTATGGCCCCGTAACATTCCGCACTGACCAAAAGACCATAGAAAATACGAAAGACAACCAGTTGGGCATTGTCTATTTTTTTAAAAAGAAAATGGAATGTCATCTATTGGGAGATTAGGTCCAACGACACCTCTTTGTCCTTTGCCAATTGCTGTTGGAGTTCTTCTACGGAGTTGAATTTGTGCTCATCGCGAATGCGATGTAAAATGCCTACCTGTATTTTCTTGTCGTACAGATTGCCTTCAAAATCAAAAAAATTGATTTCGATACTTTTTTCGGATCCTCCTACGGTAGGATTGTAGCCAATGTTCATCATTCCAAAATGTTCTTTGCCGTCAATGGTACTCTTGACCACATACACGCCGGTTTTTGGAATGAGTTTGTAGGTTTCGGGAATGTGCAGGTTGGCGGTCGGGAACCCAAATTGTTTCCCAAGGCCCTTCCCTTTTTTTATGGTGCCCGTAAGCATATAGGCATAGCTCAGATAGCTGTTGGCGGTGGCAATATCACCCTCTTTTAGGGCATTTCGGATTTTTGTGGAGCTAACGGAAACATCGTCGATTTCTTGGGCGGGAATTTCCTCTACCTCAAAATCAAGGGTGTTGCCAAAAGCTATAAGGTCTTGGATATTGGCGTTACGGTTTCTTCCGAATCTATGGTCGTAACCTATAATGATTTTTTTGCCCTTTAAATTATTGACCAAAATATCACGGACAAACTCGGTTGCCGAAAGTCGTGAAAATTGTCTTGTAAAAGGATGGATGATGAGATAATCCAGGTCCAAATCATTTAAGATTTGGGTTTTTTCCTCAATGGTATTCAGTAGTTTTATATTGGTGTCTTTTTGGAGCACCATTCTGGGATGTGGGAAAAAAGTGAGGACTGTGGATTTTAATCCGGTATTTTTGGCACTATTTATGAGGCGTTCCAATATCTTGCGGTGACCCAGATGAACACCATCAAAAGTGCCAATGGTAATTACCGTTTGATACGTATTGTGCTTAAAAAGAGAAATATTCTGGATTGTTTCCACCTAATCAAGAAATAAAAAAGGCTTATTTTTGAAATTGACCTATGCCCAAACTATGTATGAAGGCTAAATTACACCTTGTTTTTTCAATAACCATATTTTTTGGCTCCTTTTGTGCATTTGGACAACAGGGTTATTGGAAATCGGCCCAAAAAGAATCCTACTTGAAGAGTTCTTCCATAAAGCATGTGGAAAAGGCCCGTGCGGTTTTTTCTTTGGAAGAGGACCTCTTTAAGGAGAAGCTTGTTCCTTCACGGACATCCAAAGGAAAGAGCGTTACGGTATACTTTCCCAACGGAGATGGGGAAGTGGTTCCCTTTACACTTACCGAAACACCGGTATTGCACCCTGAGTTGGCCCAAAAGTATCCCAATATCCAATCGTTCACGGGGATAAGCCAAGATGGGAAATACAAGATTAAGCTCAGTAGTTCCCACAAAGGACTCCAGAGTATGGTGGTGAACCTGAACGATCAGGAAAAGGTTTTCATGGAACCCGTATCAAATAAGCCCAATGCCTATATACTTTATAAAAAAGGGGCAGATGCTGAGGGGAAAAATAGCTTTGTCTGTGAGACCGAGAAAATCCAACAGAGCCTTACCGCAAAAACCATTGTGCCCTTGGTGGATGACCAAGTGCTCCGAAAGTATAGGATAGCTGTTTCGGTAACTGGGGAATACACAACTTATCATGGGGGCACTATTGCGGATGCCTTGGCAGCTATCAATGCCACCTTGACGCGGGTAAATGAGGTCTTTGAAACCGATTTGGGGGTTACTTTGGAGTTAGTACCCAATAATGACTTGGTGATTTATACCGATCCAGATACCGATCCATACAATGGGAACCTTAATTCACAAGTTCAGAATACCCTTACTACCAATATAGGGGAGGCCAATTATGATGTTGGACATTTATTTCACAAGGTGGGCTCTGTTTCCCAAAATAATGGGAATGCTGGTTTTGTTGGGGCCGTGTGTGTGGATAACCAAAAGGGGAGTGCTTTTTCGGCAGCCTTTGAGCCTGAAGGCGACATCTTCGACCTGGATTTTGTGTCGCATGAATTGGGACATCAATTTGGTGCCAACCATACATGGTCTTTTGAGTCGGAAGGAACCGGTGTGCAGGCCGAGCCAGCCAGCGGAACCACCATTATGGGGTATGCCGGTATTGTTGAAGGAAACAATGTAGCGCCCAATGGGGATGATTATTTTCACTATAACAGCATCCTGCAAATATCTGATTACCTGCAGTCTACCTCTTGCGCCCAAACCACGGCCATCACTAACTCTCCTCCGGTACTGTCGCCTGTAAATGACTTTATAATACCAATAGGAACAGCCTTTGTTTTGGAGGGTAGTGCAACAGACCCAGATGTGGGGGATGTCCTTACATACACTTGGGAGCAGATCAATAATGGTGTGGTAACGACCAATACTTTTGGTCCAACCAATGCCAGTGGCGCCAATTTTAGATCGCGGCCCCCTTCCATAGATCCCAAGAGATATTTTCCCCGATTGTCCGATATAGTGCAAGGAAACCTTACCCAGACCACTCCGGGAGAGGGTGATGCATGGGAAACCGTTTCTGAAATAGAGCGGACCCTGACTTTTGCCTGTACGGTGAGGGACAATGCTTCTGGTGGTGGGCAGGTAGTATCAGATGTTTTGGATGTAAAAGTGATCAAGGCAGCAGGGCCTTTTGTAGTGACTTCCCAAACTTCATCTGAAACATACAGTGGGGGAACTATTCAAGAAGTTGTCTGGGATGTGGCCAATACCAATATTTTACCTATTGATGCAAAGACTGTGGATATTTACCTTTCTTTGGATGGAGGGGCCACTTTTCCCATTATGTTGGCCGATGATACCCTGAATGATGGGTCGGAGGAAATACTTCTCCCTGGAAACGCTACGTCTACTGCCCGTATTATGGTAAAGGCCAGTGATAATATTTTCTTTGCGGTCAATGCAACGAATTTTACGATTGAGGCTTCTGAGGTGGTCTTGGAGTTCTCCGAACTGTCCTATTCCGTTTGTCAACCTGACGACATTGTCATCCCTTTTGCGTACCAAACTTTTTTGGGATTCAATGAAACTTCTACCTTCTCCGCGGATGTACCTGTGGGTTTAACGGCTGTTTTTTCACCGACCAATGCAAGCGTCAATGGTACTTCGGTGGATTTGACACTTTCCAATACGGGAAGTGTTGCCCCAGGGATTTATGATATTACGGTAACTTCTACTTCAGCCTCGGTAACCAAGGATGTGGTCTTTTCACTTAATGTTCAAGATACCGGTTTTGCTGATGTTGTGCTGGTCTCTCCTGCTGATATGGTAGTAAATGCATCTTTGGGAACCCAATTGGAATGGGAGACTGACCCTTTGTATTCCAATTATGACTTGGAAATTGCCACAGATGTTGGGTTTTCCAATGTGATTGAATCGGCCTCTGTACCATTTAATTTTTATAAGGCCACGAATCTGGAGGAACAAACCGAATATTTTTGGAGGGTACGGCCAAGTAACGATTGTGGTACGGGCACTTTTGGAACACCTTTCAGTTTTACGACCATACAGTTGAACTGTAAAAACTTTGAATCCAAAAATCTGCCCTTGGAAATTTCTAATGTGGGCACTCCAACAATAACCTCGTCCATACAGTTTTTTGAAGATTTGCCTATTTCCGATCTCAATGTAAATCTGGAACTGGACCACAGCTATTTGGAAGATTTGATGATCACTCTTATTTCCCCTCAAGGTACCCGTGTTGCATTGATATCCAGTACTTGTGGTGGGTTGAATAATATAAATGCCGTTTTTGATGATGACGGAAGTGCGATTGTTTGTGGTGGAAATCCCGCTATTTCTGGAACCGTGGCCCCTTTGGGTTCTTTGGCTTCACTGAATGGAGAATCCATTTTGGGGGAATGGGTGTTGGAGGTGAAGGACAATGCATCCAGTGATGGGGGGGCGTTGATATCATTTTCCATGGAAGTCTGTGTGGAAGGTAATTTTAGGCCGGATGATGATGAAGATGGAGTGTTTGACGATGGGGACGATCTTTGCTTGGGTACACCAAAAGGCGTTGAAGTAGATACCAATGGTTGTGCAGTCTACCGATTTACTTCTGATAATTTTGAAGTGCAAATTTTAAGCGAGACCTGCAGGGGTAATAACAACGGTTCTGTGACCATTACCCCAACGGACAATACCATAACGTATTCGGCTGTTTTGGATGGGGGAGGTTCTCCAGTTAATGTTGATTTTACCACAGGACATACGTTTTCAAATTTGAATGCTGGAACCTATTCTTTATGCATTACCGGGACCAATGGGTTGATCACATATCGTGAAGTATGCTATGACATTGTGGTCTCTGAACCTGATATCTTGGAAGTTGTTGCCGTCACAGAAGAGGGTTTTGTACAGCTTACCATGGAAGGGGCCAATCTTTATAATGTGGAACTGAACGGATTGGTGACCCAAACAATGGATTCCAACATACAATTGGAATTGAAAGAAGGGCGGAACACTCTAAAGGTTTATACGGATTTGCCTTGTCAAGGTGTTTTTGAACAGACCTATTTTAATGCGTTGCAGCCTATTTTGTCACCAAACCCAACAGCGGGAATCACGGAAGTTTATCTCAATGGATTTGTGGGTGCTGTATCGGTTAAGGTGTTCTCATCAAATGGAAGGTTGGTCAAGACCTACGTAAAAAGACTGTATGGGGAGAATCTGGAGTTGGATGTGTCGGAATTATCCAAGGGAGCCTATTATCTTCAAGTTGAAGCGGAAGGAATCAAGGATACATTTAAATTGATTAAAAAATGAAACAATCTTTAGTCAGTCTCATCCTTTTACTGTTGTTTGCCTCTTGCGGAGGGAATGATGATGGACCTGTGGTTCCTGAAGCGGCGGAGTTGGTGTTCCCTGGGGAAAACTCGGAATGTACCACAGGGGTAAGTATCAATGAAGAATTGAGTCAAGTTACATTTGAGTGGAGATCTTCGGCGAATACCAATAGTTACACTTTGACGGTGGTCAATTTGGAAACCAACGTTCCACAAACCTTATCAACCGCAGCCACATCGGTCAGTCTGTCCATAGCCAAAGGAACTCCTTTTGCATGGTCGGTCACCTCAACCAACAGTAGGTCCGATCAGGTTGTAACAAGTGATACATGGTTGTTTTACAATGCAGGTGCCCAAACCACTTATGCGCCTTTTCCTGCGCAGGCCGTATCTCCCATTTCGGGTTCCACGGTATTAAAGGATATAGCCAATGAGGTGACTCTGGAATGGTCGGGAGCTGATGTGGATAGTGATATAGCCTCTTTTGAAGTGTTTTTTTCAGATGTGAACCCACCGGCGTCATCTGTGGGAACCACGGAAGCCGATGTTATGGAATTGGCCGTAAGTGTCACTTCAGGAGAAACGTATTATTGGAAAGTCTTGACTACAGATGATGAAGGGAATATTTCAGATTCCGGGGTGTTTGAATTTAAAGTGCATTAAATTCAAGAACCGTTGAACTGGTTCATGGTGTTCTTTGTGCCGGCAAAAATAAAAGATAGAACAAGGTCCGCTGCTTTTTGTAAGCGTTCAGGTAGAGCCTGGTTTTCTTCGCTGTTCCATTTCCCGAGAACGTAATCCACCTGCTTTCCCTTACTGAATTCCGCCCCGACTCCAAATCTAAAACGGTTGTATTGGGAGGTCTGGAGGGTATTCTGTATATCCTTTAATCCGTTGTGGCCCCCATCGCTTCCTTTGGTCTTCAGACGGATGCTGCCAAAGGGAAGATTAATATCGTCCGTGATCACAAGCACATTGTCCAAGGGGATTTTTTCCTTGTCCATCCAATATTTAACGGCTTTTCCACTTAAGTTCATGTATGTGGAAGGTTTTAAGCACAAAACACTTTTTCCTTTGTGCCTAAATGTGGCTACAGCACCAAGTTTGGCATCTTCATAGGTAAAGCTTTCCCGTTCTGCCAAAAAATCCAATATTTTAAACCCGATGTTGTGTCGGGTCTCTTCATATTCCGACCCTATATTTCCCAGGCCGACTATAAGGAATTTTTTCATGGAATCTGTTTCTTGTAGTAAAGGTTTGGCAGTAGTGAAAAATGCTTTGATGAATTTGAGCATCCGTTTAAACGATATTTGTCCAAAAATACAAAAGCATCCCATTAGTTGCTTGATCGCGAATGGGATGCTTTGTGTTTTATGGGTATAACGGGCTATTCCGTAGCTTCTGCTTCTGGGGCATCGCCACCTTCAGCAGCACCTTCAGCGCCTTCCTCTTCTTCATCATCTTCTTCATCCGCAACAGAAGTTCTGGAAGCTTTCACCTGTACCACCGCAGTACTATCTGGGTGTAGAATGGTAAAATCATCGCTCAATAGGGTTTCTACGGCAATGGTACCACCGATTCTAAGCTTGGAAATATCCACAGTGATAAAATCAGGCAATAATTCTGGCAAAGCCTTGATGGATAGTTTTCTCTTTCTGAACAACAAACGACCACCGTTTCGTACCCCTGGGGAGTTTCCTTCCAAACGTACAGGGATGTTCATGGTCACAGGTTTGTCATTGAACAATTGATAGAAATCGATGTGCAAAATTTTGTCGGTTACAGGGTGAAACTGGATGTCCTGTAGTACCGCATCAAATTTTTGGCCATCCTCCAACTCAATCACAGCAGTGTGAGCGTTGGGGGTGTACACTAAATCTCTGAATGAGATCTCTTCTGCTGAAAAATGCAATGGCTTTTCCCCTCCGTACAGCACGCAAGGGACCTTTCCAGCATTACGTAGGGCCTTGGTAGATACCTTGCCCACGCTTTCTCTTTGGGATCCTTTGATAGTAATTGACTTCATTGTAATATATTAAATTGATTTACATTAAAAATTTTGAAGATATGGAAGTGTTGTGGTGTACTCTATGCATCACATCCGCAAAGAGGTTGGCACAACTCAATACCTTTATTTTTTTCTGGTTATGATCAATGGGAATTGAATCTGTAATGATCAGTTCCGTCAGCTTTGAGTTTTCTATTCTTTCATAGGCATTACCGGACAGCAATCCGTGTGTGGTCACTGCACGGACGCTCAAGGCGCCGCGTTCCATCATTAAATCAGCTGCTTTGGTAAGTGTACCTGCGGTATCCACCATGTCGTCCACCAAAACCACATTCTTGCCCTCTACATCCCCAATGAGTTCCATATGTGAAATCACATTGGCCTTGGCCCGTTGCTTGTAGCAGATGACCACATCGCACTCCAATGCCTTGGAATAGGCATAGGCTCTTTTGGAACCACCCATATCCGGGGAGGCAATGCAAAGATTATCCAAATTGAGGCTCCTTAAATAGGGGAGGAACAAGGTAGAAGCGAACAAATGATCCACAGGCTTTTCAAAAAAGCCTTGGATTTGGTCCGCGTGCAAGTCCATGGTTATGATTCTTGTGGCTCCCGCGGTTTCCAGCATCTTGGCTACAAGTTTTGCAGCAATCGGTACGCGTGGTTTGTCCTTTCGGTCCTGTCTGGCCCACCCAAAATAGGGCATCACGGCGGTAATGTGTCTTGCAGAGGCTCTTTTGGCAGCATCGAGCATCAACAACATTTCCATTAAATTTTCGGAACTTGGGTTGGTGGAACCAATGATAAAGATGCGTGCCCCACGAATGGATTCCTCGAATGAAGGCTGAAATTCCCCATCACTATATCTGGAAAACTGTATCTTTCCCAATTCTGCACCATATGAAGCGGCTATTTTTTTGCCGAGTTCAATACTTTGGGTACATGCAAAAATTTTGGGTTCAGGAACTTGATAGGCCATTGCAAACTCTTGTTGTCTAGCTTTTTAACGATGCTTTCTGGTAAAGAGGTGCAAATTTAAAAATTAATTCGGGTTGCTAAAGGATAAATACAAGTATTTTTTGGTGTTGAATAAAAATATTTGTTTAGCTTTGCATTCCATTTTGAAAAAAACACCATAAATGCCTTGGTGGCGGAACTGGTAGACGCGCTGGATTCAAAATCCAGTGTCTTCGGACGTGTGGGTTCGATTCCCACCCAAGGTACAAGAGTCCCTGTAAACATTGAGTTTGCAGGGATTTTTTTATGCTGTACCACAAAGTTTTGTCTTTCTTGTTGAGGATTACCCCATGAAGCCTTAAATTTCAATACTAAAACCAAATGCCAAATGCTAAAATCCTTAAGTGTCATCTTTCTTTTTTTGGTGGTAGGTGAGTTTGTCACCTATCTTTTTAAGATTCCCATAGCCGGAAACATCATAGGGATGGTGTTGATCTTCCTGGCCTTGAAATTCAAAATGATCCCATTGGAAATGGTGAAGCCGGCCTCAGACAAACTGCTGAAATATCTGGTCCTCTTTTTTGTGCCCTATGGTGTAGGACTCATGGTTCATTTTGAGACCATAAAGGAACATTGGCTCCCCATTGGGTTGGCTGTTTTGGGAAGCACCATACTAACACTTTACCTAACGGCATTCCTTCAGGAAAAACTCGAGAAAAAATGAAAGCCTTTATTGCCTTGCCCGTGGTTTGGGTATTTTTGACCTTGGCCGTGTTTTTTATGGCCCAACGCCTACACAAAAGATTGGGATGGGCCGTGACCACCCCAATTCTGGTGACTATTTTGGTGCTTATCCTGTTCCTGTCCCTATTTGATATTGACTTTGAAACCTATGACAATGGCGGAAAATTTCTCAGTTTCTTTTTGGGACCTTCAGTGGTGGCCCTTGGGGTTTTGTTTTATGAAAAATTGGATGAGATCAAATCCAATCTGATGCCTTTTTGCATTGCGGTCTTTGTTGGGGGAGTGAGCAGTATACTGAGCTTGATTTTTATTCTGATGGCCTTTAAGGCACCTGATGTATTGATGCGGTCTTTAGCCCCAAAATCGGTCACCACACCCATTGCCATAGAAATTGCGAAGTCGGTCGGTGGGGTTCCATCCATCACGGCGGGGATTGTGATTGCAGTTGGTATTTTTGGTAATGCCTTTGGAATCAATATCCTTAAGTTTTTGGGCATCACCAGTAAAACAGCCATTGGGACCGCCTTGGGTACGGCATCCCATGGCATAGGTACGGCAAGAGCCTTGGAGGAAAGTAAACTGGCTGGAGTGTATAGTGGTTTGGCACTTTGTGTCAACGGGCTCGTGACCGCTGTTGTAACTCCTTTGGTTATAGATTGGATTCTTGTGTAGACATGGTTCTTCAAATTATCTATTAGAGAAATCAGAATTGTTTCAGGAGCGTAATTTTACTAATAAACTGGCGAGATCGCTGCACTGGGTCAAAGACATCCACCTGCGTATCGTTGAACACGAGATAAATAAAGGATAAAGGCATGTATTCCCAACTGAACCTTACATTCCAACGTCCTTGCTCATCAAAACTGTTATATTGGTAAAAGGTGGATAGCTGTACCCTTGGATTCAAGGCCAATCGTAGACTTCCGGTATACAGGTCGGTATCCAAATCCTCTTGAAGAATTCCCAAGCCATTAATGTTGTTATGTTCGTAATCTGCCGTAAACGATATATGAGGAAGTGGAGCGTAACGTAATCCAGCAATGGTTGTATTTCGGGTGCCGTTGTAAAAATCCCCAAAATCGTATCTAATGGAACCAGAAAGCTTTTTGGATTGATCAGAATTATATCGAAGTGTATATCGGGTGTAGTTATAATTCCCTTCATCAATTTGTACACCCAATGGGGCAAAATCAAAATTGATGTTCTGCCAAGTCGGTGTAAATGAGGCTTCAACAAAACTATTGTCCTTAAACCAAGTATAAATAGGAAAAATATAAAGGTTGGCCTGCTGAAAATTCCCAAAATCCTCAAAATCATGGAAATAGTTAAAGAATACTCCCGGGTCCCAACGGCGAACCATAGGAAGCCATTTTGGTCTTACAATGGCATATCCTCCTGGACTGTGCGTCACAACATCCTTCTGGAAAACAAATCCCATCCCTGGAGTATAGTCGGAACTGACTATGTCGGAAATATAACCTATATAGTAGGCATTGGTCCTTGACGTTGCGGATATTCTTCCCGCAAAACCGGTATCCCCAGTCTCACTGTCCAATGATGTGGATAACAAGTAAGTCAATGTAATATCCGGTTTTGGACGAATCAATCCATCGATTGAAATTGTAGTATTGTTTTCACTATTTAAATCCAAATCACCCAAGGAATCATCCAAACGATAGGTGACCATGGCCCCAATATTGTTTTCCTTACCATAGTTTTTGGTGTAGCGAGCCACTCCAAAGGTGCTTCCCGGGCTATCATCGGTTTCCCTTTGGCGTACAGCCAAAGCCGCAAGGGTTCTATTGCCATCCCGATCAGTGTAGCGGGCCCCACCATCCAGAGGTGCGGGTGTGGCATTAAACGCATTGGAAAGCCCAATGGTACGGCTAAAGAATGGCCGTACCCGAACATTGCTTGCGCCTGCCCAAATCCCCGAGTTTTCCAAAAAGAACTGTCGCCGTTCTGGAAAAAAAATGTTGAATCGCTCCAGATTGTTTACGGCCCTGTCCACATCGGCTTGGGCAAAATCGGTGTTGATGGTCAAATCCAAAACTGCATTGGGGTTAATGGCCCATTTGACATCGCCCCCAATTTTTGGGTCACTCAATTTATCTGTCAGCACATTTCCAGTTTTATTTTCATCGTATTGATAAAGCGTATAAGGTTCCACACGAATGTTGGCCGATGGCGGAGGCACTTCCAATCCAGTAAGCTTGGCGGCATAGACCATTCGATTTTCTGAAAAGGATTGTGGAATGGTCGGAAAGACCGTTTTTTCAAAGTCTTTTCTTGCCAAACGATACAATGTGATTCCCCAGGACACAGGAACCCCCTCCCTTGGTTTGTCATACCGAATGGATTTGAACGGAATGGCGAATTCTGCATAATATCCGTCATCCATTCTTTGGGTACGCACCCGCCATAAGGCATTCCAGTCCTCGTCACTGTTATTGTCGTTGAAACTCTGTAAATCCAACTGGTTGCCATGGGGTGTAGTCTGGAATGAAACCGCGTACTGTTTGGTGTTCTGTGCATCGATTTGGATACCGAACACATCATTTTCACCATTGTCAAAATCACGTCTCAAATCTTGCATGCGTACCCCTTTTTTGCCCAAAGAATCCGCTGCAAAAACCCCGAAATAGAGATTTTTGTCATCATACAGCACGCGGACCGTAGTAGGATTCTTTATTGGGCCGCCTTGGACAGGTTCAACACGAAAGAAATCGGTTATAGGTTCTGCTCGGTTCCAATCGGCTTCAAGTAAAGAACCATCAATAATTATTTTTCCTGTAGCTTTTGTGGCAGATACAATAATGGGATTTTCTGGGGGAGGGAAATTCTGGATGGGTTCTTGCGTGTAGGAAGTCGTTGCCAACAACATGGAAAGCAACAGGGGGCCTCTTATTTGGATTGAAAGGATTTTTGGTTTCATGTGGGTTGGAAAAAATTGTTGTTGATCAAAATTTATTCTCTACCTCGGCCGCTTGTAGCATGAGGTAGTGTAGCTCTGTATTTTTGATAAAGGGTTTTAGCAGATGACTGCCGGGACCGTATAAGGCCAGTTCTACATAATCTGAAGAGTGGTTCATGCTGATCCAGCCAACCGAGTTATGTTGTTTTTGGATTTCTGCCAGCGCCTTGAAAGGAAGGTTTTTGGGATTGTACAGTCCTTCTTCGGGTTGTAAGGTTTTGTAATAAGACAATAGAGTCTTTGCCTCTACTTCGGTCAATGAAAAACCATTGGCGTAGGCCACACGATCTGTTACATTTTTAATCGACGTTTCTTTACCAATACCATTCAGGATCCATTCATTGGTATGGGTATAATGTTGGATGGAATCGAAGTTGTCATTAGCAGTATTGCCATAGATTACCCCGGGATTGGCATTTCCGTGGTCGGTAGTGATGATCACGAGGGTTTCCTGGTCCCTTTCCGCAAAATCCATGGCCACTTTTACGGCTTCATCAAAGGCCACTTGATCATAGATAAGTCCGGCAATGTCGTTTCCATGGGCAGCCCAATCCACCTTTCCTCCTTCCACTTGAAGGACAAATCCTTGCGTATGGTTCTTTAGGGTTTCAATCGCTTTTTGGGTCATTTCGGCCAAACTGGGTGTATTTTCCAAAAGTTCTTTATTGCTCTCCCTGTCCTTGGCATAGGGAAGGCCATTGTCCGCAAAAACACCTAAAAGGGGCTTGTGGTTTGGAGCAGATAACATTTCCTTTCGGTTCTGTGCCACATGGAATCCCTTTTTTTGGAACGCTTTGTACATATTCTTCTGATCTTTACGCTTATCAGGAGAAAAGTAATTGTTGCCACCCCCCATCATTAGGTCGAATCCTAGGGTCAAATATTTTTCGGCGATGGATTCTTGATCGTTTCTGGATTTTTGGGCAATACAAAAGCCCGCCGGTGTGGCATGGGTAATGGGCACGGTGGTTACACAGCCTGCTTTTTTACCGGCCAATTTGAATTTTTGCCATATGGGCAGGTGAGGTTCCCCATTGATTCCTATGTTAAGGCTTCCGTTCTTTACTCTTGCCCCACCTCCCCATGATGAACTGGCTGCGGCGGAATCGGTAACAATGGAACTTGCCGAGGCCATATCCATCAAGGCGCGCGACACCTTGTTTTCCCTGTACAACCCCAGCCAATTGCTTCCTGCTCCCGTTTTTCGGGAAAGATAAAGATCGGCCATGTTCAAGGTTCCCGAACTCATACCATCGCTGACCAGTAGGATGATGTTCTTGGCCGTACTATTCTTCCAAGTACCCTTAAAGTGGGATGCCCTGAGCGAATCAAAGGGTGTAAGCAGCGTGGCGCCCATGGCAGATAGAGTACTGTTCCTAAAAAACTTTCTTCGGTTCATTTTTGTTGGGTTTATAGTGTTTGTTTCATTGCATGAGTTGGGCCTTGCAGTCCGTGATGATGTAGTTGAAGTGCTCCACATCGTCAGGATTTAGTTTCAGCGTGCCGGTTACGCTCACCACGGCATCCGTATTGAAGGACTGTGGAGAATCAAATTGAAGTTCAATGGCGGTCTCGGGCCCTGCAGCCCCACAGAAAAAGCAGGTGGCCATAGGGTTTTTAGATAAAATATAGGCGTTTTCACTAGGGGAAATATTGATAAAATACCCAACAATGGAGACTTCTTGGCCATCCAAGGAAAGGACATGGTCTGAAAATGTAGGCGCCAAAAATTCAGCCCCAAAAGAAGGGATATACTTTATGGAAAAAGTAACCTCGGCCAAGTCGTCCCAGTCTATTTGCTTTTGTGCTTGTAGGGTGACTGAAAAGACCAATGATACCATTGCGATATAAATTTTATTTTTCATGACTCAGAATTTTGGATATGTTCATTTTGATGATGGGGAATATGGCAAGGCCTATGGCCAATGATACCATGAGCAGCGCCAATCCCCCGGTTTGTGCTATTTCTTTATAATTCAGCAAGAGAGGTACACTTTGTTTGTATTGGTCCATGATCATTTCAAAAATGAATCGTACCCCTATTTGGGACAGCAATATGCCCACGATAAAAGCAATGCCCACGATCAAGAGCCCTTCATAGGCCACCATTTTTACCAACTGCCGAACATTGGCCCCGTAGGTGCGCATCAAGGCTAGGTCAAAAGCGCGGTCCCGCACCATTCTGTACAAGCTTATAAATATGGTGATACAGGAAATGATGAGGATGATATAGGCAATCCATGTCACCGTTTTTACACCCACTCCAGTAAACTGGTACAAGCGCTCCAGTTCGTATTTTGGCAGGGCTGCTTGCATGGTGGTATTTGAATTGATGTTTCTGGGAAGTGTCAAAAAGCCCATGGGACTCCTGAACGTCACCAACAAAGAGGTAATCTCTTTTTCATGGTTATCATTGGGAGCACCTTCATGGTGGTGTACATCCCAAATGGTGTTAAGGTCGGTCACGATCAACCGATCCAATATTTTATGGGTGGGTTTGTAGATGCCCACAACGGTCAGGGGTTCTTCATGGTCGTGGTCATTTTTTTCTGCCAATCCATGTGAACTAAGGAATGTATCCCCAATGTTTAGGTCCAGTCTTTCGGCCATAGCGGCTCCCAAGACAACTTCCATGGGTTTTTCCATGGTTCTTCCCTGTTCTAGGGTTGCTTGGTACAGTATGGAAAAATTATTGGTGGTTCCCACGATTCGATACCCTTTATAATTGTCCCCATAGGAAATGGGCACGGCCATTTTTACCAAAGGATTTTTGGATAGCTTTTGGGCCTCTTCAAAGGAAATGTTCCCTGTGGGATTATCTATGTGCAATACTGAGGAAAGTACCAACTGTAGGGGACTCCCTTTGGCACCAACCACCATATCTATGTTTCCAAGGTTGTTTTCCAATTGCTGTTTGAACGATGTTTCCATTTGTTGGATGGCCAGAAGAAGGGCAATGCTTACAGACAGAATGAGAATGCTCAAAAAGGTGTATAAAGGCTTGTGCCGAAAATTCCGTATGCTGATGCTCCAAACGTTCATAGTGTCAAGGAATTTTGGAACAGGGGTTGTATCCTCCCGTCGTGTGTGATTACGATAAGATTGGCATTATTGATTGTTGCCTGGTCTATAAGTAGCTGCATTACAGCCTCACAGTTGTCATCATCAAGGCTTGAAGTGGGTTCGTCTGCCAAGATCAATTGTGGGCGGTGAATGACCGACATGGCAATACCCAGCCGTTGTAATTGTCCCTCGCTCAGTTCCCGTACTTTCTTGGATCGGCAGTCAATGATGTCCAATTGTTCCAATAGGTCCGAGATGATGGTGTTTGAAATGGCCTTGTTGGCGAAGAAGAGCCTGGTCTGCAAATTTTCAAATACGTTCAAGGATTGAATGGCATGGTTTTTTTGGAATACCAGACCAATGTTCTGTCCCCTGAAGCGATCCATTTTCCTGTTTGAAAGGGAATGGATGGAAATCCCTTCAATCTCAACCTTGCCCTCCAAGGGGGTAAGCAATCCGGCCAATACGTGCAAAAAAGTAGTTTTGCCAATACCGGATTTCCCTAAAATGAGCAGGTCTTCACTTGGCCCCAATGAGATATCGGGAAAGTTGAAAACCATGTCCCTTTCATCGTATTGAAATGTGAGTCCACTTGTTTTTATCATATGGTTCAATTAATGATGATTAGGTATGGGCCATCGGTCCTGTTGCTCCAATAACCCATTTTTCCAAAATTTGACCTCCATATCCGTTAGGAGACATTTATTCAGTGCCGTGACTATTTTTTCCTTTTCCAGATACTGGCCAATAAAGACCAACTCCACCTTGCGATCACCAAAAACGGGGTCCCATGCCGATTCTATCGAGTTTTGGTTGGCCACAAAGGAAGCATGGCCAATTCGGTCACCAAAAGGCATGGAAGCCCACCATACGCCAGCGGCATCCACTTTGCAGGAACCCCCGGCAGAGCTCCATACCAGGGCTTGGTCTGGGCGTGAGGCCAACCAGAACAAGCCTTTGCTGCGAATGATGTTTTGGGGAAAATGCTCGTTCACAAAACTCAAAAAACGTTCTGCGTGAAAAGGTTTTTTGCTGTTGAAGACCATGGAACCAATACCATATTCATCGGTTTCTGGAACATGTTCGTTGGTCAGCTCCTTGATCCATCCAGCCGATTCGGAAGCCTTTTCGTAATCGAATAAGCCGGTATGGATGATTTCATCCAGTGGAACCTTGCTATTTGTTGTGGGAAGGATTCGGGCCCCAGGATTCAATTTTTGAAGAATGGCATATAGGGTTTTGAGCTCATCTTCGGTAACTAGATCCACTTTGTTCAGGATGATGACATTGGCAAACTCCACTTGGTCGGTAAGCAAGTTCACAATGGTTCGGTCATCCCCTTCAATATTGGTCAATTCCCGTGACGTCAAGTAATCGGAGCTTGAAAAGTCCTTTAAAAAGTTAAAGGCATCCACTACGGTGACCATGGTGTCCACATAACTGAACTTGCTTAGGTCTATGGCGCCATCCGCACTTTCAAAGGTAAAGGTCTGGGCCACTGGAATAGGTTCACTTATGCCCGTGCTCTCAATCAACAGGTAATCAAACTTGCTTTGGGAGGCCAATCGTTCTACTTCCACCATCAAGTCCTCCCGAAGGGTACAACAGATGCACCCATTGCTCATCTCCACCAATTTTTCATCGGTTCGGGAGAGCGTGTTCCCATTTTCCACCAATTGGGCGTCTATGTTCACCTCGCTCATATCATTCACGATTACGGCAACCTTGAGGTTTTCTTTATTGTGCAAGATGTGGTTGAGTAGGGTGGTCTTGCCGGCTCCCAAGAAACCACTGAGTACAGTTACGGGTAATTTTCTCATTTTTTATTGGTCGCTTAAAATTCCTTTTTGCCTAGGGGCACTTTGCATTGCAAAACCAAGGCCCAATAGCACCAATGCCATCAACAATAAGATGGACATGGCCTGTATGCCCCCGTTTTGCTGCAAGGGTTGGTATTGGAACTGGGGCAGGGCGTCATGGTCATTTGTTGTGAATAAAGTGTTATTGAACAGAAATGGCATAAAATGCGCCCTCCATAATTCGGCAAATTGGACCACTTGTTTTCGATAGGCCTCATAATCCTGGGTTGAGGTTCCTGCCAAGCTGTTCAAGGATTCCTGTGCGATGATGGCTGGGGAAATCCATTGCATTTTTCTGGTCCAATCCTGTTGTTTTGATAGTTGTTCCTCATAACTGCCAACAATGGGCGCCAATGCTTCCTTAACCAATTTTTGCGAAGCCATATAGCCATGCCAGAAAGAACGCGACTGTGTGGAATCATTAATGGCATATTCAGGGTGGTCCCGGAGGTAGTTGTCCAAGATCTTATCCTGTTGCTTGGTAGCTTCGGCCTTCTGCAACCGCATTTCATTGATCATCAAAGTCCGGGGAGGCATAGGGTAGAGCGTATTTCCCAATTGGTTCAAGACGGAAGGGACCAACAGCACAAAGACCACCCATAATCCCAAAAGGGAAACGGCATTCTTGGCAGAACTGTTGGATAAAAGATTCACCAAAAAAGCCAAGGCAAACCAAAACAACATATAACAAAGGGTTAGCCCCAAGAGACTGAATACAGCATTCCAATGCAATGGGTCGATTCCCATGATGAAGAAAACCAACAATAGGGAAACAGTAACCAATAAAGACAACCAGAAAAAGCGCAGAATGAGTTTGTGGAATACCCATTTCTGTATGGATATGGGTTGGGAGGCCAACAAGCGCAGGGAACCACTTTCTTTTTCAGAGGAAAGGATGTTGTATGTAAAGGCAATGATCAACAAGGGGAGTAGATAAACAATGACAAAGGCCAAATCGAAACTTCCAAAAAGGAGTTGGACAGGGCTGGTCATTTCGGTGAAATTCAATGAGAAATCATCGCCGGAAGCCGTTGGTTTTACGTAATGTGTGAACAGGTCGGCCTGCCCTGTGGATGCAAATGCCATAGGTTGGGGGTCCATGGCGGCAACCCTTGGATAGTAATTGGCCACGGCCATTGGACTACTGGGGATGGTCCACGGCGATACGCTCACATCCAGACCGCGTTCCACGGAATCCAATAGTTTCAACATGGCCTGATCAGATGCACTGACTTCTTTTCGGGCTGCTGCAATGTCATCCCTTCTCTTTTCCACTTTTCCCATTCCATTGAAAATGGAGAAACCAAATAGCAACAGTAACAATAGGCTCAATAATTGAATCCAGCGACTTCTGAGTAAGAGCCGTAATTCGTATATAAAATTGTATCGTAACATGATCAGATGTTTTTGGTGGTTAGCAAGAGAAGAGAAAAGGAAACGGCAAGCCAAATTGCCAAGATCCATAGGTTGGAGGAATTCTGGGCCAATATGGTCTTGAGTTCGGGAGGATCGTATTCAAAAACAGGCAATTGTTTCCAGAAATCGGCATCGGCCCGGTAGGACCACTCCCCATAAGTTGAGTTTTGCGCAAAGTTGTCGTTCAAAAATTTCTGGGTGGCTATGCGATAGGTTTCGGCGGCATCCGCAAAATCCCAATGGGTGTTATAATCGGTTTGGGCTATGGCCATGCTCATAAAGCGTGTGGGCAAATACGGGGAGATCATGGCAAGACCTTTATAGACTTTGGATTGTTCCGAGAATTGTTCTTTTAGGTAATTGTAATGCTTCAAATAGACCTCGGCTTCATGTTCCTCACCTTTTTGCATGCGATAGCCATCAAAATTGAAAGGCAATTTATGGATGCTGTCCACACCGTATTCGGCAAGTACTTTTTGTTCCAATAGCTTTGATTCCTTACTCCAGGGATCATGTCCATCCAGTCCTTCTTGTTTGTCCTTAAGGACATTGGCGGCAAATTCTTGCCGAGTGGGGTAGGGATGCTTGGCTTCGGCAATATTGCTGGCGGCCTTGGGGGCCACCAAACAGGCCAATATCCAAATGGAAAGGGACAGGACTAGGGCTATGCCAGATTTTTTGACCTTCAATGAAATAAACAGTACAATATTGATGAAAGCAACGTAGTATCCTATGTACACCACAAACATCATGAGCAAGGAGGTCCAATTGAACACCCCAAAATCTTGAAGGTTGGACAAGAGGATGCCCGCAAGGAAAAAGAGCAGGGCGGTGATGGCTAGAATGGGAAAAAAGAGCGCCAGCCATTTGCCAAGGGCCCATTTCCAACTAGGAACTCCCAGACTTTTGAGCAGGGTCAAAGTACCCATTTCCCGTTCTTTGGTGAAACTGTTATATCCCAATAGAATAATGAAGAGCGGAATGATAAAGAGCAGGATGAAGTCTGGGGTAAGGTCGCCAAACCGGGCAAGTCCCGTTTGATCCGCCGCCACACTGAATTGGGCCTCGTTCCGTTTGTGGGCCTCCAAAAAAATGGAAGATCCTGCATACTTGTCCACCCCTTGGTCCAAAAGGGAAAGAGGGTATTTTGGTTTGAATGCATAGGTGCCATAATGGGCTGCAGAGTGGGGGTTCTTTTCCCCTTGGTCGTCCCAAACACTTCTTTCGGTTGTTTTGGCCGATTGATATTGTTCGTTGATGCTTTGATATTGACGGGCACTGATCCAAATGGCAACTCCCAAGAGCACTATCACTATCAGGAAAGCTGTTCGAATACGCCCATCCCGCATCAATTCCTTAAGCTCTTTGATACAAGTTTTTGCAATCATGACAACACCTCTTTGTATTCCATGGTTTCCAGATAAGCCTTTTCCAGTTGGGCAAGGGAAATGTCTTCTGCAATGAACTGTTGCCGTAACTGTCCATCTTTCATGATGCCAATATGGGTGGCAACCTCCTTGGCCCGGAACAGGTCATGTGTGGCCATTAAAATGGCAACCCCTTTTTTTCTGAGTTTTTGGAGCAGGTTTCCAAATTCATTGCTGGCTTTTGGGTCCAGTCCCGAGGTGGGTTCGTCCAATAAAAGTACTTTGGTGTCCTTGGCAAGAGCAATGGCAATGCCCACTTTTTGTCGCATTCCCTTTGAGAAGGTCGAGATGCGTTTATGGAAAGCCTCTTCTTGAAGTCCTGCGTCTCTAAGGAAACCCTCCAAATCCGCTGATGGGAGCTGCTTTCCGGCTATGCCCGAAAAGTAGTCCAGATTTTCAATGGCCGAGAGACTGGGGTAAAGCATCAGGTTTTCTGGGATGTAAGTGATGTATTCCTTGGTCTTTATTGGATTTTTCACCACGTCCAGATCGTTTATGGTGGCGGAGCCCGAACTTGGATTTATAAAGTTCAGGAGCATATTGATAGTGGTGGATTTTCCTGCCCCATTGGCACCGAGCAGACATAGGATCTCACCTTCATTGACAGAAAGGGAAAGTTGGTCCACCGCCGTAAAATCGCCAAATTTTTTGGTCAAATTGTTTGTTGATATCATAGTGATATGGTTTAAGGTTTTAGTAGTGGATTCATTCCACAATTTTTATATCTATGGAGGTCCTGCTCTGCCATCCTGTGGCATCGGTTACCGAAAAGGCACAATGATAATCTCCCGTATCAATATCACTTGGTATGGTGACGGTCAGGTTGATTTCATATGAAGTCCCACCATTTTCAATGGAGTGGTTTTCCATAAAGATCATGGGGTTAATGGCACTCTTTATGGGGTTCAAATCACACTGGGCCCCTTGGTCGTCATGGGTGTGATGGTCAAAATTGTGATGGATGTTTAGACTGTATGCGGCCAGTTCCATATTATCGGTGACCATGGCCCGGAATGTATACGATTGCCCCCTTTGGAATTCTTCGCAGGCCTGCGGAAACCCTCCGTTATAGTTTACACTGATGGTGGGTTTTTCCTCATCAATAGTAGTGTCGTCACTGTTTGAGCAAGCAAATAGCAAAATGGTTGCTGCAAGCATGGACAGAGGTTTATAAAATGCTCTCATATTCAATTTTTATTTAACCGCATGGCTTTGGTAAGAAGCCATGCGGAATAAGGTTATCTACTTTTGGCTTAGGCCAATTATTCTTCTTCCGCTACCACACTAAAGGGTACGGACAACTTTACGGCTTCTTCAGAACCAGAATCCTTCACATAAATGTTGAGCCAGTAATTGCCGGTTGGAAACTCTGGGTCAATGGACATATGATAATGGATGTGCGGATTTGTGGAGTTTTCATAAAGTTCTGTGGGGAGCGTGTGAAGGATATTGTCCCAACTGCCTGCAGGAACGTTCTGTCCCTCTCTCCATTCTTCAAACCACAGTTCGTAAACTATTTCACTGACCGTATGATCTCCTCCCTGATACTCGAACTCGGTATGTAGCTCATCACTGCCATAATGGACATGGCCATCATGCCCGACCTCAACTTCAAAAAATCGTTTGACGACTTCAAACTCTTTGGTCAGGACACTTTCCGAACCATCTTCCTCAACAATGGTGAAGGTCATGGTGTAGGTCCCCTCAGCTGGGCGCATGGAAGGGAAATATTCATTATCCGGGTCAAAAAGAATGTGATAATGGATGTGTGGATTGATCTGGCCTTCATAATAACTCTCAGGAATCAAATATTTGGAAACATTCCAATCCACCTCATCACCGACCGGAGTTTGGATACTTACGGACTTGATATCGAGATATACCTCGGTCACTTTTTGTTTTCCGGTGTAATCAAACTCAATATGCAGGTCCGGGTTGGCCTGGGGCACTTTGAAATCTGCATTCCCGATCTCCAGGTTTTCAAATCGTTCTGGATTGATATCGCCTTGTTGGTCCAGCGCATCATCATCGTTGCTACAGGATGCCAAGAAGATAAAAGGGAGTGCGATCAAAAGTAATTTTACTATCTGTCTCATTATAAGTGTGTAAAGTTGTATACCCTATTTGGTATGTTATATTTTGATTGGGATTATTCTGTGGTTACGTCAATGTGGGTTTCATACTCGTAGGTATTCCCATCTTCATCCTCAATGGTGAAAATGATATGATATTCCCCGGCAGGAGCTGTGACCGGCACATCAATATGCTCGTGAAACTCTGCCTCGGTCAACTCGTGGTAGTCTTCGGAAAAATCACCTTCAAAGTCCCATTCCACTTCACCTTCGCCAACTTCTAGGTCATGTGCATGTACATCAACCGTTACCTCATGGATACCGTGTACGGCACCAATCATAAACTCCACGTGAAAGTCACTTCCCCTCGCCACGGTTTCATCCATATCAAAATCACTTATGGTGATGGGGTCCAAAATCTGTACATGGCCTTCGGCCTCAGTGCTGTTGCCCAGCTCGTCGGTTACCGTCAAAACAACATGGTATTCCCCTGCAGGAATGTTGGAAGGAATATCTATATGTTCATGGAAAGTGGGGTTTATGACCAAATAACTGGCATCTGTCCAGGTTTGTTCATAATCCCACTCCACTTCGCCCTCTCCCACTTCTAGGTCATGGGCATGGATGTCAATGGAAATACTGCTCACAATGCCTTCTGCAGTAATCTCTGCTTCCAAATGGATGTCAGAGCCTTTGTAGGCGACTTGATCGGTGGAGTGCGAGCTGCCCTCCCCGTATTCAAAATCTGAGATTGCCGGGGCAGCCACTGGCGGAGTACCTTCGTCATCACTACTACAGGAGTAGAGGGCAAGGCCTAAAAAAATGATAAGTGCTAAAGATTTAAAATTTGCTTTCATACTACTTGTTTTTGGTGTTATACTAATTTGATTTATGTTAAAATGGTATGGTGGCCGAAACCGATAGGTTCCTACCGGGTTCGGGTACATCGATGAGTCTGTAAAAACTGGTGTGGTCGTAATACTCTGTGTTGAACACATTGTTGAGTTTGATGCGTATTTGCACAGGTTTACCGTTTCCAAAGAGGGGTAGCTGGGTTATGGCGGTCAGGTTGAACGCTTGGTACCCTTCCGTTCGCTCTTCGGGGGGCACAATTTCATTTTGGGCGGCCGTAGCCCTAAAATCCACCGTAATCAAGGGCTGTTGAAAAAACAGGACATCCTTGAATTGATAACTGACGGAAAACAGCCCGGACAGGGGAGGGGAAAAGGGTAATGTAAAATCCTTTTTCGGACCACTGGTCTGTTTGGCATACACATATTCCAGCGAGGCATCCAAGTGCAGGGCACCGGTAAGGTCTATGCCCATACTGGCTTCACCGCCAAACCGGAATACCTTACTTTGTGTATACTCATATATTTGAAGGGTTTCATAGTAGTTTGGGGTGGGGTTCAGATAGATGTAGTTATCAAAGAAGTTCACAAAAGGACTTATCCCCGCACTGAACCATTTGTTGGAATGATCAATGGCCATGTCCAATTGATAGGACTGCTCGGGATCTAGGTCAATATTGCCCCGCTCGTATCGGTACATGTGATAGTTGACCCCATCCGAAGCCAATTCGTTGGCCAGCGGCATCCGAAAGCTTTTCCCCAAATTAATTTTGTAGGTGGTGTTTTTGCTGAGGTAGCTCATGCCCACCGAACCACTAAAGTTTCCAAAGTTCAACGTCTTGTCCTGTGCGCGCTGCAGTTGAATATAGGAGGTTGTGCCATTTGGATTGTTGACGGTGGATGTAAACCAATCGTAATATGCCTTGGTTTCCACGAGGCCCACATCGTACCGCAGACCAGCTTGCAAATGGAAGTTTTCGTTGATCTTGTAATGGTCATAGGCAAAGACCCCTGCGGAATATCGGTCGTACTCTGGAATCAAGAAACCCCACCCCCCAATATTGTTGTTCTGCAGTTCGGCGTCCATTCCAAAAACCACATCATGCCTTGCATTGGGCCTAAAAGTGTCCTTGGCATTTATGGAATAGGTGTTCTTGGTGAAAATTCTTTCCCTGCTGTTGGGTGGGGTGGGCATATAGCCATGGGGTACAGGTTCTGAGTGCTCTTCCCTTTGGTTGTTTTGGTGGCCCAAATCTAGGTGCAAGGTGTGTTTCCCTTTGTAGAGGGTGGTATTGTTGATGACCTTAAAATGGTTCACTTTGTGAAAAGGTAGGTCTACATCCCTGTTGGAACTATCATAATCAATGGTTGAGGTCCTGACCTCCAGACCGTGCGCGTTGGCAAAAAAGCCGTTCTTGGCATTGACGTTGCTGAAGAAGGTCTCGGATTTTATATCATCTTTTGCAAATCCAATACTGAAACTGGCATTGGCCTCCCTTCCTGCAGTATTTCTTAAATGGTTTTCATGGAGTTCAAAAATGTAGCTTTCGTACCGTATCCGATCGGTGGGCACTTTATAATCCCCATAATCCCTGTAAGTGAGTCTTGCTCGGTAGAACCAGTTCTGTTTTCTGGTTTGGATTCCTGCGGATACTCCCAATAGATCATTGTTGGTTTCTCCCAAGAGGTTTACTTCTCCCCCAAAAGAATTAGGTAAGGGAACGTTTGGGGGTTGAATATCCACAACACCGGCTATGGCATCGGAACCATAGAGCAATGAAGCCGGACCTTTTATGATTTGGATGTTGTCTATGCCATATTGGTCTATTTCCAACCCATGGTCGTTGCCCCATTGCTGGGCTTCGTGATTTATGCCATTTTGCACCACACTCACCCTGTTGAACCCCAGTCCCCTAATGGTGGGCTTGGATTGCCCCGAACCTATGGTCATGGTGCTGACCCCGGGAATTTTTCGCAAGGTCTGCATGAGGCTGTTCTCTCGGTTTTTATCCAGAAATTCTTTGTTCACGCCAACAGAAATGGTGGAAAGTTCTTGGGCTTTACGGTGTTCGGTCTTTCCATAAAGTTCCACTTCATCAAGGTTGGTAACAGACGCCACTAATTCAATGGTTACCCAGCCCATATTGGGATTGACCTCCAGGGTAAGCTGTTGGGAGGTGTACCCTATATGGGTTATTGTAAATTTTTGGAGGCCTTGGGGGACATTTTCAATACTGAATTCACCACCATCTGACGATACGGCAAATAGATTGTTGCCTATGATATTGGCCCCTATAATGGGATCTTGGGTTTTGGCATCTACAATAACCCCCTTTATGGTATGGAGTTCTTGTGCAGATGCCTGAAGGCATAGGCCGATATACAGCCATGCCATTAGCATTTTGTTGCTCATTGTGTGAGTACGATAAATTTGTTGGATATGCTCCTACAGGGTAAGGGGAGCTTGATGGCCTGACTCCATTACATCTTGCGTAAGTGAAATAACTGTACAGATTGCCCCTAAGATGGCGATACATGTACCATACAATGGGTTACAAATATAATCTCTGTTGAAATTGGAGAAATTATTGGGTTTGACCCAAAGGGTCACAGTACAATATTTAGCAAAAATGTAAGGGAAATTAGACTGTGGGAGGGGGGCGCGAAAACGGAAGGTTTAGGCTTGTGTCGGATGGAATGTGTACATCATAATCTATGCCTATTTCCTTTTGAAGGACAAATTCAACGATTTTGGTCAGGGGTTCGTGTGAATCTGAAAGTACAGCAGGTACTTGATGGTCAGCTGCAATATTGTGGCATATGGCACAATGGTCCGGATAGTCCTTATCGTCATCATGTGAAAGCACGTGCAGTCCTGCCAGTTCCGTGGTAAGGAACAGTGCGAGGAAAAAGTACGCAATGCTATGTATGAGACGATTCTTTTTCATAATCCCACAAACTTATTAAAAAAGTTCTGCAATTGTAACTTAAGCCATGTTAATATCAAGTTTTTGATAGGAAGCAAACAAAACTGGCCAGTTTTGTTCAGAAAGATTCCTCGGTCAGTTCTTTATTGATTACCGCTCCGGCAAAATTCCCCTGTTGTACGGCATTGGCCACGGAGCGCATGGGACTAGTGTTGTCTCCGCAGGCATAAACACCATCTACGGTCGTTTTTTGAAGCCCGTCAATTCTGAGATATCCCTGTTCTGTGATTTCGCAACCCAATGTTTCTGGAATTTTGCAATGCTGTTCAAAAGGGATTCCGGCATAGAGCGCGTCGAGCTGTATTTTTTTTCCATTTTTAAAAACGATATGGACCATGTTTCCATTTTCATGTTCAATCTGATGGATTTCACCTTCTTCAATTTTGATGTTATGTTGTTGAAGCTTTTCTACTTGCTCTGTTGTAAAATCACTTTTATTGGAGGGGATCATGGTGAGGTCCTGTGTAAGATTGTTTACCAAACCGGCCAGATGAAAGGCTTTTTCAGAAGGGGCCCATATCCCGGTCTTTCTTCCATGAAATTCATATCCATGGCAATAGGGGCAATGGATGACTGTTTTTCCCCAACATTCAGAAAAACCTGGGATATTGGGAATATTGTCTTTCACTCCTGTGGCAAAAATCAACTTCTTGGCTTCAAATTTTTTTCCGGATTGGGTGCTGATTTCAAAACCTTCGGCTGTTTTTTTTCCATCAATGGCAACATCCATATGAAAATGAACGGTCTTGTATTGTGACACTTGCTGTTGGGCAATGGATGAAATCTCCGAGGGGGTCTTTCCGTCTTGGGTAAGGAAGTTATGGGAATGGGGCGTGGGTTTATTGCAGGGTTCGCCCGAATCTATCACCAAGACTTTTTTTAAAGATCTACCTAGGGCCATGGCTGCTGATAAACCGGCATAGCTGCCGCCGACTATGATCACATCAAAAATGCTACTTTGTTCCATTTTATGGTTTTATGAGGGATTGGGTTGTCAAAGTTAGAAATATTTTTTATTATTGCAACAAAGTCGCATTAATAAATTATGAAACGAAGAAGCACACCTACCAAAGAAGCGGTATTGGATTTGTTGTCCCGGAGAGGCAAGGCCATGAGCCAAGATGCCATTGAGCGGGAAATCGACATTGATATAAACCGTGCAACCATCTATAGGGTCCTGAACAGTTTCTGTGATGACGGCATTGTGCACAGAATAGTGGCCGAGGATGGGAAACAGTATTTTGCTTTCTGTATTAACTGTGGGGAAAACCAAGTGCCAACCCATCACTTTCATTTCAGATGTACCACATGCCAAACCATAGAGTGTTTAAAGGAAGAGGTGCATTTTTCGCTGCCCATGGGCTATCAGGTAGAGAAGGTGAACTGTATTTTGACCGGAACCTGTACTGCTTGCTCCTGATTTAGGGTCACACCTTAGGATAAGTAAATACGAAACCCCAATCCTTTGACTGAGGTTTCGTATGCAAAAATGGAAGGACTAAATGTTGATGTTTACGTAAATGGCCCATCTGTTTTTAGTCTCTACCTTGCCATTGTTCAAGTCCTGTGCCATAGGTAGCATGCTAGACACCCCGAGGGCCAAGGTCTTGTAGTTGAGTTCCACGCCCGCCTTTCCAAAAAAGGCATAACCACCCGTGTCGTTGACCTCCAAACCAAATTCTTTATTTTTTTCGAAATGTTCACCACCAACACCCACTTGGGGAGTAAGGGCAAAATCAGTTCCAAAATAATAAGTCTTAAAAGTGTTAAGGGTGTAATTCAACTGGTTTCCAAAGCGATACTCTTTGTCGTTTTCAGACTTGAAAGTGTAATTCACCATAAAGGACAATCCCCAATTTCTGTGCTTTAGGCCATAATTGGCGGCCAATAGATAATCCCAACTTCCTGTGCCCAATTGAAAACTAGGGTTAACGCTGCCCTCAAGGTTTTCGGAATCAAACTTTCCTGTGGGCATTTTAATTCCACCTCCCAATTGTAGGGTATGTTCGGGTTTTATGGAAACAATACTGTCCGGGGTTTGTTGTAGTACCTGATAGAAACCAAGCACCGTAGCATCTCCCAAACCATTGATGTTCTGTTCCATGCCATCTGCAAATGTACGGGTGTGGAATTGGTACGGTAGAACGGCATTTACCATAAACCGTTGTCCAATGGGCACTTGGGTCCATAATTGAACGGTATTGAAATTTTCATCGATCCAGGGGGAATTCGCGAAAATGCCATCTCTGGATTGGTACCGTTGCCCTATATACCTTAGCCCAAAGAAATTGTTGTTCAAACCGGTGCCAAAGCCCATGCTGCCCCCATTTCCACTACAACCGCAGGTGTCGCAAAAGTCATAGAGGAGCAAGCCCTTCGAATTTAATTTTGAACAAGGGTCGGTCGGGATTTCGTTTCCCTTCAGGGATAAGGTCCCTAAAAATAAGATAAGTACTATGTTATAAATTTTCATGTTCAATATTCAGCAAAACGTTTATCAGTAATAAATTCATCATCGGTTAGCGTGCCCAAGAATGCAATAAGGACCAGCTTTTCGTCATCGTTCAGGGAAATGCCCAAAGCATTCCCATTTTTGAGCAATGGATCCAGGGTTGGCGAATCTTGCACCCCATTTTGGTAAAAGTTCAGGACCGATTCCAGACTTCCAAACCTGCCATCGTGCATATAGGGTGCGGTCAGGGCCACGTTGCGTAGGCTGGGCACCTTGAACTTGTAATTGTCCGAAGGACTGCCACTGACCTCTGCCCGGCCCAAATCATTTATGTTGGGATTGGGAGGAAGGCCGTTGTTCCTGAAACTGCCATCGGAAAATAAATCCGTGGTGTGACAGCTTGCGCATTTTTCCTGAAAAATGGACAAGCCTTGAAGTTCTTGGTCCGTTAGGGAGACCCCATCCTCATTCCGCACATACTTGTCGTATTTGGAATTATAGGAAACCATCATGACCATAAACTGGGCCAGGGCCTTTAAAAAATTGGTGTGGCTGACACCTCCTTCTTCAAAAGCGGCATTAAAATCCTTTTGATAGGCTTCATCTGCCTGTAATTTTTGAAGGACACTTGTCATGGTCTCGCCCATTTCCACCTCATTGGTAATGGGAATAATGGGAAACAGGTCCAGATGATTGGTAGCCCCGTCCCATGCAAACTCTTGGAAAAAGGCCATATTGGCTATGGATGGCGTATTTCGGGTACCCTGAAGATCATCGATTCCATGACTGAACTGATGCCCATGATGGGTAAAGGAAAAACGTTGTTCATGACAAAAACCACAGGAAATAAAGCCATTGGCAGATAGTTTACCATCGTAAAACAGCTTTTTTCCCAGCTCGAACCCATATTTGGTAGGTGGGTTTTCCGATACATTGTACGCCATGGGAGGAAAATTGGAAGGAAGAGTTACCGTTAACAATTCATTCTCCCCCACAGCGATATATTCGCCATCATCATTGGTGCAAGACACCATTGCAAGTAGCAAGGGCATCCAAAAAAGATATTTCATCGCACTATGGATTAAGAGATAGAGAGCCGCCCCAATGGGACGGCCCAATCTATGTGTTAATGGGAACCACCGTCTCCGTTATGTACATGGTCTACAGTGAACATGTTTGAGGCATTCACTGCTATTTTTGGGGATTTCTCCTCGCTGACCATAATTACAGCCTGTTCCGTAAGCGATATCTTGTTCTCACCATCAAGTATATTGCTGGCATTTGCCACCAAATGGATAATCGGCGTCATATCTTCACTTACCAAAGCTTCCGTACCAAGGCTTAGGGTTGTCTCCTTATAATTGTCCAAGCTGGAGCCATGGCTTCCCATATGTATTTTAAAATCCGTTGCGTCTGCTACCGTAGATGAGGTAAAGGTTCCTTCAAAATTGAGAAACTTATAACCGGCTTGCCATGACCACATCATGTTGGTGCTTTCCGCTTCGGTCAATAAATCCCCTTGTCCTTCTGCGCCTTGAAGGTATTTTTCTTGGTCTACACCAATGCCAAAGGTCAATGAGGTGTACCTTCCGGCGGGCACGTCCATGAGGACTACTTCTGTGGTTCCAGTTTCTTCACTGGTAATAAAATACCCTTGGTCTTTTGGATAGGTAAATACGGTACCGTCCTCATCGGTCAACCTAAAATTGCTTACAATGTAGTTGAGACGGCTAATGGTCAGGGTCTCGTTTTGAGAGTTGGTGTACGAAGACCCCAAAAGTAGGTCGTCCCCGGCCATACTGTTGTCAAACTCTATTTTTACCATCCCGTTTCCGGTCAGTTCCGTAGCATCGTCATCGCTACTGCAAGAGATTATAAATACGGATAGGGTTAGCATTACTGCCAAATTATATATTGATTTCATGATTGATTCAAATAAATGAGGTTATTGGAGACCCAAGGCAATTAAGTAAGGGTTTCCTTTTAAAATGATTTAAAATAAAAGGTTTCCGCACTTGTTATGCGGTAAACTAGATTTTGGACATAGGATTATTTGCTTTCAAAAAAGAAAACGAAAATCATATGAAACCAGCTTAATTATTGGAATCAAATATTGGGTGGATGAAAAACAGAACCGATATATGGGTTGGGTTCACGGGTTACCATGGATGGTAAAGCCTTTTTAATGGAAGTCTGATCTGAAAAATCACAAAGAAGGATGTCAACAAAGCCTATAGGATATTCTTTTAAGTCTATGGCCGGAAGGTTTTGTTTCTTTTCGCTCTGTTCTTCCTGAATCATCTTGGCCAAGTAACACTTCCCATTACAATTGAGCATGGGTTTATCCTTGTTGATACACAGGTATTCAGCGATATAATCCTGATTTACAAGGTAGTCGAAAACGGGAAGTACAGGGCGCATCATGGCCATGATATACAAAAAAGTAAAAAATATAGGAAGCCCGTGTTTCCTCAAGAAAAAAATATTTGTAATACAAAGATACGGAGGATCTAATACTCTCTTTGCATTTTTTTGCATAAACGACAGTATATAATTGATAATCAGTAAATTGATGTGTTGTTTTTTTGGTGCGACAACAATTTTTCCAAAAAGATTCTCTTCATGTATTCAATGTTTCACAACAAATGATCGACCAGATACAACATAACTTCCGTTTTGTTGAGGTTTGTTGATATGTTTGAGTAGGCGTAATGCCTAGATCCAACCTCATTTCCTCAACTATGAACATGCCTCAATGCCGTTGGAACAAAAGATACCGCTTGTTGGTTATTTTGTTTTTGTTTTTACCACTTCAGATGGGGTACGGGCAATTATGTTCTGCAGATGCCGGACCGGATATGACTGCCGATCAAGTGGGGAATGTCTTCTTGAATGCGGTGGCCCCAGCTACGGGAACAGGAGCTTGGGCACAATCATCCGGACCTTCTTTGGTGGGTTTTGCCAATACCAATGACCCCAACACCCAAGTTTTTGGAATGGTTCCCGGGACGTACATTTTTGAATGGACGGTTTCAGACCCATCCTGCACCACGACATCCGATACCGTAGGGGTTACCTTTTTAGGGGTGGACCTCGAACTGGAAGCTTTGGCCAGCAATTCAAGCCCAGATGTAGGAGACATTGTGACCTTTACCATCAATCTGAGCAATTTAGGGGATGTGGATGCCACAGGGGTCGCTGTTGAAAATATTGTGCCGGCAGGTTACGAAAATGTCAATACCATAAGTGATGGGGGAACCTTTTTTGTTGGACCCCGAGCCATAGTTTGGACAGGACTCAATGTTCCGCTGGGAACAAACACGGTATCGTTGACGTTCAATGCAACGGTGCAACCCCCCACAGGGACTTCCAATGAATTTACCCATACCGCCGAGGTCACTTTTAGTGATCAGATTGATTTGGACAGTACCCCAAACAATGATGATGGTGACCAAAGCGAGGACGATGAAGACTTTGTAATCGCTTCTCCCCAACAGGCAGACTTGTCTTTGTCAAAGACGGTGGTAGGCGGCAATCTTTCCCCTGAGGTGGGTGAACAGATCAGTTTTGAGATCACCCTAACCAATAATGGTCCCGATGACGCCACGAATGTTGTGGTGGAGGATCAATTACTTTCGGGATTCAGTTATGTCTCTTATACCGCCACGGCAGGAACTTATAGTTCTGCCAGTGGACTTTGGCAAGTAGGAACGTTGACCAATGGGGGCTCGGAAACCTTGACCATTGATGCGGTAGTAAACCCCAATGGAATCTATACCAATACAGCACAAGTGGAAGCATCCGATGGGTTTGATGTGGATTCGACCCCTGACAACGGAGTGCCTTCTGAGGATGATCAAGGCGATGTGACCTTATCCCCCGTGGAAGTCATTGACCTTTCCTTGACCAAGACCATAAACAAGTCCCCACCTTTGGTGAGTGATAATGTTATATTCACATTGACGGTTTCCAATGCAGGTCCCAGTGAGGCCACTTCCGTGGAAGTAACTGATATATTGCCTTCGGGATTCACCTATGTTTCCGATAATGGAGGTGGGTCTTACGATGAGACTACGGGCATTTGGAACGTGGGAACTTTGGCCAGTGGAGATTCAGAAAGCGTGAATATTCTGGTCAATGTTAACCCAACAGGGAATTACACCAATGTGGCCGAAATCACCAACCATGATCAAATGGATTCAGATTCGACCCCAAACAACAATACTCCTAGCGAAGATGATCAAGATGAAGTGGTGGTGAGTCCCAATCCCTTGGTGGATGTTTCGGTGACCAAAATGGCAGATGACTTAACTCCCAATGTGGGTGACCAGATTATATTTACCATTACTGTGCTTAATGATGGACCCAGTGAAGCGACCAATGTGGTGGTCACCGATCAGCTGGCATCCGGATACGGATTGGTAAGTGCTGTTCCATCAGCTGGAACCTATAATGCAGTGAATGGGGTTTGGAACGTTGGGAGTTTGGCCAATGCAACCTCTGAAACCCTTACCATAACGGCCAATGTGCTCTCTAGTGGCGATTATGCCAATACCGCGGAATTGACCGGATTGACAGAATTGGATGTGGATTCCACCCCTGGAAACAACAACGGTTCCGAAGATGATCAGGAAACGGTGGTGCCAACACCTGTACCGGTATCCGATTTGCTGTTGCGTAAATCTGTGGATAAACTGAGTCCGTTGGTAGGGGAAGATGTAATTTTTAGCATCAACATCTCCAATTTGGGACCAAGTGATGTAACAGGCGTGGAGATTATGGACCTGTTGCCCTCTGGGTATACCTATGTTTCCAATAGTAGAACAGCTGGAGCTTATGATGCTACTACGGGAATTTGGGAACTGAACAACGTACTGCCCAACGGGGTGACCGAAACCTTGAACATTGTGGCTACGGTGAATGCTACAGGAGATTACTTCAATGTGACTGAAGTATTTTCATCCAGTAACCTTGACCCCAATTCCATACCCAACAACAATAATGTTTTTGAAAATGACCAAGATAGTGCCGGGACCATTCCCATTCCGGCCTCGGATTTGGAGTTGAGCAAAACTGTGGATAATGAATTCCCTGATGTTTCCGATACCGTTACATTTACCTTGACTTTGCAAAATGTGGGGCCAAGCGATGCCAGTGGCATAGTGGTGGAAGACCTATTGCCCTCGGGGTATACCTATGTTTCGGACGATTCCGGAGGACTATATGACCCCTTTGGTGGTTTCTGGTACTTGGGAAGTGTTGCGGGAGGGGCTAATGCAATCCTCAATGTTGAGGCAGTAGTAAATCCTTCAGGAAACTATACCAATAGGGCAGAAGTAGTTTCGGCCATTCAAGTAGATCCAGATTCCACTCCCGGCAACGGTATACTGACGGAAGATGATCAAGATACACAATCCACAACTCCCAGACATGTCTCGGATGTTTCTCTGACCATGACTGCGGACAACCTGACTCCTTCCGCGGGCGGCGAAATTGTTTTCACGATTACAGTGAACAACGCCGGACCCAATGATGCTACCGCTTTGGTAATAGAAGATGAATTGGCATCAGGCTACAGTTTTATAAACGCAGTGACCTCTACGGGGACTTATGATGAAATTGCAGGCTCTTGGCAGGTTTCCAGTATAGCAAGTGGAGGTTTGGAAACCTTGGTCTTGACTGCCTTGATATTGCCCAGCGGAAATTATAAAAATACCGCAGAGCTGATCGCATTGGGAACATATGACCCGGACTCTTCACCCAATAACAATTTGGGTTCGGAAGACGATCAAGTAAGCGTGGTTCCTGTACCGGATGGTTTGGCCGATCTATCCCTGATCAAGATGGTGGATAATCCCACGCCGAATGTCGGTGATTTGGTCCGATTTACCATCAGTGTCACCAATGGTGGACCTACCGATGCCACTGGGGTAGCGATTTCTGATCTTCTACCCATAGGATACACCTATCAATCCCATACGGCCACGGCCGGGGTGTATAATCCCAATACGGGCTTGTGGAACGTGAACCGAACTATTTTCAATCAGAATACGGAAACCTTGGAAATTCTCGCCATGGTGAACACGCCAACCGGTGAAACCGATGAGTATTTGAACGTGGCCGAAATCACCACGAGTGATTTTGCCGACCCGGACAGTGATCCCAACCAAGGAATCGCGATGGATGATTTTTCCGATGGGATACAGGACGATGATGAAGCCAGTGCCTTTGTGGTTCCCCAGACCACGGATTTGGCTTTGACAAAAGAAGTGGACAAGATTTCGGTGAATATGGGCGATGAGGTGGTGTTTACCATAACAGTGACAAATTTGGGAACTGTACCTGCGACCAACATTGGCGTGGAGGAACAATTGCCACGGGGCTATCGGTTGCTCACTTCCCAATCTTCTTTGGGTTTTTATGATGAAGCTTCCGGTTTTTGGGAGTTGGATACCTTGGAAATATCCGAAACGGCCCAACTTGAGCTCACGGTGGAAGTTTTGGACATTGAAGAGTACCTGAATAGGGCAAGTTTAGCCTTTGTGGACCAGTTGGACACCAACAGTGATAATGACAGTGCGGAAGCCTTTGTTTCTCCTAGTTGTTTGGTGGTCTACAACGAGTTTTCACCCAATGGTGATGGGGTCAACGATTATTTTAAGATCGATTGTATTTCCAGATATCCCCAAAATGTACTTCAGGTGTATAACCGATGGGGCAATATTGTGTACGAAAAACGCTCCTACAACAATGATTGGGACGGTACGCCCAATGGCAGGGCCATTGTGCAGAAAGAAGATCAGTTGCCCGTGGGCACCTACTATTATATTTTGGACTTGGGTGATGGCTCCGAGCCGCGAACAGATTGGTTATATCTAAATCGATAGGAAATGGGGTGGAGCTTGATTAAACATATGCAGCAATTGAAAAAACGACTTGGACTTGTGGGTTTACTAGTGGTTTTTCTTGGATGCTTTTCAGTATCCGGACAACAAGATCCCCAGTTTACCCAGTACATGTATAACACCATGAGTGTGAATCCTGCCTATGCCGGTTCCCAAGGTTATCTTACGGCCTTGTTGTTGCACCGTTCCCAATGGGTGGGCATCAATGGGGCACCAAATACCCAGGTCTTGGCGGTAGACACGCCTTTGGAAAATAAATTGGGTGTGGGCGGTATTTTGGCCCACGATGCACTTGGGCCTTCTTCAGAGATTTTTGTCGATGGCAATGTGTCCTACACCATACAATTGGACAGCACGAACCGAAAACTCTCCTTTGGGCTAAAGGCTGGCGGACGGCTTTTTGATGTGGATTTCTCCAAAGGGTTGACCGAGAATCCCGATATGGCCTTTCAAAACAATATCAAAAGCAAATTTTTCCCGACCATTGGGGCGGGACTGTATTACCAAACCAAGGATAGTTATTTGGGATTTGCCATCCCCAACTTCTTTTCTCAAAAACATTATGATGGCGAAGAACAGGAAATCGCAGCGGAACGGCTCCATTACTATTTTATAGGGGGAAAAATGTTCGAGGTGACCCCCGAAGTGGTGCTTCGGCCATCCTTTTTTATAAAGTGGGTCCCTGGTGCACCGATTATTTTGGATGTTTCGGCCAATGCCATCATCAGGGAGACCTTCACCTTTGGTGCGGCCTATAGATGGGATGATTCCTTTTCCGTGTTGTTGGGACTCCAAATCAATTCCAATTTGAATGCGGGCTATGCCTACGACCTAACATCATCCAATTTAGGGGCTTACACCGGGGGAAGCCATGAACTGTTTCTCAGATATCAATTTAAAGAAATGAAAAAAGCGGCAGCGTCCCAGTGACATTACCCTGCACCATACACCAAACATAGAACCTAACCTCATGCAGCATGCCTTCAACATACGTTGGAGGCTTTTTTATAAAAAAAATCAAAGTGGTGCAACCCTTTCATTTTTGATTTGTCATTGGGATAGAATGAAATAGAACTATTTTTAGCGTCATTGAATAATCGGCCAGGATTTTTGGAAGCAAACGTACGTTTTACGCACCAAGCTTTGGTGGAGCAGAGCAAACAAGGAAACCCCAACGCACAATACCAGTTGTATGGATTGTACGTGGATGCCATGTTCAACGTTGCCATGCGCTTACTCACCATTCGGGAGGATGCCGAGGATGTCTTGCAGGAAAGCTTTGTGGAGGCGTTTAAAAAATTGGACACATTTCGGTTTGAAAGCACTTTCGGGGCATGGCTCAAACGGATTGTGATCAATAGGAGCATCAACCACTTAAAGGCAAAACGGTTGCTGTTCGCTTCCATGGAAAATGAAGGGGAGCCCGTAGAGGAAGATGAAAAATTGGAGGCGGATGATTTTGAAATGGAAAAGATAAAAACCGGTCTGGCCCAATTGCCGGAGGGGTACCGACAAATCATCACCTTGTATCTGATCGAAGGGTATGACCATGTTGAGATTGGGGAAATCCTTGGAATAACCACTTCCACTTCCAAGTCGCAATACCACCGCGCTAAAAAGAAACTAATTCAAATTGTAAAGGAGTTATGATGGACAATTTTGAAAAACGTATTAGGGAGAACAAAGAAGCTTTTAACGTTCACAAGGTGGACAGGGACAAGCTTTGGAAAAACATAGCCTCCCAATTGGAGGAGAAAACGGAACCCAAGGTGATTCCACTTTGGAAATCGAGAGGATTTAAGGTGGCGGCATCCATTGTGTTGCTGGTGGGACTTTCACTGACGGCATTTGTAACGATGAATGCCCCAAGCCAAAATATAGAGGGGTATGCCAGTGAGGAGCTTTTGGAAATAGACATGCATTATCAGCATTTGGTCCATCAACAGGTATTGTTGATACAGGAAAATCCAAAACTTTCTGCCATGGACAAAGAAGAGTTTTTGTCCTTTATGGATGAGCTGGACGAGGAATACATGCAACTAAAACTGGAAATGCGGGACAATCTGGACAATGAACGGGTGCTCGAAGCTATTGTGAACAATTATAAAAAGCGTATTGAGTTGATAGAGAATTTGCTGAAACAGATAAACGCTTCAAAAAACGAAATGGATTATGAGGGATATACACTATAAAACCTTGATTACGGCACTGATGGTGTCTTTCTGGACCATTGCCACCCTCGCACAAAGCGAACACAGCAAGCAATGGAACAAGACCTATGATCTCTCCCCTACGGGCAAGGTGCATATAGAAAATAAGTATGGGAATGTGGTCATCAATGGATGGGGCAGGGACCAAGTCAAGGTGTCCGTTTCCATACAAGTGAACCATAGGAAGGATGAAAGCGCGGAAAAACTATTGGAGCGGATTCAGCCCAAGGCCATCCAAGCCGGAAATTTTATCCAATTCATATCCGAAATAAAAGATCGTGATGCCAATCTTTTTGCCAAATATTTCAGCAAGGCCAATCCGTTCGATTTTGATAAATCCAATGTGCAGATAGATTATGAAGTATTCCTGCCCATCAATGCGGAGCTCAATATCAACAATAAGTTTGGGGACATCATCATAGATGCATGGGAAGGGGATTTGGAAACGGACCTCCAGCATGGGGATATTTGGATCAATAGCGATATATCAACGGCCAAGGCCGATATGCGCTTCGGAAAGTTCAATGCCCGGAACATGGGGTACGGGAATATTAAAATGGACAATGGTTCCATTGACATTGAACATGCCCAAAAGCTGAAAATTTTAAGCAGTGGTAGCGATATAGCATTAGATCAAGTGGCGGATTTGGAACTCTATTCCAGTAAAGATGAAGTGGAATTGATGATGGTAGGAAGTCTTCGGGGGGATTTTAAATTTTCAAATGTTGACATTGCCGATGTAACAAATGGGATGTTCCTCACACTAAGGATTGCGGATGTGGACATCAAAAAAGTGTCCAAACCTGATGCAGACATCAATATTGTACAGGAATCCTCCGAGATCAACATGAACGTTGCGGGCTTGGCCTTTGACTTTGGAGCAACCTTGGAGCAAGGCCTGCTGCGGGTGCCCAAAACCTTTACAAACATTAAGACCAATGTGACCAATGAAGGAAGCAAGATTCGGGATATCACGGCAAGCTATGGCAACGGGACCAAGGGGAAATTTACCATCAATGGAATCAAAGGAGTAATCGTCCTTACCGATTGATGCAACATAAAAGTTGCTGAGGATGCAACCCTTTAAAAATTTGAATGTCTTTAAAACGAAAACCAAAAAACGAAACATGATACGACTGAAACCAATACTTCCCATACTTCTTTTCGGATGTATGGCCATGGGGCAAGCCCAAGAGGAAGTAGACTACATTGAATTCAACGACCGTAAGAATGTAGTGCACGGGGTGTACTTGGGACTCACCACCCATTACGGGGAGATCAAGGGAAAATCTACCTATTTGGGCGGACTTAAGGTGGCCTATGTGGCCAACCGACAATTTGAAGTGGGATTTGCAGGGGTCTTCTTGTACTCTGAACAGGACAATCCCAGAACCATCAATGAAGATTTGATAGGAGCATACGGAGGGCTTCACTTGGAGCCCATACTTTTTAGCAAGTCGGTGGTGAACCTTTCCTTTCCCTTGCTCATTGGGGCCGGGGGTGTGGGTTATCTGGGGAATGACTTTGACGACCGTATTGGCGATATTGACGAAGATGATATCGATGCCATTTTCGTGGCCGAACCTGGGGTGAGCCTGCTGTTTAATATTTCTAGATACCTGCAATTGGAAGCCGGGGTCAAATATCGTTTTTCCAGCAAGCTGGAATTGGATGCCAGTCCGCTCCGCAACATCAATGGGTTTTCCGGGGGAATTGGACTCAAAGTGGGCGTTTTTAATATGGGACGTAATCGGTATAAAAAACACCTGCGCAATGGCCAATAAATCAAAAAACAACAGACAATCATTGCGTCAGGCAGTGGTGGCCAGACACGTGTTCTCACAAAATGGGACCGTGTTCTTGAGAAGCGCCCAAAACCTTGAAATGAACGAGTGGTCCGCCATAAACTTTTATTGGATGCCCGTACTGAAATTGGAACGGGAACTCGGCTCATAACAACTTTTTCTTAATCTAATCACATCAAAAAATGAATGGTATGAAATCAATTCAAAGGATTGCTATTGCCCTATTTTTGGGCTTTACAGTAACATCTTGTGTCCAAGAAAGTATATGGGTTTCGGAGGAGGTATCTACCCGTGACTATGACTTTGACAACATAAGGGCACTACAAGTTTCATCGGATTTTAGGGCCTACGTTACTTTTTCCGATACAGAGGAAAAGGTTTCCATCAAGGCCAATGACAATCTGTTCAGAAGGATAGATGCCTACATGGAAGGGAGTAAACTGGTGGTTAAACTGGAGAACAATGTTCGGGTCAGGGGGAAGGAGACCATGGAACTGTATGTGACCACCAAGAATATTTCCAAGTTCAAGGCGTCGGCAGATGCGGCCATCTATATGGAAAGCCCCATAAACACCAATACGGTTTCCATTGAACTGAGTTCCGATGCCTATTTTGAAGGGGACATCACGGCAGATGATTTGGAACTCCACATGGCTTCGGACAGTGAGGCCGAAATGTATCTGGATGTGCAGGATGCATATTTGAACCTTTCGTCCAGCTCCAGACTGCAAGGCGAGTCCAAGATAAAAGATGCCAAGATAAGACTTGCCTCGGATGCCGAAGTGGATATGGTAGGAACGGTTGAAAGCCTGGATGCTATCATGTCTTCGGACAGTGAGCTCAAGGATTATGGATTTGAAGTACAGGATTTGCGGATAGACCTCACATCGGACAGTGATGCCTTCTTAACGGTTACCGGCACCATAGATGTTACGGCCAACTCGGATAGTAGATTGTATTACAAGGGCGATGCGGAGATTATCCGGCAAGTGTTGTCCAGTGATGGAAAAGTCATCAAGAAATAGCCTTATCTTTATATCCTTGGTTCCCATGGAAGGGATTTTGTAAGGATTGAAAAGGTAATTGATGGAACAGAACGAGCTATACCCTATATTTTTAAAGGCCTCCCACTTGAACATACTTATTGTGGGAGGAGGAAATGTGGGCTTGGAAAAACTGACTTTTCTATTAAAGTCCAGCCCCAATGCCAATGTACAGATGGTAGCCCCGGAATTTTTGCCCGAAACCTTGGAATTGGCCAATAGATATAAGGTAGAGATTACGAGAGCAGCCTATGATCAGAGCTTTTTGGAAGGCAAGCATATGGTGGTGGCCTGTACGGATAAGGTGGAGGTGAACGAGCAAGTATATCATGATTGTAGGGAGCGTAGTATTTTGGTGAATGTGGCCGATAACCCGCCTTATTGTGATTTTTACATGGGAGGGATTGTTACCAAGGGCAATGTAAAGGTGGCCATTTCCACCAATGGGAAATCCCCGACCACAGCCAAGCGGTTACGGCAGTTTTTTGAGGATGTGATTCCGGACAATATAGATGATTTGGTAAAAAACCTTAATGAATACCGCAAGACCTTAAAGGGCAATTTTGAGGAAAAAGTGGAGACCCTGAACGAGTTTACCAAAGGTCTGTTGGATGGAGAACCCAGCAAACGCCAAACCAAAGAATAGGTTTTTGCTAAAGTCGTTTCATGGCTTCTATGAGCTCATCTTTTTTCCTTGGGGAAATGCTAACATGCATATCGTTGCTCATGATGATATACCCCCCATCCGATTTGACGTACTTCTTTACTTCATTCAGGTTGATGACATAGCTGTTGTGTACCCTCATAAACTGATAATCCCCCAATAGATTCTCATATTCTTTGAGGTGTTTGCTCACCATAAGAGTATTCTCATTGCGTAGAACAAAGGAGGTATAGGAGCCATCTGCCTTACAAAGGACAATTTCTTCAATGGCAATGAACTCCATGCCGGCCGTAGTGGCCAAACATATTTTTTCTTGTCTGTGGTTCTCTTTGGATAGACTCTGCATTAGGGTATCTATCTGTTGCCGGTACACATTGGTGTCCATGCGGTTTCGGGCCTTTTCTACGGCATCTTGCAGTTCGCTCAGGTCAATGGGCTTTAACAAGTAATCAAGGGAACTGAACTTGATGGCCTTGATGGCATATTTTTCAAATGCCGTGGTAAAAATGACCTCAAAACTAGGGTCTTTAATTTGGGTGAGGACATCAAAACCTAATCCAGATTGTAGTTCAATATCTAGAAACACTACATCTGGGCTATATACGGAGAGGACTTTGACCCCTTCAGATACGGAACTGGCTGTTGCAATTACTTTAACGTCCTTGCAGAATTCCTCAAGCATTGATTTTAAGGTTTCCCTGCTGTGTTTTTCATCTTCAATGATAATTACTTTTAAGGTCATTGGGCTGGCTGGTTTTGGTGGTTATTTTACCTTATCACTCTTTTGCATTGTACTTTCTAAGCATAAATTGATGTATTTTCTTTCTTTTTTTGAAAGAATAGTATTATTTCATATATTTGACATATTAGGAAAGGCTGTGCTCTACCGTATTTTGATTAAATACGAGTTCAGCGTATTGCCTAAAATGTTTTGAATTCATTGTGAATGTTTAAGTTATGAATTATTTTTTTGATTTGTAACTGGTGTATCTATCCTTTTGCGCAAAAAATGTATTTCTCCACTTTTAATTATTGATCTAAAGGATTTTTCTTACTGTTTTTACTGTTCATGTTCTTTATTGATTCACGTGTTTTGATTTGAAGATTTGTAGGTGAAAGTCAATGGATAGATTTGGGACGTTGTGAAGGAAAGAAACCATATCATTATCTATCCTGTTCTGCTGTAAAGGGGGAGGGAGTCCAGAGAAGAAATAGGGTTTCATGTATTGATGAGGTTGTTTTTGGCACTTGTGACGATTTAAATTAATATAAAACTCACCATGTTCGTTCTTTCATATTGCTGTTGCGCAGCATAACCCCATACTTGCTTTTAGCACTTTTAAAAAGAATTACTGATGGTGAGTTCATTGACGTTTGATTGGATTAAAGCAGTTGGGCCGCACTATCTTCATCGCCAGAACTGAAGAATAGAGTTTTGATGTCTACGTACGGCCCAGTATATTTTTCTGTTAGTATTGTTTTAGATATTGCAGTAAAACTAATTACCTTACCTATATTTTTTTGCTGTGATTTGACGTAAGCATGTTTTGGGTTTATGGATTGTACGTTTGAATTAACGGAAGTCATAAAAGATAATTCCAAAAGCTAATATTGATACTTTGAAATGGGGTTTCCACAAAACAGGGAAACCCCATTTTCAGACATATAAATGAACACTAAAAGTTTTACTGGACGCTAACATACTCTTAAGACAATACGTTCATCCTGTTGAGATGAGTTCTTGTTTGTTGGAAGGTAATGAGGATGCCTTACTATTATAATGGGGTCTTTTACGAGACGGAGCCACAAAGTGTCCTTTAAAATCAATAGCGGCTATATTGCTGAGATACCCAAGGATATCCTCATAGCTGTTCCAATTTATACCGGCTCTTTTTAGGTTTCTATGGATGAGTGATTTTTCAGATTTTATAGCCCAATTCCCATAGATTTTTTTATCGTTGGATTTAATGATAAGGATTTTCAATTTGCTTAGGTGCCATGCGGGCACATAGAAATTGGTGACACCATCATTAAGTGACTTAAAGGTTACATATACCTTACCAACATTTTTATATACACTGGCCGTATACCCCATCTCAGTATTGTTGAGCGGGAGCTTAAGGCAGGCATCTTTGGATTCCAGATAGAATAGGATGGGATATGTATTAAGAACCTCTTCTGTAATCTGTGGGACATCCAAAGTAAATGACCAACCAGGCAATTGCTTTGTTATATCAATGGACAGTAATTCTACGGTGTTTGAATGCTCTTTTACATCTTTTTTATATAACCCGTTAGGTGTGAAGGGTCTATTAAAAAGATACAGCGGGTATCCAATGATGATGGCGGCACAGACCAAGGTCCAAATTATAGTGAACAGTTGCATAAGCGTTTGTCTTTTGGTTAAAAATTGGGAACTTTTTTAAACTTAAGTCTAAGTAACAAATTCTGTTTGGACCTCATGCCCATGAATATACGAATGCCCCTTTTGAATTGACGGATAAGCATCTGTCGACAAAACGCTTTTTTAATCGATGAAATACACTTCAGTATGGGAATGGTATTCCATAATCACGATTTTAAACGGTTCAGTGCTCCCCATCATTCATTTCCTCCTCCAATTGTTCAACAATTTTCATAACATCATAGTTGGCAATCTTTCGGGTGCTGTAATTTCTTTTGATGTGGTTTACATAGCTGTGTATTTCCAGGGTATAGTAATTTTCCAATTCAAATATGGAGTCTTCCTTGAATTCAGTACTTTCACCTATTGTTCTTTTTCCGTATGATCTTGCGTGGTACACGATTTTAAGACTATTGCCGTCTTCATCTATCCATTCAATGGTCACTTCAATGAAATCATCCATGCGTTCCCTGAGTTTATAGGTGGCCTGTCTGGGAATTTTGCCAAGTTCGTATTCAGACTTTATCAAGTCTAGAATCCATTTTTCTAGAAAGTTTTCTCTCATGTCGGTTAACTTTTTGTTTAGGTGTTCTGATTTGGGTCTATTTCAGATCTAATAATTGTTTTTGAGGTTGATGGTTCAAATCCCATATTGGGATGGGTTGGTTTTTTCAATGGACCAATAATTATATGGTCTATTGGAAAGCAAATGGTTTGGAGATTGAAGCATATTGCAAAGGGAGGTTGGATAATAGGGCAATATGCGGGGAAGGTTGAGTAGCTTGAATAATATCAATTCATATGTAATATATTTTTTAACCAATTCAAGGTTTTTGTTCGGGCCTTGGAGCTTTGGGTATTGTCATCGGTATCAAAACCATGGCCAACTCCTTCATAAATGTTAAGCTCAACAGACTTCCCTTTTTCGGCCAATAGGCCCGCTAAGCATAGAGAACCTTCGGAAAGGGAATCCCCTGTTGGGATTTGAAATAGAATAGGGGCATAGTTTTGGTATATATTTTTTTCCAACGCCTCGGAGTTACAAGGACTACTGCCCCAGTAATTGTACCCGCCAGACCCTCCATAATAGAATACGCCACCGGCAAACCCTTGCAGGGGTCTTGGCTCAGGGGACATTACCCCGGAAGAAGTATCATATTCCTTCCCCCCAAAACTTTGTGTCCATTCCCAGCCGGTTGGTGTTGTGTTGGTGTCATATAGTGTTGATATAACCGAAGTTCCACCATCTGAAAACCCCAATAGACCTATATCCGCTGAACGTACAACTGGACTCCCATCCTTGAATTTTAGTTTTCTGAGTTGGGACATTGCAGCATTGGCATCCCTCGATCGTATAAATTGGGAACTGATCTTAAAATTATCCGGGGCTGTTTCCCATTTTCCACTTTTCTCAGTAGCACCCCGTCCTGAAAAACTGTCAACAAAGGCTCCAACCATACAGTTATTGTCTAACAGCTCCTTCCATTCACGGAATTGACTGGTCATAGTTAGGGTTTCAGGGTTGTCATCCTTCCACATACCGCCGGAGCCATGTAGCACTACAACAGCTGGTAAAGGAGAATTGGCATCACAATCTTTAGGAACGGACAGGTATACAGGAACCCTCACATGATGTACCGGAATATAGATAATGGTATCACGGGTAGATGAGTTGATAACAATCTCTCGTATTTCAGAATCAAAATAGCCATCATCATCACTGCAGGATGAAAAGGCTAAAAGACCGCAAAAAATTATGGGGATGCTAAGTAGTTTGAATGATTTGGGAAATGACTTCATAATCTAATAGTATTAGTTTGTTAATAAGTGCATGTACAGTTTGAAATGCCTTGGAAGAGGTCAATGCCCAAGGTAAGGACGTGGGTTCCTGTGGAGTATCCCAATATTTCGTTCATGACGAGCTGATAGGAATATCCAAAATAAAAATCTCCTTTTTTCAACCCTGTGATAGGGGCAATATAAAGAGGCGTTCCAAGTTGATCGTTCAAAAACCTATAGGTTAGACCAACATAGTAGTAATCAATAAAGTCATACTTTCTTATTTTTAAATTAACGTCGGTCACGGACCTATTGTCATTTTCAAAGTATTGTAGAAATATTGAAGGTTCTATTTCGTAATCCGATCTTTTGGTTTTTCGGTACTTGTACCCTGTATAGAGATAATAGTTCCTGAGAGTATTGGGTTCAAAAATTGGATTGAACTTTTTAAAATCTTTATTTAAAATGTTGCCAACATTCAAACTCATGTAAAAGCCTCCTTTTCGATAAAGAAACCCTAGGTCAAAATTGGGATTACTTGATGATCGGTCGTCCACCACAGCTTGATCATTGTTGTCCTCAAAGTTTTCAATGTCTATTCTAAACTGGTTTAGATTGAATGACATGGCCATGGAAAAAAAATGATTTTCATATTTGTTAATGGTCAAATGATGGGCGAAAGAAACTTTACCACCGCGTTGTTTGGTCTCACCATTGGAATCATTGTAGAGCACCATTCCGATGCCAGACCTATTTCCCAAGCGAACATCGGCAGATAAGGATTGGGTGTCAGGGGCATCCCGTACACCTACCCATTGGGTAAGTCCATTCATGCGGACTTTTACATAGTTTCCAATCCCTGCATAAGACGATGACATTAAAAATGGATTGTCCGATAGGTATTGGGATAATTGCGGAATGGTCAACTCTTGGGCATTTGAAATACACAGATGTAACAACAATATTATTTTTATAATTCCTTTCATCGCTAACTCATTTTATCTGTATAAGGTAAAGTGCCCAACAAACTCTCGGTCAGAGCCATCATTCAATTTTATGATGTACCAATAATCACCAGAGGGTAAGGGCTTTGATTCGTAATGGCCATCCCAACCTTCATCCATGGCTCCCATGATTTTGATTTTCCTTCCATATCGATCAAAAATGTAAGTTTGCACATCTGGGAACCACTCCATGTTCCTTGGTCTCCAATAATCATTCTGCCCATCATTGTTTGGAGTGAAGAAATTGGGGACCGATATTTCAATCAGGGTCATCGTTATGGTTTCTGTGGTTTCACAACCGTTATTGTCCACAACCCTTACTTGGAAAGTTCCGCTCCTATCAATGGTGAATGTGTTTGATGAACTTCCAGGATTATCCCCGAAATAATAGGTGTAGGGAGGACCCCCCCCGGAAGCATTGGCGGTTATTTCATTTACATAAACAGTCGCCAAAGAGAGGCTAAGTGGCTCAACATGATCTATGGAAAAGGGAATTTCCAAAAGACAACCGTTGGTATGCAATATGGATAATGAATGATTTCCTGGAGTGATGTCTTCAAAATCTGGAGTCATTATAAAATCATTGGGGCTTGTGGAATCTAGGGCGTAGAGAACAGCATTACTGATGGATGGGTCGGACAGTGTGACCGCAATGGTATTGGAAGGCAATCCGGAATCACATAAATATATGGGCTCTATGGATGCATCAAGATTGGGCCCACCGGCCAAGATTTCAAAGTTGGCTTCAGATTGACAACCATTTTGATCTATGACGGTCAATGTATGGTTTCCAGCTGATAAATTATCAAAGGAAAAAGCATTCTGGTTAAAGATTGTGGATGGCATTGAATCCAATTGAACGGTTAGAGGCAGATTTGTATTGAAAACATTCACATGTGCTATACCATCTTGGCTTTGCCAACAAGTCTCATTCTCTACGTTGGTCGATATCTCAAATCCAGTGATGGTCACGGTAAAGGAGTTCTCCATATCGGTGCAGGACCCGTTGCCGGGGCTGAAGACGTAAATCGTTGTTGTGGTGTTTATGTAGTCTCCTACTGACAGTGCGTTGCCGCCCCCGTTGGGTGCATCAAAATAGTTGCCGTTGGCCAGGGCGGGTAGGATGTAGGCGTCACAGCTCTCGACATCCAAAGGTGCATCGGGCTGTGGTTGTTCGGTCACGGTGACCGTTGCCGTTGCGTCCGTGGTGCAGGGTGCCGTTGCGGTCACGGTATAGGTGTACACGCCCGCGCCTGCGAAGGCTGGGCTCCATGTTCCTC